>NZ_FOBL01000010.1 GCF_900109825.1 Alkalibacterium putridalgicola | reverse complement strand
CGGGAAGTAGCTCAGCTTGGTAGAGCACCTGGTTTGGGACCAGGGGGTCGCAGGTTCGAATCCTGTCTTCCCGATGTATTAAAATGGCGGTGTAGCTCAGCTGGCTAGAGCGTACGGTTCATACCCGTGAGGTCGTGGGTTCGATTCCCTCCGCCGCTATAAATAATGCTGATTAACGGACCTTTAGCTCAGTTGGTTAGAGCAAACGGCTCATAACCGTTCGGTCGCAGGTTCGAGTCCTGCAAGGTCCATTTTAACCATTACTATTATCGCGGAGTAGAGCAGTTGGCAGCTCGTCGGGCTCATAACCCGGAGGTCGCAGGTTCGAGTCCTGCCTCCGCAATGTCATGGCTGTTGCTTCTTTAGAAGCTTACAGACATGATACACTCGAGCGTCAGCTCGCAGTGTGTCCGAATTAAAGCATTTCAAGGTCCCGTAGTGTAGCGGTTATCACGCCTGCCTGTCACGCAGGAGATCGCGGGTTCGATTCCCGTCGGGACCGTTGATATGCGGGTGTAGTTTAGTGGTAAAACCACAGCCTTCCAAGCTGTTGTCGGGAGTTCGATTCTCCTCACCCGCTTTATACAAAATGTATAAGAATTTTTAGGGCCTATAGCTCAGTCCGGTTAGAGCGCACGCCTGATAAGCGTGAGGTCGGTGGTTCGAGTCCACTTAGGCCCATTTATATCAATAATTATTATTGGTATGGGGAAGTACTCAAGTGGCTGAAGAGGCGCCCCTGCTAAGGGTGTAGGTCGGTTTAGCCGGCGCGAGGGTTCAAATCCCTCCTTCTCCGTTTTTTCTTTTATATATATGCAAGGCCCCTTGGTCAAGCGGTTAAGACACCGCCCTTTCACGGCGGTAACACGGGTTCGAATCCCGTAGGGGTCATGATGCAGCACAAAATGTGTTGTTTAATAGTATAACGGAGGATTACCCAAGTCCGGCTTAAGGGAACGGTCTTGAAAACCGTCAGGCGTGTCAAAGCGCGCGTGGGTTCGAATCCCACATCCTCCTTTATCATGGCTGTTATTGCTTTAGCAATTTACAGACATGGTACACTCGAGCGTCAGCTTGCAGTGTTACCTATAAAGATTTAACTGGTCCCGTAGTGTAGCGGTTATCACGCCTGCCTGTCACGCAGGAGATCGCGGGTTCGATTCCCGTCGGGACCGTTTTTTTATTTGGCGCAGTAGCTCAGTTGGTAGAGCAACGGATTGAAGCTCCGTGTGTCGGCAGTTCGACTCTGTCCTGCGCCATCATACAAAAAAGACGACAGTAACTGGCAATCCGCCTCTTACTTGTCGTCTTTTTTTTGTCTATCAAGTACTTTTTCGTTTTAGAAAGAGTTTAACGAGTGCTGTAATTAGTAAAAATGTTGTGACAACGGCAGCTATTTTTAAAGTCACTGATAATGAGAGATAACGGACCTGGAGATAATAGGACAATAGATTGAAGATGATGACTGTTACATACGAGTACAGAAAAGTATACAGGTGTTGTAGCTTCATGGTATTAAAAATTGTCTTTGTCTGTATAAAGAATGTCAGAATCAGAAAAATAGGTAAGAGAAAGAAAGAAAAACGCATACTAAAATAAAGTAAAATCACAACATTCATAAATATAACGAAGGCTCTTACTTTTTCAGATTCTGGATGATCGTGTAGTCGCTTTAACAATACTTGTGTAGTTGTATAGATCATCAATACCGCTAAAGGCAGTATTGCAATTTCAGTTTGCATGTATGCAAATAGAGCGCCTATGATTGTTGTGGTCAATGGATAGAGTCTATCGAATTTGGTTAGGGTATGGTTTTGAGACATGTATTCACTACTTTCAAAAGAACTTGTTTTGAACTATTTTTTCATTTTACCATATTTTTCAGTTAAATAATAAGGCGACTTGATACTGAATCTTATTTAAATTTCAATGAATATTGATGTATTATATGTTAAAATGGTAGAGGTTTACAATGAATTCCCGATAGGACGGCCACAACCGGTCGGAAGCCTTGTAACCGCAAATTAAGGGGGAATAAAAATGACAGAAAAAAGACTATTTACTTCTGAATCAGTTACTGAAGGACATCCGGATAAAATAGCGGACCAGATCAGTGATGCTATTTTAGATGAGATACTGACTAAGGATCCGGAAGCCCGCGTCGCTTGTGAAACGATAGTGACGACTGGCCTTGTACTGATAGCGGGAGAAATCCGAACCGAAACCTATGTAGATATGCAGAAAGTTGCAAGAGATACGATCAGAGAAATTGGCTATACCCGAGCCAAATATGGTTTTGATGCGGATACATGTGCGGTGCTCGTTTCCATAGATGATCAGTCACCCGACATTGCAGTGGGTGTTGATGATTCGGTAGAATATAAATCTAAAGTTCATGATGAATTAGATAAGATAGGTGCCGGAGATCAAGGACTAATGTTTGGCTATGCAACGAATGAGACAGAGGAATTGATGCCTCTTCCAATCTCTTTAAGTCATAAACTGACAAAACAGCTGGCTTCAGTGAGAAAAAGCAAGGAACTTGGTTACCTCAGACCTGATGGCAAAGCACAAGTGACCGTTGAGTATGATGAAGACGATAAACCGTTCCGTGTAGACGCTATTGTTATCAGCACTCAGCATCATCCGGATATCACTTATGAAATACTTAAGGAAGACATATTGGAAAAAGTGATCAAACCAGTTATTCCTGAAGAATACCTCGATGAAAATACTAAGTATTATATTAATCCAACAGGTCGCTTCGTCATAGGAGGGCCACAGGGAGACGCCGGCTTGACAGGCCGAAAGATTATTGTGGATACTTATGGTGGATATGCACGTCATGGCGGGGGGGCCTTCTCTGGTAAAGACGCCACGAAAGTCGATCGATCAGCGAGTTATGCTGCAAGGTATATTGCCAAGAATATAGTTGCTGCAAATCTGGCTGAGAAAGTTGAAGTGCAGTTAGCTTACGCAATCGGTGTGGCTCAACCGGTGTCCATTTCTATTGACACTTTCGAAACAGGGAAGGTAGCTAACTCAGTATTGATCAATGCTGTCAGAGATATATTTGATTTGAGACCAGCCGGAATCATAAAAATGCTGGATCTAAAACGACCGATCTACAGACAAACGGCTGCATACGGTCATTTTGGCAGAACCGATATTTCACTGCCATGGGAAGAGACAGATAAAGTTGATGAACTGGTCAGGTTCGTAAAATAAAGTCACTGGGATACGGGATTTCTTAAGGGATCCCGTATTTTTAGTACTTTAAATTAGAATTGATCAGCATCTTAACGGAGGAAAATATGATAAAACTAAAACAGGGAATATACTTGCATATTCTACCTACGACTAAATTCAAGACTTTATCGATACAACTGAAATTCAGATCACCACTTGGAGCTGATCAGATCACCAGGCGCACGCTATTAGCCAATATGATGGATATCAACAGTAAATATTACCCGACACAGATAGACTTTAGAAAAAAGCTAAGTGAGTTGTATGGAGCAAGTTTTTTTACTGATGTTTCACGATATGGCAACTACCATGTTTTATCACTACACATGGACTGTATAGATGAGGAAATCATTCAAGAAACTGGTGTTTTTGAAAAGGTGATGGATTTTATGCGTCAGGTGATTTTTTTCCCTAACGTATATAATGGGGCATTTCATGATGCCACTTTTAAAAGAGAAGTAGAAAAGTTAAGAGATGACTATTTATCAAGGTACGATGATAAAGCATTGTATGCAGATGATAAATTGAACACATTGTATTTTGATTCACCTGAGCATCAAATGCTGAGCTATGGCCAGATTTCTGATTTGAATGATGTGGCTTCATCAGAAGTTTATGAGACGTATCTAAAAATGATCCATGAAGATCAAATCGATATTTTTATTGTGGGAAATGTGTCTGAACAGGAAGTCCTCTCATCCTCGCAGGCATTTGATTTTCATCCTAGAGACCCTGAGTGGAGAGACCCTTTTTATAAAATAAATAGACATAGAGAGTTAAAAGAAGAAACAGAGAGTCATGATATCAATCAGACTATACTGACTATGGGGTTTTCGACACCTGTCTATTACCAAGAGGATTTTTATTGCACAGGTTTAGTGTTTAATGGACTGTTTGGCGGGATGACTCATTCAAAGCTCTTTCAGACTATAAGAGAAGAAGAAAATATCGCTTATGCCATTTCAAGTGATATCGATGCATTTAGAGGGTTATTATCTGTTGAAGCAGGTATCGAATTTAAGGATATGGAAAAGACTCAGACAATCATACTGCAACAACTGAAGGAAATGCGTGAGGGGCGTTTTACAGATTATGAGCTGTTTCAGACAAAAGAATTACTTAAGAGTGAACTGCATCAAATCGATGATTCTCCCCATGCAATGATCGAGAATCGTTACAGTTTGTCTTTGATCGGAAAAGGGGATTTGACCATAAAAGACTGGATAAGAAGGATCGACAGTGTGGAGAGAGAAGACGTGTCTCATCTGGCAGAATCGATAAATCTTGAAGCGATATTTAATTTAATTGGGGAGAACAACTAGTGGATATAAAGACATACGCAGAATTAAATGAGGTTATTTACAGTGAACGATTAAAAAACGGACTGACCGTTAAGCTTGTACCGAAAAGTGACTATAATAGTGTCTACGCTGTTTTGTTTACTGAATATGGATCCATTGACCATCGATTCATACCAAGAGGAGAAAGAGAATATCATGCCTTTCCTTACGGTGTCGCACACTTTCTGGAACATAAACTTTTTGAGACCAGGAAAGGAGATATTTCACAGGTATTCTCTTCTCAAGGGGCATCAGTAAATGCCTATACAAGTAATACAAAGACGGCCTTTCTTTGCTCGTTTACCACTAATGGCAGGCAAAATATCGAAACGCTTCTGGATTTCATCCAAGACCCTTTCTTCTCTCATCAATCAGTTGAAGATGAAAAGAGTATCATATCACAGGAAATCCAGATGTATAAAGATGATCCGGAGTGGGCCCTGACCCAAGGATTGATTGAAAACTTATATCCTGAGCATCCTGTACGTATTGATGTTGCAGGGACAACTGAAAGTGTTCAGTCAGTTACTGTAGAGATGTTGAAACAGAATTATCAGACATTTTATCATCCAGACAATATGCAGATGATCATAGTCGGGAACATAGATCCAGCTGAAACACTTCAATGGATCAAGGATAATCAGACAAAGAAAGTCTTTCCACTGCCAATGAAAATAGAGCGCCGTATAAAAACTGAGGCAAAAGAGCCGATCACAAAGTCCAGAGAAGTTCATTTAACCGTAAACCTGGCGAAGGTAAGTGTGGGGGTCAAAGGTCATTACTATAAGTTGAATGAGAGAGAGGCTTTCCGGCATGTCATTTGTATGGAAATTATCCTGGATTTACTTTTTGGTGAAACCTCGGCTACTTACTTATCCTTGTATAATGATAACCTGATCGATGATAGTTTCAGTTATGATTATGTTTTTGAGAGAGGATTTGATTATGTCAGTATAGGTGGAGATTCCAGAAATCCGGAAGAGCTGGCTGGAAGTATTCAAAATATACTGTTGAATACTGGCTTAAATCCTGATTTGACGTTTGGACACTATTCTATAGTAAAGAAAAAACTGATCGGTGAATACATTCAGGATCTGAATTCTCTTGGTTACATCGCGCATCAGTTTATCGACCTGCCCTCTGATAAGGTCTCTGTTTTTGACTATCTCTCTGTATTGAAGTCGATTACTTTTGAAGAGTTGAAGGTGGTTGCTGAAGATTACTTTAAATCTGAACGTATTTCTGTCTTTACAGTCAAACCAAAGATGGATTGAGGGACGTATAAGTTCGAACTGATGATTCACTCATTTTTGAATAATTAAAAAGTCTGTAAAACAATTTTAAAAAACCTTTAGTTTTAATCCTTTGGATGCTCTATACTCGCTTTATTTCGTATGGTATACTTTGAGAGATGGGATCCGATTAAATGGAATCTTTCATTTAGTATTTTTCTCAATCAGAATATTTCGTTAAAGTATTATGCTAGGTAGGTGAAATCGATTGAACGAAATAGGAGATAAACTTAAAGAAGCAAGAAAAGCAAAAGGATACACACTTGATGACTTACAACAAAAGACTAAAATTCAAAAACGCTATTTAATCGCTGTTGAAGAAGGCAACCTTGATGTTTTGCCCGGCAACTTTTATGCTCGTGCTTTCATCAAACAATATGCTGATTCTGTCGGTTTAAATGGTGACGATCTGATAAGAGAACATATGGATGCGTTACCTCAGACCAACAACAGTAATTACTCAAAAAGTGTTCATAAAACACAGACACGATCAAAAACTAAAAACAGTGGCTTTGTAGCTACTCTTAGAGATAGTCTTCCGACGCTGCTTATCGTTCTGCTGGTTGTTGCGATTGTATTTGCAATATATTTGGCCATTACAACGGGTAGCGATTCTGACCTTGATTCTTTTATCAATGAAGACGAACCCTCAACAGTCATTGAAGTGGATGACAATGAGGAAGCTGCTAGTGATCCGGAGGAAGAATCTGAAACTGAAGAAGTGAATGACGAACAGACTGACACTGATACTGAAGAAACTGCAGATGAAGAAGAGTCTGTTGAAGACCAGTCACAGACGTTGACTGAAGTCAGCAGTACAGAAACGTCCACAACATACACTGTATCCGGACCACATCCTTCTGAACAGACCATTATTTTGAATGCTGAAGGCGGCGATTCCTGGTCAAGCATCACTATCGACGGGGAAACAGCTTCAGGGCTCATCGCTGATGGTGAATCCCTTTCAGGTTCCTTTGACGAGAATGTAGCTGAAGTAAGTATCGTTATAGGGAATGCTGCTGTCACGACTATCGAGTTGAACGGACAGGAAGTGCCATATAACACGTCAGAAGCTGAAGCAGTGAGACAAGAAGTTACTATAGAATTTGAATAAACAGTCCTTTTAGACCAGTGTTTGAAGCTTGACAACTGGTCTGTTTTTTAGGAATCCGGAGGTTTTGACAGTGAATTTACCGAATAAAATAACCCTTTTTCGTATATTTTTAATTCCGATTTTTATCATTATTTTGGTTTTACCCTTTGAATGGGGAACGCTTGAAGTGCTTTCTTCAAATATAGAAATCAATTATCTGATTGCAACTATCGTCTTTTCAGTAGCAAGTTTTACTGACTGGCTGGACGGATACTTAGCAAGAAAAATGAATATCGTCTCGAACTTCGGCAAATTTGCCGATCCTCTGGCTGATAAAATGCTGGTCATGACGGCGCTGGTCTTCCTGATCGAATTTTCTTTGGCTCCAGCCTGGATCGTTGCCATCATTGTTTCCCGTGAACTGGCGGTGACCGGTCTGCGTCTGCTGCTGGTAGAGCAGGGTGGGCAGGTCATGGCCGCCGGCTGGCCTGGTAAAATAAAAACAAATACACAGATGCTGGCGATCATCTTTTTATTCCTGGATGATTTTCCGCTTGCCTTTACAGGGATCCCTGTAGGTATCTTGTTATTATACATCTGTCTATTTTTCACCATCTACTCGGGTGTTTTATATTTCTATGAAGCCCGTTTCGTTTTTAAAGGAACATTTTCAAAATAAAAATTAAATAAAAAAGAAGCTCGAAAAGTCATTTGTACTTTTTGAGCTTTTTTAATTGAAATAGCCTATGTGTAAAATAAATATCGGAAGAGGGAAAATCCGACCTAGACAAAAAGAAAGAAGACCCTTAATCTAGAGATAACGACAACGCTAGAGAAAGAGGTCTTCTTATGAATGAAATTATAACAGAAATCATCGAAACGATAAAGGCTTCTTCCACATTATTAGAAGGAGAATTAGCCCTGGAAAGACTTTTACAACAGGTGAATCAACAATTGCTTAACGCAGCCTTTAAACAGATTGATTTAGAATTGCTTCCGAAATATAAAGAGCAGGGATATGAAATTGATAATGTACCTAAGCGTACACTTCACATGACCGTTGGTCCTGTAGAGATTGCAAGACATCGTATGCGAAAAGAAGGCGAAAAAAGTGTCATTCCTTTTGATCAAGCTGTCGGCCTAGAGCCACGTAAACGCCATTCTCCTCTTGTCGAAATGAAAGCAGCTCAAATAGCTTCTGATGGAACTTATCGCAAAGCCGAAGAAGCGATTGATCTGCTTACGCCGTTTTCATTGAGCCATACGACTATACATAAGATGACTCAAAAAATAGGTACAACTATCCAAGAATGGACGGATACGGCCCCTCTTCAAGACGAAACGGCTCAAAAGGACAAGACTAAGACGCCAGTACTGTTTATCGAAGGTGATGGTTTAATGCTCACTAAAGGTAAAGAAAAGAAACGTCCTGAAATTCATCGTGTTCAGTTCCATGAAGGTGTTGAGTATAAAGGCAAACAGAAAAGGCCCGTTTTAATTAATTCGAGAATGTTCGAGAGCACTATATCGAGTTCAGAAGCATTTAAACGCGCAAGTCTATGGCTGGAATCAATCTATGACTTACGGGAAACGATTGTCATCTCTAACAGTGATGGAGGTAGTGGTTACGATAAAGATAAATTCTATCGGATTATCGGAAAATGCCAGCGTCATGAGCATTTTAGAGATGCCTATCATGTCAATGAAAAAATCAAACAACGGATGTATTTTGATAAAAAAATGGAAGAAAAAATGAGGAAAGCTGTGCGTACATACAATCTGGATCTGGTTGAAGCGATTATAGCGACGACTGAGAGTCGTATCAAAGGCAACGATGAAAAAGCAACGGAATATAAAGAAGAACTTTCAAAATTAAAAGCCTACCTATATAGAAATTGGGACAGTCTTAAACCCTTAAAAATGAGAAACTTACCTGTAAACAGAGGACTAGGTGTATGTGAAAGTAATCATCGCCCTTATAGTTATCGCATGAAACGGCAAGGCCGAGGGTTTTCAGCTAAAGGTGCTGGAAATGTCGCAGCGATCATTTCTGCACGAAAGAACGGAACGTTTCTCCGAGCGCTAACCGAAAAGATTCCCAAACTATTAACGGAACTCCGACCGGAGTTCAAAGGCGCTGTACGAGCAGCTTTGAAGAAGAGCAAGACAAAACCATCAATCGGTGTAAAAATTGGGAGTATAGCTAATTACAGCTCTTCATCAAGTCCTATAGGACAATTGCAAAAAATGTTTAGTTAGAACCCTCTTTCTCAATCGTTTTGGGAGCTCAAAGAGCGATCAAGCGATTGAGAAAGAGAAAAAATAAAAACAGCGTTTCAGATTTCTAGAATGAATTTCCGAGATTAACTTTACACATACTGAAATAGCTAAAATCGAAAAAAAGTTTGCGCTTATGCTAAAATAAAAAGTGAGAAATTATTTAACTGGACAATAGTTATATTAGGAGGAATCACAGTGCGAGCTGAAATCATCTCGATCGGAACAGAACTTTTACTCGGGCAGGTCGTGAATTCGAATGCGGCCTTTATATCCAGGGAACTGGCGGCATTGGGAATAGAAGTCTATCATCATGTCACTGTTGGTGATAACCCCGACCGCCTGACTGCAGCTGTGAAAGAGGCAGAAGAACGTGCGGATCTGATTGTTCTGTCAGGAGGACTGGGACCGACAGAAGACGATATCACGAAACAGACGATGTCTAATCATTTGGATATGGATCTGATCCTGCACGAGGAGACAGAGGACCGGATCATTACTTATCACAAGAACTCAGATTTTGAAATGCCTGAAAACAATCAGCTCCAGGCACTGATACTGGCTGAGTCCACTCCGCTGAAAAACGATACAGGACTAGCTGTAGGTATGATGCTGGATCATGGTGACCATCAGTATGTCCTACTTCCAGGGCCCCCTGATGAACTTCAACCTATGGTCGAGAATCATTTGAAAGATGAACTGATCAAACGGCTTCTTGACAAGCAGGTCCTTGTGTCACGTGTGCTTCGCTTTTTCGGCATAACTGAAGCTCAGTTAGCGAAGAAAATCGAAGCAGTAGTTAAAGGTCAGACAAATCCTACAGTAGCTGTGTATGCCAATGAGGGAGAAATAACTGTAAGGATCACTGCACGGGCAGAAACGGAAAAAGAAGGTAACCGGTGCATTGATGAAGTCGAGTCGCAGATACTGGAACCTCTGACTGATTACTTTTTTGGCTATGGAGAAAAAAAGCTGGATGAAGTTGTAAGAGATTTACTCATGGAGCAGGGCTTGACCATTACTGCAGCAGAAAGTCTGACTGGCGGAGCCTTTCTGAGCTCGATTACGTCGGATATATCAGCTGGCTCAGTATTTGAAGGAGGCATAGTTACTTATAGTACAGAAAAAAAACATGATGTTTTAAATGTTTCTCAAAAAACCATCGACAACTTTGGAGTAGTCAGCCCGGAATGTGCCATAGAAATGGCTGAAAATTCCAGGAAAATGTTTGAGGCAGATATTGGAGTGGGCTTGACTGGTGTAGCAGGTCCGGGGTCTTTGGAAGGGCAGATACCAGGTACTGTTTATATTGGCCTGTCATACAAGGGAAACGCCTCCTTTGCCAAGCATTTTCATTTCGGTTACAAGCGCAACAAAAACCGGCGACTCGCTGTTCTGAATACTCATGATATGGTAAGACGTCTTATATTAGATAAGCCGATCGAAAAACGGCTAAATTATGACGAAGATCAGTAAAGCGAATAAATGTTCGAAAAACACTTGATTTTTTACTCCTTGAAGCTTAAAATATAGAGAGTAAAGAACAAGATAATCTCGTATTAGATAGTGATGATTACAGGAGGAAAATAAATGGCAGATGATCGCGCAAAAGCGTTAGAAACAGCACTGAAAAAAATAGAAAAAGCTTACGGTAAGGGTTCTATAATGAAAATGGGAGAAAAAGTCGATACACAGATCAAAAGTGTTTCAAGTGGCTCACTCGCATTGGATGTAGCTTTAGGTATAGGCGGGTATCCTCGTGGAAGGATCATTGAAGTATATGGACCCGAGAGTTCCGGTAAAACGACGGTCTCACTCCATGCTATTGCATCTGTTCAGGCCAATGGCGGTATTGCCGCGTTTATCGATGCGGAGCATGCTTTGGATCCAAAATATGCTACTGCATTAGGTGTAAATATCGATGAATTACTTTTATCTCAGCCTGACACAGGGGAACAGGCGCTGGAAATCGCCGATGCCCTGGTTTCAAGTGGAGCGGTGGATATCGTTGTTATCGACTCGGTAGCGGCACTGGTTCCTAGAGCAGAGATCGATGGAGAAATGGGTGCCTCTCATATGGGCTTGCAGGCACGCTTGATGTCTCAGGCACTGCGTAAACTCTCCGGATCTATCAATAAAACGAAGACGATCGCCTTATTCATTAACCAGGTCCGTGAGAAAATCGGCGTTATGTTTGGTAACCCGGAAACAACACCTGGTGGACGTGCGCTGAAATTCTATTCTACCGTTCGTTTAGAGGTCCGACGTGGTGAATCCATTAAATCCGGTTCTGATATGACAGGGAACCGTACGAAAATCAAGATAGTTAAAAATAAAATCGCGCCCCCATTCAAAACAGCTATGGTCGATATCATGTATGGTGAAGGTATTTCCCAAATCGGAGAAATCGTTGATATGGGTGCAGAAGTGGATATTATCACAAAAGCCGGCGCATGGTACTCTTATGGTGATGAAAGAATCGGACAGGGTAGAGAAAATGCTAAACAGTATCTTAAGGACCACCCTGAATTAAGAATCGAGATCGAGAAAAAAGTCAGAACGGCTTATGGTGTCGGTGATGAATTTCCTGTTGAAGAAAGTGCAGAAGATGCAGAAGCTGCACCGGAAGCCTTAGAATTAGATTGATAGATTGATCTCTGGATTGAATTTCTATACTCGCTTACCGGGTGAGATAGGAATTCAATCTTTTTTTGAGAAAACGCCGTTTTTGTCAGTCTCATCATTGAAATAAAACGGGCAGAGTAAAATCTATGTTGACAGAAGAACGAAAGAACTATAAAATTAGAGTAGTATGTTGCTTTAATTATCAAAGCAAACGTCATCGTGTACTACAAATTAAATACGATATTATCAGTTAATGAGATATCTGATTATTTTTTATTGCATGAAAAAACTAAATAATGATACGGAGGTGATGAGATGGATATAATACTTTCAACAGCCGCCGCTATCGTTACTTTAATTATTGGTTTAGTCGCAGGATCTTATTTTACGAAACAAAGTTATGAAAAAAGATTAGCTAATTCTAAACAAACAGCTGAAGACATTATTGAAGACGCAAACAAAGAAGCTGAAACTTTGAAAAAGGAAGCGTTGCTGGAGGCAAAGGAAGAAATCCATTCTTATCGAACAGAAATTGAGTGGGAGCTAAAAGAACGCCGATCTGAGGTGTCTCGTCAAGAAAACCGAATTGCGCAGCGTGAAGACAACATGGAGCGTAAAGAGACTACTATAGATAAAAGAGAAAGTTCATTGCAAAGCAGAGAAGATAAACTATCTGCTCGTCAGAAAAAAGTGGAAGAGCTGGAGCAAGCTGCAAAAGACTTATTAGAAGAGCAGAACGAAAAACTTCTAAGTATTGCAGGTTTATCAGAAGAAGAGGCAAAATCTGTCGTGCTCAAACAAGCAGAACAAGAGTTGACACGTGATATGGCCATCATGGTGAAACGTTATGAGGATCAGGCAAAAGTTGAAGCTGATAGAAAAGCGAAAAACATTGTCACTCAAGCGATCCAGCGCTGTGCTGCCGACCAGGTCACTGAGTCGACTGTTAGTGTCATCAATCTGCCGAATGATGATATGAAAGGACGTATTATCGGACGCGAAGGACGTAATATCCGAACGCTTGAAAGTCTGACTGGTATGGACCTAATTATCGATGATACACCTGAAGCTGTCGTTCTAAGCGGATATGATCCGATTAGACGAGAAGTGGCTAAGATGGCGTTAGAGAAATTGATCTCTGACGGACGTATCCATCCAGGCAGGATTGAAGAAGCTGTAGAAAAATCACGAAAAGAAATGGACGAACGAATTAGAGAAATCGGTGAAGAAGCCATGTTTGAGCTTGGTATTCACTCGATCCACCCTGATTTGATGAAAATTATCGGACGTTTGCACTTTAGAACAAGTTATGGTCAAAATGTATTGAATCATTCAATCGAGGTCGCAAAACTTGCTGGTGTAATGGCTGCTGAGCTAGGCGAAGATGTTCAACTGGCGAAACGTGCCGGCTTGCTTCACGATATAGGTAAAGCACTAGATAGTGAAGTAGAAGGTTCGCATGTTGAGATCGGCGCACAAATAGCAATGAAATATCAGGAAAATGAAACAGTTATCAATGCGATTGCATCTCACCACGGTGATGTTGATGCAACTTCAGTCATTGCTGTCTTAGTCGAATCGGCAGATTCTATTTCTGCTGCCAGACCGGGCGCAAGAAGTGAATCCTTGGAGCATTATTTACAACGACTTGAAAATCTAGAGCGAATCTCTAACAGCTTCAAAGGTGTTAAAGAAAGTTATGCAATTCAGGCTGGACGAGAAGTTAGAATCATCGTTAAACCAGATGAATTGGATGACAGCATGGCATCCAAGTTAGCTAGAGATGTACGTAAACAAATCGAAGATGATATGGACTATCCTGGACATATTAAAGTAACGGTTATACGCGAAACTAGAGCAGTTGAATATGCTAAATAAGAGTTGAATCATAAGGTCAGTCAAAGAAGTCGTGCTACTTCTTGGCTGACCTTTTTCTATTCAGCGTCTTTTGGCTCCAGTGGACAATGACATGCTCGCTATGCCGGGTCTCACTGGGTAAGCACATGAATCAGCAAAATGTCTTACTCAGCCATTAAGAAATCGACGAGCGAGCATTATAAACTCTAAAATGTATTGCTCACGATCCTAACCGCAAATAAGTGAACACTTTTTGAGTAATGATGTCTTACTCAGGTCATTGAAGAGTTCTGAGCGAACAGTTTCTATGCTGAAATGTCTTGCTCAGCTCTATAAAAGTTCTGAGCGGACAGTTTTTACGCTGAAATGTCTTGCTCAGCTCTATAAAAGTTCTGAGCGGACAGTTTTTACGCTGAAATGTCTTACTCAGTCCCATAAAAGTTCTGAGCAAACAGATTTCATATAAAATTGTCGAACTCAATGCAGATCAGGTCGGTGACTAAGCACTTCAAGCAAAATGTCTTCATAGGTCCTGACTACTCTTTGCTTTTATCAATGGCCTGGCAAGCGGGGTGCAATAAGACTGCTTTCTAAAGAGAAGAGCTTGCTCACTCTGTTTTGATTTTAGGGACCGAAAACTGGTAAAATGAATAAAGCGACGAGAAATGAGGAATGATGATGAAACTGCTGTTTATCGGAGATATAGTTGGTTCACTGGGGAGAGAAAAATTAAGCGAATGGCTTCCCAGATTAAAAGATAAATACAAGCCACAGGCAACGATAGCGAACGGTGAAAATGCCGCAGATGGCCGCGGGATCACTGAAAAAATCTACAAAGAAATACTCCAGTCAGGGGTAGACCTGGTCACGATGGGCAATCACACCTGGGACAAGAGAGAAATTTATGACTTTATCGATGATGCAAAGAAAATAATAAGGCCGGCTAATTATCCCGAAGCGGCTAAGGTTCCGGGAAGAGGGATAGCTTACATTAAAATCAACCAGCTGGAACTGGCCGTGATCAATCTGCACGGACGTTCATTCATGGGAGATTATGAGGATCCTTTCCGGGTCGGTCAGGAGCTTGTGGAAGAAGCAGCCAAGCGAACCAGCCATATTTTCATCGACTTCCATGCTGAAGCAACGAGTGAAAAAGAAGCCATGGGATGGTTTATGGACGGCAAGGTTTCTGCAGTGGTCGGAACACATACGCACGTTCAGACTAACGATGCACGTATTTTGCCAGGCGGGACCGCTTATCAGACCGATGTGGGGATGACCGGTTTCTATGACGGGATCCTGGGGATGAAAAAAGAGCCGATACTACATAAGTTCACGACTCAGATGCCTCAAAGATTTGAAGTGCCTGATAAAGGAAGAAGCAGACTGAATGCCTGCTTTATCGAAATAGACGACAAAACGGGTAGAGCCAAGAAAATCAAGCCCATACGAATCGATGATGATATGTCATTGTTTGAATTATAGAAATCAATGAGAGAGTGATAGAAGTGCCTCAGAAAACAAAGCAGACACCTATGATGCAGCAGTATTTGGATATTAAAAAGCAATATCCGCATGCCTATTTATTTTACCGTTTAGGTGACTTTTACGAATTATTTTTTGAAGATGCTGTCGAAGTTTCCCGCTTGCTGGAACTGACTTTGACGAGCCGTAATAAAAATGCCGATGAACAGATCCCGATGTGCGGGGTGCCTCATCATTCGGCAAAAGGCTACATCGATACCCTGATAGACATGGGACACAAAGTAGCGATCTGTGAACAAGTGGAAGATCCCAAAACGACCAAAGGGATGGTCAAACGGGAAGTCGTACAGGTCGTGACGCCGGGAACGGTCATGCAGTCGAAAGCGGTCGATGCGAAGGAAAATAATTATATCGCGGCTGTCATGGAGCTGGATGAAACGATCGGGATCGCACTGGCAGATCTGACGACGGGAGAGATGAAAGTCACGCACGTAGGAGAAACAGGTGCAGCGATCAGCGAACTTACCTCCCTGAACTGCAGAGAAGTCATCTTTCTGCCGGGAAAATTTCTGGAAATGCAGGAATCGCTGAAGAACAGATGGAACATGTCCATTTCACATGCTGGGGAAGAAACAGTCCGTCACAAGCTGTCTCATCTCACACAGAAGTTTGAACATTCAAAGCTGAAACCTGTCATCGATCTGCTGCTCTCTTATCTTTCTGATACGCAGATGCGCCGACTGGATCACCTTCAGGAGATCGAAGAGTATGAGACCAGCCAGTTTTTGATATTTGGTCAGGAAGCAAGAAGGAACCTGGAGCTTTCTGCATCTTTAAGAGACGGGAGCAAGAACGGGACGTTGCTGTGGCTGCTCGACGAAACGAAAACAGCTATGGGCGGACGCATGCTGAAGTCCTGGCTGGACAAGCCGCTGATACAGAAAAACAATATCGAAGAACGACTGGATCTTGTAGAAAGTCTGCTGAATCACTTTTTCGAAAGAAGCGATTTAAAAGAGATACTGAAAAAAGTGTATGATCTGGAACGGCTGGCCGGTCGAACAGCCTTTGGGACTGTGAATGCTAGAGACCTTGTGCAACTGAAGCATTCCTTGGAACAGATTCCTTTGATCAAAGAAATCGTGGAACTGCTCAATGACTCAGGCGACTGGTCAGCTTACTTAAACCAGCTGGATCCGATCCAGGACGTCAGAGAATTGATCGAACGGGCGATCGAGGATGAGCCGCCCCTGTCGACCACAGACGGCGAGATAATAAAGGAGGGTTACCACCAGCAGCTGGATGAATATAAAGAAGCGATGACCAACGGGAAGCAGTGGATGGCTGAACTGGAACAGCGCGAGCGTAAAGCAACAGGCATCAAGAATCTTAAAATCGGCTTCAATAAGGTATTCGGCTATTATATCGAAGTCTCTAAAGCGAATGTACCTAAATTGGAAGAAGGCCGCTACGAACGCAAGCAGACTCTGACGAATGCTGAGCGTTACAGCACGCCTGAACTAAAAGAAAAAGAATCGCTGATCCTGGAAGCGGAAGAAAAGTCCAAAAATCTTGAGTATGAGCTTTTCGTTGAAGTCAGAAATCAAGTGAAGAATCAAATCGACCGCCTTCAGCAGCTGGCAAAAGTCATCGCACATATCGATGTCTTGCAGAGCTTTGCGACCGTGAGTGAAGAGTACAATTACGTCAGACCGTCATTTTCGCTGGATAGTCAGGATGTGGCGATCTATAAAGGCAGACATCCTGTAGTAGAAAAAGTCATGGGAGAGCAGGCTTATGTGCCTAATGACGTGGAACTGATCGACGAGACATCTGTTCTTTTGATCACCGGTCCGAATATGTCAGGTAAAAGCACCTATATGCGTCAGCTCGCCCTTACCATAATCATGGCGCAGATGGGCTGTTTTGTACCGGCAGAGAAAGCGCAGCTGCCGATTTTTGACCGGTTATATACCCGCATAGGTGCCATGGATGATCTCATCGGCGGCCAGAGTACCTTTATGGTCGAAATGACGGAAACGAACCAGGCGCTGGCTAATGCCACACCGAAAAGTCTGCTTCTATTCGATGAGATCGGACGAGGCACTGCAACCTACGATGGTATGGCTCTGGCAGAAGCAATCATCGAGTACGTGCATGACAAAATCAAAGCCAAAACGCTGTTTTCGACCCACTACCATGAGCTGACTGTTTTAGATGAACGGTTGCCTAAACTGAAGAATGTTCATGTCGGAGCAGTAGAAGAAGACGGAGACCTTGTTTTTCTTCACCAAATGCTCCCAGGACCGGCTGATAAAAGCTACGGTGTACAGGTTGCCAAGCTGGCCGGTTTGCCGCATCCTTTACTCAAGCGGGCTGAGAATATCTTAAACGAGCTGGAAATGAAGGAAGAACACTTATTTGAGGATGAAAAAGTAGGACAAACGACTGAGGTGGAGACGCAAGCATCGTCTCAGGAACAGCTGAGCTTATTCGGATCACTGGATAAAAACGAAAAAGCTGTGATCGAACAGCTTGAGAAAATGAATATCCTGGCAACGACGCCATTGGATGCCATACAGATTTTAAGTGAACTGCAGCAGAAATTGAAGGATCAGGAATAGAAATGAAAGTTGGTTGAGTAAAATGACAGCTAAAATCCAAATCATGTCTTCCACACTGGCCAATCAGATCGCGGCCGGTGAAGTGATCGAACGTCCGGCTTCGGTCGTGAAAGAACTTCTGGAAAACGCCATCGATGCCGGTAGTTCACGTATTGAGGTGTTTGTTGAAGAAGCGGGACTGAAAAGTATTCAGGTCATTGATGATGGTGAAGGGATCCCTTCAGAAGAAGTGGTGTCAGCTTTCGAACGCCATGCGACATCTAAACTGATTTCAGATGAAGATCTGTTCAGGATACGCACACTGGGCTTTAGAGGGGAAGCCCTCCCAAGTATTGCTTCGGTTTCCAAAATCACCCTCGAATCGGCTGAAGAAGGAAAACCAGGTGCTCAGCTCGTCATTCACGGCGGAGAGATCGTTGATCAGGGGACATCTTCTTCCAGGCAAGGGGTCAATATCAAAGTTGAAGAACTCTTTTACAACACCCCTGCCCGACTGAAGTATGTCAAAACTTTGCAGACTGAGCTGGCTCACATTAATGATACCGTCAATCGATTGGCTCTTTCCCATCCGGAAATCGCCTTCAGACTGGTTTCAGATGGAAATACCATGATCAAGACGGTCGGAAATGGTGATCTGAAACAGGCTGTCGCCGGTGTGTACGGGGTGAGTATCGCTAAAAAGATGCGTGAAATTAAAGAAACATCTTTTGATTTTGACGTGACAGGATATGTATCTCTGCCGGAAATCACCCGGTCCAACAACAAATATATCACGGTGATCATCAATGGAAGGTATATCAAGAACTTTATCTTAAATAAAGCCATCGTGGAGGGTTTTGGATCCAAGCTGATGATCGGACGTTATCCCATTGCGGTCATCAATGTCACGCTCGATCCACAGCTTTTGGATGTCAATGTGCATCCGACCAAACAGCAGATCCGTATCAGTAATGAGAAAGAACTTGGACAGCTGATCAGTTCGGCCATAGAAAAGAGAATGGATCAGGAAGTCAGGATACCGAATGCGCTGGACAATCTGACTCAGCGCACAAACCGTTCAGTGCAGTATCCGAAAGATGAACAGACACGGCTCACTTTCGACCGCGAAGACACATCGGCTGTTTCTCAGACATCAGCTGGTGAATCCGACATCCCTCAACAAGATGATCCTGATAAAGAAGAGTCGGATTCAACGCCTCAGGCATTTAAGCATTTTGTAGATGAATCGGCTTCTAGAAGTTACGAAGACACTGGTCAAGAGAGTAGCCAGACATACAGGTTCCCTTCTGAAAATAAAGCGGACACTCATGAAGAACCGGTACTTAAGACAGTAGAGAAAGTGAATAGTTTCAATGGACAAATTGAACAGTTCCCGGATTTAGAGTATATCGGGCAGATGCACGGGACTTATTTATTTGCTCAAAATGAGGAAGGCTTGTATATCATTGACCAGCACGCTGCTCAGGAACGAATCAAGTACGAATATTACAGAGACACCATCGATCAGTCCGGAACGGAACTTCAGGAACTGCTTATACCGATAGTCGTCGAGTATCCTTCCAACGAAGCGATCACGATCAGAGAGAATAAAGACAAGCTGGCCGAAGCTTCCGTTTTCCTTGAAGATTTTGGTCAGAACAGTTTCATCATAAGGCATCATCCAACGTGGATGCCTGCTGGACAAGTCGAAGAGACGATAAAAGAAATGATCGACTTTTTCCTTGAAAAGTCAACGCTGACTGTGAATAAATTTCGAGAAGCGACAGCGATCATGATGAGCTGTAAACGTTCGATAAAAGCCAATCATCATTTGTCTGATGAAGAAGCAAGAGAACTGCTGAGGCAGCTGAGACACACAAAAAACCCGTATAACTGTCCGCACGGCAGACCGGTCACAGTGAACTTCACAACGAATGATATGGAGAAAATGTTTAAACGTATCCAGGATCCTCATTAAAACGAGGGTCCTCTTTATTTGATCTGTAAAAAGTTGATTTAATTGCTATTTCGCCTGCTGTTCACTTACAATTATAGTAGAGCGTTTAGACAAATTATAAGAAAGAGGGAATCAACTATGGATATCGTATCAATGATCATGAGCCAGTTAGGAAACCAGAATAGTGTAGATTCAGTAGCGAAAAGAGCCAACACGGATACATCGACCGTGCAGAAGATTGCACAAATGGGACTGCCAATGATCATGGACGGCTTGAACAAGCGAACTTCTGAAGATTCCAAAGCCTCAGAGGAACTGGCCAGCACCGCATCACGACATGCTGACGATGACACAGACAATCTGAACCACCTGCTGCAGAACACGGACGAAAACGAAGGGAACCGCCTGCTGAACATGGCATTCGGATCCAATGAACAGGAAGTAGAAAAACGCGTAGCTGAAAAAACAGGCACAGATTCATCTAAAGTCAAATCTGTTTTGTCCATGCTTGCACCTCTGGCATTGAGCATGGTGGCTAAACGAAGCACGAATAGCCAGTCACTAACTGGTTCAGGTGTTTCCCAGCTGCTTGGCGGTTTGACAGATAATGTGAAGCAGCAGTCATCAAGTTCTGGTTATGGAGATATCTTGTCTTCCGTTCTTGGCGGTTCATCTGATAATAAAAACAGCTCAGGCAGCAATAGTGCTGTCGATAAGGCAAAAGACGCTTTAGGCGATCTATTCAACAAGTAAGGAGAATTACTATGGCAGGATCTCAAGATAAAGAAAAGTTGAAAGAAAAACTCACTCCGATTCAATATGAAGTGACTCAGAACAACGCGACAGAACGACCAGGCACAGGGGAATATGATGAATTTTTCGAAGAGGGCATTTATGTCGATGTCGTTAGCGGAGAGCCGCTGTTCTCCTCAAACGATAAATATGATGCCGGATGTGGCTGGCCATCTTTTACAAAACCTATAAAGAAACGCACAGTGAAAGAAAAAAGAGACCGTACTTTTGGTATGGAACGGACAGAAGTGAGGAGTCAAGAAGCAGATTCTCATCTGGGACACGTGTTTACGGACGGACCGCAAGATAAAGGCGGGCTGAGGTACTGTATCAACTCTGCGGCAATGAGATTCGTTCCGAAATCTGAGTTGAAAGAAAAAGGATATGAAGAATATTTAGCTGAATTTGAATAATAGAAACTAGAAATATAGAAACATCTGTTCATAGAGTTGTTTAATGAACAGATGTTTTTATGTTATAATATTATAGATTGACTATAAGTGGAATGAGGAAATGATATGTACGAATACATAAAAGGAACGATCGAGCATATTTACCCGGGTTATGTTGTTCTGGAAGCAAACAATATCGGTTATAAAATACTGATGGCCAACCCTTTCCGTTACTCTGAAAAGCTGAATAATGAAGAAACACTCTATATATACCATGACGTGAAACAGGACGCCATGAATCTGTTCGGGTTCGTTTCGCTTCAGGAAAAGAACCTTTTTCTAAAACTGATCAACGTTTCAGGGATCGGTCCAAAATCTGCGCTGGCCATTTTAGCTAATGAAGATCACAACGGCTTCGTCCAGGCGATCGAAGACGAAAATAAAACCTATCTAACGAAATTTCCAGGCGTCGGCAAGAAAACAGCGGCTCAGATCGTTCTGGATCTGAAAGGGAAACTGTCGGAATTCGATACATCAGAAACCAAGACACACATCTCTGTAGAGCGAACGGACGATTCCGGCAATGCAGCTTTTGAAGAAGCGATGGAAGCACTGCTTGTTCTAGGCTATACCAGCCGTGATGTGAAAAAGGTACGCAAGCAGCTGGATACAGATTCAGAGCTCACGACAGATGCCTATATAAGAGAAGCATTAAGCAAACTGATGAAAAAGTAAAGCTGTCCTACTCGTTTAAAAGGAGAAAGATATGGAAGAAAATCAGCACGTCACTTCTGACCAGCTACTGAATGAGAATGAATACTCTCTCGAGCGGTCGCTAAGACCCCAGACGCTGGCCGATTACCTTGGTCAGGGGAAAATAAAAAAAGAGCTAGCGATATATATCGAAGCAGCAAGACTGCGAGAAGAAGCGCTGGACCATGTCCTTCTTTATGGTCCGCCAGGGTTGGGTAAGACAACTATGGCTATGGTCATTGCCAACGAAATGGATGCCGATATAAGAACAACAAGCGGTCCGGCTATCGAAAAGCCAGGCGACTTAGTTGCGTTGCTCAACGATCTGGAGCCAGGCGGCATTCTTTTCATAGACGAAATACACCGCATGCCGCGTATCGCCGAAGAAATGTTGTATTCTGCAATGGAAGATTTCTATGTCGACATCATTATCGGTCAAGGTGACACGGCACATCCGGTGCACTTTCCGCTGCCGCCGTTCACATTGATAGGTGCAACGACCCGAGCCGGTTCGCTTTCTGCGCCTTTGAGAGACCGTTTCGGCATACTGGCTCATATGGAGTACTATCATAAAGATGAGCTTAAGGATATCGTCCTTCGGTCGGCGAGTGTCCTCCAGACAGACATAAACACAAAAGGCGCGTATGAAATAGCCCGCCGATCCAGAGGAACCCCTCGGATCGCTAACCGTTTATTAAAGCGTGTCCGCGACTATGCAGAAGTCAAAGGTGAAGGGGTCGTAACGGAGCCGATCGCAGCTTTGGCCCTCGATCTCCTGCGAGTGGATCATGAGGGACTTGATATCGTGGATCAGAAATTCCTGTCCACCCTTATTAAACTTTATAATGGGGGGCCGGTGGGACTGAATACTCTTTCAGCCAATATCGGAGAAGAGGTCGATACCATCGAAGATATGGTGGAGCCTTATCTGCTTCAGGAAGGCTTTATCCAGCGTACCTCCAGAGGGCGTATGGCTACAGCTAAAGCCTACGAACATCTGGAACTGGCACATTTAATGACAGATTAATTTATAAAAGGAGAAACAGGATGACCTTATCAACAAAAGATTTTGATTTTCAATTACCCGATGAGCTGATTGCTCAAACACCATTAGAAGATCGATCATCATCACGAATGATGGTACTGACTACAGAAACGAAAAAAATAGAAGATAAGCAGTTCGAAGATATCGTGGATGAACTCAATCCCGGGGATGCACTGGTCATGAACAACACACGCGTCCTGCCGGCACGTTTATATGGAACGAAGGAAGAAACGAATGCCCACATCGAAGTCCTTTTATTAAAAAATACTGAAGGCGATACATGGGAAACACTGATGAAACCGGCAAAAAAAGCCAAAAAAGGGACAGTTATTTCTTTTGGAGACGGTAGACTTAAAGGAACCGTTGTTGAAGAACTGGAACATGGCGGACGAATGGTGGAGTTTTCTTATGAAGGGATTTTTCTGGAAACTCTGGAATCTTTAGGAGAAATGCCCTTACCGCCGTATATCAAAGAGCGTCTGGAAAACCAGGAACGTTATCAGACCGTTTATGCAAAAGAAAACGGTTCTGCTGCTGCTCCGACTGCCGGTTTGCACTTTACTGAAGCCATCCTCGATAAAATCAAAGCTAAAGATGTTAAAATCGTCTTTCTGACGCTGCATGTCGGACTGGGTACTTTCCGTCCTGTGAGTGTTGAGAATATCGATGAACATAAAATGCATGCAGAATTTTATCAGCTGTCAGAAGAGGCAGCAGAAGAATTGAATGAAACAAGAAAGAGCGGCGGACGTATCATCGCTGTGGGGACAACATCCATACGGACACTGGAAACCATTGGCAAAGCGAACGACGGCCTATTGAAAGCAACAAGCGGCTGGACAGATATTTTTATCTCTCCAGGGTATGAATTCAGCGTCGTGGATGGGTTCCTGACCAATTTCCACCTGCCTAAATCCACACTGATCATGCTGGTCAGCGCGTTTGCCGGCAGAGAGTTCGTACTGCAGGCATATAACCATGCCGTGAAGGAGAAATACAGATTCTTCAGTTTTGGGGATGCCATGTTTGTTAAGAAAAAAGAGTATAAAGAGGATTAGGAGAATAGTAAATGAGTAATCATCCGGTCACATATAAGTTAGAAAAAAAAGAAAAACATACGGGGGCGCGTCTGGGGACGATAACGACTCCCCACGGTACGTTTGAAACGCCCATGTTCATGCCAGTAGGGACACTGGCTACAGTGAAGACCATAGCGCCCGAAGAACTGGAAGAAATGGGTGCAGGGATCATATTGAGCAATACCTATCATTTATGGCTGCGTCCCGGTGCTGATATCGTGGAAGAAGCCGGGGGTCTGCATAAATTCATGAATTGGGATAAGGGTATCCTGACCGATTCAGGCGGGTTTCAGGTTTTCTCCCTTTCAGACCTGCGGGATATCAAAGAAGAAGGCGTACACTTCAGAAGCCATCTCGACGGATCCAAGCTCTTTTTATCACCGGAAAAAGCGATCAATGTACAGAATCAGCTGGGACCGGATATTATGATGAGCTTCGATGAATGCCCACCTTATGATGAAAGTTACGACTACGTGAAAAAATCTGTGGAACGAACATCCAGATGGGCGGAAAGAGGACTTGAAGCGCATAAGAATCGAGACACACAGGGACTATTCGGTATCGTCCAGGGTGCAGGATTTGAAGATTTGAGAAGACAGTCAGCCAAGGATCTGACGAGTATGGACTTTGCCGGCTATTCCATCGGTGGTCTGTCAGTGGGAGAACCAAAATCAGAAATGTACCGAGTGTTGGACTTTACAACGCCTCTGCTGCCTGAAGACAAACCGCGTTATCTGATGGGTGTCGGTACGCCAGATGCCCTGATCGAAGGGGTCATGCGCGGTGTGGACATGTTCGACTGTGTCCTGCCTACGCGTATTGCGAGAAACGGGACAACGATGACGAGCAAAGGCCGTTTAGTTGTTAAGAATGCCGCATATGCCAGAGACTTCAGACCTTTGGATGAAAAGTGCGACTGCTATACTTGCCGTAACTATTCACGGGCTTATTTGAGACACTTGATCAAGTCCAATGAGACATTTGGCTTGAGACTGACAAGCTACCATAACCTATACTTCCTGCTTAATTTAATGAAAAATGTGCGTCAGGCTATCCGTGAAGATAACTTGCTTGAATTTAAAGAACAGTTTTTTGAAGAATATGGATATAATGAGCCAAATGCGAAAAACTTCTAAAGTTTACTATTTGTCCTAGTAATTCATATGGAAATTTGCTAAGGTAAGTAATGACACATTAATCAAACAGATTAATCTGTACGCAGTTTAAGACTGACGAATATAAATCAACAAATTAACGGAGGAATGTTTAAATGGAACTAATAGGAGCAATGCTGCCCTTTATCGTTATTATGGGGTTGATGTATTTACTGATGATCAGACCGCAACAGAAGAAAGCAAAAGAAACGCAAAACATGTTGAGTTCTCTTAAAAAAGGTGACTCAGTCGTCACTATCGGTGGCCTGCACGGGATCGTTGATGAAGTCGTTGAAGCAAACAATACAGTCGTGATCGACTGCGAAGGGATCTACCTGACATTTGAACGTCGTGCCATTGCACGAATCGTTACAAAAGGAGAAACCGCAACGGCAACACAAACTGAAGAGCTGGGAACAAATACTCCAGAAGACTCAGTTGACGGCGAATAGATCGAGGGACACGTGTTTTACTCCCTTTTCTATTAAGTGAAGGAGGTAAATTCTTGGACATGACATCCAAAGATTTTTCCCGATATGATGTGTGGTTAAATCAGAAATTAAATGAATTCAAAAAGCATGGATACGATCAGGTCAGTCTCGATGACTTATGGGAATACTGCCTTTGTTTCATGTGGAAACATCATAAGCGTGAGAGATATTACCAGGAAGTTAATGATATTATGTCTATTAATGCTAATGATTACTTTAATTATGCGTCACTTAAAGCTCAAGTATATAGTGTCTCATCCCTTGATGAGATGGAATTCGATGATTTGTTAAGCTAATAACTAAACAAGAACAAGTAGAGCGTTTATGACTCTGCTTGTTTTTTCTTATATCAGATAAAAATCAACGGGTCATTCCTTTGAGAGGTTCGTTATTTCGACAAATTTTTAGTATAATACGTGTAAGCAGTAAGGCAGGGAGGGAGAACAATGCGCTATGGCATCCTGACATTCGATGAACCAAAAAAAGATACATCGCGAAAAATCATTCATATCGACATGGATGCCTTTTATGCTTCAGTAGAAATAAGGGAAGACCCTTCTCTGAAAAACAAACCTGTGGTCATAGCCAGACATCCTAAGGATACTGGCGGAAGGGGAGTGGTGACCACAGCCAATTATGAAGCGCGAAAATACGGTATCCATTCTGCAATGAGTGCACAGAAAGCCTTCGAATTGTGTCCGAAAGCGCTGTTTGTTCCCCCTAACTTTGACTTGTACAGAGAAGCATCCAGCAAGATGCATCAGATTTTCAGGCGCTATACAGATAAAATACAGCCTCTATCCCTGGATGAGGCCTATCTGGATGTAACGACTAATCGTATCGATCAGAAAAGTGCGACGCTTATTGCGGAGAGGATAAGAAAAGAGATCCACTCCGAACTGAACTTAACCTGTTCGGCCGGGGTCTCTTATAATAAATTCCTGGCTAAGCTGGCCTCCGATTACAACAAACCGAACGGGATCACGGTGATTCCACCGGATAAAGCGCATGATTTTCTGGTTCATCTCCCCATTGAGAAATACCATGGTGTCGGAGAGAAGTCTGTAGAAAAAATGCATGCCATAGGTATTTACAACGGGCAGGATCTGTTTGATAAAGAAGAACTTGAGCTGGTCAGGCATTTCGGGAAAATGGGACATTCCCTCTACAGAAAAGTGAGAGGCATCGACAACAGTGAAGTGAAAAATGACCGCGAACCTAAGTCCATAGGTAAAGAATCGACCTTTGCTCATAATCTGATTTCTGAAAATGAAGTCATAGGTGCTTTAAGAGAGTTATCAGCTAAAGTAATGAGGAATATGAGTAAAAAGCAGAAACATGGGAAAACCGTGGTCCTGAAGATTCGTTATGAAGATTTTCAGACCTATACCAGACGGCGGACTTTTCCTGATTATATTGATGATGAAGAGGAGTTGTTTCAGATCGCCGTCTCCATCTGGGAAGAGGAAAGCCTGGACTTGAGTGTTAGGCTCCTGGGAATAACGGTTACTGGTTTAGACTCCGTTGTCTTTGAAAATATCCCCTTGCCTTTATGGCAAAAATTTCCTGATGAAAGGAATACTGATTAAAAATGAAAACTAAGCATGAGCAGATCTTAACATTTATTGAAGCACTCCCGGTCGGCGAAAAATTATCTGTACGTCTGATCGCTAAAGAATTGAATGTCAGTGAAGGGACAGCCTACCGTGCGATCAAAGAAGCTGACAATCTCGGCCTGGTTTCAACGATCGAACGCGTCGGGACCGTTCGGATCGAATCAAAAAATAGTGAGAATATCGAGAATCTGACTTACGAAGAAATCGTGAAAATCATTGATGGCGAGGTTCACGGCGGCTTTCGGGGACTGAGAAAAACATTGGCTAAATTTGTCATTGGAGCCATGACGGAAGAAGCGATGCTTCGCTATATCTCTGGGGAATCACTGATGATCATCGGGAACCGGGACGAAGCTCAGGAACTCTCATTACTTCACGGCGCAGCTGTGTTGATCACTGGAGGATTCAAGCCGAGTGAGCATGTTATCCAGCTGGCAAATCAAAAAGAACTGCCGCTGATCAGTACGTCGTATGATACCTTTACTGTTGGAACAATGATCAATCGGGCAATGACGGATCAGTTAATAAAAAAGGAAATACTACGTATACACAATATATACACTCCCCTTGAACGAACGCAGTACCTGAAAAAAGAAAACACTGTCTATACGTATCGCATGCTCAATCAGGAAAGCACCCATTCCAGATTCCCTGTGGTACTTCCGGATATGAGACTGGCAGGCATTGTCACTGCGAAAGATGTTGTTGGACAGGATGATTCTGTTCAGATAGAGAAAGTGATGACAAGAAATCCGGCTTATGCAAAAAAACATATGAGCGTAGCTTCCGTTGCGCATACAATGATATGGGACGGTTTAGAGGTCATGCCGGTCGTGTCGGATGATATGACACTGGTCGGTGTCATATCTCGTCAGGATATCATGAAAGCCATGCAGTCTGTTCAGAAACAGCCCCAGTCTGGTGATACTATTGCCGATCAGATCAATCAGATGATCAAAGAATCGGATGACGAAAGTTATGTTTTTCAAGTCACCCCACAATCGACAGATAGCATGGGAACTATATCTTTCGGGGTATTGAGTGAAGTGATCACGGAGTCTGTGTACAATTACTTATCAAAATTAAAAAAGAAAAATCTGGTTGTTGAACAGATGAACCTGCATTATTTCAATATGATACACTTAGGGAACGCGCTGACGATCAAACCTCTTGTATTTGATGAAAACAGGCGTTCAGCACGATTGGATGTGCAGGTTTATTCAGAAAAAGTACTGGCGGCCAAAGCACTGGTCGTATGTCAGCTTATCCAAAAAAAATAGCAGGAAAAAGGAGCAATATCTATGAAATTGAAATCTGAGAATTTACAGGATCTCGATCTGAAGAAAGCGGTCTGGGATATCATAAAAAAATGGGATACGATCATCATTCATCGGCATGTCAGACCTGATCCGGATGCTATTGGTTCTCAATGTGGACTAAAGGAACTCATAAAAGCCAATTTTCCTGAAAAAACAGTCTATGCTGCTGGAGCTTCAGTGGATGACTTGAATTATCTGGATACAATGGATTATGTCGAACAGGACCTTTACGATGAGGCACTGGTCATTGTAACGGATACAGCGAACATAAAGCGTATTGATGGTGATCATTATAAACTGGCCAAACAGTGGATCAAAATCGATCATCATCCGCTCGATGATCCTTATGGAGAAGTCGAATGGGTCAACACACAAGCAAGCAGCTGCAGTGAAATGATCGCCGACTTATGGCTGACATTCCCGGATGAAATAACGATGACCAGTAAAGCGGCACGCCTTCTTTATGGAGGGATCGTCGGCGATACGAACCGTTTCCTATATGACGGGACATCGCCTTATACGATGAAGGTAGCCAGTGAACTGATGACGTTTGATTTCTCACATACAGAATTGAACAATAAAATGAACGAGATCCAGCCGCATACGAGTAAACTGATGGGGTATGCTCTAGAAAATTTCACCTTGTCTGAAGATGGCGTAGGACATATCATTCTCACACAGGATATATTGAAGTCACTTGGAAATGAAGATGGAGATACACATCCGATCGTGCCTTTTCTTGGAAAAATCGCAGGTGTTAAAATATGGGCTGTATTCGTGGAACAGCCAGAAGGAGCTTTCCGCGCCCGCTTAAGATCTAAAGGACCAGTGATCAATACCGTAGCCTCACAGCATCGCGGTGGAGGCCATCCTCTGGCAAGCGGTGCCCATGCGGAAGATATGGGTGAAATAGAAGATATTCTAAAAGAGCTCAGGGAAAGTGTTTGATCGATCGCATCATTTATCATCCTAAGGTCTGATAGACTAATGCGGTGAATATGGTAACCTTGAGATAAGAGATGATAAAAGCTATAGAGGGATTATTATGACTAAAAATGAAATGAAGAACAGGGTTAAAAAAGGTTTCAGTCGAGTCCATGCATACGTATCACCAGGACTCCAGCGCATGTTCCTTCTTTTAAGAAGAAAGTGGAAAAAGCTGCATATGACTAAATTGCTGATGCTTTTCGGATTGACAGTAGCCTTAGTATTTAGTGTTTATTTAGCCATCCTGGCAGAAGCGGCAGATGTGGATTCTCTGCACGCCGGTCTGGCTCAGCCCACAACGGTCATTGATGACTCGGGAGAAGAAGCGGGACAGCTTTATGCACAAAAAGGAACATATAGTGAAATCGATGAAATATCGAAAAATATAACCGATGCCGTCATTGCTACTGAGGATCAGCGATTCCGTCAACATAGAGGATTCGATCCTATCGGTCTGGGTCGGGCAGCAATAGGCTATGTGGTCAACCGAGGTAGAATCGTCGGTGGCGGGAGTACCATTACGCAGCAGCTGGCAAAAAATGCTTATTTATCAGCTGACCAGACGATCATGAGGAAACTGAAAGAACTTTTCCTAGCCATCGAAATAGAAAAGAATTACAACAAGGATTATATCCTTGAAATGTATTTGAACAATGCCTACTTCGGAAATGGCGTTTGGGGCGTGGAAGATGCCTCGCTTAAATATTTTGGGAAATCGGCTGATGAAGTGACGGTTCCGGAAGCCGCTTCTCTAGCAGCTATGCTGAAAGCGCCGAGTCACTATAACCCGATCGATGACTATGAACGGGCGATCGAACGGCGAAATGTCGTTCTGAAATTAATGGAAGATACAGAAGTTATAACCACAGAGGAAAAACTGGCTTATCAGAAAACAGAGCTGGATTTGTCAGACGGCTATAACAGGCAGGATAATTACCGTTACCCGTATTATTTTGATGCGGTGATCAATGAAGCCAGTAATGACTATGGAATCGAAGAAGAAGATCTGCTGAACAATGGTTATACGATCTACACTTCACTCAATCAGACACATCAGCAGCAGATGGATGCTGTCTATGAAAATAACCGCCTGTTTGAGACGGCTCCAGATGGCACGATAGCACAAAGCGCCTCCATAGCATTGAACCCGAAAACGGGAGGGGTGACAGCTGTTGTTGGCGGGCGTGGCGAGTACACGTTTAGAGGTCTGAACAGAGCGACACAGAGTTACAGGCAGCCAGGATCTGTCATCAAGCCGCTTGGTGTTTATGCTCCTGCTCTGGAAGAAGGGTATGATCCCTATTCCATGCTGGTAGATGAAGAACTGTCATATGGAGAAACAGAGTATACCCCTACGAATCTATCTGGAACATATGAGGGAGAAGTCCCAATGTATAATGCCTTATCCAGAAGTTTGAACGCACCGACAGTCTGGCTGCTCAATGAAATAGGCATCGATAAAAGTGTCAGAAAACTGGAACGATTCGGTATCGATGTTGAAGAAGGGGAACGGACCCTTGGTACCCTTGCGTTAGGCGGCGGATGGCATAAAGGCGTTTCTCCACTGGAGATCGCAAGTGCCTACAGTGTCTTTTCGAATGACGGACTGCGAGCCGAACCGCGTTTCATTACAAAAATCGTGGATGCTACCGGGGCTATCATCGTAGACAATACAGAAGCAAATATGACACGTGTCCTGTCCAAGGATGTGACCAGTGAAATGAACAGTATGCTGTTGAGTGTCTTTGAATCAGGTACAGCAAGAAATAATCAGCCTGATGGCTTTAAAGTTGCCGGCAAAACTGGAACTACCCAGACAGCAACCGGTGTCGGTTCCAATGATCAATGGATCGTCGGCTATACACCTGATATCGTGCTGGCAAGCTGGACGGGTTATGACCGCAATGCCTACCATCTGACTACTTATAGTTCACAAGGTATCGGTATGGTGTTAAAGGCTCAAATGGAAGGGATCCTTCCTCACACTGAACAGTCCACTTTCTTAGTTGAAGAGGCTGGTGAAGGCTATCAGCAAGAACAGGATTCAACCATTTTTGAACAGTTCACCGGCGGAATGGAAGAAGCTGGGGAAATAATAAAAGAGGGAGCCTCTCTCTTTAAAGATAAAACCAGCGAGCTGTTCGAACGATTCAGAAACAGAACACAAAACGAGTAGGTAAAGCGAAAATGAATCTTTTCTGGTATCTGTTTTCTATTCATGATACACTTGTAAAGGAAGAAAAAACGTTCGTATAGGAACGAAAACTGAAGGGATGATAGTATGTCCGTAAATATTTATGACACGGCTAACCAATTGGAACAAGATTTAAGAAAAACTGATGAATTTCAAAAACTTGATGCAGCATTCAAAGCTGTAAAAGAAGATGAAGAAGCAAATCAGGTATTCAATGAGTTCAGACAAGTTCAGCAACTGATTCAACAGAAACAAATGAGTGGTCAGGAAATCACTGAAGAAGAAGCTCAACAGGCACAGGAAGTTTCAAATAAGATCGGTGAGAACGAACTGATCACTAACTTGCTCGAAGCTGAAAAAAGTGTTGGACAAATGATCGATGATATCAATCAGACAGTTCTGAAACCTGTCAGAGAATTGTATCAATAAGAGTTTTTAGAAAGGACTTACTCGTGGAGTGAGTCCTTTTCCTGAAAACTATAAAGAACATACGTGCCCGAAAAAGGATGGATGAAAATGGTTCGATACATACATGCAGCTGATTTACATTTAGACAGTCCTTTCAAAGGATTAATAAACATACCAGAAGAGCTTTTCAACAAAATTAAAGCATCGACATTTGAATCACTAAGAAATATTGTCGATGCAGCCCTTTCCCATCACGTCGACTTTGTTCTGCTTGCAGGTGATATTTACGACATAGAAGACCGTAGTATCCGTGCACAGGTCCACCTGAGAAAGGAACTGGACCGTTTGAATGAAGCTGATATCAGTGTTTTTCTCATACATGGTAATCATGATTTTTTGACCAATGATGAACTACACCTTGCGCTGCCGGAGAATGTCGTTGTGTTCGGTCCGGAAGTCGAAACGAAGATACTGGAGACAGCGAGTCATGAAAATGTGGCAGTCAGTGGCTTCAGTTATGACCGGAACTGGATAGAAGAAAGAAAAATCAGCGACTATCCATCCAGGAATGTAAAATGCGATTTCCATATAGGAATGCTTCATGGCTTCATGGAAGGTCAGGCCGCAGAACATGCACGGTATGCTCCCTTTAGCTTGTCAGAGCTTAAGGAAAAGAATTATGACTACTGGGCACTGGGGCATATCCACAAACGACAGCAGCTCTCACAGGATCCGCTTGTCTATTACAGCGGAAATACTCAAGGGAGACACAAAAATGAAGCCGGTGAAAAAGGATGTCTGCTCGTGGAACTGACAAAATCTCATGAAGACGTGACGTTTATCCCAACTGCAGATATCAGATGGCAGACAGTGGATCTGGATGTCACCTCTCATGAATCTATGAACGGGATTTTTGATGAAATAAAAGAAGGTCTGGCTAATGAAGAGTTAACCAATTCGCTGATCAGTCTTAATCTGTCAATTTCACCAGATACTCCGCAGACAGTTATTCAGAAGTTGGAAGATGAAGCTTTTTATCAGGTTTTCCAAAAAATCGGCCCGTCAGCATTCGTTTATATCGTTTCAGCCCGAATCAAAGTGAATAATACTGATCAACAGGTGCTTTCGCTTGAAAGTTCCTTTCCCTCCGCTTGGGAAAAGGCTGTGAGTGATGTCAGCAAAGACGAAACGTTTCAGGAAATGACTCAGGAGCTGTTTTCTCAGCATGCTTATGCCAGGTATGTTGATGATGATCAGGAAAAAATAAAAAATGACAGCATTGATGCAGCCAAGCAGTTACTGGTGCAGGATTTAGGAGACGAGATCAGTTATGATAATTAAGAAATTGATTATTTATGGCTATGGCAAATGGATCGATACTGAGTTTGATATACAAGCTCCTTTTCATTTGTTCATGGGAGAAAATGAAGCAGGGAAATCGACATTGATGTCATTCATCCATAGTATGTTTTTTGGCTTTCCCACGCGGCACAGCTCCGCCAAGCGTTACGAACCAAAAGAAAGCAGCCGTTACGGTGGTAAAATAATCATCCAGGATGAACGGTTTGGGGAAGTCAGCATTGAACGTGTTTCTGGAAAAGTGACCGGGGATGTCACTGTAACGCTTGAGGACGGGACGACCGGTGATGAGGCAATGTTAGCCATGCTCTTTTACAGCAAGTCCCGCTCTTTTTATGAAAACATTTATTCATTTGACCTGAAAGGTATCGAAAATGTTCAGGATTTAAGCAAAGAACAGTTGAATCGCTTTTTCTTGAGTATTGGAGCACTCGGCCATGAGAAATACTTAAAGCAGGCGGACCATTATCATGTCCAGGCGGGAAAATTATTTAAGCCGATGGGAAGAAAACCTGAAATCAATCAGCTGCAACTGAAATTGAAAGAAAAGCAGCGTGGAGTAGAAAAAGCTAAAGAGAAGAATGAATCCTATATCAATCTGATAAAGTCTCACTTATCTAAACAGGAAACGATGAAAGAAATAGAAAAGGAACTGGCCAGTACCCTGGATGAACTGAACCACTTGAATGAGCTATCGAAGTATAAAGAGACCTTAGAGGAAATCGATTTGCTCAAAAATCAGTTGAAAAAGATGCCGGATCCAGATCTGCCCGAAGATGGACTTTATCAGTTGAAGCAGACAAACAGTGAAGTCGAAACATATCAGCAGAAAATCAATGAACTGCAGGATAAACAGAAAACCTTGCAGCATCAATACAAACCGTCTAAAGAACTTATCCTGTATCAGCAGAATGAAGAGGAATTAAGCCAGTTCGAAAAAGAACTGGATCGCTGGGAAGATAGTGTACAGGCGCTGCAGCTGAAAAGGAAAGATTTATCAAATCTCGAACAGATGATAACTGAAATCAAAATCCGAGAAGATATCTCTCTTGCGGACGAGATTCCACCTGCACTGGAACAGTCGGGTATCAGTTATCTGAACAGTACTCGCAATCGGAGGAAGGAACTGGAAAAGAAACGCCTGGCGCTTGAGGAAGACAAACGAAACCTCATGCATCGAATCAACATAAATAATGATATGATGGATAAAATCGAACCAAAACTAATGTCTCTTTCAGAATTCAATTCCCTCGATGCAATGGAAGAGGATTCGGAGCTTAAGAAAGAAGAGAAGAATACTAATTTTCCTGTAATGGCGGTATTTTCAGCTGCTCTTCTTTTGAGTGCCTATTTGATCACAGTAGATGTGATGGTAGGTCTGGGGACTTCATTACTTGTGCTCATAATAGCCTTTTATACCGGTTTTCGAACAAAAAATACAGCCTCAAAAAGCACTTCTGATAATCAGCGGGATCTGTTTTATCAGCAGAGAAACTTGCGTGATCAGTGGAAAGAGCTTCTTGCCATGAATGATGATTATCAGTCAAAACAGGAAGATATCGTCAAGGAACTTGATAACATAAAAACGACACAAGCATCGATCGAAGAGGACTTTAACCAATGGAAACTGAACCATTCATTTTCAGTGAAAGTCGCTCTTGATGACGTCGAGGACAAGTGGACTGTTTATCAGAAACTCAGAGAACTTGAAAAAAGAAAATCTGCATTACAACAGCAGACTGACGACATTGAAACTAGACTGAAGACACAACTGGATGCTTTTGAAGAAGCCTTTGCCCGTAAGTTCCTGTCTGGAAATGTTCTTGAAAAATTCAAAGAAATGCGGAGTATTTTTAGAGAGATAAAGAGAGAACAGCGCGGAATGAAGGAGTACATCAAACAGACAGAAGCAGTTCAGCATGAAATCAATTATTATGTACAGAAGTTGAATGAACTGAAAAAGACCAAGCGGCAGTTTATTGATTCGCTGAGTAGTGTAAACGAAGAAGACGTATACAGACTCTACGCTACACAGAAAGAAAAACAGGGAAAAGAAGCCAGGTTGTCTGTATTGTCAGCGAAAGTCCCTGTTAAAGACGGCGAGGAAACTATTCAATATAAACTGAATGATGTGAATAAAAATATGAATGAATTAAACGAACAGCATCAGAAATTAAGTGAACGACAGAAAGAATGCATGAAAGAAATCATGACGGATGAAATGAAGATCAGACGGCTAGAAGATGGCGGAGTATATACTGAACTTCTTCAGGAATTTGAAAACGAAAAGAGCTATTATCAGGAAGTGGTAACTAAATGGTCATCACTGAAAACGGCAGCAGGGATCATCGAAAAAACTCTGCATTATGCTAAAGAAGATAAACTGCCTCAGGCACTCTCAGTTGCTGAATCCTTTTTCAGTTTTTTGACAAATGGCAGGTATCAGAAATTGTTTTTTGAGGATGACGTACTGTATATCATCGACCGATTCGGCAGCAGATGGCGAAGCGACGATTTATCCAGAGGAACAGTCGAACCGCTGTATATTTCGATGAGACTGGCTTTTATAAAAGCGACTAAAGAAAGCATACGATTTCCTGTATTGATCGATGATCCTTTTGTCAACCTTGATGATGAGCGTGTCAGAAAAATGTATCAGCTCCTTAGTGAATTTGATCCTGACGTTCAAGTCATCTACTTTTCTTTTGATTCTCGAATACAGGCTTTCATCGAGGAAGATAAGTGCGTATACTTAACAAAACAAGCTGGAAAAGGAGAGATGATCCATGAAGAAAATTTATGATTATCAAAAAGATGATCAAGTCAATTTGTATGTGCTCATAAAATCAGCAGACGAGAAAATAACACGTACCAATAAACCTTATTTGTCTTTTACATTTCAGGATACAAGCGGTGAAATAAGTGCCAATTACTGGGATGTCACCCCTGAAGATATTGAAAAATTCAAGCCGGGGACGGTCATAAGACTTGAAGGCAAACGTGAAGAATATAAAGGGAATCCTCAGATCCGCATCAATGCCATCCGTCCTGCCAAAGAAGATGAACCGAACAATCCAGAACTCTACGTCGAACGGGCACCGATCAACAAAGATAAAATGGTGGAAGAGTTCAATCATGCTCTCTTTGATATCACAAATGCCAATATGAATCGTATCGTTCGTTTCATCATGAAAAAGTATCAGCATGATTTTTTTCAGAGCCCGGCAGCCAAGACCAATCATCATGCCTTTATGGGCGGACTGGCATATCACACAGTCAGTATGCTGCGTATCGCGCGTTCACTTTCCGAAATCTACACCGACTTGGATGTTTCACTGCTGTTTTCTGGGGTCATCCTGCATGATGTAGGTAAAGTAGTCGAACTCAGTGGTCCAACGGCTACTGACTATACTCTGGAAGGGAAACTGATCGGACATATCGTGATGATCAATGAAGACATTGTCAGAGCATGCAGAGAACTGAAAATCGATGAGGATCACGAGGATGTCCTGCTCCTGAAACATACAGTCCTTGCCCATCACGGGGAACTGGAGTATGGATCACCCGTACGACCACTCATACCTGAAGCAGAAATGATCCATTATATCGATCAGATCGATGCAAAAATGAACATGATTTCTTCGGCTCTCAGAAAAACAGAACCAGGTGAGTTTTCAGAGCGCGTCTGGGCAATGAATAACCGTTCATTCTACAAGAAAACGTATATAAATCCAGCTTCAGATTCTAAATAAAAAAAGAAGGATTTATGAATTGTTAATGAAAAAATCAAAAGTTTGATTTATACGTTTTCATTTTTAAATGACCTATGGTATATTTATCTAGGTACCGCTTGTTAATCCGTTAATAAGAGGAAATAAAAGAATATAATAGGATGTGTATGAGTTAGTATGAAAAAATGGTTAGTAGGCGCTATGGCTTGTTCAGGCTTATTGCTGGCAAGCTGCGCAAATAGTGAAGGCGAAGAAGTTGCATCAACTGAAGCTGGAAGAGTTCGTGAAAGTGAATTATATGAACGTATGAAAAGCGAACCTACCCAAGGCGGCATGACATACGGCGAGCAAATGCTTCAGCAAATTCTTTTAGAAGATATCCTTGAAAATGAATTTAAAGAAGATGTCACAGATGAAGAAGTAGATGCAGCGTTTGAAGAAGAAGCAGAACAGTATGGCGGCGTTGAGGCTTTTGAAGAAATGTTGACTCAACAAGGCATGTCTGCTGATGATGTAAAAGAGAACATACGCACGTCATTGTATGTGGAAGAAGCAATCATGCAGCATACTGAAATGACCGAAGAGGATGTTCAGGCTGCATATGACGAGTATGTTGTTAATTCTACAGTTGCTCATATTCTTGTCGAAGAAGAAGAACTGGCTAAAGATATCATCGATCAATTGAATGAGGGCGCTGATTTTGGTGAACTCGTAGCTGAATACTCAACCGATACAGGTACAGTTGAAGCCGGTGGCGAATTACCACTTGAACCTGGACGTTTTGTTCCAGAATTTGAAGAAGCAGCATTAAAGCTTGAAGAAGGCGAAATCACTCAAGAACCAGTGAAATCTCAATTCGGTTACCATATTATTAAAATGGTAGAAGAAGGGGAGAAAGGTACACTTGAAGAAGAACGTGAAAATATCGAAACAATGATCATCGAAGGCTATATGCAGGATCAGGAAATGGTCCAGCAGGCTATCAGCCAAGTCGTTCAGGATGCTAATGTCCAGATTGCTGACGACGAATTATCAGGCGCTATGCAGCAGTTCATGCAAATGCCTGAAGTGGAAGAACCCGCTGAAGAATCACCGGATGCAGCTATAGAAGAAGATGAAGAACCTGCAGAAGATACAGAAACATCGGAAGAAGACACAGAAACATCGGAAGAAGACACAGAAGACGCAGAGTAATAAATGAAGTAGCGTAACAAACGTAAAACACCTTTTCACCTTTCAGCTTGAGTAAACTGCTGAAAGTGAAAAGGTGTTTTTTATGACCATAGTTAATTGTCAGTAGTTGATATTGTCTGTCGTTTCCTGAGCTTCTGTCTGTATTTTTTTTGTTTTTTCCTGAATCCTGCGTAAACGAGGTTCAGCTTCATGCTGGAATTCTTTGGCAATGAGTGTCATTTCATCCATGACATCATTTTGAACGAATGATACTTCAGCTTTTAACTGGTTGATGGAATCTTTTAAATCACTCACTTTATCCGAGACATCCTGCAGGTGGTCTGATGTTTCATCTGCATAATTTCTCAGCGCCTGCTGGTTTTCTTTTCCCGAGCGTGGTGTTTTGATCAATCCGTAGATTCCCCCGGCGACTAAACCGGATAAACTTCCTAATATGAAATGTTTCATTTAAATCCTCCTCTTTCAGTTCAATTCTTTTTTGATGGCGTGCATGATTTGATCCAGGTCTTCGTCTGAATAATCATTCGTATGGGTTTCCCATTTCAAACCAAAACCATCAGTCTCATCGTATCTCGGCAGTAAGTGGACATGACTGTGAAAAACACTCTGACTGGCTATCTCTTCATTGTTCATCAGCACATTCAGTCCCTTGCAGTCCGGATCAAAGGATTTTACTGCTCTGGCTATTTTGGGTACTTTTGAAAAAACACGAGCTGCCAGTTCATCTGAGTAGTCCAGGATATTCCTGACGTGCTCTTTAGATATGACCAGTGTATGACCTTTGGTGACTTGAGACATATCCAGAATCGCAATAACATCTTCATCTTCATATATTTTACGGGAAGGGATGTCTCCTTCAATGATTTTGCAGAAAATACAATCGTCCATATAATCCCTCTTTCAGTCATTTTGTATACACTCAGTTTATCATATAATAGTGGTAAATAATAAAAAGAAGCCTAAAATCCATTTTACCCTGTTGAGATATGGTAAAATAATTACAATAAATGCAAGGAAGGAACGTTTAAATGAGTCTTAAAGTCACGAACCTGACAGGTGGATACAGTCGGACGCCTGTCCTGAAAGGTATATCGTTCGATTTAGACGATGGCGAGCTGATCGGTCTGATCGGATTGAATGGGGCTGGCAAAAGTACGACGATCAAACACATCATCGGATTGATGGATCCTTTTGAAGGGCAGATACAGTTGGATGGTAAAACGCTGAAAGAGGATCCTCCTCTTTATAGAAAGAAAATAGGGTTCATTCCTGAAACACCCTTACTTTATGATGAGCTGACTTTGAAAGAACATATCGAAATAACGGCAATGGCCTATGATGTGCCACTTTCTACAGTTATGGAGAGAGCGATGCCTCTATTGGATAAATTTCGCCTGACCGACCGTTTAGAATGGTTTCCCAGCGATTTTTCGAAAGGCATGAAGCAGAAAGTGATGATCGTGTGTGCCTTCATCATTGAACCGTCGCTGTATATCATTGATGAACCTTTTTTAGGACTTGATCCTATAGCGATCAGAGATCTTATCCAGATGATGGAACAGAAGAAGAAAGAAGGGGCTTCGCTGCTGATGTCGACGCATGTGCTGGCAAATGCAGAACGAATCTGCGATAAATTTGTGATCATCGACAATGGAGAAGTTTATGCTCAAGGGACTCTAGATGAGCTGCGTGAAAAATTTAGCATGCCGGGAGCCACGCTGGATGAAATGTATACCCAGCTGGCGGATAAAGAAGGTTTTTTAAAATGACGATAGGAGATTTATTCAAAACAAGACAATCTATTTATTACAAAAAAATGAGTAAATATCTTAAATATGTCTTGAATGATCACTTTGTCATCTTACTGCTTTTTCTGGGCGGGGCTACAGGTCTGGCTTACCAGAACTATCTGGAAGCTGTCGAGTATAATGCGTTGGTTCCCAGGCTCCTGCTTCTTATAGTTATCGGACTCACGGTTTTTTCTGGTAGTATCCGCACGCTTGTTGAACCTGCGGATGCCGTGTTCCTCTTGCCTAAAGAAAAAGCCTTTGATAAGGTGATGAAAAAAAATCTGATCTACAGTCTTATTTTTCATAGTTTCTATACTTTGTTAATAGGCGTATTAGCTGCGCCTTTACTTTCAGCGATCGGTCATATGGAGAGCAATGGTTTTGTTTTCTGGCTGCTGACGCTGGTATGCTGGAAAGTCATTCATGGCATCCATGCTTATTATTCACTGAAGCAGCACAGAAGTGAAAGGGGCAGAACTATCCGCCTCATCATTGGATCGGTTTCTATAGTGGGTATCATGGTGAGTCTTTTTATTTCCGTTATAACAGGATTTCTTATTTCAGTTGTCACGCTGGGACTATTCTTTTTATTTGTGTTTCAATATAGTCAGTCAGACAGCTGGAACTGGGAAACGCTGATCGAAACGGAACAGAGACGAATACAGAAGATATATTCCATCATCAACCTGTTTATAGAAACCCCTTATTCAAAATATAAGGTGAAACGGCTAAAATTTATGGACTTTTTGTATACACTTCCTGTACTTGACCGGAATACCGAAATGTATTTTCTGTCGCGCATGTTTGTCAGAAACTACAATTTCAGCGGCTTGTATCTAAGACTGCTGCTGATTGGAGGTGTTGTTATTTATTTTTCTGAGAACTGGATCATCAATAGTCTAATCAGCATACTTTTTTTGTATCTGATCGGGTTCCAGCTGATACCGTTAAGACAAACATTCAAAAAAACGGTGTATTTCAATTTGTATCCTAATACAGATACTGATAAAATAAAAACTATTCAAAAATTAATTTTGCTGCTACTGACAGGTGGGTCTATTATTTATAGTATATCTTCTGTCAATAGCGGTATCCTGGCATTTATGAGGTTACTGTTGCTGAATGGTATCTTCAGCCTGTTCTTTACTTATATTTATATGCCGAGACGATTAAAAAAATAAAAAGGGGATTTTTATATGAAAGTCATTTGGGGAAAAGAAATAATAGACAGAGACAAAGTTAATATCGATTTTGAAGATAGAGGTTACCAATTCGGTGACGGAGTATATGAAGTCATTAGAATATATAATCATACCTATTTTTGTGTTGATGAACATATCGATCGTTTTTTTACAAGTGCAGAAAAAATAGAGATGCGCATGCCGCTTACAAAAGCTGAATTAAAAGCTTTGATCACGGATCTTCTAAGGGAGTCTGCAGTGAAAAATGGATCTATTTACATTCAAATGACGAGAGGGAATGCTTCACCAAGAGATCATTCTTATCCGTCTCAGGATGTTGTCCCGCTTCTGACAGGATCTATAACAGCAAGTGAAAGAAAAATCGATAAAATGAAAAATGGTATGAGAACTACCCTTGAAGACGATATACGCTGGTTGAGATGTGACATTAAGATGATTTCCCTGCTCGGAAACATCATGCTTAAACACGAAGCGCATAAAAAGAATGCAGATGAAGCCATTCTGCACCGAGGCGATATCATCACAGAGTGTTCGTCTTCAAACGTTGCGATGGTCAAAGACGGTGCTATATATACGCATCCTGATGGCAACCTTATTTTACCCGGCATCACTAAAATCGTCTGGAAATCCTGTGCAGAAAAGTTGAACATCCCAGTCTATGAGCAAGCCTTTACGACCGAAGAACTTCTGAATGCAGATGAAGTGTTCATTTCAAGTACAACAAAAGAAGTCATGCCGATCAGTAAAATCGATGATAAAACGTTTGATGTATCGAAAAAAGGCTCGATCACTCGCTTGTTACAGAGTTGTTATGAAAAAGAGATCGTTAAACAATGTGGCGAATTAACGAATTAACGAATTAATGGAGACATTTCTACACTGAAAAATAAAAAAGAACATGCATGCGCTTGACGATAACTGATTTTCTTTCTACAATAGAAGGTGCATCAATGTCTTTACCATTGTTTGACTAATGAGATAAAAAAGGATTGAGTGAGTATGGAGCTGGAGAGAGAATCGGGGTGGCAACTGCATCCTATCGGAGGAGAAACAGGTCAGGCATATATGGGGACGCGAAATGAAGAACGGTTATTTTTAAAGCGCAATTCTTCTCCATTTTTAGCAGCTTTATCGCTGGAAGGTATATCACCTAAACTCGTCTGGACAAAGAGAATAGGAAACGGAGATGTACTGACTGCTCAGGAATGGTGCAGCGGGCGTACGCTTCATAAAGAAGAAATGCACATGACGAGTGTATTCAATATTATTCGCAAGGTTCATGGATCCCAAAGTTTAAAACGCATGCTGATGCGACTTGGGGGCAATGTTTTAAATCCAACTGATCTCTATAATCAATCGCTTGCCGATTTAGCTCCAGACCTCAGAATCCATCCTTTAATCAAAGAAGCCATCGTTTATTTAAAAGAGAATCTACCTGATGAAACAAGTACCGAGAATAAAGTCGTCTGTCATGGCGATATCTCGCACAAGAATTTACTTCTTTCCACTGATAATCATCTCTATCTCGTGGATTGGGATTCTGTCGTTATCTCGGATCCTTGTCATGATATCAGTCAGCTTATGGAGCGGTATATCCATCCAGAGAAATGGGATGCCTGGCTGGAATCAGTCGAATTTGCTGCAGAAGGGTATGCGAAAGAAAAAGTATACTGGTATAGCCTGCTGAATCTGCTTAATGACTTGAAACATAATCATAAAAAACAGGATTATATCAGAATGAACAATGATTTGATTAAATTAAATACAGTCTTAAATCGTATAAAAACATAAAATTGGGTCAGGTCTTTCAATCTGGCCTCTTTTTTAATGAGTACTAAAGGAGAATTCAAATGAGATTACGTCACAAACCATACGCTAAAGAGAAACTGGCAGAGTATGATCAGTATGTTGTCACAGAAGCGTTAGGACTTAAAGGACGCTGGCAGGAAAGATTTGGGAATGAAAATCCGATACATGTGGAAATAGGCTGCGGAAAAGGCCAGTTCATCATCAATATGGCGAAACAGCATCCCGAAATAAACTTTATTGGTATCGAACTGCAGACTAGTGTCATCGTCACTGCTCTGGAGAAACAGATAGAAGAAGACTTGCCGAATGTACAGCTGCTTCAAGCAAATGCAAGTGATCTGGCAGAGTATTTTGAAGAAAATAAAGTCGATCGTATCTATCTCACCTTTTCTGATCCTTGGCCAAAAAACCGTCATGAAAAACGACGCTTGACTTACAAGTCGTTTTTAAAGGTATACGAAACGATTTTGAATCCGGAAGGCGAACTTCATTTTAAAACAGATAATCAGAAACTGTTTGAATACTCTCTGGTCAGCTTCTCGCATTATTCTGCAAAACTGAACGAAGTGTATCTTGATCTGCACAACAGTGATGTGACAGACAACGTCATGACTGAGTATGAAGAAAAATTCTCTAAAAAAGGCAACAGGATATATAAAGCAGTTCTTACTTTTGACAGCTCTGAATAAACGTAGGAAAGGAGTCTGGGACATTTGTCCGAGGCTCCTTTCGTTTTTTTTAAAATCAGCACAGTACCGCTCAACTTGATTCGGCCTGTTTTGTTAGCTGGCCGTACGATGCCTGCTGTAAGATTGCAGCCATCTACTATCTGCTAGTGAACCAGTCGATCTAGGCCATTGGCACACCTTTTTACGAGTAGCGGCGACAAAACTTGTCACAATAGTGAGATAGGCACACCTTTTTACGAGTAGAGACGACAAAACTTGTTACAATAGCGAAATAGGCACACCTTTTTACGAGTAGCGACGATAAAACTTGTCGCAATAGCGAAATAGGCACACCTTTTTGTGAGGAGCGGCAACAAAACTTGTCGCAAAAGCGAAATAGGCACACCTTTTTGTGAGGAGCGGCAACAAAACTTGTCACAACAGATCTCGAAAGATATATCCATAGGATTTGAGTAAGGGTAGGATAGAAGATAGTGCTGGAAACGGCATTTTTTATTTAAATAGGCCAAATCCGTTGTAGTGAGTTGGTGCAGAGCATTCTATGAAGGGTTGAAAATAAATGCTAGCGATTATACATAAGTAAATGCAGAAGAGGGTGGGACAAAAGTCCCACCCTCTCTCTAACTGCTCATAAATTTTGTCACACACGGTAGATATCGATGATACTGCCTGTGTAGGCATCAGCGATGAATTCATACTGGACAAGTTTGTTCTCTTCATAACGGGATATCCCGCCATAGTAAACATCTGTTTTGTGCGCAAATTTTTTCCACGGTACTTTTGTCAGTTCTATCCAGGATCCGTCTAATGGGCCTTCTTCGAGGAAATCCTTTTTAACATCTTTTAAGATATCATCGGCTTTTAAAGCTTTTTTCTTACTGTATTGTCTGAATGATAGAGCACCAATTAGAAAGGACAACACAAGAACGAGGGAAAGCAGTGCCCATTCTTGCGAAGAATAACGGGACCCTTTCATTTTTTCTGACTGAAACACAGCGACTCCTCCTTTAAAATTATAGGTTAGGTCTATTTTATCACACAAGTGAGTGAAGTGTAATAGAAAAGGAATAGGAAAGCTTAAAATCCAACAGATTTTTGTGTATAATAATTAAGAATAGGTACAATACTATGTTTAGTGAGAGGAAACAGATAAATGACATCAACACACACAGATCTGAATACGAGAGAACTTATAAAAAAGACGACTGAATTACAGGGAACAAGTGGATTTGAACATGATGTGAGAGCGTTTATGCGTGACGAAATGACCCCCTACGTGGACAGCATCGATTATGATGGACTTGGTGGACTTTTTGGCGTGAAAGAATCATCGGAAAAAGAGGCACCAAAACTGATGGTGGCAGCTCATATGGATGAAGTAGGCTTTATGGTCTCTTCGATCACGGAAAAAGGGCTGATCAGAGTCCTGCCTCTGGGTGGATGGAATCCTTACGTCGTTTCATCTCAACGGTTCACACTACAGACCCGTATGGGGAATTACCCTGTCGTTTCTTCCTCAGTCCCGCCACATCTGCTGAAAAATAAAGAGGCATCCAAGTTATCTATTGAAGATATCCTGTTTGACGGTGGCTTTGAATCCAAAGAAGAAGCAGAGTCGTTTGGCGTGAGACCTGGAGATGCACTTGTACCGGACGTAGAGACGATAGAAATGGCAAATGGCAAATCCTTCATTGGTAAAGCCTGGGATAATCGCTTTGGTGTCACCTTGGTCTTGGAACTGCTTAAAATGCTGAAAGATGAATCACTCAAGAGTACGCTGATCGCGGGTGCGAATGTTCAGGAAGAAGTAGGTCTCCGTGGAACAAAGGGGGCAGTAAGGAAATTTGATCCAGATGCTTTTTTTGCTGTGGATTGTTCACCTGCTAATGATTTAAATGGTGACAAGGAAGCTTTTGGACGCTTGGGTGAAGGCTTCTTGCTGAGGATCCAGGACCCTGGGATGATATTGTCGAAAGAAATGAAAGAGTTTCTACTTGATACAGCTGAGACGAACGATATCCCTTATCAGTATTTTGTCTCAAAAGGCGGAACAGACGCAGTTGCGGCACATCAGCTGAATCAGGGGATCCCGAGTGCTGTCATTGGTGTTCCGGCACGTTATATCCATACCCACCAGTCACTGTTTCGAATCGATGATTATGAAGCTGCGCGGGAAATGGTTTATCGTGTCGTAAAGGCCTTCGATCGTTCCACACTGGAAACATTAAAGCTGAAATAATAAAATACAGAAGATTAAAGGAGAACATAAAATGTTTGTAAGTACGTATAATAATAACGGTTTGAAAGATGTATTGATGGTTTTACTTGAAAAAAGTGAAAGTGATGTACAGGAATTCAAAAGAGTCGACGATCTGGTCGAAATCACGAATAAAGAAACTGGAAGAGTCGTTGGTTACAACGTATTTAATGCTTCGTCTATTATAAATGATCTGACGAACGGGCCAGTTTCTTTATCAGAAGAAGATGTCGCTGAACTGAATAAGTTGATCGAAAAAGCTGGCTTCAATGTGACACTTGAACTGCAGGAGGGACCAAACTTTGTCGTTGGTCATGTTCAAACATGTAAACCGGTAGAAGGTTCTGACCATTTAAATGTCACTCAAACTGAAATCAATGACGGTAAAATCGTTCAGATCGTCTGCGGTGCGGGCAATATTGCTGAAGGACAGAAAGTTGTGGTTGCAAAGGTTGGCGCAGTCATGCCCGACGGAATGATCATCTGGCCTGGAGAACTCAAAGGAGTCAAGAGTGAAGGAATGGTATGTTCAGCAAGAGAACTCGGCCTTCCCCAGGAGTCAAAAGGAATCATGGTTCTGGATGATGACCGTGAAACGGGTGCTGAATTCAAACTCTAAACCAGTCATTCCATTAAGATAGAGGAGGGAAACGATGTCTTCCAAATATACAGATTTTTTTGAAACCAGCAGTAAAGCAGAAAAAAATCAGAAAAACAAAAAGACGAAACAGGTATCTTTTGATGACGCCTATTCACTTCCTAAGCATGTCAAAAGCAGAGAAACCGTAGAAAAAGGGTTTAAAGAATACTTGAGTCATAAAGAGGAAGATAGACGTAGAGGTTATATTACTCCTCCTTTTGAAGTGAGCAAAGTGCCTTCACCTATCTATGGCTACCATAAACCAAAAAAAGAGACGAAACCGGCTGTGGATTACGAGAGATTAAAAGAAGAAATGAAAAAAGAGACCCGTGATCTGATTGTATACGAAGAGTTCCTGACAGAAGAACTTGAAAATGAGTGGCGCACAGAAAAAGCGAAAGTTGAACAGCCTCCAGAACAGGATAGGACTAGCAAGCCAGGGTTGAATAAGAAGAAAAAGATGACCAGAAAAGCCTATGGCCTAAACCGTACGCTGGAAGCGATCATGGAAGAGGAAAAAGGCGGGAATAACCGGAATAGACGGAACGTTCCCGGATTATTTGAAAACAAAAAGGATCGGTAGTCCTATTGTATCGGAGATTTTACAAACGCATTAGCATATTTTAACTTTAGAATCTGAGGACTAGCTTTTATCATTCATTTGTCATATAGTATATAACGATGTGATTTTAGCTTGTTAGAGATAATTGGAGGACTACAAAAATGATACAAAATACGCTATACCATTTTGTTGGAATTAAAGGGTCAGGTATGAGTGCGCTGGCACTGATTCTGCATGATAAAGGTTATGACGTACAGGGATCTGACGTAAAGAAATATTTTTTCACTCAAAAGAATCTAGAAGAAGCCGGTATTCCGATGTTCGTTTTTGATAAGGATAATATCAAAGAAGGGATGACCATTATTGCCGGTAATGCATTCCCTGATTCGCATGAAGAAATCGTCCGTGCAAAAGAACTGGGCCTGCCCATCAAACGTTACCATGACTTCTTGGGCGAGTTAAGTAATCAGTATACCAGTATCGCTGTCACAGGGGCACACGGTAAAACCAGTACGACCGGTTTGCTTTCCCATGTGTTAAGCGGCATCAAAGATACCAGTTACCTGATAGGCGACGGAACCGGCAGTGGTGTGAAAGATGCGGAATACTTTGTTCTGGAAGCCTGTGAATACAGAAGACACTTCCTGGCTTATGCGACAGATTACGCAATCATCACCAATATAGATTTTGACCATCCAGATTACTATAAGAGTATCGATGATGTTCAGGACGCCTTTTTACAGTTTTCACAGCAGATAAAAAAAGCGATCTTTGCCTGCGGGGATGATGAAAGACTGCAGAAGTTACATGCTTCTGTACCTATCGTTTATTATGGCTTTGATGAATATAATGATTTTCAGGCAAAAAATATTGAACGGTCGACACACGGTTCATCGTTTGATGTCTACGTGCGCGGCGACTTTTATGGACGCTTCACTATCCCTTCGTTCGGTAAGCATAATATCCAGAATGCCTTATCCGTTATTGCCTTTGCCCACTATGACGGTCTGGATCAGGACAAAGTTAAAGAACGTCTGATGTCTTTTGCAGGAGTCAAAAGACGTTTCACTGAAAAAACGGTGATGGACACTGTGATCATTGATGATTACGCCCATCATCCTGCTGAAATCAAAGCGACTCTGGATGCTGCCCATCAGAAATATCCGGATAAAGAAATCGTCGCTGTTTTTCAGCCACATACATTCAGCCGGACGATCGCTTTGATGGATGAATTCGGAGAAGCCCTCGATCTGGCAGATGCCGTTTATCTGTGTGACATTTTTACATCTGCTAGAGAGCAGAATGGTGAAGTCACTATCCAAGATCTGCTGGAAAAGACAAAAAAAGGAAAAGAGATCATATCAGAAGACGATATGTCCCCACTTTTAAAACATAAAAATGAGGTCGTTATTTTTATGGGGGCAGGAGATGTCGAAAAATTCGAACATGCTTTTGAACGGATTTTGAGTCAGTCTGAAGCTGTGAATTAAAATATTTAGAGAAGGTACTGAAGAGAAGACGGAGTATCTGGAACGCCTAGCGTGTTCGAGATGTTTCCTGCTCCGAGGTACGTTCTCTTTTTCTATCCCTGAAATTTTGGTACTATAGTCATAGGAATAACAACTGGGAGTGGAGTAAATTGACCGATAATAAAAAACTGCTATTGATAGATGGGCATAGCGTAGCTTTTCGCGCATTCTATGGACTGCATAGCCAACTGGAAAGAATGAAGAACAGGAATGGATTGCACACCAATGCGTTATACGGTTTTCATAACATGCTTGAAGTCATTGTGGACAAGGAAAAACCGACGCATGCACTCGTCGCATTCGATGCCGGGAAGACCACTTTTAGACATAAATATTTTGAAGAGTATAAGGGCGGACGCTCTAAAATGCCCTCTGAGTTTGCTGAACAGATCCCCTATATGAAAGATCTTTTAAAGGGGTTCGGTCTGAAAAGCTATGAACTGCCGGATTATGAAGCGGATGACATTATCGGCACATTGGCCCGAGAAGCGGAAGAAAAAGGCTTCGAGGTCGTCGTTCTGACAGGAGACAGAGATTTGACCCAGCTGGCTTCTGACCACGTGCGTATCGATATAACCAAAAAAGGTGTCAAAGACCTTAAAGAACACACAAAAGATTCCATTCAGGAAGAGATGGGGATAACGCCTGAGCAGATCGTCGATATGAAAGGTTTAGCCGGTGATGCTTCAGACAATATACCCGGGGTCACTAAAATCGGAGAAAAGACAGCACTTAAACTTTTGCATGAATATGGATCCGTTGAAAATCTGTATGAACATATTGATGAAATGAAAAAATCAAAACGTAAAGAGTATCTGATAGATGAAAAAGAAACGGCCTTTTTAAGCAAGAAACTTGCTACGATAGACCGGGATGCACCTGTTGAGATCTCTCTGGATGAGCTGGATTATGATGGTCAGGACATGGAAGCCCTCATCTCTTTTTACAAGGAAATGGATTTCAATTCTCATTTAAGCAAGCTGGATACGACCGACTATATGGAAGAACTGGCTGAAGAGCTCACGGAGATCGATTCTACTTTCGTGGAAGAAATCGATGCGTCCATGTTCAAAGATGGTATGGCGCTTTATACAGAAATGCTTGATGAGAACTATCATCATTCGGAGATAATATGTGTGGCCTGGGGAAACAAGGACAATGTATATGTTGCAGATCCGAAGACCGTTTTCCAGTCTGACGCATTCAAAAACTGGATCGAAGACGAAGCCATGCAAAAAGTCGTCTATGATGCAAAACAGACCTATGTTGCACTGAATAGAAATGAGTTGACCATAAAGGGAATAAGCTTCGATATCATGCTGGCGTCATATCTGCTCACCGCTGAGGACAGCAGCAGTGGTGACCTTGTGGATGTTGCAGTCAAACATGATTATCAGGGTGTTTCGCCGGATGAAATGGTTTATGGAAAAGGCAAGAAAATCAGCAGGCCGGAAGACGAATCGCGGATGCATGATCACTTAGCCCGAAAAGTTTTAGCTATTAATACTCTTTCAGAAACGCTCGACAAAGAACTGAAAGAAAACGAACAGGAAGATCTACTGAAGAAAATGGAGCTGCCGCTTGCCATGGTGCTCGCAGAAATGGAGATTCAAGGGATTACAGCAGATGCTGAGCGACTGGAAAAAATGAAAGGTGAGTTCCAGGAAACCCTTGATAGAGTCGAAAAGCAGATATTTAAAGAGGCTGGAGAAGAATTTAATATCAATTCACCCAAACAGTTGAGTGTGATTCTCTTTGAGAAAATGGGCTATCCAGTGATCAAAAAAACGAAAACAGGCTATTCAACCGCTCAGGATGTCCTTGAGAAATTGAGAGACCAGGCACCGATCGTTGAGTATATTCTGGAATATCGTCAGATTTCTAAAATTCAATCGACCTATATCGAAGGTCTCTTGAAAGTGATCGACCCGGAAACGAGCAAGATACACACCCGTTACCTGCAGACTGTTGCGCGGACCGGCCGGTTGAGTTCGGTGGATCCTAACCTGCAGAACATACCGATCCGACTGGAAGAGGGCAGGAAAATCCGCCAGGCCTTTGTGCCTAGAGAAAAAGGGTGGAAAATATACGCTTCCGATTATTCTCAGATCGAGCTGCGCATTCTGGCACATATTTCAGAAGACGAGCATTTCATCAAAGCCTTTAATGATGACGAGGATATTCATACCACGACTGCTATGCGAGTATTTGATGTGGATGATGCTTCAAAGATCACTCCCAACATGCGTCGTGACGCAAAAGCCGTGAATTTTGGTATCGTCTATGGTATCAGTGACTATGGTTTGTCACAGAATCTGAACATCACGAGGAAAGAAGCAAAAGAGTATATCGACACCTATTTTGAACGTTTTCCTGGCGTGAAGACATTCATAGATGAAATAATCCGTCAGGCCAAGGAACAAGGCTATGTCGAGACGCTGTTCCATCGCCGACGCTATCTGCCGGATATCAATTCAAGGAATTTCAATTTACGTTCCTTTGCTGAGCGTACCGCTATGAACACACCTATACAGGGAAGCGCTGCGGATATACTGAAAATGGCAATGATCGAAATGAATAAACGGATCAAAGAAGAAAAGATGCAGGCGACGATGCTTCTGCAGGTCCACGATGAACTGATATTTGAAGTGCCTGAAGCCGAGATCGAAAAACTGGAAAAACTTGTAGAAGAAGTCATGGAAAATACAGTACAGCTCTCTGTGCCTTTGAAGGTCGACAGCAGTTATGGAGACAGCTGGTACGACGCAAAATGATAAAGATAAGAAGCGGGATCGATTCCCGCTTCTTTTATTGAATTTAACACTAGAGAAAGAGTTGAAAATATGCCTGAATTACCCGAAGTGGAAAATGTTCGAAACGGATTAAAAAAGCTGATCATCGGCAAAAGGATCGTCAATACCCGAGTACTGTGGGATAATATAATTAAAGATCCTCAGGTTTCTGAATTTCAGCAGAGGATACAGGGACAGAAAATCGAGGACATCCGCCGTCGAGGCAAGTTTTTATTGTTTGTCTTGAGTCGTGACGTTCTGATCAGTCATTTGAGGATGGAAGGGAAGTACCGTCTGGAAAGACCTGAAGTCCCCTTGACTAAGCATACACACGTCGTCTTTGAACTTGACAGCGGGGAAGAATTGAGATATCTGGATGTAAGGAAATTCGGAAAGATGAGTCTAGTTGAAAAAGCTGACTTGGAGTTGCATCCATCGATGAAAGATCTGGGCCCTGAACCCACAGATGATACTTTGGAAACAGCCTATTTAATAAACGCTTTGAAAAAAACGGAGCGTCCCATAAAAGCCTGTCTGCTTGATCAGAAGATCGTAGTGGGAATAGGTAATATATACGCTGATGAAATCCTTTATGATGCTTATATCCATCCTGAAAGAAAAGGAAAAGAACTGAATGAAAGTGAAATCAAGCGACTGAGAGATTCGATCATCAGTATCATGAACAAAGCCGTCGAAAAAGGTGGAACGACCATCCGTACGTATTCAAATGCTTATGGAGATGAGGGCAGTTACCAGAATTATCTTTCGGTTTATGGAAAAACCGAAGAAGTGTGTCCGCGATGTCAGCATACGATCAGAAAAATCAAAGTTGGCCAGCGGGGGACTCATTATTGTCCGCAATGCCAAAAAGCAGGGAGTGACAAGCCATAGCACACGTATTAGGATTGACGGGAGGCATTGCCAGCGGGAAATCCACAGTCAGCCGATATTTGAAAGAATCAGGTTTTCCTGTCATTGATGCGGATGTGATCGCCCGAGAAGTCATGGAACCGGGAGAACCTGCCTATTTAAAAGTCATTGAATGCTTTGGTCGGGAGATCCTGAACAAGGACCGGTCCATAGATAGAAAGACATTAGGGGATATCGTTTTTAATGACAGCGAGAAGCTGAAGCAGCTCAATGCGCTTGTACAAAAAGAGATTTTCGCTGAAATAATGAAGAAGAAGAGTGAATTGAGTGCAGACGAACATAAACTGATCGTTCTTGACATCCCCCTTTTGTATGAGGCCGGTTATGATCAGGCAGTGGATGAAGTCATGGTGGTGTATGTGGATTATTCAACCCAGCTGAGTCGATTAAAGAAACGAGATCAGCTGACAGAATCAGCGGCTGTCAAACGCATAGAAGCGCAAGAACCATTAAAATCAAAAAAAGATAAAGCGGATGTCGTTATCGACAACAGTGGGACACGCGAGCAGACAAAGCAGCAGATCGATGACTGGTTGACAAAAAATGACTATTCGTCACCACTTTAGTCATATGGTATAATAACCTTAAGAAATCCAAAGTAAAGGGCTGAAATATATGCATTGTCCTAGATGTCAGCACAATGGAAGCAGAGTGATAGACAGTCGACCGGCTGACGATGGCCGGGCTATCAGAAGACGGCGTGAATGCGAGAACTGCTCGTTTAGATTTACTACATTTGAGAGAATCGAACAAAGTGCGATTTTAGTTGTCAAAAAGAATGGCAACCGTGAAGAATTCAGCAGAGAAAAGTTGCTCAGAGGTATTAGACGAGCATGTGAAAAACGTCCGGTGACAGCAGAAGATCAGGAAAATATCGTAAACAAAGTAGAGCGGAAGATTCGTGATCTTGGACTTAGTGAAGTCCCTTCAACAAAAATCGGTGAATATGTTATGGAAGAACTTGTCGATCTTGATGATGTCGCTTATATTCGTTTTGCAAGTGTATACCGTCAGTTCAAAGATATCGAAGTCTTCATGCAGGAGATGAAGGAACTGGAGAAAAAGAGAAAAGACAAAGAGTAAGTGAAAGGATAAACACATAATGAGTTACCCATGGAAAAACCTTCGCCCGAAAGACAGTTTGATACTGAGTAAGACAGACATTTTATCTGATTTAAATGTATCGACTGTTCTCTCTTTGTATCAGCCTTTAATGGGCGTGCACGCAGCAAGTCTGTATCTGCTGATCAAAGAGTATCTGGATACATCTGAAGTCAGAGAGTTGACCCTTTCAGATGTCATCACTCAACTGGATATAGGCCTGCGGGAATATTACGAGTCACGTATCAAACTTGAAGCCTATGGACTGCTGAAAGTCTACAAGCACAAGGAGAATGAAGAGACTTATTTATTAAATATCGAAGCCCCCCTGAGTCCCAAGCAGTTCTTCCAGGACACGATGCTGAGAATGCTGCTTACTGAAAAAGTGGGGGAGCGTCTCGTTTCTGAATTAAAGAAAAAATACATCAAAACGGCTCATTCAACAGATCGATACCAGGAAATAACAAAGTCTTTCCATGAAGTGGTCCATTTCAATATGGAAAACTATACTGAAACATTTAATTCTATCGATATGCCCAGTCAAACGACAAAACGCTCTCTGGTGGACGATGTATTAAAAGACAGTGATTTTGACTGGGACTTTTTCATGTCAGGATTAAACAAACACTTTATCCGTTCCAGATCACTTACCCCTGATATAAAAAAACTGATCGAGACCTTTCATTCGATCTATGCTATCAATGAACTGGATATGCAGAAGTTTGTTATGGAATCAGCAGATATTACTTCTGGAGAAGTCAGTGAAAAAAATCTGACCCGCATTATCCATAATCATTTTTTAGGTAAATCGAAACAACTTAAATCATCTTCTAAAGGTAGCCCTGATGAAGGGAGAAGAGCTCAGGAACTGAAAGCAAAAGGATTTAAAAAGGAAGAAATCGAAATCGTTCTACATGCTGAAAAGACACAACCTTATGCATACTTGAAATCCATCAAACAGCAGAAAGGCGGCTATGTCACGTCGAATGAAACATGGCTGTTAAAGGAACTGGTTGAACAGGCCCCCTTATCCACAGCTGTGATCAATATATTGATGAATTATATACTGGTCGTGAAAAACGCTCCGATGCTGGAGAAAAATCTGGCCAGTAAAATCGCAAATGACTGGGCTCAGAATAAAGTGAGTTCGCCCGAAGAAGCTATGCTGAAAGTCAAGGAACTATACGATTCGGCCCGGGATAAAAGCAGTCAGAAACAATCCCGGTCTAAGTCCAGCTACAAAGCGGGCTATAAATCTTCTGCCAGCAGTAGAAAAGAAACACTCCCCTCATGGGCAAAGGAAGATCAGCAGAAAGATGAGAGAGTCAGTAAAGAAGAGGAAGAAGCTTTCAGAGAAGAGTTAAGAAAAATTCGTGAAATGAAAAGTGGTGACATTTAATGGAGAGCTTAAAAGATCAACTTGGAAAAATGATGGATCAGAATAAATTAAACCAAACCTATCAGGATATAATGAAAAATCAGGTATTTAAAGATCCTGAGGTCAGAAGATTCCTTGCCGAAAATAAAGAGGTACTGGATAAATCCGCGATCGAAAGAAGTGCCTCAAAACTGTATGAATTCGTTTCTGAAAAGCAGAAAGCAGAAAACATGAGTGGGGGTCTTGCTCCGGGGTATGAGCCAAAGCTGATTTTGAATAATCATCGTATAGATGTGACGTATGAGCCCACCCCTGAATTGATCAACAGACGAACTGAAGAAAAAATCAAGAATAGAATCAATTCTGTCTTTTTACCGAAGGATTTAAAAAATGCAACATTCGATTCTTTTGAAGTAACAAAAAATCGCCGTCTTGCTTTAAGAAAAGCAACGGAGTTTACTGGAAGATACGTTAGCAATCCTAAAGCTTTCCACAAAGGACTATACCTTCATGGATCTTTCGGTGTTGGCAAGACATATTTGCTCGGGGCTGTCGCACACGAGTTGTCAGAAAAAGGATTTGCATCAACAATCGTCCATTTTCCAACATTCGCTGTTGAAATGAAAAATTCTATTGGTAAAAATACCACAGAAGACAAGTTAGATAGCTTCAAAAGGGCTAAACTCCTAATGATCGATGATATTGGAGCAGACTCCATGTCGTCCTGGATCAGAGATGATGTTTTAGGTGTGATCCTTCAATACCGTATGCAGGAAGAACTTCCGACGTTCTTTACTTCGAATTTCGATATGGACCAGCTGGAGAATGAACACCTGACTTTTTCACAGCGTGGAGAAAACGAACCGCTGAAGGCGAAGCGTATCATGGAAAGAATCAGATTCCTGGCTGAAGAAGTAGAGATGTCCGGAGAAAACAGAAGACATAAATAGGGTGAGAGTATTGTAAAACGAATGAACTTATGATACGATCATTACAATAAAACGAAGAGAAAGACAGCTGTGACAGCGTAGCTTTTCAGAGAGAGAATGACTGCTGGGACATTCTTAAGACTAACTGCCGCAGACCCCTTTCGAGTACTATTTTGAATCCTGAGTAAAAATAGTCGCAGCCTCAGCGTTATCGAGTAATGAAGATAGAAAGTACACGTGTACTTTTCTATAAATTTTGGGTGGAACCGCGTATGATTCTGACGTCCCATTGAATGAGGTAAACTTATTCAATGGGACGTTTTTTATATATAAGGAGGAATAAAAATGGTCGAACAAATCAATGTCACACTGCCTGACGGTACAGTTAAAGAAGTGGAACAGGGCTCAACACCGAAAGATATAGCCGGGAGTATTGCCAAGTCTTTAGAAAAGAAGGGGCTGGCCGCCAAATGGAATGGTGAACTCATAGACTTCAGCCGTTCTTTAGACGAAGACGGGATGCTCGAGATCATCACACAAGATCATGAAGATGCCTTGTCAGTCCTTCGCCATTCAACAGCTCATCTGATGGCCCAGGCGATCAAGCGCCTGTATCCGGATGCGAAATTTGGAGTGGGCCCGGCTATCGAGAATGGTTTTTACTATGATACAGATACGAGCGAACCCATCACAGATGAAGATTTAGGTAAGATCGAAGATGAAATGATGGCGATCGTTAAAGAGAATCTTCCTATCGTAAGAAAAGAAATCAGCCGGGAAGAGGCATTAGAATTTTTTAAAAATGATCCATATAAAACGGAACTGATCAATGACTTGCCGGAAGATGAAGTCATCTCGATTTACGTACAAGGTGAGTTTGCCGATCTCTGCCGTGGGGTGCATGTTCCGTCGACAGGACGGATCCAGGTCTTTAAACTTCTTTCTCTGGCAGGCGCCTACTGGAGAGGTAATTCAGATAATAAAATGATGCAGCGCGTCTACGGTACTGCCTTTTTTGATAAAAAAGCACTGAAAGAATATCTGAAGATGCGTGAAGAAGCGAAGCAGAGAGACCACCGCAAACTGGGTAAAGAGCTGGACCTGTTTATGCTCAATCCGGAAGTCGGTTCTGGTCTGCCTTTCTGGCTGCCTAAAGGGGCAACGATCAGACGTATCATCGAGCGCTACATTACAGATAAAGAAATCAACCTTGGATATGAACATGTCTACACACCGATTATGGCCAACGTGGATTTCTATAAAAAATCAGGTCACTGGGATCACTATCATGAAGACATGTTTCCGCCGATGGACATGGGTGATGGAGAAATGCTTGTCCTGCGTCCAATGAACTGTCCACATCACATGATGGTCTTTAAAAATGATGTTCGCAGTTACCGAGACTTGCCTATCCGAATTGCCGAACTTGGTCAGATGCACCGTTATGAAAAGAGCGGGGCGCTATCCGGTCTGCAGCGAGTACGTGAAATGACCCTGAACGATGCGCATGTCTTTGTCCGTCCAGATCAGATCAAGGAAGAATTCAGACGTGTGGTCAATTTGATGCTGGCTGTATACGAAGATTTCGATATAACGGACTATCGTTTCCGCCTGAGTTATCGTGATCCTGAGAATACTGAAAAGTATTTCGACGACGATGCCATGTGGCTGAAAGCAGAATCCATGCTGAAAGATACTCTGGACGAAATGGGTCTGGAATACTTTGAAGCCATGGGAGAAGCTGCCTTTTACGGTCCTAAACTCGATGTACAGGTGAAAACAGCTTTAGGCACAGAAGAAACATTGTCCACCGTTCAGCTGGACTTCCTGCTCCCTGAACGCTTTGATCTGACATATGTCGGGGAAGATGGCCAGGACAATCACCGTCCAGTCGTTATCCACAGAGGGATCGTTTCGACAATGGAACGTTTTGTGGCTTACCTGATCGAACGTTACAAAGGGGCATTCCCTACTTGGCTGGCACCAGTCCAGGCTAAAATCATTCCTGTTAATCTGGATATCCACGGCGACTATGCCAAAGACCTGCAGGAAAAATTGTCATTACAAGGTCTGCGTGTGGAAGTAGATATGCGTAATGAGAAAATGGGTTATAAAATAAGAGAAGCTCAGACACTCAAGGTCCCTTATCAGCTTGTCATTGGTGACAATGAGATGGAAGAGGGCACGATTGCTGTACGTAAGTATGGTGAGAATAAAACAGAGACTGTCGCATTGGATGCATTCATTGAGAAACTGAAAACAGAAGGTAAAAAATGAAGAGTTAAATAATGATTTGACAACACAGATCATTGATGGTATTATTAGAAAGTTGAGAAAACAAAGCAGAAGCCCCCGCTTCTCGCCTAAGTGATGCAAATCTCTGGGCAGATATGAACGTATATATAATTAAACGCAATGACTTGTGTTTTTATGCGGAGATAAGGCGGGATTTCTATAGCTAATAGAAATGTCGTCTTTTTCTGTGTTTTTCTCGCAAATACTTTGGAGGTGACCACCATAGCTAAAGACATGATTGTCAACGATCGTATTCGCGCTAATGAGGTACGGTTGATAGGTAAAGACGGTGAACAGATAGGAGTCATTTCACGTAACGAAGCATTGAGATTAGCAGAAGATGCCAGTATGGACCTGGTTCTTGTTTCTCCTAATGCTAAACCCCCAGTGGCTCGTATAATGGATTACGGAAAATATCGCTATGAACAACAGAAAAAAGAACGTGAAGCAAGAAAAAATCAGAAAATCGTCAATGTTAAAGAGATTCGTTTGAGCCCAACCATTGATGACCACGATTTCAACACTAAATTGCGTAACGCTCGTAAATTCTTGGATAAAGGCGATAAAGTAAAAGTTTCTATTCGTTTTAGAGGTCGAGCTATTACTCATAAGGAAATTGGACGTGAAGTATTAGAACGTATGGCGGAAGAAACATCTGATATTTCACAAGTTGAATCTAAAGCTAAAATGGATGGCCGCAGCATGTTCTTGATGCTCGCACCGAAAAGTGAGAAGTAATAAGCAATAGAATCATCACTTTATGATTCTGCTTAAAATTTTAGAGAAGAGTATTGGAGGAAAAGTATAATGCCTAAGCAAAAAACGCATAGAGGATCAGCAAAACGTTTCAAAAGAACAGGTTCTGGAAAACTAAAAAGAAGTCACGCAAAACGTAGCCATATGTTTGCGAACAAAACGCAGAAGCAAAAACGTAAATTACGTAAATCTGCTATGGTTTCAGACAGTGATTACAAACGCATCAAACAGCAATTAGCTTACATGAAATAAAAATTTAGATTTCTAGGATTGTATTGAAGGAGGAAAAACAATGGCACGAGTAAAAGGTGGAGTCGTCACTCGCAGACGCCGTAATCGCGTATTAAAATTAGCTAAAGGATATTATGGTGCAAAACATCGCTTGTTCAAAGTTGCAAAACAGCAAGTAATGAAATCATATATGTATTCTTACAGAGACCGTAAGCAAAACAAACGTAACTTCCGTAAATTATGGATCGCACGTATCAATGCAGCGGCACGTATGAATGGTTTGAGCTACTCTAAATTCATGCACGGACTAAAAGTTGCGGGCATCGATATGAACCGTAAAATGCTGGCTGACTTGGCGATCAATGATGCAGCAGCATTCACATCATTGACAGATCAAGCTAAAGACGCATTAAACAAATAATAAAACTGGACCATATGATTTTGAGCATCGAATGCTCAAAGTCATATGGTTTTTTATTAATATAATGTTAACCGTATAGTAAAATAACTTTAATGTATTTTATCTGCTTCATGGTATAATAGAAAAGATTGCTTCAATTATAAGTGCTTTTCAAAATCCTCTTAGAATCAAATGCTCTAAGATAAGATAAAGAAAGCCTGGATTGATTTTAGTAATGAAGTAGAATCGTAAAAATATCATTATAGTATGTGAGGTATGACGAATGGACAAAAACAAAAAACGAATCGCCATTATTGGGAGCGGAGTGACCGGCCTCACTATTGCGTATCGCTTACAGCAGCAGGTCGATAAGGAAGAGCTACCTGTGGAAATAATCGTTTTAGAATCATCCATCCGTTCTGGAGGAAAACTGTATACCATGAAGTTTGGAGAAGAGTTTATTGATTTAGGAGCCGAGTCGATCGATACACGGCTACCTGAAGCAATGGAACTGATTAAAGAATTAGGCCTCAAGGATGAGATAGAGTTAAGTCAGAATGGCAAACAGGATGTGTATGCTTTCAATAAGTTGTATAACTTTGATTGTCCTACGTATAAAGGGATTCCCGTCAGGCGGACAGATATATGGAAGCTTGACTTGATTTCGTTCCAAGGGAAATTGGATTTTTTAAGGAATACATATTTTTCCGGAAAAGAAGCGAATGAAGAAATCACAACCAAAGAGTACCTCGCACAACGTATCGGGGAAGAAATGGCTGAATATGCAGCCGAACCGTACTTTGCTAAAATCTATACAAGTGATATTGATGAGATCGGGATCCATGGATTCAATGAACCCATCGTAGAACTGGAACAGGAATACGGAACCTGGACAAAAGTTCTGGAGAACCATCCTGACATGCGTGATAGAGATGGTATGTATGCTACATTCAAAGAGGGACTGGAAACACTGACCAGAGAATTGACCGATAAAGTAAGCGGAAAAATAAGATTTTCCAAAAAGGTCACTGAAATAAAAAGAAGTATCAACAATACGTACATCCTTGATATAAATAAGAAAGAGCAGTTGAGAGTAGATTCCCTCGTTGTGGCAACGGATCCTGGATCTTATAATGAACTGTTCATAGACATCGAGTTAAGTGATTACTTCAAAGAAATCAAGATGGGGTCCGTGGGTTTTTTGCTGCTCAGCTTTCCAAAAGGTTCCTTGAAGAATCCGCCTAAAGGCAACGGGGTCCTGTCTGTCAGAAGGAATAATTCATATATTCAAAGCATTGTGTGGCTGAATAGAAAATGGAACCATTTTAAAGATAAGGACGAAGAGCTTTTGGGGATTTACTTCGGGCGTAGCGTAGACGGGGTCATGATGTCTTTAAGTAACAAGCAAATAGAAGAAGAAATCATCCAAGATGTGTCCAGCATGTTAAAAATCGATAGTGAACCCAACTACAAGATAATTAAGCGCTGGCCGAATGCTATTCCTCAGTTTACATTGACACACGAAGAAAAAAGAAAGAACTTGTTCGAGTTTTTGAGTGAAAAATATCCTGGTCTATATTTGGCCGGGAATGGAATCAAAGGATTTGGAATCAATAACTGTATAGCTCAAGCGAACGAAGTTAGCCAGCAGGCTCTCGAACACCTTAAAAAAACAATATAGTATTTTTATAGCGTGATATTGAGTTGAATGGAAAAAAAACAACTAATTCTCTGTAAGAAAAAGAGATTTAGTTGTTTTTTTTTATGCTGAAACGTATTCTAGTAATAGAGATAAAGGAAAGAAGGGACAATATTATGAAGTTAACAGTGCTGGGTTACTATGGTGGTTATCCTACCAAAGGCGTGGGGACGAGTGCTTACCTAATTGAATCAGAGGGATTTCATCTTCTCTTAGATGCCGGCAGTGGAAGTCTGCTTGCCTTGGAAAAATATGTCGATCCTATAAAACTGGATGCTGTTCTGATCTCTCATTATCATCATGACCATATTGCTGATCTGGGTGTTCTGCAGTTCACACGATTACTAAAAAAAGACGAGCATGGGAATAAACCCCATCTGCTGCCAATATATTGTCACGATGAAGATAAAGATAGTTTTGCAAAAATGACATTTGAAAATGTCAGTCAGGGAATTGCTTATACAAAAGAACCAGAGCTGACGATCGGACCATTTAAAATAGAACATATGAAAACGATTCACCCTGTACCCTGCTATGCTTTTCGGATCACGGAGGAAAAAACAGGTAAAGCATTAGTGTTCACAGCTGATTCAGGTTATAAAAAAGATTTTATAGCCTTTTCAACAAAGGCTGACTTACTCCTTGCAGACAGCAATTTCTTCAGAGGGATGGAAAACCATTCTGTCCACATGACGGCTAAAGAATGTGGCAGAATTGCAGCTCGGGCCGGAGTGCAGAACCTGATGCTTACTCATTTGCCGCAAAAAGGCGATCTGAACCAGCTGGTCGCAGAGGCAAGGGAAGAAGCACCGGATGTGTCGGTACAACTGGCACAAAAAGATATGACAGTAACTATTTAAGAGGAGAGATATGGATGTATTATGTTAAGAATGAACGTGACGGTAAGGAAATACACGATCCTAAATTAAATTTAGCTATAGAGTATTATCTGCTCAATGAAGTGAAACTGGATGAACCGATATTGCTCTTTTATATCAATGACAATTCGATCATTATAGGAAGAAACCAGAACACATATGAAGAAGTCAATACAGCTTATGTGGAAGAGAACGGAGTAGATGTTGTCCGTCGATTTTCCGGAGGCGGGGCCGTGTATCATGACATGGGCGTCTTATGTTTCTGCTTCATTACTGAAGATGATGGTAATTCTTTCCGGGACTTTAAAAAGTTCACATCGCCAGTGATAGATGCTCTGCACCAGATGGGGGTAGAAGGGGCTGAATTAAAAGGTAGAAATGATCTGATCATAGATGGGAAAAAATTCTCCGGTAATGCCATGTATTCCAAGAATGGTAGAATGACTGCGCATGGAACCTTGATGTTTGATTCTCAAATCGAGGCAGTCGTTAAAGCACTGAAACCCAAAAAGCATAAGCTGGAATCAAAAGGTATAAAATCCATCCGCAGCCGTGTGACGAACATCAAACCCTTCCTTGATGATTCATATCAGTATATGAATGCCAAGGATTTCAGAGAACAGCTGCTTCTGCATATCTACGATACAGATTCCAAAGAAAATGTGAAGGAGTATGTCCTGACAGAAGAAGACTGGGAAAAAATCGATGCGTTTGCTGCTGAATATACAGCTAACTGGAATTGGAATTACGGCAAGTCACCTGCATTTGATATGGAGCGCAGCGAACGTCTATCTGTAGGGACAGTGGAAGTGAAGATGAATGTCAGAAAAGGTAAAATCGAAGATATCCGCATCTTCGGAGATTTCTTTGGCTTAGGTGAAATCGAAGACGTAGAAAAAGAACTGCAAGGTATACCCTATACCAAAGAAGCGATAAGAGATGCAATCAGTAAAGTAGATGTGAATAAATATTTCGGTAAAGTGGAAACTGAGGAGTTAGTCGATCTCTTTTACTGATCGTCAATAAAAATAAGAAGAGGTGTATTCGATGGACTGTCGCGTACACCTCTTTTTATTTGAATAGGCGTTTATTTATAATAATTATAAATAGTTAAAACACGCAAATTTAAATTTGATTTTATAAACGCCGTTGTTAAGGTTTTTTTAAAAATAATATAAAATCAATATGTAAATTTGACAAAAAAAAGACAAATAGGGGTTTACATTTTGTCACATTTAAGCTACTATTATAACTGTAGACAGATTCATTAGAAACTATTAATCAAACAAGCGAAGGGAGAAATACATAATGGTTACATTATTTACAACACCCAGCTGCACATCTTGTCGAAAAGCAAAGGCCTGGTTAGAGGAGTACGATATCCCTTACACAGAGAAAAACATGGCCCACACACCACTCGAAATCAATGAAATCAAAGCAATCATGCGTTTAACTGAGGATGGGACGGAAGATATCATATCTACACGTTCAAAAGCGTTTAAAGATCTGAACATCGATATAGACGAACTTTCAATGAAAGAATTGTTTGTTCTGATCCAGGAAAACCCGACTTTGATCAGAAGACCGATAATCCTCGATGACAGAAGATTACAGATCGGTTATAACGAAGATGAGATCCGCCAATTCGTGCCTCGAGCAATCAGAGAAATAGAACTTCAAAAAGCACAGCAGTTGGTAGCACTAAAACAAAGCTGAATATAAAAAAGAATCGGCAAATCAATTGCCGATTCTTTTTATAAAAATGAGAAAGCTATGACAATTACGAAAGTTGTGACTTGTATTTAAACTGTACCTTTTGTATAATAATTGGAGTGCAGTCTTTTCGACTGTACATTACCAGACAAGAAAATTTATCCCACAGGGACGTTTATTCCAAGGAAATGTGAGGTGTGGAATAATGGAAATTGAACATATCAACGATGATACGATTCGTGTAGTCATTGAAAATACTGATTTAGAAGAACGTGGTATCACTTTTCTTGATCTGCTGGGAAATCAGAAACAGATCGAAAAATTCTTTTATAGTATATTAGAAGAAGTGGATATCGATGAAGAATTTCAGGAATCTGAAGCAGTCACTTTTCAAGTCATGCCGAATAATAATGGGTTAGAATTATTTATCAGTAAAGGGACCAATTTTAAAGAGGAAATTAATTCTTTGGACACGCTGAAGGACCAGTTAAATAAGAACGCTAATCAGAATGAGGAAACACTAGATGAAATTGATGAATACACTAAAGGTAATAACCCGACCAAAGAAGTAGTGGTTGCTTTAGAGAGTTTTGAACAACTGATAGCTTTATCTAAATCTCTGTATTTGGAAAGCGGGATGTCGACTCTTTACAGCTATAAAAACAAGTATTACCTCCACATAACATTCTTTGTCGAAGAAATGGTCGAAAAGACAAGTGATGAAGAACTGGCAGTTGCTCTTGAGTATGGAAACAAGACCAAAACAACACCTGAAGTATTAAATGAATATGCTGAAAAAATAATGGAAACAAACGCACTGGAATTGACACGCTATTACTTCAAATAAACTGAAAATCAATGAAGATCCTGCAGAATTTATTTCTGCGGGATCTTTTTTCGTTAAAAAATAAATAAACAGTAAATATTAATAAGTGAAGATAATAAAATGTGAAGAAGGGATAGCATGTTTACAGCAGTGGATAAGCAGCATAATTTAGTAACAGCGAACGAGTACACCAGAGAGAGTCAATGCTACTGCCCGGGATGCCGGGAAGAAGTGATATTCAAAAAAGGTGAAATCTATCAGGCTCATTTTGCTCATAAAAACAACAGTCGCTGCCAGATGTTCTCGGAAGGTGAGACAGCAGCACACATTGAGGGGAAATTACTTCTGTATCACTGGTTTAAAAAGGAAGAAATCACAGTTGAGCTGGAAGCCTATCTACCTGTATTGAATCAGAGACCAGATCTGCTGATTCAATATAACGGCGTTTCTGTGGCGGTCGAGTACCAGTGCAGTCCTATCTCAATAGAAAAAATCAGAAGCAGGACAGCTGGGTATGTACAGAATAATATAAAAGTGATCTGGATACTTGGGGAAAAATTAAAAGTGAATAATACACTTTCCACGCGTCACTATGACTATCTTTTCGTGAATAAAAGTGGGGCATTCACTCTGTTTCAGCTCAATGAAAAAAAGCAGCAGCTTGAAGTTATTACAGATATTAGATGTTCCAATGCAGGACAGGCATTTAAGAGAAGCAGAGTCGATTTTGATGATGATATCGTCTATATGTTAAAAATAGTTGAGCAACCAAACCACAACAGGGTTCCTGTTGTAAAGTCCAGAATAAATGAGGAAAAGAACTTATACCGACTTTCATTTTATAAAGATAAAAGAGCAAGACGTTTTTTTGAACTTCTCTATTGTAATGATATGCATATAAAAACCTTACCTGATGTACTATTTTACAGTGTATCAAAGGAATGGTTCATCAGGACCTTATCGTATCAATGGAAACTGATACTCGTTTTGTGGTTGGACGAACTGCACCCGACGCAGGTCATTACAGACGCCGGTCTCAGCCGAAAGATAAAAGAATGGGAGAACGAGGGAGAAATCATTTTTCATTATTTGCCGGATATAGAGCACAGTGTCCTGATCCAGCCATTGTTTCAGTTCATGGATCTTTTGTGTAACAAAGGTTATCTGGATGAAATAGCTGAGCGTAAATGGGTCCGCACTGAAACGATTTTATAACTATGAATATTTAATGAGTGAAGATAACGAAAAGATTAACAAACAAAAAGATATTCTATTCGTTTTCAAATTATGTTATCATTAATATGTTGATAAAATTTTAGGAGGATATTTAATGGCTGAATCAAAAGCTTTACCCTTACGAGAAGAAATACCAGTCGAACAGACTTGGGATCTTACTGTCATCTATAAATCCGATGAGAAGTGGGAAGAAGACTTTAATGAGACTCAAAAATCAGTAGAAGAAGTGAAAGCCTATCAGGGTCAATTAGCTTCCGGCAGCGGGACTTTCCTTGAAGCACTTGAAGCGATGTTGAATCTGTCAAGAAAAGTAAGCGCTCTTTATGTCTATGCGCACCTTAAAAATGATCAGGATACAGCGAATAGTACATATCAGGCGATGAATGACCGGGCACGCTACCTTGCAGCCTTGTCTCAGGAAGCGACGTCCTGGTTTGAACCTGAATTGATCGCACTGCCTGAAGAACAGCTATCCGGTTATTTTGATGAACAGGAAGAACTGAAACAATATAAACATTATATTACCCAGCTGACTGCAAACAAAGCACATGTTCTTTCAGCAGAAATGGAAGCACTGCTGGCTGCAGCAAGTGAAGTCCTGACCTCTTCCAGTCAGACCTTCAGTGTGCTGAACAACGCAGATCTGAAATTTCCAATGGTCAAAGGAGAAGACGGGGAAGAGGTCCAGTTGTCTCATGGGATGTATGGAGAACTTCTGGAAAGCACGGACAGAGAAGTAAGAAAAGAAGCCTTTGAAAAAATGTACGAGGTTTACGAAAGTTTCAAGAATACATTTGCCAGCACGCTCTCAGCAAATGTCAAGCATCATAATTATCAGGCTAAAGTCCATCATTATAATTCTGCAAGAGAAAGTGCCTTGTCAGACAATCACATCCCAGAGGCTGTGCATGATACACTGATAGAAGTCGTTAATGATCATCTGCCGCTGCTGCACAGATACATGGATCTGAGAAAACAGGTCCTGGAACTGGATGAACTGCATATGTATGACTTATATACACCAATCACCGGTGAAGCCAGCCTGAAGTTCACATACGATGAAGCAAGAGACAAAACATTTGAGGGACTGGATGTTCTTGGTCCTGAATACAGAGCTGTACTCGACGATGCCTTCAACAGCCGCTGGATCGATGTCGTTGAAAATAAAGGGAAGCGCAGTGGTGCCTATTCTTCAGGTATGTATGATACTAATCCATATATCCTGCTAAACTGGCATGATTCACTCAATCATCTATATACACTCGTCCACGAGCTTGGACATAGTGCCCACAGCTACTTCACGAGAAAAAATCAGCCTTATGTTTATGGGAACTACTCGATTTTTCTGGCTGAAATTGCTTCAACGACCAATGAAAATCTGCTGACTGACTATCTCTTGGAGACAACAGAAGACCCTAAAGCAAGAGCTTACGTGCTGAACCATTATCTGGATGGGTTTAAAGGAACGGTATTCCGTCAGACACAGTTTGCAGAATTCGAACATTTTATGCATGAAGAAGCTGCAAAAGGCACGCCGCTTACAGCCGATTATTTGAGCGAAAGTTACAGAGAACTGAACAGCAAGTATTATGGTGATGCTGTTGAAAAAGATGAGGCCATTCAATATGAGTGGGCGCGTATCCCGCATTTCTACTATAACTACTATGTCTATCAATATTCTACAGGCTTCTGTGCCGCGACAGCTTTGGCTGATAAGATCCTTAACAAAGAAGAAGGGGCATTGGATAAATATCTGTCTTACCTGAAAGCAGGAAGCAGTGACTATCCAATCGAAGTAATGAAAAAAGCAGGCGTGGATATGACGGAAAGAGAGTATCTGGAAAGAGCCATGAAAGTCTTTGAAGAACGACTGGATGAACTGGAAAAAGCGCTGGACTCTATTTAACTCATTAAATCATCAATGAGTTAGTTTTCTCTTTTATATCTTTTGAACACAATAAACAACCCGTCTCGAGCTGATCGCAATAGCTGAGGCGGGTTGTTTTTATATATTTAGATCAATGATCCTATACCATCTGAATCAGTGACAGATGCTTTGGCGTCGTTTTCTTGAGCTGGATCTTTTCATCAGAGAAACCGTGAAGTATCTGTTTAGTAATGACGGTATCTAAACGATAACCATATTCGTCATCGCCACTAGGATACAATACACAGGAGGGAGCGTTTTGTATATCCATTTCCTGTGCCAGTTTCTGATCTTTTTTGAATGCTGCTTTTGTAAAATCTGATTCGAAATCTTCTTCGAACATTTCCAGATCCAGTTTGATCAACTCGGCGATCTGAGTAAATAATTCTTTGGTAACATCTTTGCCTTCATTGATGACTTTATCCTGCAGCGCCATCAGGAATTTTCTGCCTTTTTTCTTGCCCTGCATCGAAGCGGCCTGAAAAGCTAAGCTGGCATGAAAAGAATCAGTGTAAAGCTGATTGCGATTGGATAACGTTTGGTTCTCTTTTTCTTTCATAATATTACCTATTGTATGGAAATTGAGTAATGGAATAAAACGCACCTTAACTTTTTCGTCTCGTTCATTGGAAAATGACTCTATAATTTTTTCGGTTTCATAACATGTTGTCCCCAAGGGATTTACAAATAAGAAAACTTCGATCATATTATTAAAAAACATCTTTAGCACACACCTAATTTGTATTTTTGTCAGTCATAACAGTTGTGATTCTTAATGGTTGCTTAATATACTTCCGATACCCAACAGATTAAAATGAAACGGATTCTCGGGCAGTAGTAATAGAGTTTCGATTATTTAATGTAAGCTGTAAAATCTTGTTGATTACATTATATAGACTAACAAATATATCAGGTATTTTGTAATGTTCTGCTTGATTACAGCCTAAAAAAGACTGTTATTGTGACTAAAATGTCACAAACATCATAAATGTATGAAATCTAGTGGGCAGCATTAAAGGCACGGGCAATTTTATTTTGAGTCTCTCTTTTTGGAATAGCATGTTCTTTTAGGATCTGAGCAAACAATTTTTCACCCGTAGATTTTGAATCGGATTCCACTTCAAGTTCATAATCGATCTGATTCGAGTAATAACTCTTATCGAGTACAATAATGGAATGGGGGTTTTCAGCTTCAAGACGTTCGGTTTTAAGCTGGGCAATCTTGAAAACATCCTGATCGATCTTAATACCTTCCTGAACCAGAACGTTGTGAATAGCTTCAGGAAGAGAAAATGATCCGGCTGTAATCAGTTCCCTGGCTTTTACTGGAGTCATATCCAGGGTCGTTTCAGTGTGATGTCCTTCAAAAGGTGTTTTGAGCGTCATTTCAGCTGAGCTTTCTTTTATACGGATACGGAGTGCGCAACGTGCATCTTTTAACTTGGCGTCTTGCGTATCGAAATAATAATTTTCCTGAATAACAGGAGAGGACACATCAGCAAAAAAAATGGTCTTTAGTTTATCGTATTCCTGCTGAGTTAAAAGGTTTTTGTACTCGATTTCTACTTCTTGTCTCATATTGATTATTAAACCCCTTGCTACGGTATTTTTTAAAAATATGTTACAATGATATCAATAATATTGACTAAATTAAAGTAAAGAAGGTATAGGATATGAATAGAGATTGGGAACTTTTCCTGCTTCCTTACAGACAGACAGTGGATGAACTGAAAGTTAAACTTCGCGGCCTGAGAGGAATGTATCAGTTGAGGAAAGAACACGGGCCGATTGAATTCGTCACCGGAAGAGTGAAACCGATAAAAAGTATTATAATGAAATCAAGAACAAGAGGTATTTCTTTAGATAAACTGGAGACTGATATGGAGGATCTGGCAGGCATAAGGATCATGTGCCCGTTCGTGGAAGATATTCATGACGTCGTATCTATGCTGAAGAACCGGAATGATTTAACAGTTGTTTATGAAAAAGATTATGTCACCAATAAAAAAGACAGCGGGTATCGTTCCTACCATCTGATATGTGAATATCCTGTCCAGCTGATCGATGAAGTAAAAGTGGTTTTAGTGGAAATCCAAATCAGAACCCTTGCTATGAACTTCTGGGCTTCCATCGAGCACTCGCTGAATTATAAATATCAGGGAGAATTTCCTGAAGAAATCAATACCCGATTACAGAAAGCGGCAGAATCAGCTTTTCAGTTAGATGAAGAAATGTCTACGATCAGAGAAGAAATCAAAGAAATCCAAAAAAACTTCCGTTATTCTCAAGAGTAATTGACGTAAAGGAAGGAAAATCAACGTGAAAATAGCCATTGTACAGAATAATACTCAGGAATCATTACCTGTCGTAAGGCAGCTTAGAGAACTGCTAAATGAATCAGAATTGGAAATCGTAACTCAAAAACCGGATATCATCATTTCAGTTGGCGGAGACGGGACGTTATTGTCCGCTTTTCACCGTTACGCACATTTACTGGACAGTGTTCGTTTCATCGGTGTGCACACAGGACATTTAGGGTTCTATACCGATTGGAGACAGTACAACCTGAAAGAACTAGTCAACAGTCTGGAAAACGATAACGGTGAATTCATCCAGTATCCGCTTCTGGATGTTGAGGTCGTATATAAAAGTAGACACAAGAATAAGCATTTTCTGGCATTGAATGAATCCATCGTCAAAATCACTGACGGCACACTTGTTGGAGATGTCTATATCAAAGAAGAACACTTTGAGCGGTTTAGAGGTGATGGCTTATGTATTTCTACGCCAACAGGTTCAACCGGCTATAATAAATCGATCGGTGGAGCAGTCCTCCATCCAAGACTGGAAGCCCTACAGCTGACTGAAATCGCGTCTTTGAATAATCGCATTTTTCGAACACTCAGTTCGCCGATGATCATAGCACCGGATGAATGGATAAAAATCAAACCGATCGATACGAACACATTCACTTTAACGATAGATCAGTTAGTTTCATCAGAAACTGATGTTGATTACATACGTTTTCAAATTGCAAAAGAACGTATCCGATTTGCTCAATATCAGCATACGCATTTCTGGGATCGTGTGGAAGACGCATTTTTAGGAGCTAAAACGAATAATGAAAATCGAATGGACAGTCACTAGTCAGTCCCCTATGACATTAAAATCATTTTTAAAAACGAAACGTATTTCCAAGCGTCTGCTTGCGAAAGTCAAGTTTCAGGGAGGTCGTCTGGAAGTTAATCAGGAGCTGAGCAGGGTCAGAAAACAGGTGTCAGAAGGGGATCTCGTTTCTCTTAGCTTGCCGGATGAGCCTGCAAATGACCACTTGGAGATCTCAGACAAGAAAATCGTTGTCTTGTTTGAGGACGAACATTTTCTTCTGGTCGACAAGCCAAGCAACGTTCCTTCTGTACCCTCATCACTTTACAGGAATCACACGATGGCTAACCGGGTAAAAGGTTATATTGAAAAAAAGGATTATCGTCATAAAACGATACACATCGTTACACGATTAGATAAAGATACTTCAGGAGTTATGATTTTTGCCAAACATGGCTTAGCACACTCTTATCTGGACCAGCTCTTAAAAGGAAAAGAATTATACAAGGAATACGTTGCGTTTGTAAATGGGAAACTCGAGAAACGATGGGACCTCATAGACAGACCGATCGGTCGTATGGAGGATTCTATAATAAAAAGACAAGTGGTTGAAACCGGAAAACCTTCAAAAACTGAATACTGGGTAAAAAAGAGGTACAGGGACTCGACACTGGTTAAAATTCAACTGCATACGGGACGCACACATCAGATCAGAGTGCATTTTTCTGATATCGGCCATGCTTTGCTGGGGGACACCCTTTATAATCCGGGATCGGCTGAAAAGTGGATAGACAGACAGGCTCTTCATTGTGCTAAAGTCGTTTTTGACCATCCATTCACTGGCAAAGAACTTTCAGTGGAATCCCCCTTACCAGATGATTTAAAGAGATTATCTAATCAATTGGAGAGTGTGAGCAGTGAAAAGAAAAGTTAAACGAAAAAAAACAACGAAAAGTGGCAAACGATCTGTTCTGCTGACAACACTACTTGTTAGTGTTGCTTTTTTATTGGGATCGTGGGCAGAAAGGAGTAACCTATCCTTTCAATGGATCGATACTTATGTAAGTGAAATAAAAGTGTATATAAGGTCCATCCCTATTCCATTTACTGACGATGAGATAAAAGGAAATACAGCTGAACTGCATTTTTTTGACGTTGGCCAAGGTTCAGCGACACTGCTGCAGGCCCATGACGGAACAACTATTCTGATCGATACCGGAAGATATGATGACAGCGAGCCTAGGATCATCAATTATCTTAATGATGAGATCGGTGTAGGGGGTAAGATCGACCTTATGATTTTCACTCACAATGATGCCGATCATATTGGTAATGGGGATATCGTCCTGGAATATTTTCAAGTAGAAGAAGTTTGGATGAATGGCATGGATCATACCTCTCAAACCTACAGTGATGTATTGGATGCAATGCTGGACACAGACGTAGCATACAGAGAACCCAAAGCCGGAGATGAAGCCGAAGTGGGACCTTTCTCGATTCAGGTCCTGCATCCTCTTTTAAATGAAACAGAAGAGAATCAGAATGACGAGTCGATCGTTACGCGAATCGCAATAGGGGATGCATCTCTTGTGCATTCTGGAGATGTGGATGCGCAAGTGGAAAAACGCATGATATTAGATAATCCAGCCTCGCTGCAGTCGGATATCATGGTTTTAGGGCATCACGGCTCAAGCACCAGTACAAGTATAGAGTGGCTGGAAGCAGTTGAGCCTAGAGTGGCTGACTATCAGGCAGGCCCTGATAATCATTATGGCCATCCTCACAAAGAAACGATAGAGAAATTTACTGATCGTTCCGCTGCGTTATTTGGAACAGACACACATGGGACGATCCAAATCAACGTGACAAAGGATGATCAGCTGGAGATTTTAACTGAGGAGGGAAACTGATGTATGTGGTGTTAGAAGAAATAGAAGGCGAAACCGCCCGTCTCGTTCCCGATTCATCTAAAGAGCCTCTATATGTACCGGTTGGGGAACTCCCCGAAGATTACGAACTCGGGGATGTTTTTCTCGTTGAGAAGAAACAGGACCGGGCAGCTGTTTACTTGAAGAGAGATATCAAAGAAAAAGAAAGAAGACTTGAGGTCAACCGCTGTAAAAGAAAAAGGCTTCTTAATAAGTCACTTAATAAGAAACCGGATAAACACTGATTATATTTTTTTCTGCATAAAATGATGAGGGATGCCGGCATCTAAAAAACCTTCACCGTGGACTGTAAATCCTTCTTTTTCATAGAAAGAAATGGCGTGGTCTTGTGAATCCAGAATAAGGCTTGAACCATGCAACTGCTCTTTGGCGATTTTCTCGATATGTTTAAGCAACAGTCTTCCCATACCTCGTTTACGATAAGGTGAAAGAACGGCTACCCGCTGAACCTTGACAGAATTATCAGCCTTTTTCAGTAAACGAGCGGTACAGACAGGTTTATCATCTTCATAACCGACGATATGCAGCGTCTGATCTTCTAATTCGTCTATCTCCAAGGACGGATCCACTTTTTGTTCCTCGATAAATACTTCTGCTCTGATAGCGATTGAATCACGATAGACTTCAGATAATATATCTGTGGTTGTTTTAAAATCCATACTATCCCTCTTTTCTGAAATTATGTCTTACTATAGCAATATTTACGTTTGTCGTCAATGTATCACCGAACTTACTCTTTCAATAGAAGGCTGTGTCGCTTATAATGTAAGAGAAACAAGTAAAAGAGGGGGATAAAGTGATCAACTGGAGAGAATCTAAATTAATGTTCTGGACAGTATGGCTCTTAGCAGCAGCCATACTCATTTACGTGCTTCAACGTATTGATTTTATATTAAATCCTTTAGTCGGCATTCTAACTGCGTTATTTATGCCACTGCTGATAGCGGGATTTCTGTATTATTTATTGAATCCTTTAGTCGAACTGCTGGAACGTTTTAGAGTAAAACGGATCATCGGCGTGGCTGTCGTGATGATCTTACTGATCGGATTTATTGCTCTATCGATCCTTCTCGGCATACCTATGCTCATTGAACAGACTTCCAATCTGATTTCCGGTATACCAATGTTTATCAGTGAACTGGAAATATACGCTAATCGTTTAGCTGAAGAGCCATGGATGCAGCAGATCGATATCACTATGGCTCTTGACAATCTTGAAATATGGTTGAGAGATATCGGATCGCGTTTCCTGTCTGGAATGGCTTCAGGTGTCGGCAGTGCTATCCAGGCCTTCACGGAACTGGCTTTTCTATTTATTACAGTACCGGTGATCTTATTCTATATGCTTCATGATGGTCATAAATTTTTGCCTCTTGTAGTAGACATGACTCCTGCAAAATACAAAAAAAATATAAAAGAAATGATCATTCAGACAGACAATACCATTTCAAGCTATATCAGCGGAAAAGGTTTGGCCTCTTTACTGGTTGGGGCACTGCTCTTTTTTATGTATTCCATCATAGGTTTGCCTTCCGCTTTCCTGCTGTCATTTTTTGCCGCTATCACTAATTTCATACCATATGTCGGTCCGTTTATCGGAGCAGGACCAGCAATCGTTGTCGGACTGATCGAATCTCCTGCACGGGCCATACTGGCTGCTGTTTTTGTACTCGTTGCACAGCAGCTGGATAGTAACTTATTCACACCGTTCCTTGTCGGGAAGTCCCTGGCTATCCATCCGCTGACTGTCATACTGGTACTGCTGGCATCTGCCAATATAGCAGGGCTTATCGGTATGCTGGTCGGGGTCCCTGTTTTTGCGATCCTGAAAACGATCGGGACATACCTGATCAAAATGTATCATGAACAGAAACTGATTAAGTATTCAATAGACAAAAATAATTTTAAAGAGTAAGGACGTTTATATTGACTGATAATAAAAGTAATGAATTGACTAAAGAAGTAAAAAGAAGACGGACATTCGCTATCATCTCCCATCCGGATGCAGGGAAAACGACAATTACCGAACAGCTGCTTCTGTTTGGCGGAGCAATCAGACAGGCTGGAACTGTAAAGGCCAAGAAATCGGGTAAATTCGCCAAATCTGACTGGATGGAAATCGAAAAGCAAAGAGGGATCTCAGTAACGAGTTCTGTCATGCAGTTCGAGTATCAGAATAAACGGATCAATATCCTGGATACTCCGGGGCATGAAGATTTCTCTGAAGACACCTATCGTACATTGATGGCTGTCGATGCGGCTGTCATGGTCGTGGACAGCGCAAAAGGTATCGAAGAACAGACGAAAAAACTATTCAAAGTCTGTCGAATGAGAGGCATTCCTATTTTTACATTTATGAATAAACTAGACAGAGACGGTAGAGAACCCCTTGAGCTGATAGAAGAACTGGAAGAAGTTCTTGAAATCGATGCCTACCCCATGAACTGGCCGATCGGTTCCGGAAAGACACTTTTGGGCTTATACGACCTTTATCACAATCGGATCGAAGCATTCAGACCTGAAGAAACCAATAATGGCGAACGTTTCATCCCGTTGAATAAAGAGGGAGAGATAGAGGGAGAGCACAGGATCAAAAAGGAATCACTCTATGATCAAGTGCTTGAAGAAGCTTTACTCCTGAAAGAAGCGGGGAACGAATTTTCAACTGAAGCAATCGCTGCAGGGAAATTGAGCCCCGTATTCTTTGGTTCGGCTTTGACTAATTTCGGGGTCCAGACTTTTCTTGAAACGTTCCTGCAGTTTGCTCCAGAACCGTCTGCTCACGAAACGAGAGCGAACGATATCATTAAACCGACAGAACCAACATTTTCTGGATTTGTTTTCAAAATACAAGCCAATATGGACCCACGTCATCGTGACCGTATTGCATTTTTGAGAATCTGTTCTGGAAAATTTGAACGGGGAATGGACGTTACTCTGCCGCGTACTGGGAAGAAAATCAGGTTGTCCAATTCCACTCAGTTTATGGCAGAGAGTAGAGAAACAGTGACAGATGCAGTTGCTGGAGATATCATCGGACTTTATGACACAGGGAATTTCCAGATAGGAGATACGCTGTACGCAGGTAAAGATGAAATAGAATTCCAGGAACTGCCACAGTTTACACCAGAACTTTTCATGAAGGTAGAACCAAAAAATGTAATGAAACAGAAGTCGTTCCACAAAGGGATCAACCAGCTGGTTCAGGAAGGTGCCATTCAGCTGTATAGATCGTATCACACCGAAACCTATATCATCGGAGCGGTAGGCCAGCTCCAGTTTGAAGTCTTCCAGCACCGCATGCGCAATGAATATAATTCTGAAGTCGTCATGACCTCTATCGGCAGCCGTATTGCCCGCTGGGTAAATCCGGATCAACTGGATGAGAACATGGGATCGAGCCGTAATATGCTTGTCAGAGACCGTTTCGATCAGCCGTTGTTCTTATTCGAAAATAAGTTTGCTGAGAGATGGTTCAGTGATAAATATCCTGAAGTAGAATTGACCTCTCTACTATAAAAAAACAGAAAAACACATATCCCTTTTCACGTTCATTCATCTGAACCGGAAGGGGATATGTGTTTTTTACTTTATTTTAAATTTCAGGAAGTCGGTTACTGTTCAGTGCTGTCAGTTTTATTCGTTTCTTCATTTGCTTTCTGCGACTCGCCGTTAGATGACTGTTCTTTTGATTTCTTAGTGATCACAATGGCATCATCTTCGACTGTTGCTGATATTTTACCTGGTTCTGGATTGTTGATATAAAACTCAGCGATTTTATCTTCGATGTGTTCTTCTATAACCCGTCTTAAAGGACGTGCACCCATCTTAGGATCATACCCTAAGTCGACAAGTTTCTCTTTAGCTGACTGATCGACGTGTACCGTTATATCATGCTGCTTCAATGCTTCATTGACATCTTCAAGCATCAGATCCACGATTTCCAGCAGATTTTCTTTTGAGAGCGGATGGAATTCAACGATTCCGTCAAAGCGGTTCAACAGTTCGGGTCTGAAATAATCCTGAAGACGATTTTTTATCGAATGCTGTTCTCCGCTTATCTGAGCTCCAAAACCTACGCTTGATTCGACATTGGTCGTTCCGGCATTGCTTGTCATGATAATGATCGTTTCTTTGAAGTTGACTGTACGCCCTTGAGCATCTGTCAAGCGTCCATCGTCCAGGATCTGCAGGAACATATGCAGGACGTCTGGATGAGCTTTTTCCACTTCATCGACCAGGATCAGACTATATGGATTACGTCTGACTTTTTCAGTAAGCTGTCCTGCTTCATCATAGCCAACATAGCCTGGAGGCGAACCGATCAGTTTGGATGTGCTGTGTTTTTCCATATATTCGCTCATGTCCAGCCGAACATAAGCATCTTTGCTTCCAAACAATTCAAGAGCGAGAGTTTTTGCCAATTCTGTTTTTCCGACACCAGTAGGCCCCACGAACATAAATGAACCGATCGGGCGGTTTTTCTGTCTGAGACCAATACGGTTCCGGCGGATGGCTTTAGCTACTTTGTCAACAGCCTCATCTTGACCAATGACATGGTGTCTGAGCGCTTTGTCCAGATCTTTCAGCTGAGCCTGTTCTTTTTCTTTTAACTCACCTACAGGGATACCTGTTTTTATTTCGATGATATTTATAATATCCTGTTCTGTCACTTCGGGCTGTTCGGACTGAGGAGTCTGCTGTTCGATCATTTCTTTGTATTTTGTGACTTGATCACGATAAAAAGCAGCCTTTTCATAATCTTCTTTTTCTAAGGATTCCTGTTTCTGCTTTTCTGCTTCATCAATTTTTTCTTCCAGTGATTTCGGATCAACAGATTGAATCGTCAGATTCTTTTTAGATCCGGATTCATCCAGCAGATCGATCGCCTTATCAGGCAGGAAACGGTCTTGGATATAACGGTGAGATAATTCTACTGCACTTTTGATCGCTTTATCTGAATACTTAACGTGGTGGTAATCCTCATACTGTTTCTGGATACCTTTTAAAATCGTCAGTGTTTCTTCTATGGTCGGTTCATTAACTCTGACAGGTTGTAAACGGCGTTCCAGTGCGGGATCTTTTTCGATTTTTCTATACTCGTTTAAAGTCGTCGCACCGACCATTTGAAGTTCGCCTCTGGCTAAAGCGGGTTTTAAAATATTCCCGGCATCCATGCTGCTGCCTTCTGCAGAACCGGCACCGACGATTTCATGCACTTCATCGATGAACAAGATAATGTTGTCGTTATCTTTCAATTCATTCATCAACTGTTGCATACGCTCTTCAAACTGACCTCTGATTCCTGTTCCTTGAACAAGGGAGGCAACATCGAGACGGATAACTTCTTTATCCTGCAGTTTATGCGGCACTTCATCATTGACTATCTTCATCGCAAGACCTTCGACGATGGCAGTTTTACCCACGCCGGCTTCACCCGTTAGAACAGGATTATTTTTAGTTCGTCTGTTCAAAATTTCAATGACACGTTCGATTTCCTTGTCACGCCCGATCACCGGGTCTATCTTCCCGTCCTTAGCCATTTGAGTGAGGTCCACACCATATTCACCAAGTAAACCGCCACGTCCTCCGCCGTTTATCGGAGGCTGCTGATTATTGCCGGAGAACTGCCTGTTAGGGGGAGTGGGTCTCTCTGTATTTGGATTCTGATTCTGAGACAGGGCACGGAAGAGGTCATCAAATTGATTGAAGCCAAACGGATCCTGGCTGTTTCCCTGATTCAAACGTCCTTGCTGTTCTTGCTGTTTTATTTCACGATAACATTTCTGACAAAGGTCAATTTCTCGTCGTCGTCCATTGACGCTTGTGGTTAAATGAATTGTTGCAGGTCGCTCCATACAGCGTTGACATATCATGATAAGAAAACTTCCTTTCTATATAAAGTTCTAATTTTATTATACGTATTATCTGTTCAAAGGTCAGTTCAAAGGGTTTGAGTTCACACGAAAAAGCTTGACCAATATTGACCTTTGATAGATTTATTATACATTGACCATTTTTGACTTTCAAGGATAAGTTATATGAGTTGAGAAAAAACAGTTGTAGGTAAAGGAGAAAAGTGGTAATCTGTATAGGAAGAAAGAATAAAATGGCGGTTTAATGGAAAAGTACGGAAAAAAAGTACACATCCATAACAGACTGAGGTTCTATTCTTTTCATAATAAAAAAACTTTTTTAAAAGGAGCAGTTCAAATGGAAAAAAGAGAATACACGATTATTGCAGACACAGGGATCCACGCTAGACCCGCAACGTTGTTAGTACAGCAGGCAAGCAAATTCAACTCAGATATTACATTAGATTATAAAGGTAAGTCTGTTAACTTGAAATCTATCATGGGCGTTATGTCTTTAGGCGTAGGTAAAGGTGCAGAAGTTTCGATCACAGCTGATGGAGCTGACGAAAAAGAAGCCATCGCAGGAATCGAAGAAACAATTAAAAATGAGGGAATGGCTGAATAATGACTTCAAAAGTATCCGGAATTGCAGCAAGTGATGGAATCGCTCACGCAAAAGCCTACTTACTCGTTGAACCAGACTTAACAATCGAGAAAAATGAAATTTCTGATACTGATGCTGAAATGAAACGTTTAACAGAAGCAACTGATAAAGCTAAAGAACAATTAACTAAAATCAGAGCTATTGCTGCTGAATCGTTAGGCGAAGAAGAAGCACAAGTATTCGATGCTCATATCATGGTGTTGTCAGATCCAGATCTAATGGATCAGACAAAAGCTGTTATCGACAGTGAGAACGTAAATGCGGAATATGCTTTTAAACAGGTGACGAATACATTCATCACTATGTTTGAGGGGATGGAAGATAACGCATACATGCAGGAACGTGCTGCCGATATCCGCGATGTCAGAAAACGTGTGATCGCAAATCTCTTGAATGTGACCTTGCCTTCACCAGCAACCATTGAAGAAGAAGTTATCATCATTGCAGAAGATTTAACACCGAGTGACACAGCTCAGTTAAATAAGAAATATGTCAAAGCATTCGTCACGAATGTCGGCGGACGTACATCTCATTCTGCTATCATGGCCAGATCGCTTGAAATCCCAGCGATCGTTGGGACAAAAGATATCACTGAACGCGTGTCTGAAAATGACCAGCTTATCGTTGATGGTTTAGAAGGGGATGTTTACATCAATCCTTCTGAAGAGGAAATATCTTCATTCAACAAGAAAGCTGAAGACTATGACAAGCTGAAACTGGAATGGGATCAGCTGTTAAATGAGCCGAGTGTGACCAAAGACGGCAAACATGTCGAATTGGCTGCAAATATCGGCACACCAAAAGACTTAGTCGGTGTCAAAGACAACGGCGGAGAAGGTATCGGTCTATATCGTACAGAATTCTTATATATGGATTCTGCTGAACTTCCTACAGAAGAGGATCAGTATGAAGCGTATAAAAAAGTTCTGGAAGGTATGGAAGGTAAGCCGGTCGTCGTGAGAACGATGGACATCGGTGGGGACAAAGAGCTTCCTTATTTAGAATTGCCTAAAGAAATGAATCCGTTCCTTGGCTACCGCGCTATCCGCGTCAGTTTAGATCAGGATTCTATTTTCAGAACCCAGTTAAGAGCGTTGCTTCGCGCTTCTGTTCATGGAACGCTACGTATCATGTTCCCAATGATCGCGACCCTGCAGGAGTTTAGAGAAGCAAAAGCTATACTGGAAGAAGAAAAAACTTTGTTGATCAAAAAAGGTGTGGAAGTTTCTGATTCGATCGAAGTCGGAATAATGATCGAAATTCCTGCTGCAGCAGTGTTAGCTGATCAGTTCGCTAAAGAAGTGGATTTCTTCAGTATCGGCACAAATGATTTGATTCAATATACAATGGCTGCGGACAGAATGAACGAGCAGGTTTCTTACCTGTATCAACCATATAACCCATCTATTCTGCGTCTTGTGAAAATGGTTATAGATGCTGCTCATAACGAAGGTAAATGGGCCGGCATGTGCGGAGAAATGGCTGGAGATCAAATCGCAGTTCCATTACTGATCGGACTGGGATTAGATGAATTCTCAATGAGTGCAACAAGTATTCTTAAAACCAGAAGTCTGCTTAAAAAGCTGGATTCTGATGAAATGAAAGAATTGTCTCATAAAGCTGTTACAGAATGCACAACGGTGGATGAAGTTATTGAGTTAGTTAACCAATATGTAAAAGATTGATCAGACAGATTGGGTTCCATTTGGAGCTCAATCTGTTTTTCTATATTAAAAATACAGGAGTGAGCATATGACTAATATCGGATTCATAGGAACAGGCGTTATGGGAATTTCTGTAGTTGAGCACCTGCTAAAAAATGATCACGCCGTTACTGTGTATAACCGTACAAAGGCAAAAGCCGAAACACTTTTAACCAAAGGTGCGGTGTGGGCTGAAACCCCTCAGAATGTTGCGGAAACATCGGATATCATTTTTACGATGGTAGGGTATCCTGTAGATGTAGAAGATGTCTATTATGGAGAAAAAGGCATATTCAAGGCGGATGTAGCGAATAAAGTCCTGATCGATTTGACGACCAGTACACCTTCTCTGGCAGAAAAGATCAATCAGACAGCAAAAGAAAAGCATGCAGAGGCCTTGGATGCACCGGTTTCCGGTGGAGACCTCGGTGCGAAAAAAGGAACGCTTACGATAATGGTCGGTGGGGATGAACAAGTATTCAATGATATGAAAGAGATTTTCCAGCTCTTCTCATCGTCACTGGAACTGCATGGACCTGCTGGTAGTGGTCAGCATACAAAAATGGCTAATCAGATAATGGTCGCAGGCACAATGACTGGGCTGACAGAGATGCTTGTGTATGCAGAAAAAGCTGAGCTGGATCTAAAAAAAGTAGTGAAAACGTTGAGTGGCGGTGCAGCAGGTAACTGGTCGCTGGAAAATTATTCTCCGAGGATATTAAAAGAGGATTATTCGGCTGGTTTTTTTGTCAAACACTTTATAAAAGATTTGAGTATAGCGCTGGATGAAGCAGAGAAGATGGGATTGAACTTACCGTCCACTAAGTTAGCAAAAGAATTATACGAGCAATTGAGTCAGAAGGGCCATGCAGAAGATGGAACGCAAGCACTCATCAAATTGTGGTGGGAAAACGAATAGGGTAGCAAATTGTATTTTAAAGTTAAAGAAGCTGGGAAGAAAGTATAGTGACCTCAGAAAGTCTAACTTTTTGAGGTTACACTAAACTCCCAGCTTCTTTGCTAGTTTAGTCCAGGTAAAGTGTTCTCTGAAGGTATTGTGACCAGTTCATGCTGTAATTCTTCAAGAAGTAGTCGCAATAACCGTTTAGTGACCAGTTTATGCTGTAATTCTTCAAGAAGTGGTCGCAATAGCCGTTTAGTGACCAGTTCATATTATAATTCTCCAGGAAGTAGTCGCAATAGCCGTTTAGTGA
>NZ_FOBL01000038.1 GCF_900109825.1 Alkalibacterium putridalgicola | reverse complement strand
GGATATGTGCCCTTCAGTATGGAACAAAGCAGACGAAGGGCACAAAAGTAGTGGATATGTGCCCTTCAACATGGAACAAAGCAGACGAAAGGCACAAAAATGTCATTAAGATAATCTCATCTAAATATCGGACAAATATATGAAATCCCTGCAACAGATCATTCTTTAAAAGTATGTTTTTCTTAAAAAATGTGATAGGATTATGATTAGTTAAGAGTAAAGAAGGGTTACTATGAAAATAATCACAGAAAATGAACAGGAAACAAAAAAAATTGCTGAAAAAATTGCTGGTCAACTGGAACCGGGTATGACTATTCTGCTGGAAGGTCAGCTGGGAGCAGGAAAGACGACTTTCACAAAGGGGATCGCTGAGGGGCTTGGTATAGAGAGGATCATTAAAAGTCCGACATATACCCTGATCAAAGAATACATGGATGGCAGATTACCGTTGTACCATATGGATTTGTACCGCCTTGAAGATGCCGAAGACGAGGATCTTGGCTTGGAGGAATACTTTTATGGTGATGGTGTGACCATCGTTGAGTGGGGCTCGTATATGCAGGATGAACTGCCCGACAAATACCTGATGATCCAGATCAGTGTTCTGCCTGGGTCAGATAAACGTGAGCTGATCGTCACAGCACAGGGAGAAAAATATCAGCAGATAATGGAGCGATTAGAGAATGAGTGAAGCCATCGACTGTATTATACGCGAAGCCATTCCGGGGGATGCAGAACAGATACTGGAATTACTGAATAAAACGGCGACCCAGACTGGTTTCATGACTCAAGGGACAGAAGGCGTTGGGATAACTGTGGAAGAGGAAGCAAAACAGCTTGCGAAGATTTATGATTCTTTGAACAACAGCGTGTTCGTTGCTTTGGTGGATGACGAAATCATCGGTATAGCCTCCATAAACGGCTCAGACAAGCCAAAAATCGAGCACATAGGGGACATTGGGATCGTCATAGACAAAGCCTATTGGGGCTATGGTTTAGGGACATTGATGATGGAGGAACTGTTGCTCTGGGCCGATGCTTCTCCTGTGTTGAGTCGACTTCAGCTGCAGGTCCAGGAACGGAATACCCGTGCACGTTATATTTATGAAAAATTAGGCTTCAAGCTCGAAGCGATCATTGAACGCGGGGTCAAAGATGATGGACAGTTGCTGAATGTCTGCCTTATGAGTAAGTTGATATAAATAGATAAATAAAAAGAAGTCAGGCGATATTTACGCCTGACTTCTTTTTATTTTATGAAACGGTTCAGTGATGAAGGACCAAATTCTTTTTCCTGGTTGATCAGAATGGTGGCACTTGCTCGCGCATCATCAAGGGCATGGTGATGGTTTAAAGGGATGCCATAATAATCGGCCACTGTATTGAGTTTATGATTCGGCAGTTCCCGCAGCAAGGCACGGGAAGACTGGACCGTACATAACGTTTTAAACATAGGTGCGCTAACACCATAGTACCCTAGTGTGCCCGTCAAAATCCGTTTGTCAAAAGGCATATTGTGAGCCACGATCAGCTGGTCAGGTGTGAAAAATTGTTTCATGTCGTTCCAGACATCAGGAAACTTGGGTGCATCATACACATCTGATTCCTGTATGCCGTGTATACGGGTATTCATCCGGTCAAACCATGTTTCTGGCTGAATCAGGGTGTAATACTCGTCAACGATCTTGCTGTCTCTAACAATAGTCAACGCAACAGAACAGGCACTGTGTGACTGACGGTTGGCTGTTTCAAAATCTATAGCTGTAAAGTTCATATATAACCCTCTTTTAAAGTCATTCTGTTTAGTCTTTACAGTATAGCATGATTACCTGAACTTTCAAGACGAACAAAGGCTTAATGGGGAAATGACAAACTTTTGTTGCATTCAGGAATAAAAAACATGCGCGCATCCATTCTCAGGATATGCGCATGAAGAAACGATTATTTAGTCCAGCTTGTAAGGCAGGACGACTTTTCTTAATTCCATAATGATCGTTGTAGCAAACGCCAGTCCGGCAGCTATAGCCCATTCTGTTAAGCCGAATGCGGCAGGAATTGCGAAGATACTTCTGACGGCCGGCAGTAAAGTGATACCGTAAAGTCCCAGACAGACGACAAAGGCCAGGATCACGAATTTGTTCCTGAAGAATCCTGCACCGATGCTTGTTTCTACATTGGAACGAGCCGGGAATACCTGCAGCGTACGTGACAAAATGAGTGTCGTAAAGGCCATGGCCACACTCATTTCATCAGAAGTCTGAAGTCCGATATACTGAGAAATAATGACCGCAATAGCAATCAGCGCACCACGGAAAGCAACGATTCTGAAGGTGTTGCCTGAGAAAATAGACTCATTAGGATCTCGCGGTTTCTCTTCCATTACGTTCGGTTCTGCAGGCTCAAGTCCAAGTGCAATAGCTGGCAGTGAGTCATTGACGAGATTGATAAATAGGAGCTGCAGGGCAGTGAACGGGCTCACCCAGTTCACGATCAAAGCAAAGATGATCGCGATGACGGCGCCTAAGTTTCCTGAGAAAAGATAAGCAATAGATTTCTTGATATTACTGTAAATGGTACGGCCGACGGAAATAGCTTTAACGATAGATACAAAGTTGTCATCCGTCAAGATCATAGCAGAGGCATCTTTAGCCACATCGGTTCCGCTGCCCATCGCAATTCCGATATCGGCCTGTTTCAAGGCAGGGGCATCATTGACACCATCACCTGTCATCGCCGTGATCTGGTTTTTGTTCTCCCAGGCCGTAACGATCCGGATTTTATTTTCAGGTGTTACTCGGGCATAAACCGTGATATCTTCCAGCTGATCCATCAGCTCTTCTTCGGATAAGGCATCCAGTTCCTGTCCGGTATAAGCCAAGTCGCCTTCTTTGAAGATGTTCAAATCACGACCGATCGCACGAGCTGTTGTTTTATGGTCCCCTGTGATCATGACTGTGCGTACTCCAGCGTTGGCAGCGTCTTCTACTGCATGATAGACGGCTTCGCGTGGCGGATCGATCATGGCAAGAAGACCAATGAAAATCAGGTCGTCTTCATCTTCGATACTGACTTCTGTCGAATCGATCGGTTTATACGCAAAGGCAAGAACACGCATCGCCTGATCAGAAAATTCTTCATTTTTCTGTTTCAATTCTTCTAAACGTTCTTCGGTGAGTTCAACGATTTCACCGTTTAGTTTGATTCGTGAACAGAGTTCGAACAAGACATCGGGTCCACCTTTAGTCAACAGGCGTTTTTCCCCGTCGATTTCATGGACAGTCGACATGCGTTTACGGCTCGAGTCAAAAGGCAGTTCGGCAAGTCTTGGATATTCATCTCTAACTGAACCGTAAGGAAGCTCCTGTTTATTACTGTAGGCTATCAGGGCAACTTCAGTTGGATCACCACTAGATTCATCCTTTTCATTGATCGTTGAATCGTTTGTCAATACAGCGATCTGCATCAGGATCTTCTCTGATTCTGACCAGGAATTACTGTCTCCTGAGAAGAGGTGAGATTCACCGTTTGGAATATACTCATCTACAACAGTCATCTTATTCTGTGTCAAGGTCCCCGTTTTATCTGTACAGATGACACTCGTTGAACCGAGCGTCTCAACAGCCGGCAGTTGTCTGATGATTGCATGCTGTTTAGCCATTTTATTCGTACCAACGGATAAGACGATCGTCACAATAGACTGCAGGGCTTCCGGAATGGCTGCAACAGCAACAGCAGCAGCAAACATGAAAGCGTTAAGCAATGGGACAGTGACGTCCTGTGTGTCTCCAAGGAAAATTCGAGCTGCTTGGATACCGAAAATAAGGATAGATAAGAGCAGGATAGCGACACCCAGTTTTTTACTGAAATCTGCCAGTCTTCTCTGCAGAGGTGTTTGTTTGGCAGAAGCGCTTTGCACGAGTTCGGCAACTTTCCCCATTTCTGTCTCTTCACCTGTTGAAGTGACGACCATGACTCCACGTCCGGCAGTGACCATCGTACTGCTGTAGACCATATTGATTCGGTCGGCGAGGGGGGTGTTTTCTTCCAGCGGTTCAACTATTTTTTCAGAAGGCATGGACTCACCGGTCAGTGCGCCTTCTTCGACCTGTAAAGACTCCGCTTCGATCAGTCGTCCGTCAGCAGGGATGTTATCGCCAGCTTCTAGGATGACAACATCACCAACCGCCAGATTTCTGGCTTCGATCTGCTTCGGATTGCCATCTCGGTAAACATTGGCGGTCGGTGCAGACATCTTCTCCAGAGATTCAAGAGAATCTTCGGCTTTTTTCGTCTGAACTACACTTAGAATCGCATTCAATATCAACACAATGAAAATAATGAGTGATTCGATCCATTCTCCAATAGCTACTTGCACGATCGCTACGATCAATAAGACAATGACCATTGGATCTTTAAACGATTCGATGAACATGGAGAAAATCGATTTCTTCTCTTTACGGCTTATCTCGTTGTATCCATTTTCCTCCAGTCGTTTCTCCGCCTCCGACTGGCTGAGACCTTGACGAGAAGTATCGATGGATTCGAGTACCTTGTCTTTCGTTTCTTGATAATAATTCATTTGTTTTATCCTTTCTACGTTGAAGTAAGTAAAAAAGACGCATACGGAATGAGTGATGGCTGTTCCGTATACGTCTCACTATTTAATACAGCACCAGCAGATAATCAGTCTACGAATGGTGGCACTGCAACAGATTTGATCTGCAAGTTACTCCCGCATATATATTATTTAAATGTCAAATTAATTATAGTTAAGTCCAGGTCAAAAAGCAAGTCAGATGTTTTAAAGAAAGGAGCTCACTTTGTAAAAACAGAAAACTTGACGCACGGAATAATGGGGCACTAAAAACATCACGTGTCGATTAAGTGACAAATAACAGTTAATTCTACACAATTGCATGTAATAGTGTTAAACTAAACGTGATTATTTAATGATGTTACAATGATACTGAAATTACTCAATTATCTATACGAGAGGAATCACTGAATCCATGACTATACAAGACTTGATGAATGCATTTCCCGATGCGAATATAAAAAAAGATGAGCCTTTGTCCAAGTATACATATACCAAGACAGGCGGACCTGCAGATGCTCTGATCTTTCCAAAGAGCAAGGAAGAGGTTCAGGCCCTGGTCCAATGGTTGAATGAAAATGACTGGCCGCTGACCATTTTAGGCAATGCCAGTAACCTGATTGTTAAAGATGGTGGTATTCGCGGAGCGACCATTATTCTGACCGATATGAACAAAATATCGATTCAGGACAACAGTATTCGAGTGTTTACTGGTGCGCCTTTAATAGAAGTCAGCAAACGCGCCTATGAAGCCGGACTGACAGGTCTCGAATTTGCCTGTGGTATCCCCGGAAGTGTTGGCGGAGCTGTATATATGAATGCCGGTGCTTATGGCGGCGAAGTAAAAGAAGTGATCAGAAAAGTCACCATCCTGACTCGTGAAGGTGAAATGAAAGAAATGGCCAATGAGGATATGGGCTTCGATTATCGACACAGTTTACTGCAGGAATCCGATGATATTGCATTGGAAGTATTATTTGAGCTTGAACCTGGTGACAAGGAAGAGATAAAAGAAAAAATGGATGAATTGACTTATTTGAGAACATCCAAGCAGCCGCTGGAATACCCTTCCTGCGGATCAGTCTTCAAGCGTCCGACAGGGTACTTCACTGGAAAGCTCATCCAGGATGCGGATCTACAGGGCTATACATGGGGAGGCGCTCAAGTATCGACTAAACATGCCGGCTTTATCGTGAACATCGATAATGCGACAGCAACGGATTATATCGAATTGATTGAACACATCAAGGAAGTCATTCTTGAAAAAGATGGCGTGACTCTGGAAACGGAAGTCAAAATCATTGGGGATGATCTCGTGCCTGAAGAAAATACCGGGCGTATTCTGATCAACAAAGCCAAAACGTCACTGAAGTCAAAATTTAACAAGACCCCGTTAATGGACGAAGGTATTAAATAAAATATAGAACAGGACTACACATTCTTGCCTAAAGCGGAGTGTGAAGTTTTTTTATGAATAAAGTGTCAAAACCTTCATCTCGTGTTATGCTGAATATATTAAAGATAAACGGAGGATCACAATATGAAAATAGGCGTTATCGGACTGGGTAGTATAGCGAAAAAAGCTTACTTGCCTGTATATACCACACAATTCCCGGAGCACGAATGGTACTTTTCCACACGTACTGAAAAAACACTGAGAGACACAGGGCATACATATGGAGTGCCGGAAGACCATCAATTCACAGATTGGCATGACTTGCTGGACCTTGTGGACGCAGTCTTTATCCATACACCTACAGATACGCATGAAGAAGTCTGCCGCGCATTTCTTGAGAAAGGCATACCTGTTTTCGTGGATAAGCCGCTGACTGAAAACAGCAGAGAAACTAAAGCCATACTGGATTATGCGGAGGAACAGGATACGCTGCTCATGACAGGGTTCAACAGACGGTTTGCGCCCATGGTTCAGGAAATGAAGCAGATGACGAATAAGAATCATCTGATCCTGCAGAAAAACCAGGTCAATAAAACAGACTTTGCAGTCAGGTACCGCATCTATGACCTGATGATCCATCCATTGGATACGGCGCTTTACCTGATGGATGAACCGGCTGAAGTCATTCGTGCTGAAGTCGTTGTTGAAGGCGACCAGTTTAAACGGGCCTCGGTGCTTTTGAAGACTTCGCAATCCACAGCGTATGTAGCTGTAAATAATGAATCAGGGACCAAACTTGAAAAGTATGAAGTACAGAGTCAGGCAGAGACCGTTGTACTGGAAAACCTGACCGATAAAACAACGTATACAGAAAAAGGCGAAACGCTTATTAAAGCGGGTGACTGGGTACCGACTCTGGAAAAAAGAGGCTTCGTCCCAATGATCAAAGCCTTTATAGAAGCCGTAGAAACAGGCAGCCAAAACCCTGTCTCCCTAAAAAGTGCACAGCTCAGTCATGAGATCTGCGAAACGATCATACAGAAGTATGAGAATCACGGGTCGTAATCATGGATTATGTTCAAGGTTTAAGAGAGAAGATCGGACACGATACTGTTATTTTGAACGGTTCGGTCGCTTTTATTTTGAATCATGAGGGTGAAGTCCTGCTGCAGCAGCGTCCGGACAAGTCATGGGAGCTGCCGGGCGGACTCATGGAACTGGGGGAGAGTTTTGAAGAGACGCTGATCCGGGAAGTGAAAGAAGAAACGAACCTGACTGTCAAAGGCTATCATTTCGTAGACATTTTATCCGGAAAAGACTTTTTCGTCAGCTTGGCCAACGGAGATAAATACTACTCAGTGACCGCACCGTACCATGTCACTGACTTTGAAGGAATTCTTAATGCCGACTCTCAGGAATCAATGCAGCTGCAGTATTTTTCAATGAAAAACATCCCAGAAAACATTAACGTTCGGTGGCGCCAATTTTTGAACACATTTATCGAATATTATTCTAATAAAAAGTAAATATATATTGCTTTTCACCCCTTGCCGGCTATAATAAAAAGGTTCGATAAAATCGGTTATAAAGGGGTGTTTTTGTTGACGGAAGAAATCATTGTTTCCTTCAAGCAAGTCGAAAAAAAATATGAAGAAGAAAGTGTATTGAAAGATATCACGTTTGAATTAGAAAAAGGGAAATTTTATACATTATTAGGCCCTTCAGGCTGTGGTAAATCGACGATCCTTAACATCATCGCTGGATTTACGGAACCTTCTGAGGGGCTCGTTAACTTGAATGGAGAGAATGCAGCAAAGACACCTTCCGAGAAACGAAAAGTTAACACAGTTTTTCAGGATTATGCCTTGTTCCCGAATATGAATGTTTTCGATAATGTGGCTTTCGGGCTGAAAATGAAAAAGATAAACAAAAAAGAAACAGTAGAAAAAGTGAAAACAGCACTGCGCCTGGTTCGTCTTACAGGATACGAAAAACGAGAGATCAGTGAAATGTCCGGCGGGCAGAAACAGCGTGTCGCGATCGCCCGCGCCATCGTTAATGAACCCGATGTCCTCCTGCTTGACGAGCCGCTTTCAGCACTTGATTTAAAGCTGCGAACAGAGATGCAGTATGAGCTAAGAGAACTTCAGCGTCGTTTGGGTATTACGTTCTTATTTGTGACGCATGATCAGGAAGAAGCTTTGGCAATGAGTGATGAGATCATGGTCATGAAAGACGGTGAGATCATTCAGACAGGGACGCCAATCGACATATACGACGAACCGATCAATCGCTATGTAGCTGATTTTATAGGGGAAAGCAATATCGTTGAAGGGCGGATGGTCTCTGATTACCAGGTCTCCTTTGCCGGGAAAAGCTTTGTCTGCGTGGATGGCGGGATGAATCCGAATGAAAAAGTCGACGTTGTTATTCGGCCGGAGGACTTGACGCTGACTGACGCTACTTTAGGCCAGATCCAGATAACGGTAGAGACGCAGCTCTTTCGCGGGGTACATTACGAGATCGTCGGTCACGACCTGGACGCCAATGAATGGATGATCCATTCGACCAGGAAGTCAGAACCCGGTAAAGTCGTCGGCCTGCAGTTCCATCCTGAGGATATCCATATCATGCGCTTAGGCGAAACGGAAGAAGCCTTTGACGAGCGTATCGAACAGTATGCCTCGGTTGCGGACGCTGTGGAAAAAGGGGGCGGTGTCGATGGTTAGACAGAGGAAGCTCTTATCTGTGCCTTATTATTTATGGATGGGACTTTTTGTCATCGTTCCTGTCCTGCTGCTGCTCTTTCAGTCCTTTAGAGGGATGGACGGTAGCTTTACCCTATTAAATATTACAAGCTACTTCACGTCGCCTGTATATTTGACAATGACCGGTCAGAGTTTTCTCTATGCCTTTCTGATCACTGTCATGACCCTTCTCATCAGCTATCCGGCTGCTTATTTCCTGACAAGGACAGAGCACAAGCATTTATGGCTATTAGTTATGATCCTGCCGACCTGGATGAATATCCTGCTCAAAGCATACGCCTTTATTGGAATTTTAAGCCAGTCCGGTATGGTCAATCAGCTGCTGGCGTTTATGGGCATCGGCGCACAGCCCCTGCTTTTCACCCGACTGAGTTTTCTGATCGTTGCCACCTATATCGAGATTCCGTTTATGCTGCTGCCGGTGTTCAACGCCATCGACGATATCGATGAATCGCTGACATTAGCCAGCCGGGATCTAGGGGCAAATGAATGGCAGACGTTCCGCTCGGTTATTTATCCCTTGTCTTTATCTGGGGTAAGAAGCGGGATACAAGCCGTATTCATCCCCTCCCTGTCTCTGTTCATGCTGACGCGGCTTATCGCCGGTAACCGAGTCATGACCTTAGGTACAGCTATAGAACAGCACTTTTTAGTCACGCAGAACTGGGGGATGGGCTCTACGATGGGGATCGTTCTCATCGTCATTATGTTTGCCGTGATGGCCCTGACCAAAAAGCGTCAAAGAGGAGGCACACGCTGATGGTGAAGAATACAAAGCTTTCTTCAGTTTATTTATTTGTGGTATTCGTCTTGCTGTACCTGCCTATTTTTTACCTGATTTATTATTCATTCAATGCAGCAGGAACGATGAATCAGTTCGACGGTTTTACTTTAGAACATTACACCGCGCTTGCAGAGGATACGAGACTATTGACGATCGCTCTGGATACTGTGCGCGTAGCCTTGATCTCATCTCTGGCTGCCACAGTGATCGGAACGATGGGAGCTATCGGTATTTATTTTTCTAGGAAAAGGCGCACGCAGGGCCTGCTGATGAGTTTAAATAATATCCTGCTGGTCTCGCCGGATGTCATCATCGGAGCAAGCTTTCTCCTGCTGTTCACGTTGGTCGGTTTCAGATTAGGTTTTTATTCTGTACTCTTTTCTCATATCGCTTTCAGCATTCCTATCGTCGTGCTGATGGTGCTGCCGAGGCTTGAAGAGATGAACCCGCACATGATAACGGCCGCCAGAGATCTAGGGGCAAGCCAGTGGCAGGTTTTGAAAGAAATCATCCTGCCAAGCATCAGCTCGGGTATTCTGGCAGGTTTCTTCATGGCCTTTACCTATTCGATCGATGATTTTGCTGTCACCTTTTTCGTTACAGGAAACGGCTTCGCCACACTGTCCGTAGAAATCTACTCGCGGGCACGTCAGGGTGTAAGTCTGGAGATCAATGCACTGAGCACGATCCTCTTTTTAGTAGCCATGGCCATCGTCGTCGGGTATTACTTTATACAAAAGCAGCAGCGTACCCGGAAGAAGATATTGGCTGTGGATCCAACAAATCATGAGAAGGCGGTGATGCCATAATGAAAAAGCTGACTTTATTTTCATTCCTGATCATAGCACTGGCGAGCGGGCTGTACTTCAGCAAAACACTGATCGAGCATGCAGAAGGCACGAGCGGATCGGAGATCTTTCATCTATACAACTGGGGCGACTATATCGATCCTGAACTGCTGGATCGTTTTGAAGAGGAGACGGGGTATCAAGTCGTTTACGAAACATTCGATTCGAACGAGGCCATGTATACGAAAGTACAGCAGGGCGGGACAGGCTATGATCTGATCGTTCCAAGCGAATATATGATCGAGCGCATGATGGAGGAAAACCTCGTCATACCGCTTGATCATTCCCGAATCGAAGGACTTGAGCATATCGATGAAGACTTTCTGGATCTGAACTTTGATCCGGGCAACCAGTACTCGATCCCTTATTTCTGGGGGACACTAGGGATCGCCTACAATGCAGATCTTTTAGAAGACCCTCCTGCAAGCTGGGAAGAGCTATATGATCCCAAATATGAAGACCGTATTCTGATGATTGACGGAGCAAGAGAAGTCATCGGTATCGGGCTGCAGTCGCTGGGGTACTCTTTGAATTCTAAGGATGCACAAGAACTCGATGCAGCTGCTGAAAAACTGGTCGACTTGGCACCTAATATGAAAGCCCTCGTTGCTGACGAGATCAAAATGTACATGATCCAGGAAGAAGCAGCTTTGGCGGTGACCTATTCTGGTGAAGCGGCGGATATGATGTGGGAAAATGAAGCCATCTCGTACATCCTGCCTGAGGAAGGCTCTAACTTATGGTTTGATAATATGGTGATCCCTCACACGGTTCAAAATGAGGAAGCGGCATATGCCTTTATCAATTTTATGCTGGAACCTGAAGTAGCTGCTCAGAATGCCGATTACATCGGCTACAGTACGCCGAACAAATCAGCGATGGAGCACCTTCCAGAAGAAACGATCGAAGATAAACAGTTTTATCCCAGCCAGGACATGATCGATGATCTTGAAGTGTATGAAGATCTTGGTCCGGAATATACGGGTCTTTACAACGAGCTGTTCCTGGAATTCAAGATGTTCAAATAATCGTTTAGGGTAAGTGAGGATCCAGACCGGATCCTCACTTTTTCTATTCTGTGCTATAATTGAATCAAGACTAAATAAAGGAGTTAATGCATATGAATTTAAAAGAAATGGTTGGGAATAAAGCGGCAGAATTTGTTAAAGATGGTATGGTCGTTGGCTTGGGCACTGGATCAACGGCTTACTACATGGTGGAAGCAGTGGGGAAGCGTGTGAAAGAAGACGGTTTGTCAATAACCGGAGTCACCACGTCTCACAGAACAGCTGATCATGCGAAAGAATTGGGTATTCCTTTAAAGGACATCAATGATGTGGAAAAAATAGACGTCACGATTGATGGTGCAGACGAGATCTCTGATGATTATCAGGGGATCAAAGGAGGCGGGGGAGCCCACTTGTTTGAAAAAATGGTGGCGAACCAGTCCGATGAAGTAATCTGGATAGTGGACGACAGCAAGCTTGTTCATAAACTCGGTGCGTTTCCACTGCCGGTCGAAGTCGTCAAATTCGGCTGCCAGCAGGTTTTCCGTTTATTCAAAGAAAAAGACATGAAACCAAGCTTCAGAAAAGATGACAATGATGAGTTATACTTGACGGATTCTGGGAACTATATCATTGACCTGCATTTGGAACAGATCGATAACCCGCACGAACTGGCTAAATGGCTGGATTCACTGACTGGTGTTGTGGAACACGGCTTGTTCTTAGACTGTGTCACGAAAGTCATCGTGGGCACTGAAAACGGTCCAGAAGTAAAAGAAGTCAAGCGTTAAGTATAATGAGGACAAAGGTGTAATGAGGGGAAAACCTCATTGCACCTTTTACCTTCGAATGAAAACAGTTTGTACTGTCTGAGTATGTGATAATAGGAACTCATTGCGTTTCGGTTTGCCGAGCAACTATTATCCAGCGATATAGCAGGAACTCCAGTAAATAGAAAGTATCGAGTTCCTATTATAAGGCGCTATAGCCGTATCTCAAGATAGAAAACTAGAACGAGTTCCTATTATAAGGCGCTATAGCCGTATCTCAAGATAGAAAACTAGAACGAGTTCCTATTATAAGGTACTATAGCCGTATCTCAAGATAGAAAATTAGAACGAGTTCCTGTTATAAGGCTCAATTACTGAAACTCAACAGGGCTAGTCACTCTTAGTTCCTGCAATAAACAACTACTTCCTGAAATTCATAACGAAAGAAGGCGGCATCAGGCCGCCTTCTACATCTTAATAAACAAAAAGACTGTTTTTACCTGCCGAGATATACTCAAGCAGGAAAAACAGTCTTTCTGATTAAAGTTCTTTTTTCTTCAGTTGTTCCAGCATGTCTGCTGTCATTTTTTCTAAATCATATTTTGGAGAAAAACCCCATTGTTCTTGAGCGGCCGACGTATCGATGGCGTTCGGCCATGATTCTGCGATGCCTTGTCTGACAGGATCCACATCATAGGTCAGTTCGAAGTCAGGGATATGTTTCTTGATTTCGCGCTCAATGTCCTCAGGTGCGATGCTCATGGCACTCACGTTGTAGGCATTGCGGTTTTTTAGCTGGTCACTTGGCGCTTCCATCAGCTGAATGATGAGATCGACGGCATCAGACATATACATCATGTCCATATACGTCCCTTCAGCAATGAAAGAAGTATAAGTGTTGTTTTTTAATGCTTCGTAATAGATATCAACAGCGTAATCGGTCGTTCCACCGCCTGGCAATGTCGCATGGGAGATCAGTCCCGGGAAGCGGACACTGCGCGTATCTACGCCGAATTTCTGGAAGTAGTAATCACCTAGCAGCTCGCCGCTGACTTTTGTGACGCCATACATGGTCGTGGGACGCTGGATCGTTACTTGCGGTGTCTGGTCTTTTGGTGTCTCTGGACCAAAAGCACCAATGGAACTTGGGGTGAAGAATTTCAGATTATGTTCACGGGACACTTCCAATGCGTTAAGTAATCCACCCATGTTCAGATCCCAGGCAAGTTTTGGTTTAGCCTCGGCCACGGCAGAGAGAAAAGCAGCCAAATGGATAAGCGTATCCACATCATATTTTTCAACCAGTTCGTTCATGCGGTCTGCATCGGTCACGTCGAGCTTTTCGAAAATACCTTCTGAAACGACTTTTGAATCTTCTGGTGCTTTGATATCCGTTGCGACGACATTATCCATACCATAGGATTCTCTTAGTTTTAACGTAAGCTCGGATCCGATTTGACCTAGAGCACCTGTAATTAAAATTTTCTTCACAAAAAAACCTCCGACAATTATTTTTTAAAACACGAGAAGAAAGAGAAAGAACAGCTCCGTTCGTTTCTCTTTCGCTCAGTTCTATTCGTTTATTTTATGACGTCCAGTTCTTTACCGACTTTTTTATAAGTGGCCAGAACCTGGTCCAGCATGTCTTTTGTATGAGCGGCACTTGGCATGTTTCTGACACGACCTGTCCCGCGTGGAACGGTTGGGAAGACGATAGACTTAGCATAAACGCCTTCTTCAGTCAGACGTTTGGAGAAAGTCTGTGTCAACTTCTCTTCACCGAGGATACATGGTGTGATCGGTGTTTCTGAATTGCCGATGTTGAAGCCTAAGTTTTTCAATCCTTCTTTAAGATAACGGCCATTTTCCCAAAGGCGTTCGTTTTCTTCAGTAGAGTTTGACATGATGTCGATGGCTTCGATACACGCAGCAGAAGCACCCGGAGTGAGTGATGTTGAAAACAGGAACGGACGTGCACGGACTTTCAGCCAGTCGATAAGGTTTTGAGTTCCGGCAACGTACCCGCCGACAACGCCGACAGCTTTAGACAGTGTCCCCATCTGGAAGTCGATTTTGTCCTGAAGACCGAAGTGCTTGACTGTTCCGGCTCCTTTACCCATAACGCCTGATCCGTGAGCATCGTCGACATAAGTGATCAAGTCGAATTCTTCAGCGACTTCAACGATTTCCGGAAGTTTAGCCACGTCGCCGTCCATAGAAAAGACGCCGTCAGTGATGTACATGATTTTCTCGTACTGACCGCTTTCCACCGCTTCTTTTGCTTTAGCTCTCAGGTCATCCATGTCCTGATGCTTCACGCGGATTACTTTGGCACCGGACAGGCGGCAGCCATCGATGATGGACGCATGGTTCAGTTCGTCTGACAGAATGGCATCATTTTTGTTCATGACTGCTGAAATGGCACCCATGTTACAGTTGAAGCCGGACTGGAAAGCAACGGCTGCTTCAGTATGCTTGAATGCGGCGATTTTATCTTCAAGTTCTTCATGGATAGCCTGGGTGCCGTTGATGGTACGTACAGCACCTGCACCGACGCCATAAATGTCTGTTGCTTCATTGGCTTTAGCTTTTAAACGCTCATCATTTGCAAAACCTAAATAATTGTTTGATGACATATTGATCAGTTTTTTTCCGTTTATACTGATTTCCGCACCGTTTGGACCGTCCAGCACGTCGATCTCATTATACAGACCATTATCTTTAAGGTCCTGCAGATTTTCTTCTAAAAAGGTGTTCAATTTTTGACTAGTCATGAAATCTCTCCCTTTATGATTGGTTTGACCTTCATTCTTGATTTTACCACTCTTTTATATAATCGTGTAGTCATGATAGGGATTATTGGAATATTCTTATCAATACTTAGTCAAATTACCTTATTCTTTCGCGATTGTATGATAAACTATAAACTATAAGTAAATGATTAGGAGTGAACAACGTATGCGAATGATCGACTTGATTGAGAAGAAACAGCACAACCAGACGTTAACTGAAGATGAAATCAAATGGATGATCGAACACTATACATCCGAAGATATCCCTGATTATCAGATGAGTGCGATGGCCATGGCCATTTATTTCAACGGTATGAATAATGACGAACGCAGTGCATTGACTATGGCAATGGTAGAATCCGGCGACCAGATCGATCTGTCACCGATCGAAGGCGTTAAAGTAGACAAACACTCAACAGGTGGTGTAGGCGATACAACAACACTGGTTCTAGCACCTTTAGTGGCAAGTGTAGGTGTACCGGTAGCTAAAATGAGTGGTCGCGGACTGGGTCACACAGGTGGAACGATCGATAAACTGGAAGCGGTACCTGGTTTTGACGTGGAAGTCTCTCAGGAGAGATTCGTTGAATTAGTGAATCAGAACAAAGTGGCAGTAGTCGGTCAGTCAGGCAATCTGACACCTGCGGATAAAAAATTGTATGCTTTGCGTGATGTGACAAGTACAGTCGAATCTATCCCACTTATCGCAAGTTCCATCATGAGCAAGAAAATCGCGGCAGGAGCCGATGCCATCGTTTTAGATGTCAAAACAGGTGCCGGTGCCTTCATGAAGAGTGTTGAACAGGCAAAAGAATTGGCTGAGACTATGGTTAATATTGGCGAAGCTGTCGGTAGAAACACGATGGCAGTCATCTCTGACATGAGCCAGCCTTTAGGCAACGCTATAGGCAACGGTCTGGAAGTGAAAGAAGCGATCGACACACTGAAAGGTCACGGACCGGAAGATTTAACAGAACTATGCTTAGTGCTGGGTAGTCAGATGGCTTATTTAGGCGGAGTAGGTTCTTCTCTAGAGGAAGCACGCGAGGCTCTTGAAGAAAATCTGCATAACGGCAAAGCACTGGATGCATTTAGAACATTTATTGCCGCTCAGGGCGGCGATGCATCGGTAGCGGATGATCCGGACGGCGTCCTCCCTAAAGCGAAGCATTCTCAAGATGTCACAGCTGAAGAAACAGGAAAAGTTTCCGAAATCGTTGCAGACCAGATCGGTATTGCTGCAATGATGCTTGGAGCTGGCCGTGAAACAAAAGAAAGCCAGATCGATTTAGCCGCTGGACTTTATATGCACAAGAAAATCGGCGATTCAGTAGAAAAAGGGGAGGCATTAGTGACCCTTTATTCCAACAAAGAAATCTCTGAAGATGTCATCAGTAAAGTCAGAGAAAACATCAAGATTTCTGAAGAAGCGACAGCGCCAACACTGATCCACGAAATCATCCAGTAACACACCTTGTGTAGTATAAATACGTAATGAGAGACTTACCGTGATGCGTTTATTCATCGCGGCAAGTCTCTTTTTTTGTACCTTATCGAACTAAGATAACGCCTGTCACGAAACGTATTGATTGAAAAATAGACGGGACATGATAATCTGATAATACAGTTAGTTTCAAGAACCGACACTTAGGAAGGATGATAAACTGTGGAGGACAAAGAAAACACTAAATCGTCGGAAGTTGCCGGCAATGATCACACCCAGTCATCAGGAAATCAGAATCAGGCGAAAAAGAATATCAGCATCGTTTTCTTTATCAACCTTGCTTTTTCAATCGTTGAGTTTGTTTTCGGTTTTATTTTCAACAGTATCGCTATCATGTCTGATGCTCTTCATGATTTGGGCGATGCAATATCTACAGGTTTTGCCTGGTTTTTCCAGAAATATTCAGAAAAAGAGAGAAACAACACGTATACCTTCGGCTACAGCCGTTTTTCTTTACTTGGGGCGCTGATCACAGCGGTTGTGTTACTTAGTGGATCAGTCTTCATTATATATAGAAGTGTTCCCCGCCTTATAGACCCTCAACCAGTCGATGTCACCGGAATGATCTGGCTTTCTCTTGTGGCCATCCTTTTGAATGGCTACGCTACTGTCCTTTTACGCCAAGGTTCTTCTAAAAACGAAAGTGTATTGAGTCTCCATATGCTTGAAGATGTCTTAGGGTGGGTGGGGGTACTCGTCGTCAGTATCGTCATGCGTTATACAGATTTATATCGACTGGATCCCATATTATCCATAGTCATTGCCTTGTACATTTTTTATCTGACAGTACCACAATTCTTGAATACGATGAAAATATTACTGAATAGAGTGCCTGAAGAGGCTGATGTTAAAGTCATTGTAGAAACCATAAAAAAGATAACGGATGTAAAAGCTATATCGGACTTCCACATTTGGTCAATAGATGGAGAAGAGAATGCCTTCGTTGTCACAGTGCTCATGGAGTCTACAGACATTAAAAAGAAACAGAAGGTAAAAGAAAAGATCAGAAATCTTGCGCGTGAAAATAATGTGAAAGAACACGTCACCATTGAAATAATAACGGATAAGGAGGAGCTTAATAAAAAAGGTCTTTCCAGCAACTAAAGATAACAGAATCTGAGAAACAAAATATAAATAAGTGGTAAAATCAAGAGAGGAGTGAAAGTAATGATAATAAGAACAAATGATTTACCTTATGTTATTGAAGTGGAAATCGATGGGGAAATCACTGAAGAGGATATTGAGAATTTTGAAGCATATTTCAAGCAGAAAAAAGAAAGTCTGGTCAATAAGGCTAAACTGAATCTTTTGATGGAAATCAGAAGTCTGGATTACACCATAGATGGATTGATCAAAGACATAAAATTTGACACGTCTCATTTAGATGACTTTGATAAAGTTGCGATGGTAAGTGACAAGAAGTGGGCAGAAATAGGCGAAAAACTTGTGAAGTATATGCCTCAAGTCGAGGTCAGACAGTTTGATCCTGAAGAAAAAGAGCAAGCCCAAGCGTGGGTAAGTTGACAACAGATAAAGAAAACGACTGAATGAATACCGCTTATGACCAGTCGCGTGATAGCTTCTTTAAGTATAACAGTCAGATAAAAGAGATACGGCAGAATACATTAAGTATTCGTCGTATCTCTTTTATCGTTAATAGAAAGGAAAGGATATGCTATACTGATATAACATTTATTCAAGTGAACACAAGAAAGGGGAAAGGTAGATGAAAAACGATACGGTGTTGAGTGGAATGAGAGCAGGGCTGCCGATCATGGCCAGTTACCTTGCGTTAGGCATTGCCTGTGGTATCGTTTTATATGATGCAGGCTTCAGTGTGCTGGCTATCTTCCTCATGAGTGCCCTCGTTTATGCGGGCGCTGCTCAATTTTTAGCAGGGAGCATGGTGGCCTTCGGGGCAGCCGTCCCATCCATTATCCTCATGGTCTTTTTTCTCAATTTAAGACATATATTGATGTCAGCGAGCATTTCAAAATACGTTAAAAACAAACCTATGAGTTTCCTGGGACTTTTCGGTCATACGCTGTCTGACGAGTCCTTTGGCATCAATTATTCCAGGTTCCAGGGAGATGACTGGACAGCAAATGAAGCGTTGATAACCAATTTATTCAACTATTCTGCATGGAGTTTGAGTACTGTATTAGGCGGCATCATCGGTAGTCAGTTCACGATCAACACACTGATCATGAATTATGCACTGATTGCTATGTTTATCTGCATGATGGTCATGCAGTTTGTTTCAAAAGCACACATTATTGCAGGTATCGTATCGGTCGTTTTGTCTGTCTTGTTCACAGTCGTACTTAAACATAACATTGCTCTGGTTATTGCAACAGTTTTGGCGTCGTTCGTGGGGTATTACTTAGAAAAGAGATCAGCAGAAGAAGGAGTGAAGGCAAATGACTAGCGATGCATTGATATTGATAACAGGGATGGCTGTGGTGACGTTCATTCCCAGATTCTTCCCGCTGCTGCTTTTGAGCAAGAAAGAGATATCCCCGTCTTTCAGCCGCTGGATGTCCTTTATTCCTGTATCGATTTTTGCAGCCTTAGTTGCATCGGATGTTTTCTTCTGGGAAGGCTCTTTTTCTCTGCAGCCCATTCAGAACATCAAGCTTATTCCCTCTGTACTGGTGCTTTTCGTGGCGTATAAAACGAAGAGTTTGCTGTGGTCAATGATCACAGGGGTCCTTGCAATGGCTTTACTCTACATATTCTTATAGATAGGTAAGGGTCGGGAAAATAAAAGAACGTTTACGCGCTTGTTTTTATAATATCGAATACTACTCAAAAGTTAAAAGCAAAATAAAAACAGTCATGATTAAGGTTAACGGGTTCGGTTTTTAGGTAGAAAAATGTATTTAGCAGTTGAATTTACAATAGTTTTAACATCACTTTTAACAGTAAATTATCATTATAAAAAGCGAGGGAATCGGTAAATTCCTTTGCTTTTGCTTTTTTAATTTTTATTCAATTTTGATAAAAATTACTAAAGTTTTTCAAGGTTTATTGGATATTTATGTTAATATAAGATTTTAAGAAATATTAACTTAGTGAAAAGATACACTTAAACTAACGAAGCAGTAGAGTTTAAGAATACTTCTCAACTTGCACAATTTTACGTTAAAATAATTTATGCAGTATTTTTCCAGAACGGAGTGTATATTAGTGGTTCAATTATGGCGAGCATTTGGAGAGTTGGTTCCTTTATTCTTAATAATAGTTTTAGTAAGTTGTATAACAGTTTATTTTGTAAGTAAGAAGAAAAATTTAGATTTCAAACGAGTAATCATTAACATTCTATTAGGACTTAGCATAATTGGAATTTTATTAGTTACTGTTTATCCAAGGTATTACGGTACGGAAATACCGACAATTATTAACATAGTTCCTTTTATTGGAATGTACGATATTATGTTTCATTCGGTTGATATAACAGTACCTATCCGTAATTTAGGATTAAATATTTTACTGTTTGTTCCTTTTGGATTTTTTCTATCTTTGAAGATTTCATCTTTACAAAAGAAAGTAATGTTAAATGTAATTCTGAACTGCACCCTGTCAAGTAGACAGTGAAAAAATAAAAAACTCTATGCCGCAGCCTGATACCGATATTCCATTGGTGTCAGGCTGTTTCTTGTCTCCTGAAATCGTTCGTAGTTGTAAAACTTCATGTACTTCTGTATATCTCTTTCAAGTTCCTCATAGGTTGAATAGTGTTTCAGTTTGTAAGATTCACACTTGAAATGACCAAAAAAGCTCTCCATCGGTCCGTTGTCAATACATTTACCAACACGCGACATACTGCGTGTTATCCCAGCTTCTGTTGTAAGCTGACGATACGTTTTTGAGGTATACTGCGACCCTCGGTCGCTGTGTAAAAGCGGAGTGGCATTTGGATTAGTTTCTAATGCATCTTTTAATGTGGCCATGACCAGAGGATTATCATTATGCTTTCTGAGTTTATAGGCAATGATCGATCCGTCATACAGGTCTTTAATGGCACTAAGATAGGCTTTTTGGCCGTCACCATAATGGAGATGGGTGATGTCTGTGACCCACTTCTCGTTAGGTTTATCAGCTTCAAATTCACGGTTCAGATGATTCTCTTCGATATTTTTGTAGCTGGTTCGTGTGCAGTATCCGTTAGAACGTCGAATATAAGACTTTAATCCCATTTGAATCATGAGGCGACGTACACGTTTCTTATTGTACCGCTTGGTCTTCGAGGCACGATTTAAATCGATTGTGAGGCGACGATATCCAAAGATGCCGTTATAGTGATAAAAACGTTCTTTTATCCACGACATC
>NZ_FOBL01000030.1 GCF_900109825.1 Alkalibacterium putridalgicola | reverse complement strand
ACTCACCCGTTCGCCACTCTTCCGCACTCTGCAAGCAGAGTGCTTCATCGTTCGACTTGCATGTATTAGGCATGCCGCCAGCGTTCGTCCTGAGCCAGGATCAAACTCTCATTTTGGTAGTTTGAAATAGCTCAATTTAAATAGTGTGAGTTAAACATGTTAACTCGTTTGTGTTGTCCTGATCCGATAAATCGGATCGAAGACCCCTGCACATTTGGTTGTTTTACTTTGTTCAGTTTTCAAAGATCTCATTTGTTCAGACGTTGACGACGTTTCGTGTCAACTCATATAATATTACAGGCTTTCGGTTTCGTTGTCAAGAACTTTTTAAAATTATTTTAGAAAACATTTCAAAGTTGTAAGCGTTCCCTTTGCCTCTACGACAACTATTTAAGTATATCTGGTCGTAAACAAAATGTCAACAACAATTTTATAAAAACCTCGCTGCTGGAATTCAATCGTTGTTTTGCAGCAACGAGATTAATAATAACAGGTATTCTGATCTTCGTCAAGGATTTCCAGAAACTTTTCTCATTTTTTTTCTTTTCTGTTAATAATAAGGATCATCCGCCTTTTTTCAAGCGTAAAATAAAGCTGACGCTTTGAATACAAGGAATAGATCCCTGATTCAAAGCGTCCCTGTATTTTTTAATGTTATCTAGATAAAGATTACTTGTTATCCTCTTTATCTGGGTCTTTTTCAGAAGTGCTCTCATGGTTTTCTTCGTATTGATCCTTTTCTTTATGCCTTTTCAGTTTGGCGATTTCAATGGTCCGTTTTAATTGATTACTCCTGACTTTTTCACCACTCACAGCTACTTCGATCGGTTTGACTTCATACTCCCCTGCCACATCACCATAGTATTTATTGTATCGCTTCTTAAACTGCTGGAAGACGTAGACGACAAGCACCTTCAAGATAGCATATATCGGCACACCGAATATCAGTCCGAATAAACCTAACAAGTCACCTGCTACCAGCAAGACAATGATGATCGTTAACGGGTGGACGTTGAGCTGTTTTCCCATGACGTTTGGTTCGATCAAGTTACCGTCTATAAACTGTACCGCCATCCAGACGAGTACGAGCTGTGCAACCATCCACCATGAATCGATCAAGGCAATAATGAGCGCAGGTATAAACGCCAGTGTCGGACCAACGTATGGAATAATAGATGTGAATCCGGCTATTATCGCCAGGACACCATTATATTCCAGACCTATTATAGAGAAACCTATGAACATCATGACCCCTATCGACGAAGCGATGATCAGCTGACCTTTAACGTACGCGCCGACTTGTGTGTTTACTTCAGAGGATACGCGAATAAGGTCTTCTCTCCATTTGGGAGGTGTAACAGATAAAAAGGCACGGAAAAAGCGCTGTTCATCTTTAAGCAGGAAAAACAGAATAATTGGAAAGGTAACCAGTGTCACGACGACGTTAGTCAACCCAGATACAAAACTCGACAAACCACTGAAGCCGTTCGAAAGATACTGGTTGATGTTATCAGGTATTCCGGTAACAAAGCTTTCTCCTTCTTGAATAAATGATTCGATTTCTCCTCCAAAGGGAAGATCATCTACCCAACTCGTCACTGAGGCGGTCAGCGAATCTATGAAACTCGGAAATTCTTCAATGAACATGGTCAGCTGATCCCGAAGCAATGGATACAGCAGGATGATGCCCAGCGTCAATAGCCCGATGATCAGCAGGAATAGAATAGTCACACCCACTATTCTCTTCACACCCCGTTTCTCCAGAAAGTCTATAAATGGATTGAACAGATAATACAATAATAGTGCGATGACAAAAGGCATCAAGATATTCGAAACAAGCACGAGTATTGGCGTGAATATATAACTGACTTGATTGAATAAAAAGAAAGCAATACCTATAAGTATGATAACGACCAAACTGAAAATCAGGTCACTCGCTCCCAGAAAATTTATCCACCTGGTTTTTTTCATTTTTTCTCCTTCTTTCTGCAACTTACTTTTCTTACTCTCTATATTATAGGACATTCACGCTAAATACGAGAAAAAACAATCACAGAGACACGTCCTAAAAAAAGAGAGATGCTCATCGCATCTCTCTTGGTCACTTTAAAAATTTTATTTAGTTGTTGTCGGTATTTTTCATTGTCGGGAACAGCAGAACGTCTCTGATCGTGTGAGCATCTGTCAGAAGCATCACTAAACGGTCGATACCGATACCCAGCCCTCCAGTCGGCGGCATACCATATTCGAGAGCTTCAATGAAATCTTCGTCGATTTCCTGAGCTTCCTCATTACCCTGAGCTTTTTCTTTCATTTGCGCTTCAAATCGTTCGCGCTGATCGATCGGATCATTCAACTCGCTGAATGCATTCGCATATTCGTGCTTGGCAATGAACAGCTCAAAACGATCGGTAAAGCGTCCATCTTCTTCGTTCTTCTTGGCCAGCGGAGAAATCTCCAGAGGATGGCCATAGACAAATGTCGGCTGGACTAACTTGTCTTCCACAAACGTTTCAAAGAATTCGTTGACTACGTGTCCAAAGGTTGCATAATCGTCGATCTCGACGTTATGGTCCTGGGCCAGCTGACGGGCTTCCTCATCCGTATAGTGTTTATAAAAGTCGATCCCTGTTTCTTCTTTGATCAGATCGACCATATGACGGCGGGCCCATTTCCCACCAAGCTGAATGGTTTCTTCGCCATAAGAGATCTCAGTTTCTCCCAATACTTTTTCAGCTACGGTCTGGATCAATACTTCTGTCAAATCCATAACATCTTCCATATCGTGGAAAGCTGTATAGAGTTCCATCATCGTGAATTCAGGATTGTGTGTGGTGTCGATCCCTTCATTACGGAAAACCCGACCGATTTCATAGACCTTTTCCATACCACCGACGATCAGTCGTTTCAAATGAAGCTCGATTGCGATACGCAGATAAAGCTCCATGTCCAGGGCATTATGATGGGTAACGAATGGTCTGGCTGCTGCTCCCCCTGCAATATTGTGCAGAAGTGGTGTCTCCACTTCAAGATAACCTAAGCCGTTCAAGTGATTTCTGATCTCCTGAATGATTTGACTGCGTTTGGTGAAACGCTCGAAACTATCCTCATTGGCTATCAAATCAAGGTAACGCTGACGATATTTCTGTTCAACGTTCGTCAATCCGTGATATTTATCCGGCAAGGGACGCAGAGCTTTAGATAGATAAGTCAGCTTTTCAGCCCTTACAGTCACTTCGCCCGTATTGGTTTTCATGACTGTTCCTTCGATACCGAAAAAGTCACCAAGGTCTGCCTGCTTGAAGCTTTCATATTGCTCGTCGCCGACAGCATCTTTTCGTACGTAGATCTGTATCAACCCATTTTTATCTTTCAGATGCGCGAAACCGGCTTTCCCTTTGCCGCGCTTGGTCATCAGACGACCCGCAACAGAAACGTTTATCTCTTCATCGTGCAGTTCATCCTTGGATTTCACTTCATATCTTTCATGTAATTCAGAAGAATAATGCGTGCGTACATAGCGGGAACCAAAAGGATCGATCCCCCGCTCTTTCAAGTCATTCATTTTTTCACGACGTACAACTAACTGGTCTGTTAAATTTTCATGTGTACCATTTTCTTGAGACACTACAGTCACTCCATTCCTCACTCTATTTATTCACTCTTATATTTAGATCCTCAGTAAAGTCGACACTTCACTATTAATACGCTGAATTTAAATCCATTCATACTGGATTATCGTACCATAACTCTTGATTCTCATAAAGAAAAATGTGCAAAAAGGCTACGGCTGTTCCGTTTCTTCCTTCAAGGCATTCAGTTCTTCTTCGTCAAAATGGTAAGTGGTCCGGCAGAAATGACACACCGCATCCGCTCCATGATCTTCGTCGATCATTTCCTGTATCTCTTTTTCCCCGAGCGAAACGATCGCATCTTTAAACCGTTCTTTTGAACAGTTGCATTTAAAGGATACCGGCATCGTTTCCAGGATGCGTGCTGAGCCATCTTTCACTAATCGGTCCAGGATCTGTTCCGGCGTTTCTCCTTCATCCATCAATTTGGAAATCAAAGGCAGCTCCGCAATTGCTTCTTCTACTTTTCCGATCGTTTCCTCTGAAGCATTGGGGAGGACTTGGATCATGAATCCACCAGCTGCTTTAACCGTCTCATCCGGGTTGACGAGTACGGATAAGCCGATAGCCGAAGGGACCTGTTCACTGTTCGCCATGTAATAGGTGAAATCTTCTCCCAGTTCTCCGCTGACTAATGGGACCTGTCCCACGAAAGGTCGTTTCATATTCAAATCTTTACTGACTGTCAGCATGCCTTCTGTTCCCACAGCGCCTCTGACATCGATTTTTCCGTGTTCGTTGAGAGGCAGACTGACCTCAGGATGTTTGATATATCCTTTAGTCTCTCCTTTACCGTTACTGTCTACGAGTATATAACCGACTGGACCATTTCCCTCAATACGTACAGTCAATGTTTCTTCTCCTTTAAGCGTGGCACCGAGCAGCGTCGTTCCTACCATGGCACGACCGAGAGCCGCTGTCGCCGCACTCCAGGTCTGATGATTTTCCTGGGCTGTCTTGACCATATCCGTTGTATCCACGACATACACACGGATCTGATCATTATAGCCTAATGCTTTTAATAATTTATCTGACATAAGTCACATTCCTTTATATATATTAGTTTTCATCCGTTTACATGGAAAGAAGAGGATGCGATAAAATCGCCATCCTCTTCTTTGCTTGTTACGCTTTTGGTTCGTCGTCTGATTTATCTTTTTTCTGACTGTCTGAACTTTCAGCATCTGACTCTTCGGATGACTGATCGTCCTGATTTTCTTCAAAACGCTTCTCACGTTCACGTTCTTTTTTCTCACGTGCCGCTTTGATTTCTTCAAACGTTTTCCCGATTTCTTCGTCTTCAGGATCTCTTTCCGCCTCTTCTTTTTCAGAAGGGAATTCTGACGGAGCAGAAACGTCTTTCGAAGGCATTTCACCTTGTTCAAATAATGATTTGATTTGTTTCTCATCCAGTGTTTCTACTTCAAGCAGTTTCTGAGCGATCAGATCATGCGCATCTTTATGTTCTTCAAGAATGCGTCGCGCTTCAGTATGTGCTTCATTCAGAATACGCAGAACTTCCTGGTCGATCTGATAAGCAAACTGTTCTGAGTAAGCCTTGGATTGAGAATAGTCTCTGCCCAGGAATACTTGACCGCCGCCTTCATACTGGACCGGTCCGAGCAAGTCACTCATGCCGTATTCAGTTACCATGCTTCTGGCGATCTGAGTTGCCTGCTGGAAGTCGTTCGATGCACCGCTTGACTGAGAATCGAATATGATTTCTTCAGCTACACGACCACCCAAGAGTCCAACGATCTGTTCAAATAATTCTTTCTTGGTCATTAAGAAGCGATCTTCTTTAGGGAGCATGATGGCATATCCGCCGGCTCTGCCTCGAGGAACGATCGTTACTTTATGAACGATTCGTGCATCACTTAATACAAGACCAACGATCGTATGCCCCGCTTCATGATAGGCAACCATTGAACGTTCAACTTTAGAGATGACACGGTCTTTCTTCGCAGGACCTGCAATGACACGGTCATGTGCTTCATCGATATCGAGCGCTTCGATCTGCTTGCTGTCACGTCTGGCTGCAACTAATGCAGCTTCGTTCAGCAGGTTTTCCAGGTCAGCCCCGGAAAAGCCTGGCGTCTGTCTGGCGATGATTTTCAAATCGACATCTGGAGCAATAGGTTTATTCTTGGCATGTACTTTAAGGATCGCTTCACGTCCTTTGACATCCGGTCTGCCGACCATGATACGTCTGTCAAAACGTCCTGGACGCAAGAGAGCTGGGTCAAGAACGTCCTGACGGTTTGTTGCCGCAATGACGATGACGCCTTCGTTACCTGTAAATCCATCCATCTCAACAAGGAGCTGGTTCAGGGTCTGTTCACGTTCATCGTGTCCGCCGCCCATACCGGCACCACGCTGACGTCCAACAGCATCGATCTCATCGATAAAGATGATAGCCGGAGCTGTTTTCTTCGCATTTTCAAATAAGTCTCTGACACGGCTTGCCCCGACACCTACGAACATCTCGACGAACTCAGAACCTGAGATCGAGAAGAACGGTACACCGGCTTCACCGGCAACAGCTTTGGCAAGTAATGTTTTACCTGTTCCTGGAGGTCCCTCCAGGAGGACGCCGGCCGGGATACGTGCACCCAGGTTGGCAAATCGTCTAGGGTCTTTCAGGAACTCAACGATTTCTACTAATTCTTCTTTTTCTTCATCCGCACCAGCAACATCAGAAAAACGTACCTTACTTGTTTTGGCGTCACTTTCTTTTGCTTTGGACTTGCCGAAGTTCATCACACCACGGCCTCCGCCGCCGCCTCCGCCACCTTGTCCTGCTTGACCCATCATGAAATAAATGAATCCGACAAACAGTAAGAGCGGAAGGAATGAAAAGAGTAAGCTAGTCCAGATACCAGTCGTCGGTTCTTCAACAGATACGATTTCGACATCATTGTCTCTAGCAAGCTGATACATTTCGTCAACGATCGTATCGTTTCTCAAGATATACGTGGTAAATGTCGAAGCATCTTCCTGCTCCAGACTACCAAAAAAGTTGACATCCTGGTCCTGCTCTATTTCTATTTCTTGTCCTTCGCGTAATTGACCTGTGATTTCATAGACACCCGCTGTGGGCTGCACTTGAAATTCTTCTATACGATCTTCTTCTAAAAATTCTATAAATTCAGTCGAACTTACACTCTCTGAAGCTTGATCTTGTCCGCCACTCGTCGCCCAACTTGCAATACCGATAACCGCAAGAAACACGATGACGTAGAAGAGGCCACTTTTGAAAAATCCTTTCTTCATGTCATCCTCCATCTATCACTTGTATTTTTATTATTATTTAAGCATAAGCTTAATTAATAGTCTTATATATGTTAACACACTTGACCATTTTTGACTATGAATTTTGTTTGATGATTGTACATTATTGCAGTGAAAACAGCCAGATGGCATCATCGCTCTTTAGGCCTACTGATATATTTCAGGTTTGAGGACACCGATATACGGCAGGTTACGATAATTCTCTATATAATCCAGACCATAGCCCACAACAAATTCATGCGGCACTTCAAAGCCGACCCAATCTGCCTGTATATCGATTTTTCGACCACTCGGTTTATCCAGGATCGTCACGATTTTGACTGAAGCCGCTTTGCGGTACTTGAACATGTCTTTAAGATACGCCAGTGTCCCACCGGTATCGATGATATCTTCAACGAACAGCACGTGGCGGCCTTCTACGTTCGTATCCAGATCCTTAAGTATTTTGACTTCTCCGGATGATACCGTTTCATTGCCGTAGCTGGAAACGTCCATAAAATCGATTTCCAGATAAATATCCATCTCTTTGATAAGGTCAGCCATGAATGGCAAGCCGCCTTTCAGTACACCGACGAGCAGCGGGTTCTTTCCTTCATATTCCTTTGAAAGTATGGCACCTAGTTCTTTGACTTTTGCCTGTATTTCCTCTTCAGTGATCAGAATTTTCTCCATATCCTTTTTCATGTTTACCGTCTCCTTTGACTATTCGATTCCTGCTGCAGTATTTTTCTGGTATATAAGTACGTAGATTATTGTATCAGTTAATGGGTTGAGTGACAACGGCGATTCTTTATAACCAGCGAGCCAGACGATTTGCCCACGGCTGTCAGTGATCAGCCAGGCTTCGTCGCGTTTTTTTCGGGGGACTTTCTGGTCAATAAAAACATCTTTTATTTTTTTGGACCCATCGAGTCCTTTCACTTTCATCTTGTCTCCGGGCTCTCGGTGGCGGACCACCAGTGGCCATTCGATTCCTTTTTCAGCCAGATAAATGATCTGACCTTTCATTCCAACCATCTTCCGGAACGTTTCATAGGTAAACCAGCCTATTTTTTCCGTTTCATTCAGCACTTTCCACTGACCGAGCTCCAGCACTTCTGAGACAGCATCACTAGCGTTTGTTTCCTCACTATTTACTGCTTCTTCGATTATACACTTATCGTATTCTTTCTGTGCTGTCAGACGCCCCGGGAGCTCCAGATACGTATTGGGCCCGCCTGCCTCGAACCAGTCAAGCAGCAGGTCTACATGCTGCTGACTGATGGCATATACTTGCTCAGTCCGCCATTTCTTAAAAGCTCTGCGTAAAACGATTTTCTGGAATCCATGTTCCTGAGTGAGAAAGGAGGAGAGGTTCAGTTGCATGCGCGTGGGCGAGAGACCGAATGAACGAGCGAGCTCTGCTTCGATCAGCGGCTCCACGACTTTAAGCAGGTCATTCATATCGCTTGAAAAATCGTAGATATGCTTTTCCAGTGCGGGATTCTCCAGTTTCAATTCGGGAATGATGTGATGCCTGAAACGGTTTCGTGTATAGAGACTCGACTGATTGCTCTCGTCTTCTCTCCAGGAAACAGCATTTTCTCTCGCATAATTTAAGATCCTGTCTTTTGAATAGGGCAACAGTAGTCGCAGAACTATGCGACCCTCTGCCGGTCTTTCATTAGAAATGCCGGTCAGTTCATCCAGCGAACTCCCGCGAACGAGCCGCATCAGAACTGTTTCAACTTGGTCATCACGATGATGTGCGGTTAGAATGAACCGGCTGTTCACTTTTTCTGCCACTTCACTGAAGAATCGGTAACGGACATTTCTCGCTGCCTGTTCGATACCCGCTGCAGGATGGTCTGTTTTATTCCAGGTATATGTATGCACTGGAACGGCATAGGTCTTCATCCACTTTTTTATGAAATGCTCTTCCGCATCCGATTCTGGTCTCAGCTGATGATTGACATGGGCGACATGGATGTCCGGCCTGCAGTCATCCGGCAGCTGGTTCAGCAGATCAAACAGGACCATGGAATCGACGCCACCGGAAACACCTACAACAATACTTTCACCGGCGCGCCAGTAACTTTTTGACTGTATCTGATTCAAGAAATCTTCAGCTAGATCCACTGCCTCACATCCCCTCTTTTAATAAAGCGTGTTATCTCATGATAAGTAAAAAGGATTCAGGGATGCCCCTAAACCCTTTATTCTATCTGATATTAATGTCCAATTAACCTTTTCGACCACCGCGGCCGCCACGTTTATTTTCAGTATGGCGTTTTAAAGATGTCAAACGATCTTCACTGTCTTTCAAAAATGAATTCATCAGTGAATCGAAATCATCTTTTTTCGCTGCCGGACGTTTGTTTGAAGAACTTGGACGTCCTCTGTTTGATGATGGTCTTGGCTTGGAAGCCTCAGCTGCAGGTTTCTCTTGAGCCTTACGGATAGATAACCCGATTTTTCCATCGTCGGCGATAGATAAGACTTTGACTGTAACGGTTTGACCGACTTCTAATTCTTCGTTGATGTTCTCAACGTAACTATCTGAGACTTCACTAATGTGCACTAAACCTGTTTTGTTGTTGCCCAGATCGATAAATGCACCAAAATTAGCAATACCCGTAACTTTTCCTTCTACTTTGCTTCCAACTTCAATTGACATGTTTTCTATGTTGCCTCCTAAATAATTTGAGTTAATTATAGCATGTTAAAAATAAAGAATAAAGGATTAATGAAATCTTTGTGAATTTTTTTCGATTAATGTTCGTGATCCAGCCACTTATTCTTCATTCCCTGTTTCTTCTTCTTCAAAACCGGCTGCTTCTTCTTCCGTCACCTCGGTATGATCCGGGTTTCTGTCATCAGGAAAACTGAACACTATTTCATTATCTTTGGTCAAGTAATACTCACTGCGGGCCAGCTTGGCAACATATTCTTCATCTTCCAGGAGACCGATATAATACTCCAGTTCTTCCTGACGCAGATCCAGGGACTCCAGTTCTTCCTGAGCCTGTACCTTCTGATCCTCCAGCTTCTGCAGCGTGTAATAATTCCTGACCAGTCCGCTCCCGACCAGCAGAATAAGCATGATGCCTGCAGCCACGATCAGCTGCATCCGTCTTTTTAATTTTCTTTTGTATTTGAATTCTCTGATACTTTCGAGCGTTTTATGTTGTATGTATGGATTCTCCATGCGTGTAACACTCTGTTTCTTTTTATCCATATCATATCCCCCTCGGTTCCATTCTCTTACTCAAATCTGATTAACTAAAGTATAGCAATAAACCCAACCAATGAAAAGAACCAGCCGTTAATAAAAAACAGAATAATGGACATCCGACTCATTTTGTTCGCAGGTCGTCAGATATCCATTATTCTGATTGTCAGCCACTCTTTTTTGATCAAGCAGCTCTGTTTCCTTTAATCCTTTTACTTTTTACTCATAAGACTGCTTAAAGGTCTCTTCTATGACGGTGTATAAGTTCTTTGCCTCATCTTTTTTCGTCGTATCCCTGATATCATCCACAGATACTATCATTGTTTTATTGCCGAAATGGATCGTCAGCTCATCGCCGACAGCCACCTGACTGGATGATTTGGCTGTTTTCCCGTTGATTTGGATACGGTCTTTGTCTGCGATCTCTTTAGCTACTGAACGTCTCTTGATGATGCGTGATACTTTAAGAAATTTATCGAGTCTCATCGTTTTCCCTCTTTTCTTCCGCTTTTATTTTCTGCCATAAGGCATCCACCTCTTCAGGTGTTTCAGCCTTTACGCCATCGAACACATGCGGATGACGGCGTCTGATTTTTCTGTTCACTGTTTCAAGTACATCTTCAAAGGTAAAACGGCCTTCTTTTTCAGCGATACTGGACTGATATAACAGCTGGACTAAAACATCTCCAAGTTCTTCCATCCAGTTCTGGCTGTCATCTTTTTCGATAGCCTCGACCAGTTCCTGCGTTTCTTCTTTCAGGTAGCGGATCAGCGACCGAGCCGACTGTTCTTTGATCCATACATCACCCTGGTCGGTATCAGTGACTCTATCGATATAATACTGAAGCGTCGAAAGAGATGTGACCTGTTCATCCAACTCAAGCGGCGGGATATACAAAGACCTCAAGTTGTAGACCCCTTCAAAGCGATCGATTTCGTATAAAGGCATCCAGCTGATGTTTTCCTGGCCGCTTCCGGCTGCATCGATAACGGCAACACTGTGATCATCCGGATACTTTTCCATCAGCGTCAGTTTCACGTCCCCGGCCATCAAGGCGTTGAACACCTGCATGACGATGACGTGCTGACCCGTATTCAGCGTGTCCTGATTCAGATCAAAGGAATCCAGCAGCTGAAAGCCTTCGACCGGGTCGACCTGAACAGACTGGAAGAGGTCGTCGATAAAACTTTTTCCTCCGACGATGTTGACCTCCGGGTACTTGTCCAATAGATCTTTTACTGTTTTTTCAGCGACCATCGGATGACCGGGCACCGCATAAAGGATCTCTTCCTCCTCTGCCAGCGAGATGAGTTCATCTACGATGGCTGCGTATACTTTCTCGAAATCCTTGCCCATCTCTTCATAAAGATAATCAAAGGACTTGAACGTTATGCCTTCTGCTTTTAATTCCTTTACTGCCGGATGGTCTTCTGTTCTCAAATAGACACGTGGTGCTTTTCTGATTTTTTTCTCTATTTTAATCGGCATCTGGTCCTTGTCTCCCGGACCGAGCCCTACGACATGTATGGTATGCATCATTTCCTCCTGTCCCACCGAACGTTCACTCATTTATTCTTCTGATTCGTTCGACTCATCTGCCGAAGCCTGATCCTCGTTCTGCTTTTCCTTTTCCATGCGGTATTCTGCACAGTTTTTTGAAAATAGAACCAGAGCATCCAGCCATTCATTGTCATTCATGCGTCTCGTAAGTTTAAAGTCGATGGCTAGTTTCTCTTCTGACTGCATGTCTGTCTTCATCGGGATATCTTTTAGCGCCTTGAACACTTCAGGGAGCGGGTATTTCCGAGTCCCTTCAGCCGAAAAGGTCACAGTGACTGTGGCATTCTCTCGTTTGATCGTTTCGATCAGAGCTGTTTCACTGTACATTTTGAGCAGTCCGACTGAAAGCAGATCTGCTACCGACTGAGGATACTCGCCGAAGCGGTCGATCAGTTCATCCTGCAGTTCGACATAGTCTTCTTCAGAGGAGAACTGACGGATCCGTTTGTAAAGCTCGATTTTCTGCCGTTCATCTTCCACATATGAGCCTGGAAGATACGCATCAAGAGACAGATCCATTTCGACATGGGTCTTGGCTCGTGTTTTATCTCCGCGTTTTCTGGCTACTGCTTCAGACAGCATCTGTGAGTACAGATCGAAACCGACACTATCGATGAAGCCATGCTGCTGCTGGCCTAACAGATTCCCGGCTCCACGGATCGATAAGTCCCGCATGGCGATTTTAAACCCGGATCCCAGTTCGGTGAAATCTTTGATCGCCTGCAGACGCTTTTCACTTACTTCCGTCAGCACTTTGTTCGGCTGATGCATGAAGTAGGCATAGGCAATGCGGCTGCTTCGTCCGACCCGTCCTCGTAACTGATACAACTGTGACAGACCCATCCGGTCCGCGTCTTCAACGATCAGTGTATTGACATTCGGTATATCTACGCCGGTTTCAATGATCGTCGTGGTCACGAGCAGGTCGAATTCCCCCTGGATGAACTGATAAAGAACGTTCTCCAGCTGGTTCTCGCTCATCTGACCATGCGCATAAGCGATACGCGCTTCAGGCACGAGCTGCTGCAGTTCATCTGCCCGCTGCTCGATCGTGCTGACGCGGTTGTGCAGATAAAACACCTGACCGCCTCGGGCCAGTTCCCGCTGAATCGATTCCTGAACGACCGGACCGTTCATCTCCATGACATAAGTCTGTACCGGATAACGGTTGGCCGGCGGCGTTTCGATGACAGACAGATCCCTGACTCCAAGCATCGACATATGCAGCGTACGCGGTATAGGTGTCGCGGTAAGCGTCAGGACATCCACTTCGTTTTTCAGCTGTTTCAGCCGTTCTTTGTGTTTCACACCAAAGCGCTGTTCCTCATCAACGATCAGAAGACCCAGATCCTGAAATTCGATATCCTTGGATAAAACCCTGTGGGTCCCAACGACGATATCGACTTGTCCTTTTCTTAATCCGTTCACCGTTTCTTTGATTTGCTTCCCTGTTCTGAAACGGCTCAAAAGTCCGATCTCGACAGGGAAATCCACGAACCGTTCGATCATGGTCTCATAATGCTGCTGAGCAAGGACGGTCGTGGGGACCAGAAAGGCGACCTGTTTGCCGTCCTGGACGGCTTTGAAAGCCGCACGCATCGCTACCTCTGTTTTTCCGTATCCCACATCGCCAACAAGCAGACGGTCCATCGGTTTCTTTTTCTCCATATCAATTTTCACTTCATGGATAGAACGCAGCTGATCATCCGTTTCCGTATAAGGGAACGCATCATCAAATTCCTGCTGGTAGGCATCGTCTTCTGAAAAGCCATAGCCCACCTTACTTTCTCTGGCGGCATAGAGCTCGATCAGATCATCGGCAATATCTTCAACTTGTGCTGCCACGCGGTTTTTCGTCTTCGCCCAGGCCGTCCCCCCAAGTTTGTTCAGTTTCGGGGTCTTCCCTTCAGAAGATACATATTTCTGAAGCAGATTGAGCTGGGTCACCGGAATAAAGAGTTTGGAGGTATCGCTGTATACAACAGACAAGTAATCCTGATGTACGCCGTTTATCTCCATCGTTTCCATACCCATGAACTGACCGATCCCGTGATTGACATGAACCACGTAATCGCCTTTTTCAAGTTCCGAGTAACTTTTCAGCCGTTCAGCATTGGTGATATTCTGGCGTCTGGGCTTTTTCTTGGGGATCCGGTTGAACAGTTCTTTTTCAGTCAGAACAGCCAGTCTCTGTTGAGGCAGTTCAAAGCCGGTCTGGACACTTGACGTGATGACCTGTACCCTCTCAGGTTCGATCGTCCCGTCTTTGGACAGCACACTTTTGATCTCAAAGTTAAGCAGTGTCTGATGGACTTTTTCGGCCCGTTCTTCACTGTCCGTCATGACCACAACAGTATAGTTCTGTTTCTTCCAGCGTTCCATTTCAGTTTTAACGAGCGGCATCTGTCCGAAGAAACTCTGCATCGTGCGATACTGGAACGCATGGATCGCATTCAGTTTCAACCCTTTCATCCCTTTCTGGAAAAGGGCAAAATGCAGCTGCGGCTGATAACCCTGCTTCAGCGATTCTCTAAAAGGAACGGAGTAAGACTGATCATACAGTATCGTGCCGCTGGACAACTGACTGGTCACCCACTCGGCTTCTTCTTCATCCAGACGTGCTTCGTTTTCGAGGATCCGCGGATATTCATCCATGACTAAAACCGCATCGCCAGAAGCATAGTCGATGACCGTTGCCTTGTCTGTGTACAAGAGGTCCGTATATTTTGCCAGTTCTTCAATATAAGACTCTTCTCTGATTGCATCCATGACCGGCGTCACACTCTGTGTCAGCTGTTCTTTCCGGTCCTCTTCTTTCATCTTTTTCATTGAATGTGTAAAGGCTTTGTCAAAGCGCTTGAGTATCTCTTCTTTCTCGTCTACGGGAAGCAGCGCATCTGAAGCCGGGATGACCGTTACCTGATCGACATTGTGGCTCGACCGCTGTGTATCTGCATCAAAATAACGCAGGGAATCCACTTCGACATCGAATAATTCCATGCGTACGGGCTGTTCTTCAGTCAGCGGGTAGACATCGACGATGCCACCGCGAATACTGTATTCGCCAGGGGCCGCCACCTTCTGTTCTCTCCGGTAGCCCATTTCAGTCAGCTTCAATGTGATGTCATCCAGTTCCACTTCATCGCCTAATGAAAAAGTCAATTCGGCGTCTTTGAACACTTTAGGGTCCGGCAGAATCTTGCGTGCTCCGGCAAGCGGGACCACAACGATTCCCGGTTCTCCTTTTAAAAGAAAATCCAGCGCCTTGACACGGTCAGCCCGTGCTTCCGGTGAGGCGATCGCCATTTCAGCGTGGATCATATCATCGACCGAGAATAGAAAAAGCTGTTCGTCAGGAACCAGCCCAGTCAGATCAGCAATCATCTGATTAGCATGATAGAGATTCTGAGTGACGACAACGATCGGTTTCTTTTTTTCTTCCAGCATCGCCTGAAGCAGCAGCGTTCGGGCAGAGCCCGCAAGCCCCGTGACCAGCTGGTGACTCTGATCCGTCAGTGTACTGAATACCTCCTGCACCGAAGGCTTGTTACTTAAAAATGTGTGTAAGTGTGACACGCTGTTCAACTCCTTTTTCTACTCAATTGAACTGAGTCATAGTATCCATATAGGTATGGCCTTCAGCCCAGTAAATGGCTGCATCGGCTGCTTTCTTGACCGAGAACAGCATATCCTCGTGATCCGATTTATGGAAAGGACTCAAGACATGAGAAACGACCGACTGATTTTCAAAGGGACGTCCGACTCCGATACGCAGGCGATTGAATTTTTTTGTCCCCGTATGATCGATCATACTCTTGATGCCATTGTGACCGCCGGCTCCGCCTTTTTGTCTCAATCTTATTTTTCCTGTCGGCAGATCCATATCATCATAGATGACGACCATGTCTTCTTCCGTTAAATCATAATAATCCAGCCACTGTCTCACTGCACGTCCCGAATCATTCATATAGGTCTGCGGTTTCACTAGGATGACTTTTTCCGAACCGATCATACCTTCTGCATAGACCGATTCAAAATTTGACCGGTTGAACGCCCAGCCTTTCTGATAAGCGATCTCATCCAGTGTGATAAACCCTATATTGTGTTTCGTTTTTGCATATTTTCCCCCGGGATTGCCTAAGCCAATAATTAATTTCATTGTGTTCTCCTTATCGTTTCACTCATCTATAAGGTAAACGGATCCGTTTGCCTTATGATTTTCTTGTCTTTTAAATTAATCCTGAACATACAAAAAAGCTGAACGGTTACGTCCAGTCTTTATTGTTATTCTACAATTATAGCATATCTTTGATCTCGAACCCACTTGGTAGAGACTAGGTTTTTTTGATAAATTTATTCTGACACGACGGACAGGTGACACGTACTTTTTTTCTGCCGCGTGGAATCCTGATCTTCTGTTTGCAGCTGGGACATTTAGTGATTTTGAATGCCTTCCTCTGGATCCAGCGGTTTCTGTATTTTCTGTAACGGGATAAAACAGACTGTTTCCACTTCATATACTGTTGAAGTTCTTTACGCCGGTTGCCTTTTTCTTTGGACAGCACACGCAGTCCTCCAAAAGCGATCGAGGCTAAGGCCAGCATGTTCAGCAGGAACCCGCCAGTGAAATTACTGAATATACTCAGTACCAGTCCGACAAGAATCAGCATTTTTGATAGTTCATCATATCCATATCGGCCTTTCATGTAAAACATCAATTTACTTATCCATTGCATCTCATTCATTCCTTCAATAAAATTCTTTGATTTCACGGTTCACACAACAGTATACAGGATAAATCTTAAGAAACAATGAATATAAAGAACAAAGGGCATTGAAAAACATATAACCGGCATAATGTGCACCTGTTAAATCCATCTCCTGCTGCAGAATCATCAGCTTCTATATAAGACACAAAAGAGGCCGAAAAAAAACTCGGCCTCTTTTCACTACATTTTTACTCTGCTTGGGCAGCAGGAATAATGACGTCTTCGTATCTGACTAATTCTTCTGCGTCAGCTTCGTCCCCGACTTCCCATAAATCCTCTCCCGAAACACCTATCTGAAACGTTTGTTCAGCATCTTCAGCACTGACAGTAAAGGTGAATTCTCCTTCTGTCACTTCCGGTTTTTCAAAGACTACACCGTCTTCTATAACAAAAGCGAAAACTTCTTCCACATCTTCATTAGCTGTGGCTGTCCCGTTAATTGTCGCTTCGCCGTCTGTCGGTGTAAAGATATATCCATCTTCAGACCATGAACCGCCGGTCAGTTCCATCTCGACAGGTGATGTATAATCAAGATCGCTTCCGATATCATCGATAATGTCATGGGCACTTTCTTCTGTTTCTTCCGCTCCTTCTTCGACGACATCTTCCGTTTCTTCTGCTACATCTTCAACAGATTGCTCGACATCTTCCGCTTCATCTGTCTCGCACCCAGCTAAAGCAAAAGCAGAAACCGCTAATAAACTCACTATTTTTTTGTAATCCATTTTGAAACATTCCTCCTATGTTCTTTCGCCCAAATTATTAAACGATTATAATAAATTGAACATTTTTTCATTCGTGGATATCATACCATATAAAAAAGTAGTGCACAATAATTTGAACGCGGTGTGACAACATTTGGAAACCTGTACATATATCTGCGATTCAGTGATTCAAAAGCTTGACTATCTCTTCATACACTTATATCATTATTACATTGCGCTCATTTTCAATAAGGAACTTTGAGGAATGGATCAAGGTCATCCGACTATACCACTACGATAATAACCGAATGTTTAATTCTGTTGACTTTACATTTAAATACCGTTATTATAGTATTGCTAATCAAGAAGACCCATCAGACAATCATTGTTCCAAGTCTATACCAATAAAAATTTAACCGACTCTCTGAAAGGTGGAAAAATCAATGTGTGGAATTGTAGGATATATTGGAAGAAAAGATGCTAAAGACATATTATTACATGGTTTAGAAAAGCTGGAATACCGAGGTTACGATTCAGCTGGTATTTATGTACAGAATAAAGCGCACGAAGGACATTTATTTAAAGAAAAAGGCAGAATTGCTGCACTTCGTGAAAAAGTAGATGCTTCAGTGGAGGCAACGGCTGGTATCGGTCATACACGCTGGGCTACTCACGGCGCCCCAAGTGTACGTAATGCTCATCCGCACCAGTCTTTCAGTGAGCGCTTCACTATTGTGCATAATGGCGTTATTGAAAACTATCAGGAAGTTAAAGATGCTTACTTAGGAGATATCGATCTGAAGAGTGATACGGATACAGAAATCATTGTTCAGCTTATTGCCTGGTTCGTGGAAGAAGAAGATCTTGCACCCATCGATGCATTTAAAAAAGCTATCGTTGCTTTAGAAGGATCTTACGCGATCGCCTTGATGGACAGCGAAAATCCTGATGTTATATTTGCAGCTAAAAACAAAAGTCCGCTATTGCTCGGTAAAGGTGACGGCTTCAATGTTATCTGCAGCGACGCTATGGCGATGATCAAAGAAACCGATCAGTTTGTTGAACTGATGGATAAAGAAGTAGCAACAGTTACCCGCGAGTCTCTCGTCATCGAAAACTATTCCGGTGATATCATCGACCGCAATGCCTACACAGCTGAAATCGATTCAGATGATCTGGAAAAAGGGACGTACCCTTATTACATGCTGAAAGAAATCGATGAACAGCCAGCTGTCATGCGTAAATTATTGCTGAAATATCAGGATGAAAACGGCAAACTGACCGTGGATCAGGAGATCGTTGATACTATGCTGGAGTCTGACCGCATCTACATCATTGCGGCGGGTACAAGTTACCATGCCGGTCTGGTCGGTAAACAGCTTATCGAGTCCATGACTCACATTCCGACTGAAGTTCATGTATCCAGTGAATTCGGTTATCACACACCACTCCTTTCGGAAAAACCGTTCTTTATCTTTATTTCTCAAAGTGGTGAAACAGCAGATAGCCGTCAGGTACTTGTTAAGACAAACGCTTTGGGGCATCCATCACTGACTGTAACTAATGTTTCCGGCTCGACCCTGTCTCGCGAATCCAATTTCACGCTGCTCTTGAATGCCGGACCTGAAATAGCTGTCGCTTCCACTAAAGCCTACACAGCCCAGATTGCTGTATTAGCTATCCTCAGCGAAGTGGTCGGCATAAGTAAAGGCCTTATAAAAAAAGGGACCATGCTGCATGATATCGGTATCGTCGCCAATGCCATGCAGGCTATCGTCGATGATAAAGAGAAAATCGAAGAACTTGCCGCTGATTACTTGAGCATTTCCCGAAACGCCTTCTATATCGGACGTGGTATGGATTATCATGTCGCATTGGAAGCGGCCCTGAAGCTGAAAGAAATTTCCTACATTCAGACAGAAGGTTTTGCTGCCGGCGAACTGAAGCATGGCACGATCGCTTTGATCGAAGAAGGTACGCCAGTTATCGCGCTGGTGACGGAAAAAGGTGTGGCTGGTCACACCAGAGGAAACTTGCAGGAAACACAGGCACGCGGAGCCCATACGATGGTCATTTCAATGGACGGCTTGAACCGCCCAGGTGATCAGATCGTGATTCCGCATGTCAATCCGTTACTCTCTGCTCTAGTCAGCGTTATCCCGACTCAACTGCTTTCTTATTACTGCAGTCTGCACCGCGGAAATGACGTGGATAAACCACGTAATCTGGCTAAATCAGTTACTGTAGAATAAAGAATAGAACACGCATAAACGCTGCCTTCACTTCTGTGGGAGGCAGCGTTTTTAATTTAAGCTGAACGCAGGGCTGACTGACTCATGGAAAGATCATCGTCAGTCCTGCTCCCTTCCTCATATCCTGATTTTTCTGACAAAAAAACATGCGCCGATTTGCGCATGTTTTTCTTTTTTTATATTCAGCTGTTTTTCCAGTCACTGTGCATACGGTCCATCATATCTGAGACACGTGTACCAATTTCTTTATAGGCTTCTGTTTCCAGATTGGCCAACGAGACACGCACGGTCCACTTACTCGATCCGAACGCCTCGGCTTTCAAGAGCATCAGCTGTTCTTCCTCAGCCAGTTTAGCGACGATATCGGTCATCGTCCATGTCTCCTGAACGAAAGATCTAAAGGCATGTCCGTAACGTTTTTCCAGCCACCAGTCAAAATCGATCTCACAATAATAAGCTGTATTCAGACTTTTATAAGGGATAGACATCTCGAGCGACTCATATAAAAGCTCACCTCTTGTCTGACAGATGTCCATGACTTCCTGCTTGTATTCATCTTCTTCATCCATCAGGGCGTATAAACTGAACAGGGTCATCATGACCTGCTGCGGTGCAGATAAGCCGGCTGCATGATTCAGAGCGACTGAACGGCTGTCAGCTACGAGACGGTCGATGAACGATATCTCCCGTGGTTCTGAAGTCAGCGTCCCATAACGCTCATCCAAAGCTTCTTTTTTAGCCTCCGGCAGTTCGCGCAGACGTTCATCAAAGATGTTGTCCTTAGCCAGCGCGATCGTCCCTACGCGCCATCCGGTAGCACCGAAGTATTTGGAATACGAGTAAATACAAGCTGTATTATAAGGGATAGCTGTGAATAAGGATGTGAAATCCTTTAAAAACGTCCCATAAACATCATCGGAAAGGATCATCAAGTTCGGGTTGTCTTTTTTCACGATGTCCTGCAGCTGCTCGATCGAATCATTGTAAATGGCATTCGCTGTCGGGTTACTTGGGTTGACGACGAAAACCGCTTTGATCTCATCGTTTCTCAAACGATCCAGTTCCGATTCTGAGAACTGATAACTTCTCTGTCCATCGATCTCCATTAGTTCTGAACGGATATATTCAACATCAAAGCCGTATTCCGGAAGCTCCGGGATCTCCATATATGGGGCAAAAGTCGGTATCATCAACGCTATTTTATCATGGCGTTCAAGCAAGTGGTTATTTACCAGTGACTTGAAGGTATAGACGATTCCGGCTGTCCCGCCTTCGACCGCAAAAATGTCAAACGGTACAGTGGCTGAATTAAAGAGTTCATGGTGCAGATACTGTTTGATCGGCTGTTCGCATGCGGTCAGTACACGTTCCGGATAAGGATAATTGTCTCCTATGGTATAATCCAGCATGTGTGTCAGCCATTGTTCTCTTGGCATGCCTAATAAGTGTGACCCATTTTCCCAGATATCCTGTAAAAGCTCTGATCCCGGAGAATCCTTCTGATCGATAAAGGCTTCAAACCGTTCAGCCTGTCCAGTTTTCCCCTTGATCATTGTTCCAATGGACTGCTTTTCTTTACGCATTGTTTCTCTGGTCGCAAATTCCCCTAACAGGAAGTAAGCTTCGCGAGGAATCGGTGCTGTCCAGTTCGGATTACCTCTTCCGGCATTCAGCCATTCTTTATTAGTTTCCTGATGTGTCATTCGGCTTTCAAGATATAGATTTAATTCAAAGGGGCTCAAACTTTCTAGGTTTTGCTTCAAGGTTCCACTCCTATAAGATTTTGTGTGTGTCAGGTATTGGTTTACTATCATGATCTATGATCGTAAGTGAGTATAACAAACACTTTTCAGAAAACATAGTTCAGCGCCTCGTCCTTATCAGAGTTTTAGAGTATTCTCATTTGTTTGTAAAAAAGAGACGTTAATATCTAAAGACTTCTTTCACGAGCATCCTTCTCATCCTATGCATTATCTGCAGCTCTTACTTCTTTCCATTCTCCATACATCCGGTCCATCATGTTTACGATACGCCGGCCAACTTCTGCGTAGGCCTCTGTTTCCAGATTAGCCAGCGACACTCTGACAGACCACGTACTTGAGCCGAACGCATCAGCTTTCAAGAGCATCAGCCGCTCTTCCTGAACGAGTTTGGCGATCAGGTCGGTCATGGTGTGATGTTCAACAATATAGGTCTTAAAGGAGTCACTGTACCTGTCTTTGAGCCATAAAGCAAAATCGATTTCACTGTAATAGGCCGTGTCAAGCTCTTTGAGAGGGAGTGTCAGATCCAGAGCATCATAGAGAAGTTTCTGTCTTTCATAACACATCTCCATCACTTTCTTTTTGTATTCATCTTCTTTATCAAGGAGCGAATACAAGCTGAAAAGGGTCATCATCACCTGCTGCGGTGCAGAGAGTCCGGCCACGTGATTCAAAGCCACAGACCGGCTGTCTGCAACCAGACGGTCGATGAACAAGAGATCCCGCGGGCTGGATGAAATGGGCCCATAACGTTTGTCAAGCTCTTCTTTCTTGGCTTGAGGCAACTCTCTCAGACGCTTGTCAAAAATATTTTCTTCAGATAAAGCCCGGGTTCCGACGCGCCATCCCGTTGCCCCGAAGTATTTGGAATAGGAGTAGATACAGGCCGTGTTAAAGGGCAGCGACGTAAACAATGAAGTAAAATCATCCAGAAACGTGCCGTAAACATCATCCGTCAGGATCATGAGATTTGGATTATCCCTCTGTACGATATCTTTCAGCTGTTCGATCGTTTTATCATAAATCGCATTGGCGGTCGGATTACTCGGATTGACAACAAAAACGGCTATGATGTCATCATTTCTCAGACGATCCAGTTCCGCTTCTGAAAACTGATAGCTTGCTTTCCCGTCGATTTCCATCAGTTCGGATTTGATGTATTCCGTTTCGAATCCATATTCCGGCAGTTCAGGAATCTCAAGATACGGTGCAAAGGTCGGGATCATCAGAGCGATCGTATCCTTGGGTTCAAGCAAATGATTATTCACTAGAGACTCGAAGAAATAGACAATACCTGCCGTTCCTCCTTCTACAGCAAACACATCAAAAGGAACAGGTCTGGCTCCAAACAGTTCATGATGCATGTAGTGCTTGACCGGCTACTCACATGCTGTGAGTATGCGGACTGGATAGGGTTAATTGTCACCGATCATGTAATCAAGGATATAGGTCAGCCACTTTTCTTTTTTCATTCCCAGCAGGTGTTCGCCGTTATCCCACACGTCTTTCAAAAAGGAGGATCCTTTAGATGTTTTCTGGTCCAGAAAATCCTGGAACCGCTCGACTCTGCCCTTTTTATCTTTTATTTTACTGCCGATAATATCGTCTTCCTGATCCAGTGTTTCATTTGTAGCAAATTCTCCCAGCAAGTAATAAGCCGCTCTCGGTACGGAAGCAGTCCAGTTGGGATTCCCTCTACCGGCATTCAACCATCCTTTTGATTCATCCTCATCATTTACACTCTTTTTAAGATAAACATTCAACTCAAACGGATTCAGGCTCTCAATATCAGCTCTCACTCTTTTCACTCCCATATCGAATCGGTCATATTTTTCCAGTTTATAAAAGTATATCAAAGCCAGTTGTCATTGTCCTGACAGAAGCATTTTTATCAGGATCCAGTAAAAAAGAGACCGGGATAAATCCCAGCCTCAGTCCTATATATTAGTTATATTTTTTGAACCAGGATTTGATTTCTTCCATCCGGTCGAGACGAAGATGCGGCAGTCCGGCACGTGACAAGCCATGGCTGGATTTTGGATAAAGCACCATTTTTGTATCCACACCTTGTTTCTTCATTGCCGTATACATTTGCTCACCCTGTTCCTGCGGGCAGCGCAGATCTTCTTCCCCGTGGATGACCAGCAGCGGGGTCTTGATGTTGGTTGCATAAGCCAGCGGAGACATCTTCCACAGATCCTGGGCCTGCTTCACCTCTTTTTTAAGCTGGAATTCAACAAAGAAGGCACCCACATCACTGGTTCCATAGAAACTGAGCCAGTTGGAGATACAGCGCTGTGTCACGCCTGCTTTGAACCGGTCAGTATGGCCGACGATCCAGTTTGTCATAAATCCGCCGTAACTTCCCCCAGCCACAAAGACCCGTTCCTGATCTATTTCTGGATGATCATTCAGGATATGATCTGTCCCAAGCATCAAGTCTTCATAGTCCTTGTTTCCGTAGTCACCCAAAATGGAAGCGACAAATTCCTGACCGTACCCATTCCCGCCTCGGGGATTCAGCATGATCACCCCATAGCCTTCACTAGCAAGCTGCTGCATTTCATGGAAAAATGTTTCTCCGTAGCATACTTGTGGTCCGCCATGAATATAGAGGATCGCCGGATGGTCCTTCTTGTTGTCAGTGGGCGACACGTACCATCCTTGGATGTCCCAGTCGTCGGCTCCTTTATACCAGAACTCCTCGATTTCAGCATAGGCATGTTCTTGTGAGAAAGTCTTGTTCGGATCATAGACGATTTCGAGCCGACCACTGTTTATGTCCAATACAGCAAGAACACTCGGTGTATTAAGATCAGAATAGGTGACGACAAATTTATTATTTTCAATAAGCGCCCCATCAGTCAGATGGATCTTTTTACCGAAGACCCGTTCGTTGTTTCCTTCCGTATCTCCTTTGTAAAGCTGCAGTTTACCTTCTTCCGTAACCGGGTAAACAAACGTATCATCCGTCAGCCACACCAGTGGAAAACCGTTCGTTTTCTGCTGGAAGTCACCGATAACGACATCGCCGACATATTTGTCTTCTGCTGACAGTTCCTTGAAGGTACGCTCCTTCCGGTTCCAGCCAAATACCTTGTTCAAGGTAACGAAAGCATGAGAAAAATCATTTCCTGTAAACAAGAAAACATTTTCGGTTTCATTGACAGCTTCAAATGAGAAACTTCCTTTTGGGATATCTTTGGTGATCAGTTGTGATTCTTCCTTAGCTATGTCATATTCATAGACACTAGCTCCGTAGACCCATTCGTTATCCGGATCAAGCTTATCGACAAAGAGCAGAAAACTTTCGTCTTTTGAGACATACTGAAGTCTGAATGGACGGTCCTTCTCCAAGATGACTGAATCCTTTTTAGATGCGACATCCAGTTTTTTCACTTGATAGGTTTTTTCGATATCAGTGATACCCTGGCCATCCATTTTATACTGAAGTTTAGTAATGGGTTTAGGTTTGAATTTTTTGGATTCTGCCTCATCTGTCTTATCTTCTTCCTCTTCTTCTTTAAAAGAAGTCTGATAATAGACCGAAGCGCCATTGCTCGTCCATTCATACGTGCTGACTCCTTCTTTTTCATCTGTTATCGGCGTCGCTCCTCCGCCTTCCAGAGGCATAATGAACACTTGAGGTTTTTTTCCTTCTCCAGCAGATAGGAAACTCAGCCATTTTTCATTCGGACTGATTTCCAGTTGAGAAGGGTTCAGCTCTTCACTTACCCACTGCACTCGCTCGCGGGTCTTTTGTTGAAGACTCCAAGCCGAAGTCAGATAGCTGTTCTTTTCTTTATCTGTCCGCGTTTCCAGATAAAATAACCGGTCCCCGTGTACGAGAGGCTGCGAGACATTTTTAAGATCAAATAAACTTTCACTTGTTATCGGTTTCAATTGCACATCTCCATTCATTGATTAATAAAACGTTAGAAACACGTTATCATTTTCTCATTTATCAGCGTTTCCGTCAATAAACAATCCCTTAATATATGTTCATTTCCAGGGGATTTCACCCCGGAAATGACATCAGTTATGTTATACTTAACTAAGAACGAGTAGAAAGGATGAATGTTATGGAACAAAAAGAAAAACGTCAGAAAATCATACTGATCGGAGACGGAGCTGTCGGCTCCAGCTATGCTTTTGCCCTGATAAACCAGAATATCGGACAGGAACTGGGTATCATCGACGTGAATAGAGAAAAAGCCGAAGGGGATGTCATGGACTTAAACAGTGCTTTGGCTTTCACTGCGCCCAAGAAAATCTATGTCGCTGATTATGAAGACTGCCATGATGCAGACCTGGTTGTCTTTACAGCAGGCGCTTCGCAGAAACCCGGCGAAACACGACTCGATTTAACTGAAAAAAATCTGCGCATCACTAAATCAGTGGTAGAGAACGTGATGAAAAGCGGTTTTGACGGTGTCTTTTTAGTTGCGACAAATCCCGTAGACATATTGACCTATGCCGTTTATAAGTTATCCGGTTTGCCTTCGAACAAGGTTATCGGTTCGGGTACATCCCTGGACAGCGCCCGCTTCCGTCATGCCGTTGCTAACTTGCTTGATGTGGATGTTCGAAACGTTCACGGTTACATTATTGGTGAACACGGCGATACCGAATTCCCCGTCTGGTCCCATGCCAACGTTGCCGGATTACAGATCAACGAATGGGTGTCCAACAACCCGATGACCGACGAGAAGGCGCTGGTCGACATTTTCTTCTCCGTTCGTGATGCGGCTTACGACATCATCCAGAAGAAAGGTGCCACGTTCTATGGTATCGGCGCTTCACTTGCACGTATCACCCGCGCCATCTTGAATAACGAACAGGCTGTTCTGCCTCTGTCTGTTTATCTGGAAGGTGAGTATGGCCAGAACGATATCTATATCGGTTCTCCAGCGATCATCAACAGCAATGGACTTAAAAAAATAGTAGAGATCCCATTAAATGATTCTGAAAAAGAGAAAATGAGACATTCTGTCAACACCATCCGAACACACTTGAAAGAAGTCCTGGACAAAAACCCGGATCTGGGATTCACTATTGATTAAACTTATGCACCTTTACGAAAAAAGCAGCAAGTCCCCATGGACTTGCTGCTTTTTCATTATATTGTTCTACATTGGAATAATGATGTCACTATCTTCTTGATGGATCTCTTCTCCATCAGGCGACTCTGCATGGATTTCAATGATCAGCTGATGTGGAAGGACGACTGCTGTTTCTCCCGGCTTGCTTATCCAGCCTCTTCTTACTCCCAGCTGGTCCGGACTGTTATCTTCTTTGTTCCGGATACGCGTCCCATCCACTTCAATGATATTATATTGTCCTTCAGCGGGTTCCAGTGTAAATTCTTCATGCGGAGTATCTTCATTTAACTCCACTCTGTATACTTCTTCGCCGGATATTTTTACCGTGGCGATGATCTGTGCACCTTCGTCAACCTGACTCAGCTGTATACCGTATACTACATGAGGTATAAATGATCCCAATAGAAGGATGACGATAATCACGACATCCAGCGGTTTCATATTTCTTAAATGATATTTAAGTTTATCGATCATCCTTCTACCTTCCTCCTCGAGGAAAAGATTCCCGAAGACAAAACACATAAGAATAAAGGGGACACGACGTATGTGTCTAAACAGGGACATCTTTATACTTTATTCGTCGTCTTTGAGATAGCCTTTGAATTGTTTTTCAAATAATGGAGACACAGAACGGTTTTCATGGATGCGTTTGATCGCATGACCCATCAATTCGCCTACACTGACCTGTACGACTTTATCGATCTTTTTCTCTTCCGGCAGCATGATTGAATCCGTCACGATCATTTTCTTGATCGGAGAAGCTTCTATACGTTCGATCGCAGGTCCTGAGAATACAGGATGTGTTCCGCAGGCATAGACATCTTTAGCGCCTTTTTCGATCAGGGCATCCGCAGCCAAAGTGATCGTACCCGCTGTGTCGATCAGGTCATCGATCAGAACGGCTGTTTTTCCTTCTACATTACCAACAATATTCATGACTTGAGCAACGTTCGCTTTTGGACGTCGTTTATCAATGATCGCGATCGGAGACTTAAGGAATTCAGCCATTTTACGGGCACGTGTCACCCCTCCATGATCGGGTGATACTACGACAGTGTTTTCCCCGCCTAAGCCCTTATCCAGGAACCAGTTGGCGAGTAATGAAGCCCCCAGCAGATGATCCACTGGAATATCAAAGAACCCCTGGATCTGTGACGCATGCAGGTCAAGCGTGAGCATCCGGTCGGCACCAGCCATCGTGATCATGTTAGCGACCAGTTTAGCAGTGATCGGCTCTCTTGAACGGGCTTTTCTATCCTGTCTGGCATAGCCGTAATACGGCATAACGATGTTGATCGTTTTGGCGCTCGCACGTTTCAGCGCGTCGATCATAATCAGGACTTCCATTAGATTATCATTCGTCGGTGCTGACGTTGACTGGACTACATATACATGGTCTCCTCGAATACTTTCATCAATGTTGATGCGAATTTCTCCATCACTAAATTTCGTTACAGAAACTTCTCCCAGCTCCACACCGATATCTTGTGCGATTTTCTCAGCAAGGGGCTTATTCGAACTCAATGCAAAGATTTTTAACTTTGGATCAGAATATTGTTCAGACATGTCGGCCTCCATCATTTTTATTCTTTTATTTACCTACTATCAGTTTATGCCTAAGTGCAGAATAAATCAACCACAGAACTCGTTGTAAGCCCTCTCTTAGAGAGAATTTTAATCTTTATGCGGCATTTTTTTGAAGTAGTCTGCCTTGTTGATTTGACGGGCGCGTGCAATCGCTAAAGACTCAGCCGGTACGTTATCCGTAATCGTTGATCCGGCAGCAATATACGTATTCGCTTCAACATCTACGGGCGCGATCAGATTCGTATTGCATCCGATGAAGGAATTATCTCCGACGTTGATATGATGTTTCTCTTTGCCGTCATAGTTGACAAAGACCGTTCCGCATCCCAGGTTGATGTTCTGACCTAAAGTGGCATCGCCGACGTAAGTCAGATGACCCACTTTGGACTCCTTGCCGATGGTCGACTTTTTGATTTCAACATAGTTCCCGATATGCGCGCCTTCTTTAATAAGTGATTGAGGTCTCAAGTGACTGTTCGGACCGATATCACTATTGTTTTCCATAACTGAGTCTTCGATATGTGAACTTGTTATTTTCACTTTTGAATGAATGGTACTGTTTTCTATGATGGAATGGGCTCCGATCATGCAGTCTTCCCCGATTACTGTCTCACCTTTCAAGTATACGCCAGGTTCGATCACTGTATCCTGACCGATTTTTACGTCACTTTCGATATACGTTTGAGCAGGATCGACCATGGTCACGCCGTTTCTCATATGTTTTTCGTTGAGGCGCTGTTTCATCAGACGATTAGCTTCAGCCAGTGCCACGCGGTCATTGACACCCAGTGCTTCTTCCTTGACCGGCAGCTGGTAACCAGAAATAAGTTCTTGCTGGTTTTTCAATATTTCCATAACGTCCGGCAGGTAAAATTCTCCCTGAGCATTATCGTTGTCTACTTTCTTCAACGCTTGAAATAAAGCCTGGTTGTCGAAGCAATAAGTGCCTGTATTGATTTCTTTTACAGCCTGTTCTTCTTCTGAGGCATCTTTCTGTTCGATGATCTTGGAAACAGACCCGTCTTCCATACGGATCACTCGGCCGTACCCGAACGGATCATCGGCATGGGCAGTCAGAACTGTTGCTTTTGCTCCGGCTTTTTCATGATGGCTCATGAGCCCTTCCAGCGTTTCTTTCGTCAGTAATGGGGTGTCTCCGCAGATGACGACCGTTGTTCCTTCTTCATTCCCGAGGATCGGCTCTGCCTGCTGAACCGCATGGGCTGTACCCAGCTGTTCCTCCTGAAGGACATACTTACTTTTATCACCTAAGTAATCCTGTACGGTTTCTGCTCCGACACCGGTCACTGTAACAATATTATCGATATCAGCTTCTAATGCCTGGTCGACGACATGGCCCACCATCGGCTTACCCATAACAGGATGCATCACTTTGTATAACTTTGATTTCATTCGTGTCCCTTGTCCGGCAGCAAGGACAACTGCAAATCGTTTTGTCATTATTTTTTTCTCCTAACTGAATGTCTTGCGGTCAGCATTAGACCACTTACCTTTTTCAATACCCATTAGTTAAATATATTTAAAATTCTTCTTTCATCATACTGTATGACCCCACCGTTTTCAAGATATATAAGGTGTTAGTGTAAAATAGTTCTCGGTTAGTGATATCATTTCGTTTTCTAGACAAAAAGAAACGAGACCTTTAATCTAGTAGTTACCACACCAGTAGAAAAGAGGCCTCGTTATGAATCATATAATATCACAAATAGTTGAACTCTGGAAGAACGAAGAATCTGTTATTGATATAGAAAATAATTTAAACCTTTGGTTTCAAGGTTGGAATGAATGGTTAATGCAGCATGCCATAGAGAGAATAGATAAAGAACTTTACCAGCAGTATAAACATAAAGGCTGGCATGTAGACAATATTGAACCTCGAACTGTTCAATTTGTATTTGGTAAGATCACTTACTATCGGAGACGACTAAGAAAAGAAGGGAAACCATCTTTTATTGCTTTGGATGAAGCCTTAGGCTTACAAAAGTATAAGCGCTACTCTCCCAACACTCAAAAGGTTATGGCTCAATTGGGGGCTAATATGCCTTATAGACAAGCCAAAAAGTCTCTTCTGATAAGTAGTTCTGTGACAGCTAGCCATTCTACCATTCACCGTGTAACGCAAGAGGTTGGAGAAAAGGTTCAACACTATCTGTCTAAATATAACTATAAATCAAATCTTCCTAAGACTAAGCGAAAGAAGGTAAAAGCATTATATATTGAAGGTGATGGTTTGCTTGTCAAAGGAAGGCAAGGCGACTCCCCGACCATTCATCGCGTCATCGTACATGAAGGTATTGATAAAAAGAAGCAGAGACATACGCTTATAAACAAAATGGCATTTTCAAGTTTAGATTCTAGTAAAGATGCTTTTAAGCAAGCTGCTCATTACTTAAATCAAGTCTATGACTTGAAAGAGACACTTGTCATCACAAACAGTGATGGAGGAAGTGGATATGAAAAAGATAAATTTGACACTATCGTTGGCTATTGTCATCGGCATGAACATTTTAGAGATACCTACCACGTCTATCGAAAATTAAAAGAACGTTTATCTTTCGATAAAAAAATGGAAGGATTAATGATAAAGGCTGTAAAAAAACATGACTGGTCATTAGTGGAATCCGTTTGTGCAACAGCTGAAAGCAGATTGATAGACATACCAGAAGAAAGCAAAGCAATACGTAAAGATCAAATTGAAAAACTGAAAAAATATTTGTATAGAAATTGGGAATACATCAAAAGCTTTAAACAACGTGATCTCCCCCTGTCCGATGGGACAGGCGTTTGTGAAACTGGACATCGTGTGTATAGTTACCGGACGAAAAGGCAGGGACGTAGTTGGACAAAGTCAGGTGTAGCTAATGTCGTAGCATTACTAACAGCAGAACAAAACAGTCTTCTGAAAAAAGCTTTGTCCACAGAAGTTGATTCTATCGTTGAACCGTTAGGTGAAGATCTTAAAGGAGCAGTACGTCAGGCTTTGAAAAAGCCTCGTTCAACTACACGCACTGTTCAAACTGGGAAGATATCCAACTATGGCCCTGTGAGTAGCTTCATTGGAAAATTAGGCCGGGCATTTTCCTAAAAAAGTTAATATAACATACTTTCTGTTTAATTCTACTAGTTAAAGGTTACCGAGAAAAACTTGACGCATAC
>NZ_FOBL01000014.1 GCF_900109825.1 Alkalibacterium putridalgicola | reverse complement strand
GTGCCCTTCACGCTACAGACAAAGTCACGAAGGGCACTTAAAGCCTATTTGCGTGCCCTTCACGCTACAGACAAAGTCACGAAGGGCACTTAAAACACATTTGCATGCCCTTCACGCTACAAACGAAGACACAAAGGGCACATAAAAGCTAAACGTGTGCTTTTTCAAAGCAGAAATAAGGAAAGATACTGGGATTTCGTCCCGGTATCCTCTTTATTAATCAATTATATTCTGTGGTCGTCCTTTCAAGAAAGCCAGTGTGTTGTCAAAGGCGATTTCAGCACGCATGACCATAGCTTCATCTGTCAGATAGTCGACATGCGGTGTCAATACGGCGTTTTTAACATTCAGCAGCGGATAATCTTCTGGAAGCGGCGGCTCCATATCGAAGACATCGATACCGGCACCTGCCAGCTTTCCTTCATTCAAAAGATCCGTTAAAGCTGCGTTATCAATGATCGGTCCCCGCGCACAGTTGATGAGTACGGCTGAGTCCTTCATTTTTTCCAGTTTTTCTTTGGACAGGAAGTTTCTTGTTTCCTCATTCATCGGTAAATGGACAGAAACGATGTCACTTTGTGCAAGGACATCTTCTAGCGGCAGATACTCCAGCCCTAAATCTTTCGCTGCCTCTTTTTTCGTGCGGTTGTATCCGATCAGGTTGGCGCCAAAGGCTTTGAACAGATCAGCTGTCTTCAGTCCGATATTACCCGTCCCAATGATGCCTACAGTCTTGCCTCTGATCTCTCTTCCCTGGATCATTCCGGAAAACGATTCTTTTCTAATATCCTTGTCGCCTCGAGAGATGGAACGGTACACGTCCAGCGTCAGACCGATGACCAGCTCAGCCACTGACTGGTCAGAATACCCGGCCGCATTGGCAACTTTAATGCCTTTCTCTTTAGCCGTCTCTCGTGCGACATGATCCACACCAGTAAAAGCAACGTTGATCAGTTTGGTCTCTTTCAGCTTAGCCACGACTTCTTTCGGATACGGATTGTTGGCGATCATCACCACATCAGCATCCTGACTGCGTTTCAAAAGTTCATCAGGATCCGTTGTTTTCTCTTCATAGTAAATAAAGTCGTGACCTGCATTTTTAATGGGTCGAGCCAATTTATCGATCATATCTTTTGGTACTCTCAATGGTTCCAGTAAAGCGACTTTCATGCTCTTCTTCCTTTCGTATCGATTCTATATCTATAAAAAGTTTATCATTTAAAGCATTTCTTCGGCCAGAAGTTTATACGCATTCAGACGCTGTTCCTGTGAATGAGCGATACTGCAGATCATCGCTTCCTGAAAGCCGTATCTTTCCTGATCCTGATACAGTTTTTCAGCGACTTCTTTGGCCGTCCCCACTAGATGGATCTCGCGGTTCGTCTGAATCGCTTCCTTTTCGTCCTCCGTCAGTGGGTAGTCACGTGCTTCTTCAGGTGTCATCAACGGCGACATGCGGCCCTGTCCAAGACGGATCCGGGCAATGTCCTGCGGTTTGGCCTGAAATTCGGCTTCTTCTGTCGTTTCAGCTACGGTCACCAGATACGCAACGCTGATTTCCGGCTTTTCCATGAATTCGGACGGCACGAACCGTTGTCTGTATAAGTCAAAAATTTCTTTTCGCATCGCACCAAGCATGAAGAACTGGGCAAAGGAATAGCCAAGCCCCTTCTGTCCTGCCTGAATCGCGCTGTTGCCGCTTGAACCCAAGAGCCAGGCTTCGGGTAAGGTCACATTTTGAGGTGAAGCAGGCGTCTTTTTGTATAACGATTCTTTAGGGATCTCATCTTTGATCAAGTCTAGGGCCACATCCAGCTTCTCATATAAACGGTCAAAATCCGGATCATTTCCCTGAGCCAGTGCATAGATCGCATTCTGGTCACCGCCGGGAGCCCGCCCGACCCCATAATCGATCCGTCCGGGCGCCAGAGCACTCAATGTTTTGAAAACTTCAGCCATTTTCAAAGGTGAATAATGCATCATCATGGTTCCACCCGTCCCTAAGCGGATGTGATCTGTTTTAGCTGCCAGATACGCCACCACGACTTCAGGAGCCGAACTGGCAAAGCTGGAACTCCCATGATGCTCAGCCATCCACATACGGTAATACCCCAACTCTTCTGTGAGCTGAGCAAGTTCCACCGCTTTTTCCAGCGCACCTTGAGCTGTATTACCGCTCGTTATCGGTGCCTGATCCAGTACACTTAATCTCATGTCTATCGTCTTCCTTTCCATCTTCATTATCCCTACTATATCATTTTAAGGAGCAGGTATCCTACTGATTCAATTATTCCTTCATCTGTTTGAGGAAATGGGTATTCTGTCTTGAAGATCGAATATCCGTTTCATCTGCTGAAACCCCTTGACATGTTGAGTCGTCCCTAATTAAATCAGTTCTTACTACTCGTTACGTTCCATGGATGAGCCGATGCTAAATTGGAGTAGTAAGGCAATCTCAAACTTTTCTTTTCGATCAGTCGATCCTAAAAAGCTAAGGTAGCGCCTGCCCACGTGCCTTTTATTTTTGAGCATTCCTTTGAAGGGCGTTTTAGCTGCCCCAAAAACAGCCTCCCTCCAGAGGTCACTATTCCCTACTTTTAAGGCAAACTGATTCCCCTTTGTTTTCTGACCAGTCACTATACCTGCCATACAGGACCGGCTCATACTGAATTTTGACTCAGCGGTCATTATGCATGTGTCTACTACACACTCTTCATTTTATAGTCAGCCAGTAGTCTCTACATACTCCAAAAATATGGATAAGAGATAACTGCTCTGGATAAATGAAAAAAGTCTCCGTCACAGGAGACTTTTCCTTACTGATCTTCCACTTCAAAAGACGCTTTATGCTTCCTGAAAAATTCATAATAGTCCCTCACGTGCTCCAGCTCCGTCCACTTTCTGACAGATACCGGTTCCGAGTCCAGGTCGTAGACTTGAGCTTCTTCCAGAGAAAGAAGAAAAGGCGAATGGGTTGATATGATAAACTGACAGCCGAAAAATCGGGCAGAATCTTCAATGAACTGTTTCAGTTCCAGCTGTTTGTCCGGGGAGAGGCTGTTCTCGGGCTCATCCAGGAGATACAGGCCATTCTCGTCCATCATTTCGATAAAATAGCGGAAGGCACTTTCCCCATTGGACTGTTCACGCACGTTACTCATTAGATGTTCTCTGACATATCTGGACTGGGTCTTCCGGCGGGCTTCGGTCATCTTTTTCAGCTCGTCATAATCATCCAGAGACTTCAACTGGAATGTGGCAAACTTTGCTTCAAGGTACTCATCAAACATCTCTTCTCTTTTCTCGTCGATCCCCTCGTTGACTGAACGCAGAGTCAGGATATAATCAAACACATCGTCACTGGTAATGATCCGCTTATGTACAGGTTCATTAAAGGTGTGTTCAATGGAACAGAAATCCAGATAAGCCGGAAAGAAACTGGATCTATTATACAGGGCATCCCGGTGAGCTCCGATTTTCTCAGCGATAATATTCAGTACGGTTGTTTTTCCCGACCCATTTCCGCCATACAGGATCGTAACGGGTGCCAGATCCAGTCGACTCAGATCTTTTTTTGACAGGACCTGAAAAGGATAATATGTATTGTATACTTTTCGTTTGATTCCGATAAAAAAATCAAACTCTGTTTCTTTATCAGGAAAACATATGGATTTTAAGTACATGACCAGCTTCCTTTCTTGCCCTTCTATTAAATTATAATGGACTATCTTTCATTTTTCCAGTCAATTACGCCAACGCAACGTAAGCGTATACACATTATCTTCACATCCTATTCTAATGTTGTCACACCAAACAAAACAAGTATTGGATGCGCTAACAAAGCGTATAAAAACCTCTAATAATTTTTTAAATAAAAATATAATTTGTTATATCTTATTCTAGCTTAATGTAGTATACTGTAAAAAATTACACAATCTGTTTATCAATTAAACGGATAAAAATTGGAGGAGATACAATGGAAAAACGAAAGAAATTTACAGTTGGTTTAGTTCCAAAGTTACTCATCGCTATTGGTCTGGGGGTCCTGGTGGGGCAGTTGACCTTTATACCTGATTTCATTCTTCAGATCCCCGTTACATTTTCAGCCTTATTCAGTCGTTTATTAGCCTTTATTATTCCTTTAATGATCGTCGGCTTTGTTGTCAAGGGTATTTCTGATCTGACAGATGGTGCCGGAAAATTACTTGGCCTTAATGCTCTAATGGCTTATTCAAACACACTGATCGGTGGGTTCATTGCGTATCTGTTAGCTTCCAATCTATTCCCGCTCTTCATCGATGCCTCTGTAAGGGAAACGGTGCAGACGGAAGGAACAGCCCTAGAACCGCTATTCGACCTTCCGCTTGAACCACTGTTCAGCGTTACTTCTGCCATCGTCTTTGCCTTCCTGTTCGGGGTCTTTATCTCCTGGCTGCGTAAAGAGAAAAAAGGCGAAGTCATGTATAACTTCTTCTCTGAATTTGGTGCCATAATCACTCAAATTTTGTCAGCTATTATTATTCCAGGTTTACCCTTCTACATTTTCGGTAACTTCTTAAACTTAAGCTACAGCGGTTCTGTCTTCTCTCTGCTATCCGTTTTCTGGAGAGTCTTCATCGTCGTTATCGGCCTTCAGCTCCTGCTTGTCACATTGCTGTTCATTTTCGCAGGTCTGTATACTGGCAAGAACCCGATCACTTTACTCAGAAATCAGATCCCTGGATACTTTACAGCTTTGGGCACACAGTCTTCTGCCGCTACTATACCGGTCAATATGGAATGTGCACGCAAGAACGGTGTATCTACGGAAATCAGAGAATTTGTTATTCCATTGAGTGCAACGATCCATCTTATGGGAAGTGTCGTAACGATCACATCTTGTGTGACAGCCGTCCTCCTGATGTTCGACATGACACACAGTTTCGGTATGATGGCTGCCTTTATTGCTACATTAGGTGTGGCCTTAGTCGCAGCACCGGGCGCACCAGGTGGAGCTGTCATGAGTGCTTTACCCTTTGTTTACATGGTCGGCATTGACCCAACCGGTTCATTAGGTAACCTGCTTATTTCTCTTTATATCACACAGGACAGCTTCGGTACTGCCGCCAATGTTTCCGGCGACAATGCCATTGCGCTTGTGATCGACAAAATTTACGGAAAATATATCCTGAAAGAAGCCGTTGAATCAGAGGGTGAAGTCGTCCCCCCTATCAACAACTGATCTAATAATTGCATAAGTAAGAAGGAATGAGGCTGGGATAAATCCTAGCCTTTTTCTTTTTAAAACGATTATAGAAAGAAAAGCGTTCTGCCGATCGATGACCTCATACAACAACCACTTCCTGAGAAGTCCCAGCATAAACTGGTCACTAAACGTCTATTCAAAACACTTCTACGGACCGCGGGGTTGCTTTTTTCGCACAGGGCATTTATCAAAAACTTCCGGAAACGCCAAAGGAGCTGAGACTTTATGTCCCAGCTCCTTTTTCTTATGTTCAAACTCTATTCCGTTACGTTCTCACTCATTTTTTCAAGCAGTCGCTTTGCGGCATATTGACCGGACCGAACAGCACCTTCCATGAAGAGAGGGAAATCAAAGGCCAGTTCCGTGCTGGCAAACACCATATTTCGATGGGGTTCCCTTAACGTCTTATTCGCATCCGGAATGCCATGATGATGGATGATCGCCCCATATCCGCCACCGTAATAAGGAGAATGCTGCCACTCACTGATTTCATAATCTTTGTAATGCTCTGCATCTTCTCCTAATACTTCTATCAGTCGCTCTCTGGCATAGAATTCTTTCACCTCGATCGGCACATCGGCAAGCTCCTTCGCTTTGTCGCCACCAATAAACAGAGTCAGTCGATTTTCTCCACTCTCTTTTGAAGAATCCATCAGGTTGACACCTTCATGGGCACTATAAATAACACCGTAGATACTCTTTTTCTTATCTTTGATGTCTCTCTCTCGCCAGAAAGGTGTGTCATAGACAAACGTCATCTTTATTACAGCACCATCAGTATAACTTTCCAGATAAGGCCTATAATGATCGGCAATGGTGGAACTGAATGTGATCCTTGACGCTGCTGTAGGCGGCACCGCCATAATAAGGGCTTTTGTATGATGTTTTGCTTTGTTTTTGGTTTTCAGGGTGTAGCCTGATTTAGTTTCCTTAACTTTCGCTACAGGTTCAAGGTAGTGAATGGCATCTTTATTGAGTGTCTCCAAATATTTGATGACATTTGAAAGCGGATCTGAGGCTTGATATTCCAAACCGCTGGTCGTGGTGGTGACCCGACTGACCAGATTTTTCATAGCCTCTGCATTGATATATCTGCTGTTCACAGTCGTTTCTGCAGCTATAAAACTTTTCAGGATCTGACGCTTTCTTTTCTGGCTGATATGCTTTTCAAGTACCTGGTCAAGCGGTTTCGAGTCAAAATGTTCACCTGAAATGGCTCCCAGGGTATCTGTGATGTCACTAAAATCCAGATTAATGAGTTCTTTGCTCTTGTCACTGATAACTATACTGTTTTGTGTTCCCTCGTTCCTGGTAAGTGTCATTCCGGTTTCTTCTATGAGTTTAACTATTTCGATCATCTCTTTATTGATGAACTGAGCACCCAGCTCAAAGTAACGGGACGTATCTTCTGAAGTTTTGGAATAGACCTTTCCACCTGGACGTTCCGTTGCTTCAAGGATCATATAGCTTTTACCTTCTTCATGCAGGACTTTCGCTGCAGATAACCCTGCCAACCCCGCACCAACAATTATCACATCATATTCGGACACCTGATTTTCCATCATGTCACTGTTCCCCACTTTCTGATATATCGTTCCCTAACCTTTATTTCTTTTTAAAATGTTGTGTGTAATGAATTTTTCGATTTCAACGACGACAAATACGCTGAAACCGACCAATACGGGATATACCCAGTCATACAGGTCGATCGGGTACAGTCCAAGCGCATTAGACAGAAACGGCACATAAGTCACCAGCAACTGGAAGACGATCAGTAAACCAGATACTAAAAAGGCAGCCGCGTTGTTGAAAAACTGATCATTCAGACTGAAGTGTCGCTCGTTTCTGACATTGAATAAGTGAAACAGCTGAGCGAACACCAGCGAATGAAGCGTGATGGTATTCAAGTGTTCACGGTCATACCCTGCCAGCAGTCCCTGATTGATCCACATAATGGCTCCACCTATAAGCACCGAGACAAAAAGGATACGAAACACGTAATAGGGACTCAACAGCCGCTCATTCGGATTTCTTGGCGGCTTGGACATCGTTCCTTTTTCAAGAGGCTCAAAAGCCAGTGCCAGTGCGATCGTTACGGCTGTGATCATATTGACATAGAGGATCTGAACCGGAGTCAGCGGCATTTCTATACCGATCAGCAGAGCAGCCACCACAAGAAGCGCTTCAGCCCCATTAGTCGGCAAGATGAAAAGGATGGTTTTCTTCAGGTTATCGTACACCCGACGGCCTTCTCTTACAGCGTTGACAATGGTGGAGAAGTCATCGTCTGCCAAGACCATTTCAGACGCTTCCTTGGCTACTTCCGTTCCCTTTATCCCCATAGCGACACCGATATCTGCACGTTTCAGTGCCGGCGCATCGTTTACACCGTCACCAGTCATCGCACTTACATGGCCATTACTCTGGAGAGCTTCAACTAACTGAAGTTTGTTCTGCGGACTCGTCCTGGCAAAAACATCCACTTCTTCTACCAGTGACTGGATCTCCTCTTCCGACATGTCCTCCAGTTCACGACCTTCTGTTACTTTATCCTTATCTGTAATACCTAATTCCTTTGCGATCGCCAGCGCCGTTTCTTTGTGATCGCCTGTTATCATTTTAACCTGAATACCGGCTTCTTTACAGACTTTTATTGCTTCGATCACTTCTTCCCGCGGCGGATCGATGATTCCTGTCAGACCCAGCAGCGTGATGCCGGACTGGACATCATCATGATCGATACGATCAGTTGATTTTGAAACTTCTTTCACTCCTACAGCCAGGACACGCTCGCCTTTTTTCGAACGCTCGCTCACCCGCTCTTCCCAGTATTCACGTTCTTCTGAATCGAGGTCTGCCATATCAAACAACCGGTCAGGTGCCCCTTTGATATAGATTTTTTTCAAATTGCTCTCTTCCACTAACCCTGCCATATATTTATATTCTGAATCAAAAGGTATTTTTGACTGGATATCAAGAGCCTCAATGTCTACGTTTGATTTTTCAGCCAGTGTGATCAGGCAGCCTTCTGTCGGATCGCCTCTTACTTCCCACTGGTCGTCTTTCTGATATATATCTGCTTCATTGATTGTTTTTGCCGCTGTCAGAAGTTCTTTCAAATCATTTTCTTCTGCCACATCAACGGCTTCTTCCTTTTCATTTAATATCTCGCCTTCAGGTTCATAACCCAGACCAGTCACGGAGTAAGCTTTGTCTCTCGTCACAACTGACTGGACAGTCATTTCATTTTTCGTCAGGGTCCCTGTCTTATCTGAACAGATGACTGTCACGGCGCCTAAGGTTTCGACCGACGGCAGCGTACGCATGATCGCATTCTTGTCTGCCATCGACTGCACCCCAAGCGCCAGAATGATCGTCAGGATGGCCGGCAGACCTTCCGGGATGGACGCGACAGTCAGACTGATGACCGAAAGTAAAAGCTCTCCCCATTCATAATCATGGATCAGCATGCCGGCGATAAATAAAAGGACAGCCAGCACAAGGATGACGACTGAAATCGTCTTGCCGAATTTATCTGTCTGCCTGAGCAGCGGTGTCTTGATTTCTTCTACTTCATTCATGGAACGATTGATCTGCCCTATCTCAGTGGATTCCCCTGTTTCCACAACGATGCCTCTTGCTGTTCCAGAAGATACCGTTGTTCCAGAGAAAACCATGTTCGTCCGGTCACCCAGCGGGGTATCTTCGTCCAGTTTCTCCGTCTGTTTCTCAACAGATGTCGATTCCCCTGTCAGTGGTGATTCTTCTACTTTCAGCCTGTCCTCTTCAAACAGCCTTATATCAGCCGGTACTTTGTCACCGGATTTCAAAAGGACGATATCTCCGGGAACGATTTCTGTGGAATCCACCTCTGCTTTCTGTTTGTCCCGCAGAACAATCGCTTCCAGAGACAGCATGTTTTTGATTCCTTCCAGCGCTTTTTCGGCCTTGCTTTCCTGAACATAACCAATGACGCCATTCACGATAGCGACTAAAAGGATGACAGAGGTATCGATATACTGTTCCAATATAAAGGTAACGACAGCGGCGACCAGTAGAATATATATCAGGATGTCATTGAACTGCCTCAGAAACTTGACCCATTCCGGTGTCTGTTCACCCTCAGGCAGTTTATTCAAGCCGTACTTATCTTTTCGTTCTTCACTTTCATTTTCGCTTAGCCCGGTTTCTTTATCCGTCTCAAGTTCCTGCTCGACTTCTTCTTCGCTTAATGTAAACCATTTTATGTCAGCCATAAGGTCCCCTTCTTTATGAGATTATAGAATTTCTTGAGTCATTCATACTGTTTCTTACTTTGCCTGTATCCCAGCTGATTCTGCCATTCAGTCACATCATGATTATTGCATACACACGAGTTACTGACTAGTTCGTCCAGAATCCTCTTACATATAGAATAACATACTGAAAACTCTGATATCTTGTCTGGACGCTTGTAAAAGTATCTGCTCTTTGTTCTTGGATTCCTTTTGTTAGACACAAAAAGAGCGCAGATAATAAAGTGTATCTGCACTCAAGTTATATAAGTTATAGTTATTTGCTGCGATTTATATCACATCGAATAACTATCTATTCTCACTCATCTGTGTTAAAGTTGTAACAAATCTAAAACCACTTCCGGTTCAAAATCATACAGTACCTTCTCTTTCTCACTCGTCATCTCCACTAATCGAACGCTTTCGATTCCCCACTTATTCATAGTCTCGGCAGTAATTTTATTCTTTCTTAACGTTGTCTCCATCGGACAGTCTATCTCACCATCCGCATTCATCACTAAATCATTCTCATCCACAGTTAAAGTGATCACTTTCTCCGTCCCGATCAACACGATCATCAGAGATTTTAACGGATGCAGCGTTATTTTCGATTCTTCTTTCATTCATGTCACCCCATCAGAATAGTAAAAAAAACCAACAACTCAACTTATTTGTATATCCCATTGTTAAATTAGTAACATGATACCACGTTTTTGTAACTATTTTAATATATGTTCAAATTTTACCCAAATGTTAGTAAACCATCTCCTTACTGTATAATTTACAGTAGCGATAATTTTAAGAGCCCTATAAATCAACTATTCCGCATATTAAATTATTCATTTCTGATTTAATATTCACTCATGCTCTATTAAGGAGAATACAAATGGATAATATATACTATCATTTTGGTCAGACGCTGAAAACGATCCGTATGAACAAAGGCTATACCCAGGAAGACATCGCGGACGGTAAAATGTCGCGATCCAACTATACTAAGGTAGAGAATGATGAAATCAATCCGAATATCGTCAAGTTTTTTGCAATCCTCGACCATATGGATATGTCAGTGGATGAGTTCTCCTTTATTTTGAATGGTTATAATTTAAACGAAAAAGAGCATATTCTGTATTTATTCAAAAATATGACCCAGTCCCCTTCGCTACCCTATCTTCAGAATTTGATAAAAGCTTCAAATGACTTACTCCAAAAACGTTCAGATCACATGGTTCAGGACATCCTCAATGTAACGTTAGGTTACTGGGCACTTCTGAATGATCACGATCTGAAGAAAGCGCAGATGTACGCTGGTAAAGTTTGGGACCGCTTGAAAACACTCGATAAGATGTACCTTGCTGAATATCAACTTCTGAATAGAACGCTCTATTTATTTGAAATCGAAACAGCCATTTCACTAACGAACAAAGCACTGGACGACCTTCAGGAATATAAGTCATTTCAGGAAGCAGATGATCTGAGACTTTCTTACTTATCCAATATCGCCTGTATACTGATCGATAATGGTCAATATAAGCGGGCCATGGTCTATGTTGACCACTTGATCACTGAAAGCAAAAAAGAATACCAGATCATTGTTTTAGGAGCTGCTCTTGTACGAAAAGGGATGTGCCTGAAAGGTGACGGGTTTTCAGAAGACAGTGAGAATGCATTCAACTCGGCTATAGAAATGTTTGAAATCATGGATCGGGAGGATTATGTGGAAGGCACGCGTAAAAATCCCAAGGCTGTCTATAATCCATATGGATATGTAGACTTGAAAAGTAATTAACGGATCGACAACTATAACGTTATTTATTGCAGGATCAGACCTAATCGTCTGGTCTTTTTTTCATCCCGAAACGGGTTCGATTATTTAGAACCGTGTGATCTTGCCTACCCTGAAACAGCTTTACAATAGCTATTAATTGAAGTTTTACAGTATGAATAGTAATCTTTAAAGTAACAAGGATCGAATAGATTTCGAAATATTTAAGCAAGCCATGAAAGGAGAGGCGCTATGGAATTAGGTTTAAAAGACAAAGTCGCATTAGTCACAGGAGCAGCTTCAGGGATCGGTAAAGAGACGACCCGGGCTCTTTTAGAAGAAGGCGCAACGGTCGTGATGACTGATCTAGATGAGGAAGACTTGAAACAAGCTGCCATGGAACTGACTGAAAATGACAGACTGCTCTATTTCCCTTCAGACATCAGAAGTCTCGAATCTCTTAAGCAGTTACATGAATATATCAAAAAGAGTCTGGGGAGTATCGATATTTTAGTTCAGAATGCAGGTGTCACGGGGGCTCAGGGACTGTTTCATACGCTCTCGGATGACGACTGGGTCTATACCATCGAGCAGAACCTGCACGGCCCTGTGCGCGTCGCCAGAGAATTCCTTCCCGATTTAAGAGAAGGCGGCTGGGGACGGCTCATCTTTATTTCTTCAGAGAATGCAGTTCAGCCTTATGACAACGAACTGCCTTACGACAGTGCCAAAGCGGCGGTCTTGTCCTTTGCCAAAGGGCTGTCCCGTTCGTATGCCAAGGAGGGATTACTCGTCAATACGGTCTCCCCGGCATTTATTGAAACGCCGATGACCGACAGAATGATGCAGAAGCGGTCGGAAGAGAAGAATGTTTCCTTTGACGAGGCTGTAGACTCCTTCTTAGACGAAGAACGCCCCCATATTGAATTGAAGCGCCGCGGTCAGACCGAAGAAGTGGCTGCCGTCATCACCTTTTTATGTTCAGAAAAAGCCTCATTCGTCAACGGAGCCAATTACCGTGTAGACGGCGGATCCGTTGCGACGATATAATACTTCATTTATTTTTAAAGGAGAGATCAGTTAATGACTTTATCCAGCGAAAACTATTATGACTACTTATTTATCGGTGGCGGGATCGCTGCCGGCTATGCTGCAGAAGGCATCAGAGAAGTGGATAAAAAAGGCTCCATCGGTATCCTCTCTTCTGACCAGGATGGTCCATACACACGTCCGGCTTTAACGAAAAAAATATGGACAGATGACACGTTTACCGTTGACGATGTCCCTTTCGACACAGCCGAAGAAACAGATGCAGACGTCATGCTCGAAACGGTGGTGACGACTATCGACCGGCAAAACAAATCTGTCACCACTGAGGACGGTAAATCTTACACTTACAGCAAGCTGCTTCTAGTCACTGGCGGTGAACCACAGACACTGGACGGACCAGAAGACGACCGCGTCATCGCCTTCCGTTCATTTGAAGACTACCGCAAGTTGAGAGACGTCTCAGGAGACAACCAGCACGTCATCGTTGTCGGCGGCAGTTATATCGGAACGGAGCTGGCTGCCAACCTGAAACTGAACAATACTGAAGTCACTCTCATTTATCCGCAGCAAGTCCTGGGTGATACGCGTTTTCCACTTGAACTGGCAAAAGAATATGAAGACAGTTACCGGAAAGCCGGCGTCACTTTAATGCATGACAGCCGCGCCGATTCTTATAAAAAAGACGACGGAAAACTGGTCCTTGAACTGGAGGACGGAGAAACAGTTGAAGGCGATGCCCTCGTTTTAGGCCTGGGCGTCAAACCGCGTCTCTCCCTGGCAGAAGAAGCCGGTCTGGACGTCGAGGACGGGGTCATCGTTGACGACTACTTCCGCACGTCTGACCCTGACGTCTATGCGGCCGGAGATATTTCGGCTTATCCGGATCCGATTTTAGGTCGACACCGTATCGAACACGTCGATCATGCCCGCAAATCAGGAACAGCCGTCGGAAAAAGCATGGCCGGTGCCGGCGAACCGTATGACTATACCCCTTACTTCTATTCAAAAGTCTTTGATATTTCATGGAAAGCCATCGGCACACTCGATCCGGATCTGCATATCTTTATCGATCATGTCGATGACGGCAAAGTGGCTTATTATCTTAAAGAAGGAAAACCGGTCGGTATCCTGACTTGGAACGTGGAACCCGATCTGGATAAAGTCAGAGAGGTGCTTAAGAATCCACCAGAGACAGCTGAAGATTTGCGCGGACTCATTCGCGATAAAGAAGACGACTCTTAAACCAGGCAATATATGAGGAGGACTAACTTGTGAATACACATGTCGAAGGCAGTTATGCCAAAGTGGAAGATGCCCTGCGTGCCGTGGACACGCTGATCATGCGTGGTTACGATGCTGATGCGATCATACTCATCAGCAGTAAGGCACATCAGGAAGAACAGCTCAAAGCCGTTGATATCACGGTCAAACAGATTTCAGATCTGACTGATCAGGATAAGAAAGAGTTAGGCAAGCATATGGAAGATCTGGAAGACGGGCGCTTTGTCGTTCAGGTGACTGAAGACAAAGGCGAATCGAAGGAACAGTCTCCCGATGTCAATCCTTTGCAGGCAGACCGGGCCTATACTGGCGATGATTCTGGTCTTACTTCGGAAGAAGGTTCCTACACGGCTGATGCCGAACTACTGGAAGACCTCAGAAACAGCAGCACGGACCCTTCCAACAACCGTTCCAATGATGCGATCGGCTATTCCGACAGTATGAAGAATCCGAATGAGACACCACTAGATAACGGACCTAACCGTTCACTATAATTTACTATTTCGAATTTGAAGAAAGAAGCCGGCTGGCTTCTTTCTTTTTCATTTTATAGGTGCTTCAGCATAGATTCTGTGCCTTTCAAGTAGGTTCTCTGATCGTGAAAGGCACGCGCGACCTCATTGCGTGCCCTCCAGCTCGACTTTCTGTTCGCGAAGGGCACGCGCGGACCGTTTGCGTGACCTCCAGACCATTTTCCTGATCGCGAAGGGCACGCGCGGACCCAATGCGTGACCTCCAGCTCGGCTTTCTGATAGCGAAGGGCACGTGCGACCTCATTGCGTGCCCTCCAGCTCGACTTTCTGATCGCGAAGGGCACGCTTTGTTCTTATAAAAGAAAAAAGGATGGGAGCCCCATCCTTTTACCGAGCGATCGATTCAAATTCTACTCAAGCTCTAACTCTTTGAATAGTGACGGTTCAGGTAACTGGCCAGGGATTCCGCTTTTCTTCCTGTTATGGTCCGGAAGTCATCCGTAACGATATCCAAAAGACCCAGATTGGCTGCTTTATACATAGAAGCCAGCAACGCACCAAACCCTTCCGGTTCATCATACGTTTCTGCGAACTCTTCAAGCGATAGAGGCTCAAAACCGATTTTCTTTCTCGACACATCGCTGAGCGTATCTGCCAGCTCCCTCATTGTGTAAGAGCGGTCCTGAGTTAACGTGTATGTCCGGTTCTGAAGTGTGGCATCTCCTGCCACTTCCACGATCGCCTTGGCACTGTCTTCTCGTGAAATATAACTGACTTTTTCATGCGGGACCGGATAAACGACATTTTTCCGTTCGATCAGTTCAGGCAGATAACTGACCAGTGGATCCGCGTACATCGCATTCTTTATAACCGTATAAGAAAGCTTGGAGCTGGCCAGACGTCTGCTGGCGTACCCGTAAAACGGACTCATCTGAAACGGATTATTCTCCTGGTCCGCGTAGAAACTGACAAAAATGAACTGCTTCACCTCTGCTTCCTCTGCCGCCGTGACCACATTCTCGATTTCCGGCAGCCGCTCATAACTTGGGTGAACGATGCTTGGGATATAGATCAGGACATCGGTATCCTCCCAGGCCGAAACCAGTTCTGATTTGTTCCGGTAATCTGCTTTCTTCACTTCCACCCCCTGTTCTTTATACTCTTCAGCTTTATCGACATTGCGGACAGAGACCCGCAGTTCTTTAGCCGGTAAGCTATTTAAAGCAACGGTCATGACTTCTTTGCCTAAACGTCCCGTTGCTCCTGTAATGGTATAACGCATAATTTGCTCCTTTCATCAAACATCGTTGTACTGGAACCCTTTATTACCCTATAGTATAAGACAAACCTTACAGAATAGACAGAATAACGGATACCCCATTCTCTGTTTTTCCTTTAAAAGGATCCCAAAAGAATAAGACCCTTCTGACCCAGCTTGCCAGGTTAAAAAGCATTTGAATTTAGTGGCACAGATAGATAGAATAGGTATAATGGAATAAATTTTTCATGACAAAGCGGATGAGGATGATAGGATCCATGAGATATAAAAAAATAATTTTTGATTTAGATAACACGATACTCGATTTTTCAGATACCGAGGAAAAGTCTCTGAAAAGAGTCATAGAGATGTATGACCTTCCTTATACAAAGGAAACGGTTCAGACATATAAAGACATCAACCACGGCTTATGGCGAAAGCTCGAGCAGGGGATCATTACACGGGAAGAGCTTTTTTCCAGTCGTTTCGCCTTGTTCCTTGAAACGTTCGATATAAAGGTGGATGGCAAAAAAGTGGATGCCTATTTCAGCGAGTATCTTGGCGAAGGCTATAAGATGATGGAACACGCCCATGAGCTGATGACCGTCCTTAAAAACAACGGGTACAAGCTTTATGCCGGATCGAACGGTGTCGCAAAAACCCAGTGGCAGCGGATGAAAGGCGCCGGCATCACTCACTTTTTCGAAGAGGTCTTTATTTCTGAGGACATCGGTGTCGAAAAACCGGACCCTCACTTCTTCCATCATATTTTTGACACCTTAAACGCCCACACTAAAGAGGAATTCCTGATGGTCGGGGACAGTCTCACTTCGGATATCAAAGGCGCTAATAACGCCGGGATAGACAGTGTCTGGTACAACTATGCTGAAGTATCTGTCGATGCCGAACTCGCCCAGAGTACCTATACGATCACCAGCCTGCTTGAATTACTCCACCTGTTCAATTTAAAACGAGGAGTCACTCGCTCCGTTTGATCCCTATCGACTAAGTCAAAAAGAGATCAGAGATCACAAATAAGTAGACAGCTCAATACGTTTACCCAAACAAAAGGAACGACCGTCTCCCTGCATCAGGGAAAATGGTCGTTCCTTTTTCAAATTACATGTTAAATCGTGTCCATACTGAAGTCCAGGTCGGGTCCTTTAGGGACGATCCCCGTCGGATTGATGGTTTTGTGGCTGCGGTAGTAATGCTCTTTGATGTGACGGAAGTTGATCGTTTCAGAAACGCCCGGCCAATTATACAACTCTCTTGTGTAGAGCCAGAGATTTTCATAATCTGTGATGCGTTTGAGGTTGCACTTGAAGTGACCATGATAGACACTGTCAAAACGGATCAGCGTCGTAAACAGGCGCCAGTCTGCTTCAGTGATCCGGTTGCCGATCAGATACGGATTTTTTTCAAGGATCGCTTCCACTTCATCCAGGGCTTCAAAGAGTTTGGTGACTTCTTCGTCGTAGACCTCCTGCTTCGTCGCAAAGCCGGCTTTATACACCCCGTTATTGATCGCATTGTAGACACGGTCATTGATCTTGTCGATATCGTCCCTCAGTTCTTCAGGATAATAGTCACCTTCTAGCGCTCCAACTTCATCAAAGGCACTGTTCAGCATGCGCATGATTTCTGAGGATTCGTTGTTGACGATCTTGTGCTGTTTCAGATCATACAAGACAGGAACCGTTACCCGTCCGCTGTAGTCCGGTTCGACACGCGTGTACACTTCGTATAAGTAATCCGCATCATCCACCGGATCCGGGACGCCCCCTTCATCCGGCTCGAAAGTCCAGCCGTTTTCCGCCATCAACGGATTGACGACCGACACGGAGATCATGTCTTCCAGACCTTTTAATTTGCGCATGATCATCGTACGGTTCGCCCAGGGGCAGGCATTGGAAATATACAAGTGATATCTGCCTGGTTCGGCTTTAAAGCCCGCTTCACCACTGGGACCGGCACTGCCGTCTTTGGTGACCCAGTTCCTGAACTGGGATTCTTCTCTTATGAAACGTCCGTCATTTTTTTCGGTATCATACCATTTATCATGCCACTGTCCATCTACTAGTAACCCCATAATGTCCTCCTTCTAACGTTCAGATCCGTTTATTCTGCAGTCAGTTCGATCAGGTTGCCTTCAGGGTCTTCGATCACCGCTTCATAATACCCGTCTCCTGTCGTACGCGGTCCATCCATCAACGTATAACCGTCCGCCTTCAACTTATCCACAAGGTTATCCACAGCCTTTTCATCTCCGACGCTAAGGGCGAGATGTGCATAACCGTAGCTTTCTACATTCGGACGTTTGATGTCTTCTCTGTGCATCAGTTCCAGTCGGCTGCCTGAATCAAAGGTCAGAAAATAGGAACGGAACCCCTTTTTCGGATTATGATAAGGTTTACCGCTTTTTGCTTCAAAATAAGTTTCGTAGAACTCCCGCATTTTTTCCAGATCGATAGTCCATAAACCGATATGTTCAATTCTCACACTGCTTCACTACTTTCTTTTATTAGATACTTTTTTCCGGATATAAAATCCTACACCAATGAGTAAGACTAATATCAGTATAAATGGAATGGCGTAAATTAACCAAATAAATGCGTCCTGCATGAAATAATAGAAAGCAAAGAAGGAATCCACAAACGCTTCTCTGATACGGGCCAGGAACGACAGGCCATCTTCCCGTGTATTTGCGATGCGTGGACGTTCAGTTACCGACAGATGGACTTCTGTATAATCGATCAGATCATCAAAGGTTTCCAGCCGTGACTGAAGGGCTTCACGTTCCGCGATCGTTTCACTCAAGCTGTTTTCGATCTGAAGGATGTCTTCGATCGTTTCGGCCTGTTCCAGCAGCTCGTTCAGTCGTTCTTCTTTATTTTCCAGTACCTGAATACGAGATTCCGTGTCCCGGTAGGTCTGCGTGACATCTTCTGTTCCGATGTTCTCGCTTAACTTATACGCATCCATACCATCCAGATCGTCTAAAAAGTCGTTCAGTGAATCGGTCGGGATCCTGAACAGGTAATTCACCCGTCGGTACTGCCGCGACTGGTCTCTTGGAGCGATGCCTGACGGCGAATAGCTGGACTCATTGGAATATTCGATATAGCCGTCATACTCGCTCACTGTGTCCAGAACAAAGGACGTCGTTTCCTGGAAATCGAGCGTTTCGTACTCAAGCTGGACCCGGCGGATGACCTTGTCACCGATCAGCTGCTCACCCTGACCATCTGTGATTTCCGCTTCTCCCATCTCTTCTTCAACAGCGGCATCCTCAGCCGCTCTTTCGTCCATATATCCAGCACCCGAGTCCGATTCGGTCGATTCCGACGTGTCGTTACTTCCACTTGCGCAGCCGCTTAACATCACTATGAAAAGCAGCAGGAAAGCCAACCCTTTTTTTATCATCTGACATCACTCCACACCATTAGTTTATGTACCATTAAACCGCTTACTTAGCTCTATTATATAGTATAAGCAGGCAGATTAGCTACTCAGAACTGATTGAGTACTAAAAAGACTTCCTCACTCAATGGAGTCAGGAAGTCTTAACAATACCTTTTATAGCTTGAAGCGGTCGACCAGCTGATTCAGTTCTTCGGCGATCTTAGCTAGTTCTTCGGAACTGGCTGAAACTTCCTGCATCGTGCTGGTGGTCTGCTGGGCGGATGCTGAGGTCTGTTCGATACCTGCTGCAGATTCTTCGGAAACGCTGGCGATTTCTTCCACGCTTGCACTCATATCCAGCGTCTGCTGCTTGTTGGCCTGCAGCTTGTCTGAAATCTCTTTGATCGATGCCCCCATCGACTGAACGGATGACGAAATCTTATTGAACGTTTCTCCAGTGCTTTCGATCTGGGTCGTCCCTTTAGCCACCTGTTCATATCCATTCTCTAAACTCTGAGCCACACTGGATGATTCTGACTGGATGCTTAAAACGATCTCTGTGATATCACCGACGGAGTGGGAAACTTGTTCAGCCAGTTTCCTGACCTCTTCCGCAACAACCGCAAATCCCTTACCCTGTTCACCGGCACGTGCCGCTTCGATCGCCGCATTCAATGCCAGCAGATTCGTCTGTTCAGCGATTTCTTCAATCACTGAAACCAGCTTTGTGACTTGACCCGACTTGTTATCCAGTTCTTTCACACCATCGACCGACTGCTTGACGATCTGGTCGATCTTCTGCATCTGCATGACAGAAGAATCCATCAGTCCTTTTCCTTTTTCAGTCAAAGCTCTGACGTCATTGGAGGTCTGGTAGATCCGGTCACTCTGATCGGCTGAATCTTCGATCGTCTGGACAAAGTTCTGCATATTCATGGATAAGTCACTGGTGTAATTGGCTTGGGACTCAGAGCCGGAAGCCAGTTCCTGCATGGTGACTGCGATCTGTTCCGCACCCTGACCGACTTCGTGTGTCGATTGAGTCAGTTCTTCACTGGAACTCATGACCTGTGTCGTCGCCTGGGAAACAGATGAAATGATAGTTCGCAGTTCATTCTGCATCGCGTTGCTGGCGTTGACCAGTGTGCCGATTTCATCCTTGCGTTTCGTTTTCAGCGGCTTGACGGTCAGATTGCCTTTGGCTACTTCGTTCAAATTATGCGAAATACCTTTCAGCGGCGTACCGATCATTCTTCCCATGAGAACACCAATAACTACAGCCAGTACAGTCGCGATCAGACTGATAAGGATAATGACGTTTCTTAGTGTTTCATACGTATTCAGATTCTGATTATGTGTTTCACTGGATAACTCGTCTGTCAAAGTGAGCAGTTCTTCCAGATACATATTGGCAGCCCCATATCGTGCTCCGCTGTCACGCACGCCCTCCATCGTTGCCGTGTAATCACCTGCCGATAAACTGGCTGCTGTGGTACGTATGGATTCCGCAAACAAGTCCCAGTTCACTTGCATCAAATCAAAAATCTCCTGTTCATCTTCCCGTAAATCTCTGGCGCTGTATTCTTCCAGTAAAAGATCCACTTCTTCTAAATTCTCTACCGCACTTTCCCCTCGAGCCGGCACGGTTCCCACGACACCGGTCAGTAAATGGACCCTCGTATTCTCCATCAGCTGAGACACTTCGGATAAGATGATGGCGGGCTGAAGACGTTCGGTATACAGTTCTTCAGAGTTCTCATTGACTGTTCTCAAGCCGAAAAACGACAGGACCCCCAGCATGACGACGAGCAAGGCGATCGTTAAGTATGATAACAGTAATTTGGTTGTGATTTTCAAAGATATTCCCCCAATGTTCTAATAATAGCTATACCCATTTACTAATAATGAGTCATACAGTTTTATAATCGGAGGAAACCCAGTGAAATTAACCCTATTCAAAGGATTTTGTGCTTATGTCTAGATTTTTAAAATAGTTCTGTATTATAAAGTACAAACTAAAGAGGCCTTCGACTTTTTGGTCGAAGGCTTTCCTTATTGCAAGAGCTTTGGGTTGGGAAGTGACTGCTGGGTTATTGTTTATGGTTGAGTATAACCAAGTGATTTCTGTAGTGCCGGCTCGAAAGTATGTCTGCTTGAGAAGGCTCTATATGCGTCCAGTAGGTTATGCTCGCTATCAGTAATTCGCTGAGCGGGCGGTAAAAACCTCTTGTAGTGACCACTCAGCGCCTATTATTTATTAATTGGCCATCAGAAAGGGCTTCTAGTGACCGCCCAAAATTTTCGGACCTTTGACCAGGCTGTATCACACGCAAGTACAGTCAACCGGAGCACCTATACCATTACAGCAGGCAAAAGCAGAGGCCTTTACAACCTTATCAAATAGAACGAGAAAACGAGTTGGCCGAAATCTTTTCCCTTTATACCAGTCAGTAAAGGGAATCGCTGAGTCTATCCCATTATTTTTAGCTTACTTCTCCTTTACATCATTCATTCAGCGTCCTGCTCACTTAACCCGCGCTTCATACCTGTAAGGTCGCGAAGCGGTTGGATGTCCTGTACATATTCCAGGATGCCCATATATGTGCCATCGTCATCTCTGACTGCAGCATAGGTCACATGAATGAACTGTCCGTTTTTACGCGGGAACCACATGCTTTCCTTGTCTTTTCTGCCTGAGCTTAGATCCGCGATCAGACCGAGAACCATATCCAGACTTTTTGGAGGATGACAGTTTTTGACTTCCCGACCGATCGCACTTGGGGCACGGCGGAAAACTTTTTCCTCATCAGGAATACTGTCATTGAAATACTTGAACACATTGTCTTTGTTGATGAAGGTCAGTTCCAGAGGGAGGATATCCAGGATCTTCTCCACTTCATTCAGCGTCAAGAAGCCATTCCCGAAAGGCATTTCCTTGTGACGCGGAACATCTTCGATGGCGATTTCTTCTTTTTCTTCGCTGTCACTATCCTCTTCAATAAAGGAAACCCGTTCAGGCACCCATTCTTCTGCCGGTTTAACGATCGTGTAGCCGTATTCTTTACTGTCTTTAGCTATGCCTATCCAGTCGTCTTCATTAAAGATATCAAGGACTAAAGGTACGAGGATCGTCTCTTCTTTAAAAATCATTTCATTGAATTCAAAAGAGAAAGTCTCAAAGCTTTTCTGCAGTTTTTTCTTTCCGACTTGATCTATCGCACCTAAATCACGCTGCACCTGGTCGAACAGCTCGCGGATCTGATCATCGACTCCCCACATGACTTTCGGCGGTGCATCATGCCCGTATTTTTCCATGACCGGGAACCACACTTCTTCTTTACGTTTGTAATGGGTATCAAACTGGGCCAGTAAATCCAGCTGGTTGTTCAAGCCTCTGAGCAAGCCTTTTTCATAAGGCAGTTCACCCAGATTTGCGATGATCCGGTTGATGCGCATGACGGCTGCACGCATGGCCTGATTTTCAGTGCGCATGATCTGGATCGGATGACCTGGTTTTTCGAATTCACTGACTTTACCCGGTTCTGAGACTCTATTTTTAAACAGATTGGCATGGACATTGCACAGTTTCATGACATCTTCAAAAGTAATATCGTTGTCTTCACTGTCAATTAGTTCGTGTTCCATCAGTGAGATTTCGATTGCACTGATACCCTGGAAATGTTCGTCAAACTCGGCTTGGACCGACTCGGAATCCGCTCCTCCATGAAGGCGCAGCAGGATATCCTTGAGTACCGTTACACGTTTTTGCTGATTTTCATTCATGTATTCCGGTTTCTTCATGCTTCTGTTACCCCTTTTACTTCGTATCCGTTCCATTCCAGTTGTTTTGCCAAATCGTTCGGCTTCACATTGATCTTTTTTGCGCCCTGATTCAAGCTGACCAGTCGGCCAACTGAGTTTAACATCTTCGGATCCGTTAAAGGTTTAAACCCTGCTTTGACAAGCAGCGGTTTGATTTCAGGAAACTTTTCCAGAACCTTAAAGACTGGAACCGTAAAATCTATCACATTATCCATGGCTCAATTCCTCTCTTTAGTTAATAAATCACTTAATACTTTTTTATATAAAACTGACTTCGTGAATAATTTTCTTAATCATTCTAACACACTTATATGCTTCATGATGTTAAACTTTTGTCAACTTTAAGTACTCTTATTTTAAAAGGGGATCTGCAGGAGTTAAACACGTTTGATGATTACTCTAAAGAAGGCAGTCCCCCTTCCCTCTTCTTGACTTCAAAACTACATCATGCTATAAGTATGGAGTAACCGAATGAGACGTATTTGGCATAATAAATCGAATGAGGTAAACACAATGAAGACGATACGATTAAAAAAATATCTTTATATTATTTTAGGCACCCTGACGCTTCTGATCGGGACGATCGGGATATTCCTGCCCATCCTGCCTACGACACCGCTCCTGCTCCTGACTGCCTTTTTCTACCTGAGAAGTTCCAAAAAACTATACCAGTGGCTGATCCATCACCGCGTGTTCGGTGCGTATATCTACAGCTATGTAAAATTTAAGGCAGTTCCTTTGAAGACAAAAATCAGTGCCCTTAGTATTCTATGGGTATCCATTCTGTTTTCCATGTCCCTTATCGATAACATCTGGCTAAGGCTCATGCTGGCAGTTATCGCAGCCATAGTAACAGTCTATATCCTTTCACTGACGACCCTTCCGAAGGAGAAAATCAGTGAGATCAAACAGCTGCAGGCAGCTTTCCGAAATTGAAACGAGCTCGACTGAATAAAAAGTATTGACCACTTAAGTGGTCAATACTTTTTTTATATAGAACCAATGTCTCTTTAATCCAGAGTAAAACAGCCCTTATTTCTCAATTATATAACGTTATTTAACTTCTCAAGATGAATTTTATTCATTTTTTAGACAAATCTTTATATACATTTTTATATATCCTTATTGACTGATAATAATTCTCACTGTATACTATGATCAATGCCGAATATGTGAAAACATTATCAATACAAAGTTGAATGCACCACTTTCCAGTTCCAAAGACCAACGCGAAGGAGTCTTTAACATGAATATCCATCGTTTCATCGAAATCCGAAAAGCTAAGGGATACTCGCAGAGTGACCTGGCTGATGGGATCTGTACCCAAGCTACACTCAGTCGTTTTGAAAATAATGGACAAGTTCCTAACTTGAAAATATTAAATAAACTATGCAACCGCATTGACTTCCCTTTAAGTGACTTATTTCCCAAAGTCGGGGTTCGTTATTCTGAAGTCGTTGAAAAAATGAACCAGGCGGAGTTTTTCCTTATTACGAGTAAGTATGAAAAAGCTCACCAGCTTATCAGCAGCATTGCTATCGACACGATCGAAGATGCGCAGCTGCTGCTTCGTTATCATTACCTGAATGGTTTCATTATGATTTTCCAACATCAGCCGATCATGGATATTCTTTTCACCTTTGACCAAGTCCTCCTGGAAGAAGAAACGGCTGATACAACGATTTTCCGTTTACTCGCCCATACAGGAATCGGTATGGTTTATTCACGAGAAGGGGATCTCAGAAAAGCAGAATTCTACTTCAATAAGGTTCTTGAGAAAATCTATAACTATCCCAATAATGATATGGAAGACACCTGGCGTGTACTGAATATCGTCTATAACAGCGGGGTCTTTTATTCAAGGATCGATGAAATCGAGATCAGTGATGCACTCCTTTGGCATGCCGTCAACATCTGTTCAGATAACCATGTCACTTACTACTTAGCTAAAGCGGCGATCCAGCTGGCGAAAAATGCAATCATCAAAAACGAGCCGAAAGAGAAGATCCTGGAACTTATTTATGATGCACGAGCCTATTCTAAAGTAAACCGGAATGAAATCGCTCTGACAGAACTGGCTGATCTTGAACGATCGGTTCTCGAAACCATTTAATTTTTTACCAATGCTTGTTACCTTTTTAACATAAGGGAGGAGAACTCATGCCAGAACAACTAAGCACCATCCGGATGATGGGCACAGTCATCGATATCATGGTCGACACTTTAGATGATAAGATCAGTGCGTTGATCATTGAAGACGTGATTCGAAAACTCCACATCTACGAGCAGCGCTTCAGCGCCAACGACACCAAGTCAGAACTGATGGCTGTTAATCTGGCGGCAGGCATCTCTCCTGTGAGCGTTCACCCTGACCTTTATCAGATTATAAAGAAAGGAAAAGCACACAGTCTGGCTGAGGGCAGCCATCTGAACATTGCCTTGGGTCCTTTGATCAAAGCTTGGCGGATCGGCTTTGACGATGCTAGAAAACCGGCGGAAACAGAAATCACTGCAGCACTAGAGCTCACCGATCCGGATCTGATCCATCTCGATGAGGAACGGCAGTCGGTTTATCTGGAGAAAAAAGGGATGCAGATCGACCTCGGTGCCTTGGCAAAGGGCCATATCGCTGATTTGATCATGAAGGACTTAAAAAATCAGCCGATCACATCGGCCTATATCAACTTGGGCGGAAATTTTGTGTCAACTGGCTTCTCACAAAAGCGCGCCTCGGGCTGTTACCGCATCGGTATCCAGGATCCAAAACGGCCCCGCGGCAACTATCTGCTTGCGGTGGACACTCAGAACCAGTCCGTTGTGACTTCCGGCATTTACGAGCGCCAGCTCCACCACGAGAACGAGTCCTTTCATCACATTTTTGATACCCAAACGGGCTATCCGATCGAAACGGACCTTGCAAGTCTCACGATCATCTCCAAGGAGTCTGTCGATGGTGAAATTTGGACCACGCGTCTGTTTGGTCACAATCCTTCCACCATTCTTTCCACTGTCGAAGCACTTGTGGATATCGACTGCATCCTTATCACGAAAAGCAACACTGTCATGTATTCAAAAGGCCTGGAAGAAAAACTCATTCCCTTATCTTCCAGGTAACCAACTCTATGAATAAGAAAGGAACTAACGACTTATGAAACATTTAATCGGGCTTGTTGGTACAAACTCCAGCCAGTCAACCAACCGTAAACTGCTTCAATTTATACAAAGTCACTTTGCTGAAGAGGCTACTATGGAATTAATGGAGATCAAAGACTTCCCGGTTTTCAATAAACCGACAGACAGCCCCCTTCCTCCTGTCATCCAGGAAGCGGCGGACAGAATCGAACAGGCAGATGGCGTCATCATCAGCACACCTGAATATGACCATGCCATCCCTGCGTCACTGATCAATGCTTTGAACTGGTTATCCTATGATATCTATCCTTTTGTGGATAAACCAGTCATGATCACAGGTGCTTCGTACGGCACTTTAGGCTCTTCCCGTGCCCAGGCACAACTGCGACAGATTTTGGATTCACCTGAACTGAAAGCACGCATCATGCCGAGTTCAGAATTTCTGTTGAGTCATTCTCTGCAGGCCTTTGACGAAGAAAACCGATTGAAAGATGCGAGTCAAATCGAAAAACTTACCGGCCTGTTTGCTGATTTCCTGATATTCGTCGATCTGGTCAACCAGCTGGTTCAAGCCCACGACAGCAATGTAAAAGCAGCGGAAAACTTTTCCTGGGAAACTATCTAACATAGGAGTGTTAAAACAATGAAATTAATAGGCATCGTCGGCTCAAACGCGGACATCTCATATAACCGTTATTTACTTAACTTCATCAAACGCCATTATTCTGGTTTATTTGACCTGGATGTTGTTGAGATCAAAGACATCCCGATGTTCAATCAGGATGACGACCAGACAAACAGCTACCCTATCCAGCAGCTCAATCAGAAAATTATGGCGGCCGACGGGGTGATCATCGCCACGCCCGAGCACAACCATACGATACCGGCCAGCTTGAAAAGTGTCCTTGAATGGCTGTCATTCAAGATCCATCCACTGGAAAATAAACCGGTCATGATCGTTGGTGCATCTTATTATGACCAGGGCTCTTCACGTGCCCAATTGCACCTGCGTCAGATCCTGTATGCACCCGGTGTCAATGCTATTGTTATGCCCGGAAATGAATTCCTGCTTGGCAGAGTCAAACAGGCTTTTGACGAAGAATACAATTTAACTGATCAGAACACTGTGGACTTTCTTCAGACCGTGCTCGAGAAATTCCTCTCTTTTGTACGCCTGGTGAATCGTCTGGAAGCGCCGGTTGAAGAACCTTTACCGGAAGAAGATCTGCATGCGTCTCAACCGATCGACACCACTATCGAAGGGGTCGATATGGCTGCAGAAGACTGGGTCGAACAGGCAGCCGAAAAAGTCAATGCAGTTGAAGGGGATACCTATGTAAAACTGAACCGCGGGATCCTGACGGTCGACCAGATCAATACTTTCCTGTCCTCCATGCCGATGGAACTGACCTACGCCGACGAAAACAACCAGTTCCTTTATTACAATTACACCACGGAAGCGGAAGATATGCTTGCTGACCGTGTTCCGGGACAAGTAGGTAATCCGCTGGTCCTCTGTCACCCTGAGAGTGCCCTCAAGAATGTTGGCTGGGTCATCCAGCAGCTCCGTTCAGGTAGACAGGACGTCGTTCGCGTTCACGTACCGACACACGGTCCAGACAAGTTCGTCGTTCACAACTATCAGGCGATGCATGACGCGGAAGGAAACTATAAAGGCATCAATGAATATATCCTTGACTTTAAGCCGATCGTAGACTGGTACCTCAAACAAACCGGTCTGAAACTCGACGGCGATATCGATGCCGCATCCGGAGCCTCTCAGAAAGAGGAAGAAACCGTGGATGCCGGTAGTGGCGCAAGTGTGAAGAGCTAGTTAAATATAGATTTTTAGTTATGTGAGCCTTCGACCCGCGTCGAAGGCTTTCCTTATTGTAAGAACATTCGGTTGGGTAGTGACTACTGGTTTATTGTTTATGGTTGAGTAGGATCAAATGATTCCTGTAGTGCCTGCTCGAAAGTATCTCTTCATGAGATGCCTCTAAATGAGTCTTTTAGGTCATACCCGCTATCCACAATCTGTCGAGCAGACAGTATAAAACTCTTGTAGTGCCCACTCACTGCCTTCTATTTATTGGGTTGGAATCAGAAGGTGCTTCTAGTGACTACCCAAAAATTCAGGGCCCTTGACTGGGTCGTATCTGGTTGATTTAAGTCCATCTGATAAGAGATGATAATTTGAGCAGTCACTATAGACAGGTTTTATGTCCCACTCAGAAGACTGAGTATGCTGAGCAGACAAAAAGAAATAAACAAGCCAGTTAAACGTGTGTCGACGTCAATAAAGCTTCACACGACCGTTTCATTAAACTATACTTAATGCAACTTTAAGGAGGAGGCGACTTGATGGACAAAGAAACAATAGTAGAAAAAGCGCAAAAGTCGGGCAAAGATGAACGAGAGATGCAGATCAGGAATAAATCGTATAAATTCAGCTGGATACTCGTCTCTATTACACTCCTTGCTCTTGCAGGGTTCCGGGTATTCCAAAATGAAACCGTTACAGATTTATTTCTTATCCTGATCACTCATAATTTTGGTCTGATGCTTTACCAGTACTACCAGAAAAGAGAGCTGACAAAACTGACCTTCGGGACACTTTTATCCCTCTTTGCCTTGGGACTAGGTGTATTTGCCTTGTTAAGTCAATATGGTGTCTTTTAAATACTGAAGAATAAAGAGACGCTCTTATTTAAAGACTGCCTGAGAAAAGCACGTGCGGCTAAACACATTACACAGAATGACTTGGCACATTAGGCCGGCGTATCCAGACAGACCATCCTAGTCATAGAAACCTGACTCTTGACATGTCTATGCAGGATTCAGTTACCTTCCTGGATAAGTACTCGCATCTGGAATCATTGCATCCTTAGACGGTGTGTGGTTTACTTTAGGTAAGCAAAACAAAGATACTAACGAACGGTTTATAGGATTTCCAATAAACAAAACCATTTAAAATCCTAAATATACTGAATGAGGTAGATACTTATGACCACCCCTTATGACTACGTTGTCAAAACGCCTTCGGGAGAAGATTTCGACTTGAAGCAATATGAAGGACAGCCTCTACTTATCGTGAACACTGCCAGTCACTGCGGTTTCGCGCCTCAGTTTGAAGGTTTACAGCAATTATATGACAAGTATAAAGACGACGGACTTGTTGTGCTCGGCTTTCCATGCGGCCAGTTCAAGGAACAGGAATTTGACGACATCAATAAGACGATGGAATTCTGTCAGGTCAACTATAACGTCTCCTTCCCGATGTTCGCGAAGATCGATGTGAACGGCGAAAACACTCATCCCTTATATAAACACTTGAAGGACCAGCAGAAAGGCCTGTTCTCCGATAAGATCAAGTGGAACTTCACTAAATTTTTGGTCGATGAAAACGGTCAGGTCGTTCAGCGCTATGCCCCAGCGAAGAAGCCGGAAGATATCGAACAGGATATCCAAAAAGTATTGGGGAAACAGTAACGGCATCTCGGTACTCTTCATTCAAACGATTCCGTCAAACAAATCAAAACAGACTCAGCACAGTAATATGCTGAGTCTGTTTTGATTTATATTATTCATAACGTGACCATGTTGAGTAGATTTCAACTTCTTTAGTTTCTTCATTCACTTTATATACTACTCTATGCTGATGATTCAATCTTCTTGAATATCTTCCTTCGTGTTTAGGGAAAAGTTTTTCAAATGATTGCGATTGACTATATGGATCCTCTTTCAAAGTTGAAACGATTTCCTCAAACTGTTTCCTTAAATTTGAGGCCTTTAGTTTTTTAAAATCTTTTTTAGCTGAGTTCTTTATTTTGATAGCGTAAGTCGACATTACAGATTATCCCAGTCGATAGCGTCTACTTCAGTAAAACCACTTTCATCTTTTTCACGACTTCTAACTTTATCTAACGTACCCGTCTGCTCTAAATATAATGTTTCCTGTATAGCTTTCCAGTCATCTAGACTAATTAATACAGCATTATTCTCGTTTGTACTACTAATGATTTGAATTTCACTATGGTTCTCATTGACTTCTTTTAATAATTGATAGAATTGTTTCCGAGCTGAAGTGGGGTTTAAAGTTGTCTCCGGCATAACTGATCACCTCTTATCTATTTTTACGTACATCATACCGTACGCTTATGATTGCGTCAACAGTTCCGTACTTGCAATAAAATCAATAGAGATGTATCCACATAAGTTATTAACGATCATATAGATACATAACAAAGAACCAGCACATTGATTATGCTGGTTCTTTGTCTGCATATTCAGATTTATATTATTCTCAAACGACTGGCATCAAGTTTTCTAAATATCTCAAGGTTTCTCTGCTCAACTCTTATACCTTCACTTCTGCATCCACGCCGAGCAGGTCTTTGTTGGCATCTAGTATCGGCTGCACACATCCGCTGATGAATTCATCCACTTGTCCGGAGGCTCTGCCGGTATAGTTTTCTGCCTTCAGCACCTTCATGAGGTCATCTTTTGAAATGTTAAAAGCCTCATCGGAAGCAATGCGGTCGATCAGGTCATTGTCCAGGCCTTCTTCTTTGACCCGTCTGGCCGAGGCCATCGAATGCATGCGGATCTTTTCATGCAGCTCCTGTCTGTCTCCGCCTCGTCTGACGGCTTCCATCAGGATATTCTCCGTTGCCATAAACGGCAGTTCCTGCTCCACATGTGCGGCAATCACTTTCTCATAGACGACTAGATTACTGGAGACATTCTCGTATAAGTTCAGCACGCCGTCCAGTGCCAGAAAAGCTTCGGATACAGACAGCCGTCTGTTGGCTGAATCATCTAATGTACGTTCAAACCACTGTGTCGCAGCCGTTATAGCCGGGTTCAAAGCATTCACGATGACGTGTCTGGATAGAGCACTCATCCGTTCCGAACGCATCGGGTTACGTTTATAGGCCATTGCAGAAGACCCGATCTGTTTCTTGCCGAACGGTTCTTCCACTTCTTTCATTCCCTGAAGCAGTCTCAAGTCGTTACTGAACTTGTAGGCACTTTGAGCAATTTCAGATAAGGTGTTCAGAACGATCGAGTCGACTTTTCTTGAATAGGTCTGACCGGTCACTCGATACGTTTCGTTGAAGCCCATTTTCTCAGTGACTTTCTGATCCAGCAGTTTCACTTTCTCTTCATCACCGTCAAAGAGGTTCATGAAGCTGGCCTGAGTACCGGTGGTGCCTTTGACCCCTCTAAATTTAATAGAGTCCAGCACATAATCCAGTTTTTCCAGATCGATGACCAACTCGTTGATCCAAAGCGTGGCCCGCTTCCCGACCGTCGTCAGCTGCGCCGGCTGATAATGCGTTAAACCAAGTGTCGGAACGTCTTTATACTCTTTCGCGAAGTTGGCCAGTTCACTGATGACATTGATCACTTTTTTTCGCGTCAAAAGCAGCGCTTCTTTCATGACGATCAGGTCCGTATTGTCGCCCACAAAGCAGCTCGTCACGCCCAGATGGATGATGCCTTTTGCATTCGGGCACTGAACACCGTAGGCATGGACATGACTCATCACATCGTGTCTGATTTCCTTTTCCTTCTGTTCGGCAACGTCATAGTTGATGTCATCGGCATGCGCTCTCAGTTCATCAAGCTGTTCTTCTGAAATAGGCAGCCCGAGTTCACTTTCCGCTTCGGCTAACGCTACCCACAATTTGCGCCAGGTCTTGAATTTTTTGTCATTTGAAAAGAGGTAGGACATCTCTTTTGACGCGTATCTCGTTTCCAGTGGTGATGTATATGACTCTCTCATAAGTTCCCCTATCTTTCTCTAGTGATTGACGACTATTAAAAGGTATCTAGTTAAAGACTTTCTCTAGATCTCGTTGACCACGATCGTCTGGTCTCTTTTCGGTCCGACCGAAACGATCGACACTTCCACTCCCGTGAATTCTTCAATGCGTTTCAAATAAATCTTGGCATTTTCCGGCAGTTCATCATACGTTTTAGCCGTCGCCGCTTCTTCCCCCCAGCCTTCGAACGTTTCATAGACCGGTTCGCACGCAGCCAGATCTTCCAGAGAAGCCGGGAAGTAATCGATCATCTGACCATTGAATTTATACCCGACACACACTTCGATCGTGTCCAGACCGGCCAGCGTATCTATTTTCGTCACGACCAGATTCGTCAGTCCGGATACACGGGCAGAGGTTTTCAGGATGACCAGATCGAGCCAGCCACAGCGTCGTGGTCTGCCGGTCGTTACCCCGACTTCGCCGCCTTTTTCCTGGATCCATCTGCCAGTTTCATCGGTGAGTTCCGTCGGGAATGGTCCTTCACCGACACGCGTCGTATAGGCCTTGGCCACACCCACAGCACCTTTCAGCATCGTCGGACCGATACCCGTTCCGGTACAGACGCCGCCAGCGATCGTGTTGGACGACGTCACAAAAGGATAGGTCCCGTAATCGATATCCAAAAGCATCCCCTGGGCGCCTTCAAACAGGACTTTCTTGTCGGCTTTGATCTCATCATACAGTCGCACAGACGTATCCTTGACGAATGGGATCAGCCTTTCAGCATAGGCGCTATAAGTTTCATAAACTTCATCAAAGTCCAGCGGTTCCTCATCATATACGCTCACTAATAAATCATTCTTTTTCTTGATATTTTCTTCAAGTTTTCGTTTAAATACATCAGGCTTGATCAAGTCGCACATTCTGATACCTGATCGTTCGGCCTTGTCCGTATAAGCAGGTCCAATGCCTTTGCCGGTGGTGCCGATGGCGTTCTTTCTCAGTTTATCACTGGCTTTGTCCAGCAGACGGTGGTAAGGCAAAATCACATGCGCCCGGTCACTGATCAAAAGTTTTTCTGGCGTCACCTCTACATTCAAGTCTTCCAGATAGCTGATTTCCTTGAAAAGAGCTTCCGGATCGATCACCGTGCCGTTACCCAAAATGTTCAGTTTATCATCATATAAAATACCAGAAGGAATCAGGTGAAGCTTGTATTCACTTTCTCCAACGATCACCGTATGACCGGCATTGTTTCCTCCTTGAAAGCGAACGACCAGATCGGCACTTTCTGCCAGAAAATCCGTCATCTTCCCTTTTCCTTCGTCTCCCCATTGTGCACCTAACACGACAAACGTTGACATTCATTGTCCTCCTTAGTAAATCGCTCTATTTATGAGCCTTCACTTATCCTCATTAGCGGTATCAAAAATCACTCACTTTCGATACCAGAACAATGGTATCAGAGGCATGGAGCCCAGGTCAATAAAATATCGCATGAATTTAGTGGTTGAGTGGTTAATGTTCGTGTTTAGGTACATGACAAGAGGCTTACTACTAATTTGAAGTCAATTTTCTTAATTTATATAGTATCTGCTATCGTTTTACTATTCTTTCATATTAATATTTGATAAAAACACTATAAAAAAAACACCATAATACTTTATGCTTATGAGCTTAATAATATGTTTTGAAATACTATATATTGGTAGAAATAGAAGTTGATTGTAAACATAATTGTTTAAGAAACGATCTACTGGTGATACGATGTATTTGAGGTGAAACTTATGGCTGATAAAATTTCAAAAGAAGCGCGTAGTAGAAACATGTCACTAATTCAGTCTAAAGATACTAAGCCTGAAATGCTTGTCAGAAAGTATCTCTTCAACCGTGGTTTACGCTATCGTCTCCACGACAAAAGGTTACCTGGAAAACCTGATTTAATTTTCCCGAAATACAAGACAGCTGTTTTTGTAAATGGATGTTTCTGGCATCGCCATGGCTGCAGGTATACCACCACACCAAAAACTAATACTGATTTCTGGTTGGATAAGTTCCAGAAAAATGTAAATAGAGATATTCAAAATTATGAAGAATTGGACGAGGCAGGATGGAATGTAATTGTTGTATGGGAATGTGATTTAAAAAAAGACAGAAGAGAAGAAACATTAGCTGAATTGTATGATAAAATTACTGACTCAATTAAATAAAACAGAGAATAGCTGAATCATTGTTGCTCTCCTAGTTGTTTTACCTTGTAACAGTACCTGACTGTCTCATCAATCAAAAACAAGGAGGATACTATTAGGGTTAAGGTTTCACTTCATCTTGATGATAAAGAAGAACGGTTGATCAAGGAGTACGCAAAAGCTAAAAATAGCAGCGTAAATGCATTGATAAAACTTTCCGTGTCAGAAAAAATAGAAGCTGACCTCAACTTAGAACTTTATGATAAAGCAATGCAAGAACATTAATCTCATTCAGAGATTATCTCTTTCGTAGGCATGGTCAAAGAATTGGAAATTACAGACTGATTGCATATATTAACGATGAGACAGTCACTATATTGATATTAGAGATTGGTCAACGTCGGGATATTTACAAATAAAGAACCAGCAGGTAATTTGCTGGTTCTTTATTTTTGATTCTTCTACTTTTTAGGGCGTTTAGTGGATTTTCCTTTATTATTTTGGTATATGAAATATATTCCTAACCCTGCGAAAACTAGTATCATAAAGGTCCCGAAAGTAGTTGATAGCTCTAAAATAGATATTACTGTTACAAAAATAATCGCAAGAACTATAGCTATAATTAATTGTTTTTTGGTAAACACATTTTCACCTACTTATTAGTTTAGTATCTATCTTCGATTTCTAATCGTGTTAGTAGATGGATAACAGTTATACAAATATTCATATTCATTTTAAGTCCTTAGATTTTGTTTCTTGCTATTCTAAAAATAGTCAATTAAAGAACAATTGGTAGTTCTGAATAGGAACTACCAATTTAAGATTTTCAGTACCCATACATTTTTTCTATTTTATATTTGGGAAAGATCAATCCGGTATATTCCACCAAAACAAAATATCGCTCGTTTTTTTCAATTGATCCCCAGACATCCGTTATGACGACGTCCTCACTTTCCTGAGGAGATTCCTCTTCTCTTTACTAGCGTTTTTCTTCCGCCCCAACCTGTTCAAAGTAAGAGTCCAAGTATTCCAACAATTCTCCAAACAATTCCGGAAATGCATTGGATCCCGACACTTCGAATGTCTCTCTGTCATCAAAGGTCAGTTTCAGTTCCCACTGGGTGCCGTCCAGTATGTAGGGATCGTAGTATTCTTCATCCCATGAAAGGATGAACAGTTCGTTGAACAGCTCATCTTTGATGGCCTGCCATTCGTTCAAGGTGATGCGCAGTTTCATTTCGCCGTCTATCCTCACACTGATCGGCGGTGTGAGTGTCACATCCGCATAGCTGTCGCGTTCTTCTATGAGGATCTGCTTGAATCCTTGATGAAAACCGCCGGTACTGAAGTAAAACGTGTGACAATCTTTAACGACTTCATTCGATTTTAAACCAAACGTCTTACCGCAGGTCTTACACCTGTATTTGTCTGTACCTTGTTCATTCATTTCGACCGTTTCATTCCCGCAGTAGGGACATTTTAAGTCATTCATCATCTGTTTTCCTCATTCCCCTTATTTGAAGAGATCCCAGAAAGAAAAGGATGTCTTTTTATAAACTTTGTTATAGGCTGCTTTCTTTGGGTTCTTCAGCCATCCCATGCCTTTCTTGCCGTACCCAGGGATCAGTTTTTTCTTTACCGCCCGTTTGGCTCTGCCTGTGGTCTGTGCTTTAATCGAGCGCTTGATACTTGGTTTACGCATACCGAATTTCATTTACCATCCCTGCTTTCTTCTCTTTAGTCTCTTCCTTAAATTCCCTTTTTTAGTCCAGTACGTCGAACCCGCCGGCTTCCATATCGAATCGCTTCACGATTTTTTCACCGTAAGTGGCTTCAGAGGAAAAGATAATGGAGTCACCGACCTTCGCCAATCCTTCGACCTTTTCTGATGCGGACAGCAGCATATCTTCTTCACCTTCAAGCGTCATCGTAAAGATACCGTCTCTTGAATGAAGAGAGTAGAAAATGCCCTGTTCAGTAAGGAGATAGGCAGAGACCCGGTCGTCCTTTATCAATTCCGGTTCACTGTTTTCCCCTATTTCACTTCGGTAAAGTTCATTATCTTCACCTAAATAATAGTAATGTCCTTCCCAGACCATTAAATCATCTGCGTCGTCTTCAAGAATGATACGGGGATCTTCTCCATCGAGATCATAACTCTCTACTCTATCGCGATTCTCATAACTGACCAGCAGCCGATCGTTATGGAGTGTCAAACTCTTTGCTCTGACGTCGATCAGCTGTTCAAGGTTTTGCCCGTTCAGGTCCATGCGGTAGACATTGAAGTCGCCTTTCCAGCTCACAAAGTAGATCCAGTCCCCTTTAATCTGCATCTCTGACAGATGACTCAAGCTATACAGTGTCGAGTGATCCGTGCCATCTACTTTCATTCTTTCCAGACTTTCGCCTTTTGTAAAGTAGATCCAGTCATCGACCACATTCAGATTTCTGATCCACGACCCGCCCTCACCTTGCTGTAAGTAATCTTTGCTTTCAAATGATTTATCCGTTCTAACGAGATTCAAGTCATTTTCGACATAGAATATATCGTCTTCTGTTTCGACAGCAAAGCCGGCATTCACTGCATTCACCATAGAATTTCCGGCTGCATCATCGGATGAGGCTTCAACTTCTTCACGAACATTTGAAAAAGAGTTGTGACGAAGGACGTTCATGCTCCATACCAGATTAGAATCCATTAAAATCGGTAGAAGAACTATAAAGGCAATATAAATAAACTTGAGTGACGACACGCCTTTTCTGGTCCAGAGACTTTCTTCACCCCGGATATTTTTTGCGAGTACCGTGATGTAATGCTTCGGTCCTTCGATCCTCAGGTTACTGTTTGCGTAGTACAGCGTGATCTTGTCGTTAAGAATAAGATTAAACGGGATATCGAATGTCGGTCTGACGGTCATCTCTGCTTGCCTTTTATCAAGCACTTCAAACCGGCCCTGCTCGATCAGCCTGTCCAGACCGTCAAAGCTCTGGACTTCTTCCTCGCTGGACTGATGCCTGTACTTGGCGATCAGCCAACGGAGAAATACCAGGAGATAGAGAAAGATAAATATCCAGTGGATCCCGGGCCCCATGCTAAAAACGCTTCGGTAACTCCAGTAAAACAGCAGGGCCAGCGGCAGATAGATAAAGACTGTTCCTCTTACAGCTATATTCAGCCAGTTTTTCACTTCTTTCATCCGTTCTCCTCCTAATCATTTGTCTTTAGTTCTATGTATTATTATTTAATCCTAGTTTATCAAAAATGACCTGTCTTTTGATAGCGCTTTTTAAAATAAACCTATATTTTATGCATTTTTTCCAATAGCATGGCATAATACTTTGTGTCATAATCTTAAACATTTAAGACTTCCTTTTCCGTTCGTGGTAAACTTGTGAATAATAATCAAATGAATTTATCCTTCATAAAAGAAAGCAGGTGCATCATGCCTATCAAACAATCTGATCCTCATAAAAAGAAAGCAGTAATCAGCGTACTTTTGATTTTGCTCTTTTTAGTTCCAATGCTGGTCTCTCTGTATCATTATTTCAAGCCTGTACCCGAAGGACTTTCTACAAAAGGAACCATACATAAAACAAATGATCTAGAGTTCCTGTATGACCTGACCTATGAGAATGAAGCAGGTGAAGTGATACACGAACAGCAGATTTTTGATCGCGTGTATCGCATGATCGACGAAGCCGAGGACTTTATCGTTCTGGACATGTTCTTGTTCAACGACGACTATGACCATACTGCTCCTGACTTAAACTTTCCTCAGTTATCGACTGAACTATCCGACGCTTTGATAGAAAAGAAACAGACGGAACCAGATGTGGAGATCGTTTTTATCACCGATCCCATCAACACCTTTTACGGTACATATATGCCCGAGCACATCGCACAGATGACGGATGCGGGAATCAGCATGGTATTTACCGATCTAAGTCCACTGAGAGATTCCAATCCTGTGTATTCCGGTTTTTCACGCACCTATCTGGACTGGTTTGACCGCTCTGGAACCCGCTATCTTCCGAATATCCTTCGTCCACAGGGGCCTGAGGTCGCCGTGCCTTCGTATACGAAACTGCTGCACTTCAAAGCGAACCACCGGAAAACACTGATGACCGAACGGGAAGGCCTGATCACTTCCGCCAATCCTCATGACGCCAGTGCCTATCATTCCAATATTGCCTATGTCCTGAAAGGCGACATCTTAAAGGATCTGCTGGCTTCAGAAAAAGCTGTAGCTGAGCTGTCTGGTTTCGACACGACGCTGTTTGAATCGTTTAAAGTTCAGAATAAAAGCAGTGAATCAGGCGATGCCTACAGCGTCCAGCTTTTGACGGAAAAGAAAATCAAGGTCTCACTTTTGGAATCGATCAGTCAGGCAGATGAAAATGATGCGATCAAAATCGGGATGTTTTATCTCTCAGACAGAGACATCATTGATGCCCTGCTTGAAGCGGACAAGAGAGACGTTTCGATCCAGATGGTTCTCGATATCAATCAGGATGCCTTCGGGAATAAAAAAATCGGCATCCCCAACCGCCCCGTCGCAGATGAACTGACCAAAGGTGACAGTACCATCGCTGTCAGATGGTACAAGTCGCACGGCGAACAGTTCCATTCTAAGTTTTACATCCATGAGACAAAGACCGAGGTCACGATGATCGGTGGTTCGACCAATTTCACGCGTCGGAACCTGGATGACTATAACCTTGAGACGAATGTGAAGATCACAGGAACAAAAGATCAGCCAGAAATCGAGGACATGCTGCAGTACTTTGACCGGATCTGGAACAACGAGGGCGGCACCTATACCGTCGACTACGCCGAGCACGCAGAAGCAACGGCCTGGAAAGACTGGCTCTATCACATTCAGGAATTTACTGGCCTGTCGACGTTCTAGGTGAAAAGAAAGTACGTCCTTTATATGAAACAACTTAGAAACAAATCCTTACTCCAAAGTAATATTAAAAGAATAGACAAAAAGAAGAGGTCAACATCCTGACATACGCTTATCGACAAGCAGGTTTTATGAAGTATGCCAAAGTTTTGAAATATCAGTGGTTGCTTTGTACATTAATTTTCTAATATGGTATAATTTAAATAGAAAAAGAGGACATGCTCGATACATGCCCTCTAATGTAGAACCGTTTAAGACGGTAGCAAATTTGATTACTAAAAAATAACCGTTAACTTGCCAAAGTTAAGGACGGTTATTTTTTTGTCATTATTTAGCTTTATCAGCACTTACGCAAACATTAGAGTCCGTCATTTACTCGTATTGTAAATGACGGACTCTATTTTTATTTTAATTTCTCTATCCGTTTTCGTTCTCTTCTCATATTGTAAAGGTCCTTTCCCAGTAATATCAGGGCAAACAAAGGAATCGTAATCAAGATAATAGCCAGCAGATCCCTTGTCGAACTATAGGATGCAGAAGAGAGTCCCATCACTGTTAAGTGGGCTACGGCATAAGAGATAGACAGTAAAAATGCCGTAAACGACCATTTTACGATTTGTTTATGTCGACGAAACAGTAGAGCGATAATTAAGCTTATTAATCCAAACAGAACAGCTGTCATAAGAAAGTAAGACAGATTCAATCTCGGCAAAGTCACTATTCCTCCATTTGGGATTTCATTGATTCCGTATATCAATCGGTCCTCTGTCCCATCCGTCTGATAATAATAAACCGATGAGACTGTTTCAGCTCCTTCGTTCAAGACAATTGTCCCGATCTCGTCTGACTGGACGTATTCATCCCAAATAGTCGTCCAAGTAGTGAGATGATAAGTCGTGCCAGATCCTCCTTCTGACGCATACTCGTTTATATCATACCCTGAGACTTGTTCGTCGAATATAATGACGACAGACCCGTCTGCTTGGTCGCTCACTTGGATAGTGTCTTCACTGTATGGCAGATACTTTGGTGCAGTCAGAAAAGCAAAGAGGATGGCAGAAAACAATAGTGTAAATACAAACGTCAACGCTATCGAAAGTGTCTTTTTCTTTCTTAGTGCAGATTTTATCTTCAGTAAAGGCATAGCGTTATGATCTTCTGGTGCAGGATATGGCTGGTTCAGTTCTTCCAGCAACTTTTGACAGTCCTTACAGTACTCAAGATGGGTTTCCACCAGTTGGACAGAATCCTCACTGAGCATATCTTCCGCGTATAACGGGACAAGATCTCTTATGACATCGCAGGATACATTCATTTGTTCTTCCTCATTTCTTCTCTTATTTTTACTTTCGCTCTATAAAAGGTCACACAAGCCCAGTTATCGGTTTTACCAAATAGTTCAGCAATCTGTTTGAAGCTCAGTTCTCCAAATAACCTCAACGTAAAGACTTCTTTGTAAGGTTCAGAAAGCTGATGGAGAACTTTATGTACAGCCATCGCTTCTTCTTTTGAAGAGACAATCTTTTCGATATCTGTTTCAGCTTCTATTTCTCCTATGGAATCAAGTCCCGTCTCCTTCTTTGATTTCCTCAGATGGGAGTAATAGGTGTTTTTAGCAATCTGAAAAAGCCAGACGTGAATATCACTCTCCCCTTTAAAACTATCCAGAGACTTCAATGCTTTTAAAAACGTTTCAGACGTAATATCTTCTGCCAGATGCTTATCTCTGGTTAAGCTTAATACAAAGTAATATACATCCTTAAAATACAATGCGTATATCTCTTCAAGTTCCACCGCTTTCTCACCTCCTATATATAAGACGCACCAACCATCAAAATCTTACAAACTTTTTATAATAAATCATAAAAGACCTCTGTTTTCTCTAGATGAGAATAGAGGTCTTTATATTTGATATTGATTTCTTGTTCGCTATCCTTTACAGAATCACTCAATGTAGATGCCGCCAATTTTATCGCTTTTCAAATCATACCGCTTCATTTCCATCGTTCCAAGACCGCTCGTGGTACGAAACAGGATCGAGTCTCCAACTTTGGTCAGACTGTCCGCATAGTTTGTGGCATAGACGCGTTTACTTGGAGAACCATTATGGTCCGTCTCGTGAATGCCATGACTCGGATGAATATCATTGTCAGAACTAAGCGTATAAATGACTTTATCTTCTGTCAGTGTATACGTCCCGACTGCTCTGTCTACCAGCACTGTTGTATCCGATGCCTGATTTTCATTGCGTTTATACAATTTTCCGTCAGAGCCAATATAATAATAATAGCCATCATGCCTGACTAAATCTCTCGCTGATTCATTGAGTATCACTTCATTCCCAGTGCCGTCAAGATTCCTGCGTTCGACGACGCTGTCATAACTGACAAACAACTCATCACCGTATACGGCAAGGTCACTGGCTTCGACATCCATCAGCCGCTTGAGATTTTCTCCATTCAGATCCATGCGGTAAACGTTGAAGTGGTCCACCGTGTTGATGAAGTAAATGCCTTCCTCTGTAACATGGACATCCGTGGTATACCCCAGGTCATACAGGACTTGTTCCTCTGTCCCGTCTGTCTTCATCCGACGCATTGTTTCGTTATTAGTTAAGTAGAGCCAGTCCCCTGTGAGATTGATATTCCTAAAAGTATTAAAGTTGTTATTTCTCACAAGAGTCTCTTCAAAATTCAGATCTTTATCTGTCTTGATGACTGAAGAGTCCCCATGAACGTAGAAGATATGATCAGTATCTTCTGCGCCCAATCCATCATTGTTGATGTTTTCGACTATAGGCTGAAACTCACCTTCGACTAACATAGCCTCAGCCTTTTCAGATGCATCTGCATTGTGCTTCATGACATCCACTTCCCACAAGATACCACTTTCTCGGATAAATGGGAGTGGAAAGAATATTAATGAGAATATCAGTCCGAATACTTTTCTGAACTTCCATTTCTTTTCAGGCGATCCTTCGCGAATAGTTTCCGACAAAATCGTCACGTAATGCAGTGGCCCACTGATTGTCGCTGTATCCTCTTTATAGTGGATTTCTACTCTATCATCGATGATCAGACTAAAAGGCAAGTCAAAGGTGGGCCTGGCAATGATCGTATCTCTTCTGCGGTCGATGATTTCCCAGCGGTTCTGATTTAATGTCCGTTCCAGATGTTTGACATCACTGATTTGTTCTTCCTCAAGTCTATGTTTGTATCTCGAATACATCCAGCTCACTACAACACCTAAATATCCAAGGACCGTTAGCCAGTCAAAACGCATCGCTACGCCAAAGACGATCTGGTACAGGAGTGAAAGCAGTAAAACGACTGGCAGGTAAAGAAATAAGGCACTTCGCAGAAGCAGATTAAGATAGTTCAGTATTTTATTCGGCATCCCCGCATCCCTTTCTGTAAGTTTCTCAATATGTATAGGTTTATTTCTTCTATTGTAGCAAAACTCACACCTTCAAGAAAGCGGTTGTTGGCATTAGATTAATATTAATGTTTCACTATAAAATAAAATCCCTCGCGAACAGTTCACTTCATTAAGTCTGAGCTGTCTGCGAGAGATTTTATTAACAATTAATCATCAATGCTATCCGACTCTTTTTCAGCTTTCTGGTTGATTTCACTGATATACCACAGAATCAACAGTATTCCTGCTCCAAAAGACAGATATATAAATAGATTAAATATATCCGGGGTATAAGTTAATGCCTGTATAAATCGGTCTTCACCCCATGAACCACTGTTTACACTTATCAAAGCAGCTGACAAATATTTTGTGCTGTAAAGAATAGCAGACGCTAAAATAAATACACTGCCAATTATTCCTTTAACCATACTTATCTCTCCTCACATAATAATATAGCTGATGTCGCTTCAAAAAATTTAAAATCAGATGAGAACTTTGCTTCTCGATTGTAAATGTTTATATCTAATCTTAAGTTTTAGCACTTTTAGCTTTGAATTGTTCTATACAAACACTTCGAACATAACGGTTGCTGCCACAATGATTATGCCACTTGAAAGCTTAATCTCTTTCTCGTTGAACTTTATTTTCTCAAATAAGTAAAACAAAGATATAATCGTCAATATATATTGAGAACTGTACAATAAGTAATCCTCAGTATGTATAATCCCTCAACTTTTAATCAATAGATTATGAATCAATGTTCGACTGTAATTTTGAAAGTATTATATACCCAACATCTTTTTTGTGTATACCTCAATATGTATATGTTTATTTTTCTCTATTGTAGCAAAACTTACACCGCCAAGAAAGCAATAGTTCCATTATTAATTGTCCCGCCTACTCCATCGAAATTAAGCCAATCAGTAATGTTGTAATTTCACTCACTTACTAGTACAATGTGAGTATAATTAACTTATAGTGTACTAGGAGGTATTCTTATGAGTGTAAAAGAAAAAAAGCGTATCCAAGTTCAGATCGACAAAAACCTTGCAGAAGAAGCTGATCTCATTTTCAATGAACTCGGTTTAAATCAGACAGCTGTTTTAAATGCCTTTTACAAACGCGTCGTAGCGGATGGCGGACTACCTTTTGAATTAAAGTTGACAGATAAGCAAAAAGCAGCCTTGAATTTATCTAAAGCTGCAGAAGATGTGCCTGTAAAGAAACTCACTACTAAAGAAGACGTCGATGCATGGTTCAAAGATGATGAACAAGACTATTAGCCCCAATGATGTAGTAGGACTTTATGTCTCATATTTAGATGGAACAGGTGGGAAGAGACGTCCAGTACTCATCTTAAAAACGTATAAAGAAGAATTAAGCTTTTTTCGACTGACAAGCCAGTATGAGAGTAAATCTTCTAAAATCAGAAAGCAGTATTACCCAATAAAACACTGGAAAGAAGCCGGTCTGAAAAAACCATCATGGATCGATGTGGGAAGCGTACTGAAAGTGAATAGAACACATTTAGACAGCGTCACAAAAATTGGTGCTCTAGACACTGACGATATCGATGGATTAGCTCAGTTCATCAAGAAAATAGATTACCATAAATAATAACAGTTGATTTAAAGATGACTTTAGATTTGCTCTAGTGTCGTCTTTAAATTTTTCTATATAAATAGTTCGAACATTACGGTTGCTGCCACAATGATCATGCCACTTGAAAGCTTAACCTCTTTCTCGTTAAACTTCATTTTTTCAAGCAAATAAAACAACGATATAATCGTCAATATATACTGAGAACTGTACAAGAAGTAATTATCAGTAGACAAAAATAATCCTGGTAAGCTTTCATAAACGGCTGCTGTGACCGACAATATCGCAAACAAGATAGGTATTCTTAGTTTCATTGTCATGATGAATGCTTCATCTCCTCTACTTAACCACACTAGGTTTCCTGAGTATATTGTACCCTATCAGAAAGTGTATCTTTGCATAGCCTCAACTGAATAGCCACGTCAGCCAGCCGATGACCATGCCTAAAATAACCATTAGCTGAAGGATCAGCGATATCGAGGATAGTGCTTTGACCCAGGTTGCATATCTGATGATATCAGAACTTGTTAATATGTATGTTGAAAAGACAATGCCAAATACCGGAACGATATATGACAGCATGATAAGCGTGACGACTTTTGCGATGAGCTGCAGTTCTTTGTTATTGCTTCTCTCCATTAGACTTCTCCTCCCTTCTAAAGTCATTCATTTTCGACTTTTCCATACCATTGTAGCGTAGATAATCAGTATTATTAGTATATAATCCGTACTCAACATACTTTTGCGCCTCTTCATAATATATTTGCCAAAATTATAATGATTTATCGGCCCTTTTCTTTTAATCCGAGATCACTTAAACATGAGTCAGATGCTATTATTGTATACCATCTGAGCTGAGAAGTGGTAAAACGGTAGTGTAATCCGACCATTTTATTTTTCGACGTTCATTTTGAAATGTGACGAGTCATTTTAGCAGGTGCACACAATACGAGGATTGTATCAACGAATACTTACGTTAGGTATTTTATGTTAAAAGTACACTTGAGCAACACTCAGACGATTTTCATTAAGCGCACTGCCGGCAACTCCTCTTTGAGTGATGCTAATAAGGCGTTCATTGGACGTACTCAGGTTGAATTCCGTTTAAGCAATGCCAATGGGGCGTTCATTCGACGTGCTCAGGCTAAATTCCGTTTGAGCAATGCCAATGATGCGTTCATTCGACGTACTCAGGCTAAATTCTCTTTGAGCAATGCCAATGATGCGTTCATTGGACGTACTCAGGCTAAATTCTCTTTGAGCAATGCTAATGTGGCGTTCATTGGACGTGCTCAGGCTAAATTCTCTTTGAGCAATGCCAATGGAGTACTCATTAGGAGTACTCATATTAATTCTCACTTGGGCGGTACTAACTAGAATCACTGAGACATTCTACTAACAGGAGAACCATTCTCGCATTTGTTCTCTACAGTTAATTGGAAAATAATGGTTGCTGCAACGATAAAAGCTTTTAAATAACCCCCCGACCACTTTATCTATAAATAGATGTAGATCGGGGGTTCTTCCAAAATGTCTACTTAAGTCTTACGCGTATTCACTCCATCTCATCAAGCATGTCTTCGATTCCCGGATCATTATACTCCCGGATCTCAATCTCATTCGTCGTTGTCATTCTTCCGGGCTCACTGTCTGGCTGGATGGCGACAGACTCTTGCACTTCCGTTTCCAGCGTGTACTGGACCAGCACGCCCTCATTATCGACGACTGATTCCAGAACGATCCCTTCATAAGAAAGGCCTTCCTGATAAGCGATATTGTGTTCGACTGACTGAATGATCTGTTCGATAGCGTTTAGATCCTGTAAACGTTCCACTTCATCTTCTAACTCTGACAGGTTTTCTTCTTTCTGTTGCTCCAAGAATGCCTCTGAGTAATTTACAGTGTAAACCACCGTATCATTTCGTTCTTCTTTCGTTATGTCATCGATCATCGACTCATCGAGGTCTATGTCCAGCAAAGGTTCCAGAGGAGAGCCAAAGTCTTTCTCGGCTTTTACCCATTCAGCATCATTGACCACTTCTCCATCCTGGTCGATATATCTGCCTTCCTCATCGACTCTACCGAAACGTTCATATGTAGTTGAATCCACAGACGAAAGCTCTGTTTTCGTTGAGACGTCACTGTCAGGTCCTTCCATGACCACGGACGACTGCCAGTCCATCCCTTCGTCCGTCATCACGAATACACCTTCTGTCTCAGTCTCTACCGCACCTTCATCTCTCTCAACACTGGTCGTTACGCTGAACCGCCCGTTATCCACTTCAGATAACTCTTCGCTTGCCTCTTCAACTTCTTCGGCATACTGAGCTGTATCTGCATTCTCACAGGCAGCCAGAGAAAAAGTAGCTATTACTATTCCACCTACAATTTTTAACATCGTATCCCCCCACTTTATAATTTAGTATCTTATTATCAACTAACTTTAGACTACTTAATTACAAGCTCTTTTTCAAAAACAGTTCATAGAATCTGGCGAAAATTTCTGATTCTATTGAGTGAGTCGATCATTGGGAAATACCTGCTTTCCTTGTTTTTTCATAAGTATATGGCTGATTTTGTTTTGTAATTTCTTTTGTACTTGCAGTACTTGCAAATACTGACATCGATGGGGTAATACTTGTAGGTAGTGCTATAGCTGCTGCTATGCCCAAGAATGCCTTGCGATTTTTTCTTTTGTTGATTTTCATAGTTATTATCTCCCTTTAATTTAATTTTTTATGTCTTATATAGACAACCATTACTGCTCCGATGATTCCAGAAATGAAGTAGTTTAAACCATACTCATTGTCCCAAAAGGAAAAGATTAGGAAATTTGCTATACATAATAATTCTAGACAGATAAGTTCAAGTTGTTTTCTGCCCTGAAATTTTGTGTTTTTCCATCCTAATATACCAGCGCCTATCAAAGCGACCCATAGAAAAAGCGAAGAACTTTCGTTGTTATCATTCAAATAAATAGAATAAAAACCTAAAGAAGCAACTAGTAAAATAAAGTAGCCTGCAGTTACAATGTTTTTTTGTTTTATAGACAACATATATGTCCCCCCTCGATTTTTTTATATTTTGATTTTTGACAAAAAAAAAGACTTGTTCTCTTACTTCCATTGACATAAATAATAATATCTCCACGCATTTAGAGCTTTCCCTACATGACGAAGCGAGTCGGTAATCCCACTAGCTTAAAACAAAATTAAATCAAAATTTCAGTAAAACTCTAAAAAAGATTGGACTTGCGCCGATCACAAAGGACAATAGTTCTGGTGCGATTTCCCAGCCGTATGGTATCATTCTCTCACTCCTCTCAAGGTATTAGCCAATACACCTCGAGTATACCATCGATAAACAAAAAAAGAATAGAATGTAACGCTTTGCGTCAAAACTGTATATTCTATTCTATCACTGATATTCAATTTGTATACGTATATATTCCTTTTATTGAATATGTTCACAACAAAATACCTGCATACTGCTCCACATCTTTCTTCAAACCCTTTATTTATTTTGTTTCTCCTATAAATTCCAGATAGCTTAGTATCTTTATGATTTTCTCAATTTCCTGCGGTTTTCCTTGGTGAATATCTAATATAGACGGACGACTACCAATCCACTACCTCATCGCATCCTCTCATTAGACTCGAAAAAAACTTCCCCTTTGAGTGATACAAAGGGCCCAATTATTAGACATAGTGACTTTTTTAAATGAATAACTGGATCCTAAGATAGCGGGCTTATTCTATCCCCAGTTTATAAGATCCAGTTTCCTTTTCCTGTTGGTTGATGAAACACATAATCTTTTCTATATTAGTAATTTACATTTATATTGCTGATTGTTCTAAAAATATCACTGTATATATTCTTTATCTCATTTTCAGTTAGCTCTTCTCCTTCTTCTCCACCCTCAAATATCCAGTGTTCGCCATAATCATTCACTGAATGATACAAATACCCGGCTGCATAACTCTTTGGATAAACGTCTGCCACGTTCTGATAAGTAGGACCTTTAAATACAAAAGGACTGTGGGCTTTTGTTGTACCGATAAAAAAGACGGGGATTCCTAATTTTTCATAAGCATTAACATACTTGTCATCAGATGCTTCGACTAAGTTTTCCGGCATTATGAATAATGCATCTCCCTGTACATTCATTGCATTATTTTCATCTGCTAAATCATCAAACGTTACAGTTGAAAATGAAATATTATCTTCAGAAACATCCGGAATATCTCCAATTATACTTATCCTTAATGCATCTCCTGTATATGGGTTGGTGTTGCTGTTGCTGTTAGAACACCCTGAAATATATACGATTAGTAATATAGGTAAATAAAAAATCCATTTTTTTCTCAACATATTGAGTTACTCCTTAATACAATGAATATGTTTTTTGAATAGTCATATTACTAGATGTGTAAGTCACTGTGCCACTTGTATTTACACTGCTTGAGAAACCTGGAATAGATACCGTCACTCCTCCCCCAACATTCCGCTTTAGAACAAATTTACCTGTTACTCCTACAGTGACTTTTGTTTGAGGTAAAGAAGCTTTAGGATAATAATGAGACTCTCTCCAGGTTGCTTGACTCGAGCCAGCTGCTGAATCAGAACCTTGTGTATAATCATCAATTTGTCTAAAAGATCCATAACCTCTGATTAAAAAAGTGGCACTTAGCTCTGCTTTATAATTACTGTTTCGAGAATATGCTTGGGTCCAGCTTACGTTCCTGTATATAGTAGAACCTGCAGTACTTGTCATCATTACACTTTGTTTAGATTGTGATGATGGTATTACTCTTTCTTGAGCTTCCTTGAATGTTATATTTTCATTTTCAGCAACCTTTTGTATATATTCCAATTGAGAAATATCTGTAACTGTATAATCACCAAAATCTCCAGTTTTCATTAAATTAATTGGTTCTTTTAATGTTCCTTCATCAGCCAATACGTTTTCAGATCCTGATATAATTATACTGAACATACATCCTAAAGTTATTAATACAGAAATTACTTTTTTCATTATAAACTCCTCCTAGTTTGTTTATAGCATCAATTTAAACAGTAATGCAGTTACTCCAATTACAATAGATAATAGTTCTGGTACGATTTCCCAGCCGTATGGTATCATTCTTTCACTCCTCTCAAAGTATTAGTCAATACACCTCGAGTATACCGACGATAAATAAAAAAAGAACAGAATGTAAAGCTTTGCGTCAAAACTCTTTTCATTCTATTCTGTCTTTAATATTCAACTATTTTTTTTCTTAATTATTTCTCACAAGACAACACCCGCATACTTTTCCACATCTTTTTTCAAATCTTCCACTTGCTTTGTTTCTCCTATAAATTCCAGATAGTTTAATATCTTTATTATTCTCTCGATTTCCTGCGGTTTTCCTTGGCGGATATCTAAAATGACCTGGTAAAAATGAGTGAGTGTTTTCTCGTAGAGTTGATTCTTTCTAACAAGATGCTGATCCAGTTCTTGCAGAAAATAACCAACCAGTTCATCCTCATCTCTTTCAAGGAAGAGATCAATGCAATTGAGCAGAAACAGAACAATGTCATCCTGGTACAGTCTTAATTTTTTTCTGAAAACCAGTTTCTTTACTGTTCTTTTATACGCCATTTGAATATATTCGGTATCAAAGAGGAATAAACAGTTCATGAATAAAGCCAGTTCCATGTGGTTCCAATGCGTCACTTTATTGAGATGGTCTTTTATCTTATGTACATTGTTATTAAGCTGTTTTTCTCTTTCAGGAGACAGGTTTCCTTTATTTCTCCGTTCAATTCCCAGCATTTGTGTATGAAGAGCAAGGTAATAGAAGTCATGTGTTTTTTCATATTCTACTAAGATTCTACTTTCAACCTCTTCAGACAACGTTCCTTTTGAGTAATAGTCCGTATATACTTCTAAATACATTGCCTGCTTTTTCGAGGATTTCCCTTCTTCCAGCAGGAATAGGAATTCCTCCATCCGGACATTTAGTCTGTCCAGCAGTTTTACCAGCAAATCAAACGATAGTGTCTGATTGCGGTTTTCAATACTGGATAGTGTGGTTCGTGTGGTGATAGTGCCAGCCAGTTCCTCCTGCGTCAGCTGACGTTCTTTCCTTAATGACTTGATCAGTGCTCCTGTATCCATTGGTCTCATTCTCCTTTTACTTGAATTGTATTTGTCCACACTTCTCCCATCACGATGGCATAGCTGCGTACCAGATAAAGACACTATAAGCCATAAACATGATCGAGAAGATATAACCGGCTAATAATAAACCATCCATTATGCTTATTTTCTTTAAGATTATACGGTTTCTGAGATACAAGCTTAGAGAAATCACCGCACCTGTCAACAGGATGATCTGCACAATGCCTATCGGATAATATCCCGGATAATAGTTCTCCGGCAGAACGATGTACAAGACGTAGATGCCTATAAGCAGAAGGTCAAAAACGCATAGAATCTGGAAGCTTTTCTTAGTGGACATGCTCGACTCTCCTTTTTGATTTTGACGGTTAAACAATCACATCAGCAAACAAAATATTCAATATGATCCCCAAACCTACACCAAAAACGATCCATATGATTTGAACGATCGTGATAGCACGTTTGATATGTGCTTCTTTTTCTCTCCCTGAAAAGTAAAAAGACAGGAACAGTCCGGCAGTAATCACACTGACAATAGAACTGGTAAGCAGATTCGTCTGAAGGTCAAGCAGTCTTAGAATAAAGTTAAGCACAACTCCTATGGCGCTAGAGTAGAATATCGCTTCCCAGATCTCATTCTTATAGACAAATTCCTCTTTGGACAGCCACTGAGTCGGAAATTTGATAAAGGCATACTGAATACTCAAGCCGATCAGGGCACCAATGATTCCACCTACTGAACCTATAAGGCCGCCTGCCACAAGTATCCCAGTGTCTTCTCTTGCGGAAAGACCCGCATCCAAGGTGAGCATTTCGTAAACAGCCACTCCCATTAGAACAGCGATAAATACGGCCATCCCAGCTTTAGGAAACCCTTTGTTTATTTTTGATTTATCAGTCATCTTTTTCCCCCTGTTATGTATACAAATAAGTACTTATATATATTTTATTTAGTGTATCACAACTCCCTCTCACTTAAAACACGATTCTTATTTGCTTATTCCTACTAGCAGCTTAGCTCGAGTTTAAATTTCTAAGAAAAATAAAAAAGCTCCAATCACCTTCATTTCAGGTCATTCAGAGCTTATACATCATATTATCTGATTACTGTTAATCAGCAACAAAGCGTTCCAAGTCCAGCGATTTTTTCAGGTTTCTAAGATACTTCATGGCTTGCGTCCAGTAGATAAATTCTTTCACACGAGAGACAACATAATCTTCGATGACATCTTTTAAATGCCAGTCAAAGAAGTTGTACTCAGGGAGAAAAATGTCTGACGTCGGCAGTCCGATATCATACTGCAGCAGGACTTCGTTGATTCTTTGCTTCGTATTCTTCCGGTCGTTTTCAGAGCCATAACAGATGACAAGTGCACTTTTATTGTTCAACTCTTCAGAGATGGTTGCGAAAAGCTGACAGTAATCTTCTGGTACCCCACCTGAAAATGTAGGCACGATAAAGATATACCCGTCTTTTCTTGCCAGCTGCTGATGCCCTTTGTCTGAAACCATTAACTGCTCGTCGACCGGTACTAGAAAGTCAGTTAAAGCAATCACTTCAAACGTCGTATCATAAGCCCTTCTGCCCACTTTTTTCAGATAAGGAAGTACTTTTTTAGATACGGTGGCACTTTCCTTTTCATTCTCCTTATCGATGAGAACCACACCTATATTATTCACTGCATGAGCTCCTTCCAAATTTTATTGGATCTTAGTTGACTATCTTAAGCATAAAGTATACAGTAGCTGTAAAGTCAAGGAGTGAAGCTTTATGAAGAGCAGCAAGTACCTGAAAATCTCTGAACTGGCACAACTTGTCCATATCAACAAACGGACCCTGCATTATTATGATGAGATCGGCCTGTTTTCTCCGGAATTCAAGGATACCAACGGCTACCGCTACTATGCGATGACGCAGATCATGGATTTGAGCATCATTCTTTCTTTAAGAGAACTGGGCATGCCGCTTGATGAAATCAGAGACATTTTAACAGGCAGTTTTAACGAATACACGCTGTCGCTGGAACACAAGCTGGATGACATTGAATCAAAAATTCGAGACCTGCACACTATCAAAGATATTATCTCACGGAAACTTGAATACATCGAAACGGCTGAGCGGTCGCATATGGAGATCAATCGTATCACTTTAGATGACAGTTATCTGATATTAAGTGACCCGCTTAAAGACCCGTCTTTGCTGAATGTTCTGGATGAAGCACATCAGCTCGTCGATCAGAAAAGCCAGTACACCCTTCCAAACAACGAGTACGGCTTTATGATAAGCACGACTAAGAAGTTCGCTGATCCAAAAGACGAATCCTATGACTATTTATATATCGATGCACCTATAGACGACGATAGACACCATCTCAAGCCGGCCGGCGAGTATTTGTCACTGGTTTATCAGGGGACCGAGGACACGCTATATCTGACCTATGATAAACTGATCAACTACTGCAGGGGGCAGGGTATCGAACTAGAAGGGTACTTTCACGAAAAAGTGCTCCTCGATTCTATTCAGAAAAACCAGGATAATATGGTGACCGAGATCCAGGTGAAAATAAAAGACTAGCGGTGTAGCTTTAAGTTTATCCGACTTATTAGCTTGAGTCACCGGTTTTAGGGAAGCCACTCTATGCTGTGAACCAGCCTCTTGAGGTAATTGGCACCATTTTTTTACTTTTTTCATCAGAACTTGTCACAATAACGTTATTAGAACACCTTTCTGAGGAGATAGTCACTAAAACTTGTCGCAATATCAGTATTAGAACAGGTTTCTAGGAAGATACGTACTAAAACTTGTCGCAATAACGTTATTAGAACATCTTTCTAAGAATAAACGCATCAAAACGTGTAGCAAAACGAATATTGGAACAACTATTTACAAAATTCTCATTAAAACCTGTTCCAATATCATTATTAGAACAGATAGCTGGGGAGATACGCATTGAAACTCGTCACACTCATGTTTGAAAAACTTTAACTTGAGTGAAAACAGGAAAGAGTCTGGGACAGCGTAGCCCCAGACTCCTCCACTTATATTTTTTCCCGTTCATAGATACCGTGTCGGCCAAAGTAGCTTTTCGTTGCTTTGATGATGACCGGACAGAGCAGTAATAGCCCGATCAGGTTAGGCAAGGCCATCAGACCGTTCAGCGTATCCGCCAGAGCCCATATCGCACGCAGGCCACCCACAGAACCTACGACGATCAATGGGATATAGACCAGTCGGTAAAAGAGAATGACTTTGGGTCCGAACAGGAACTCGATACAGCGCTCGCCGTAGTAAGACCAGCCGATCAGTGTGGAAAAGGCAAAGAAAACCAGTCCGAACGTCACGATGTACCCGCCGAACGGGAGCCCTTCGTTAAAAGCAGAAGTCGTCAGCGCTGCACCGTCCAGTCCCGTATCCACAGAACCCGTCATAACAATGACTAAAGCTGTGATCGTACAGATAACGAGGGTATCCGCGAATACTTCAAAGATCCCCCATAGCCCCTGACGGACCGGATGATCTGTCGTCGCGGCGGCGTGGGCGATCGGTGCACTTCCCAGTCCCGCTTCGTTGGTGAACACCCCTCTGGCCACACCATATCTAAGAGACATGGCCAGTGTGGAACCGGCAAATCCGCCTGCTGCAGCACTTCCTGTGAAGGCCTCACGGAAAATGATACCTATGGCTTCAGGGACCAATGTGATGTTTGCCAGAATAATGATCAGCCCACCCAGGATGTAGATGGCCGCCATGAAAGGTACAACGACTTCCGTCACCTTCCCGATTTTTTTGATGCCACCGACGATCACTAAAGCAGACAGGACAGCCAGCACGATCCCCGTGACAAGCGGCTCGATACCGAAAGTCTCATTCAGTGAAGCGGCGACAGAATTTGACTGGACCATATTGCCGATACCAAAGGTGGCCATCGCCCCAAAGAGAGCGAACAGAATGCCCAGCCACTTCATGTTGGCGCCGTTCGTCAAATAATACATCGGACCACCGACGAACCGGCCGTCTTCGGTCTTCTCTCTGTAGACGATCGCTAAAACAACTTCTCCGTATTTCGTCGCCATCCCGAACAAGGCAGCAACCCACATCCAGAACACAGCCCCGGGACCACCGATCGCGATTGCTGTCCCGACTCCGGCAATGTTCCCTGTCCCTACCGTAGCGGCCAGAGCTGTCGACACTGCCTGAAAAGCCGTGATTTCACCTTCCCCAACCTGATCTTTTTTGAATATCTTGAAGAAAGTCTGTTTCATCACATAACCGAACTTAGTGACCGAGATGAATCCTGTCAGTATACTTAAGAAGACACCCGTCCCCACTATTAAGATGAGAAACGGCCATCCCCAGACCAAGTCATTTATAAATGCATTGATTTCCATTAATCTATCCATGTTTTTCTCCTTTTAATTCATTACTCATTATTTTCTAATATTTATAATACACAACTATTTTTCATAAGTACATCATTATTTTCATTTACCGATTTTTATCTTCTCTCAACTCATTGTGGTAAACTGACTATAATGCATTCATACCTACTTGTTAATAAATAATGGAAGGGTGTCTCCACTTATGACCTTACTTAAAGATTACAACCTGATGGATGACAAAAAACTGATCTTCTGGTTAAATATGGCCGTCATCCCGTTGTTCCTCTTCTTCATCGTCCTGTTCACTACTTTTAACTATGTATTTTTTGGAACCAGTGATTTCGGCTATAGCGTCGGCATGGATAACCTGAGCGGCTTTCTGATCTCACTCGCGTCCTTTTTCGTGATTTACTTTGTGCTCGTCGTTCTACATGAACTGATACACGGCGTTTTCTTCAAACTGTTCGATCCGGACGGAAAAGTCAGCTTCGGCTTCAAGAACGGTATGGCCTATGCCACCAGTCCGAATTCCTATTACCAAAAGAACAGCTTTATCATGATCTGCCTGGCTCCCTTCGTTTTCATTACAGCCGGCCTGATGCTTTTGATGGCTCTTGGCCTTATCACCGAATATTTCTTTGTCTTCTATGCCTCGATCCATGCGGCGTCCTGTGTGGGAGACTTCTACTGGGTCTTCCTGCTTTCCCGGCACTCCGGTGACATCCTCGTTAAAGACACCGAAAAAGGCATGACGGTTTATCTGAAAGACTGATCGACGTATCTAAATAGATCTATTTTCGAATCGTTTAGAGATTGAAATAATCAAGAAATTTGGAATGGAAGTATGCTGTTACAGTACCTGAAACAATACAGAAAGAGCCTTGCGCTACAGATGATATTACTATCTGAAGCGCAAGGCTCTTAGTTTATATGACGGGTTGACAATTCTTTTCTAGATGTCAACTGTTCTTAGCAGTCTGGATCACCAAAGTGCTTTTATTTAATCTACATTGACAGACGGGGTATCTTTTGTGAGCGTATAGGTTTTACTTTCCAACTGGAAATACGCATCCACCAGATTTTTCAGTTCCGAAGCTGCCTGGTCTGCTCGTTTGGCCTGTTCGGAGTTGATGGACTCAATGACTAAAACGGCATTTTCTGTGTCTTCCTGAAGCATCGTCCGCTTGGCTTCACGCCAGTTGAGGCAGCGGCAGACCGCTCCTTCGTCATCATAGTAAATGATCTCCTCAGGCAATGCGGGGGCATCAGTCTCTGCTCCGAGCGGGAAGAAGGGTTCGCCGCCTTTTGCTTTGCCCAAGTGCAGGTCGCCTTCAATGACATCCAAATCTTCTCCGCCGCATGGCACGGCGTACTTTAAAGACACACTGTTATAAATATCGACTAATGGATTGATCGGTGAAAAGTCCCGGTCTTGACTGGCACGTTTCAGCAGGGCTTCGATGGATGACCGTGCCCCTTTTTTCGTTTTGAACTGACGGAAGGCCTGGCGCCACTCATCGATCACCGGATTCTGACTGAAGGGTTCCTCTGTCAGATGAGTTTTGGCTTCCTGCTTGCCTTTTTCAAGCAAGCCTTCAAAATAGGCTGTATCTGATCCATCCACTTTATTGTCGAGTCCTTTGACGACCAGTACATTGATCTGTGCATCAGGGAACAGGTCCCAGAATTCTTTGTCCACGTTGATTTTTATCATGCTTTTATCCTCCGCTCTTGATTTTAATACTCTCTCGTTTCGCCTTGCTTCACAGCTTTCCAGTCTGCTTCGATATTGTTCTTTACTTTTTCCAGCAAAACAGATAAGTTCTTCTTTTCTTCTTGCGTCAGTCCTTCAAGGGCTACCCCGTTGGAATGCCTGTTTTCCCGACGAATGTAGTCCGCAGCTTCTTTACCTTTATCGGTTGGAAACAGCCGCTTGATTTTTCTATTGTCCGGGTCAGGGTTTTTTTCAATGAAGTCCTGTTTCACCAGCTTATTGATGGCTCGGGACGCTGTTGTGCGGTCTACTTTGACCAGGTCAGCCAGTCGGTCAGGGATGATTCCCGGGTTCTCATCGATTCGGACCAGATACAGATACTGCCCTCTCGTGAGAGCCAGCTCTTTGAATTCGATATTCGCGATCGAGTCCAGTGCCCGGGCGATAACGCCGATGTCTCTTAGAATATCACTCATGTGTCACCTCACACTTAAAGTTGATCAAAAGTCTGTTTCTTATTTCATAAGAATAGACTACAGCATTTTTGTTGCATTTGCAACAATTAAAACGAAATATCCAATTCATACTACGTCAGTAACAGCCTTTCAGGACTTTGCTGCTGTCTGACTACTTTACCTATACATAAAGTGATACAATGAAGTCAATTAAATGAACTCAAAATTTTCTTAAACTCGTATGATAAACGTTTTTTACCGTTCACTGAAGGGAGACTCATCATGGATACTTCAGTACTAAAGGTTTCACACTTGAAAAAACTGATTCAGAAAAAACTGATCATCGAAGATGTCAGTTTTGATATCCAAGCGGGTGAGATCGTCGGTTTCCTGGGTCCCAACGGTTCCGGGAAAACAACGACCCTGCGGATGATCGTCGGCTTGTCGACACCTACTTCAGGAGACGTTGAAATCTGCGGCTATTCTCTTAAAAAAGAGTTTGTCAAAGCGATGTCCAATGTCGGCTGTATCATCGAAGGACCGGATTTGTATGATTATATGAGCGGGTACCGGAATCTTGAACTGCTCGCCAGCATGTCAAAAGACGTGACAAAAAAAGACATCGATGAGGCGGTCGCCTTAGTCGGGATGGAAAACCGCATCCATGATAAAGTGGCTGTATATTCCATGGGGATGAAGCAGCGTATCGGTCTGGCTCAGGCCCTGATTCATAAACCCAGACTGCTGATCCTGGATGAGCCGACGAACGGTCTCGACCCTCAGGGCATCCACGAATTCAGAGAGATCGTTAAAAATCTGGCCCGCGAAAAAAACATTTCGGTCCTGATCTCATCGCACCTGATCAGTGAAGTCCAGCTGATGTGCGACCGCGTCAGTATCATCAATAACGGCAGGATCATCCGAAGTGCGTCGATCGATGATGCTCTGGTCACCGGCGAGGTCGTCTGGACATTAGATGATCCACAAAAAGCTCAGTTGCTTTTAAAAAGCACGTTTAAAGTGGAAGCAGCGATCGCAGGACATACGCTTAGAGCCACAGTTGACCCAGAAAGGCTTTCAGAAATAAATAACACTCTCATCGCTTCAGGCTTTGACATCACATATGTAGAACATAAAAAGCGTACCCTGGAAGATCTGTTCTTGTCACTTACCGATAAACACACGATTTAGTGGAGGAGGATCGTTATGATCGCACTCGTACGGAATGAAGTAATGAAAATTTTATTGAAGAAGAAAATGCCGCTGATCATGATCCTGCTTCTGATCTTTGTTGGTCTGCTTTCTTATGGACAGAATTATGCCTACGAAAGAAATATAGACCAGTTTGAAGCAGAGTCTGGTGAAACAGCCTTTGACTGGCAGGGACTGACGACGCAGCGGCTCGATGAGCTTGAAGAACGCAGCCAGAACGAAGCCATTCCCGGGGAAGTCCGCGCCTCTTTCGACAGAGAAATCGAACAGCTGAACTATTTTATCGAAAACGACATCAATCCAGTCACCCCGACCGCGGCGAAATTCAACGTGTCTTTCGCTGAACAGGGCATCACCTTATTCATTCCTTTGCTCATCGCTATCCTGGCGGCCGACCTCGTTTCCAGTGAATTTTCCAGAAAGACGATCAAAATCCTACTCACCCGCGCCGTCCCCCGGTGGAAAGTGCTGCTGAGCAAGTATATTGCCCTGCTTATAATGACCACCCTCTTGGTGTTTATCATAGGAATCACGACGACCCTGGTTTCCTATCTCTTCTTTCAGGAGTGGGGCTTCAGCGAACCCATCGTGACCGGCTTCACACTATTTGAAGGCACACTGAATTCAGATTCCACGATACTGATCCCCAGATATCAGTATACTCTGCTGATCTATTCTCTCGTGTGGTTCGTTTCCATCATCGTCGCTTCAATTACCCTGCTGATCTCATTGATCGTGGACACGAGTGCCTCAGCTATCGGCATCCTGATGGCGGCTCTGATCGGCGGCCAGTTCCTGCAGTTCTTCTTGTCCGACTGGGAGCTGGTGAAATATTTCTTCGTGACGAATCTGGATCTCACCCGCTACCTGACCGGATCCTACCAGCCGGTCGAAGGTATGAGTCTCAACTTTTCCATTCTAATACTAAGTGTCTGGGCGATCGGCTCCATAGCGATCAGCTTCATTGTGTTTAACCGCAGAGATGTCCTGGTCTGATCACACGCCCAAGGAGGTGCACCATGTTTAAAAAAGTCGTTTGGCCGCTGGTATCAGCGAGTGCCCTGATCCTGGCACTAGTGTTTGTTTTTGGATTCGTCACGTCCATCATCATCAGCGGAGGCGAAGCAGATGTTCAGACAGAAACTCAGACGGAATCCCCTGAAAATATCCCAGAAGAAGTCATGCCGCCGGATGGGGCTTCTGACATCCTCATCCTCGGCGACTCCATCGGCTTCGGTGTTGGAGACGAAGAAAACCTGGGGATCGGAGAAAGATATCTGGATCTGCTGGAAGAAGACAGTGAGACAGATACAACCATCACAAACAGTTCGGTCCCGGGTTTTGAAAGCAGTCAGCTGGCAGACTTGATCGAGAGCGGAGAAAACCGGACAAGTATTGCCGGTGCCGAGCTGATCATCCTTTCGATCGGCGGCAACGATTTGAACCGCCTGAACTTAGAGGATAACGTGACGCTCGCCCCTGCCTTTGAAGAGGCGCTCAACATCTATAAAGAAGATCTGACATTTATCCTGAGTGAGATCCGGTCCATCAATCCGGATGCGCAGCTGGCAATCATTGGTTTGTATAATCCATACAGCGAGGACGACCCTCAAAATGCACGCTTTTTATTAGACTGGAATCATGAAACACGACTGATCGTCAATTCGGATGCTGCTTTTGCCTATATCCCGACCTATGAACTATTTACCTACCACTTAGACGCGTATCTTTCACCGGATGACTTTCATCCAAACGGGATGGGGTATCAGGTCATTGCAGAAACACTTTTCAGGATATTGAACTACAGCACTAATTAACTTATCATTAGACGTATACGCATGAAGGAGTGATGATTATTTTTACATTGGGAAGAATAATCGATTTAAACTACAAAACAAACCGGCTCGTCGTCCTGTTGACACTGGCGGCTTCGGCTGTAGGATGGCTGGTGACTGGCGCGTTTCTATCCGGTCTATCTATTGGTGTCGGCGTCTTTTTGACTTGGGCACTGGCTCGAGAAATCGATCCGAAACATGACTATTCAGCAATTCTGGCTGCCGGCTTTGCACTTATCAATCTATTTTACTATGAATCGGTCCAGCTGCTGGTTCTCGGCTGGCTGCTTTTGGTCTTGAGAATGGTCAACGGCCTGTGCGGGAAAGCGGTGACTGTCTTTGATATGCTTTTGACTTTGGGCCTCACAACCTATCTGTCTTTTAGTAACGACAACAGTATTTATCTCGTCGCCTTTCTTTTAGCCATATATCTTGTTTCAAAAGGACGAAGGCTGACACGGACTTTCGTCATCATCAACGCGATCGCATCCGTGCTGTTTCTGGTACAGAGTTTCTTTCTGGATTATTTGAATTTCGATCCTGTCTCTGGCATGGATACGCTCACCACAGTTTTTTTCACTCTTATTGGGTTATCATTTATCCTCTTCTGGTTTTTGTCCCGAGAAGAAGCTTTAGATGATCAGGGAAATAAAGTAAACAGATCCAGACTATTTGCTGCTCAAATCTTATATAGTGCCTCCGTTCTGCTTATATTTTTCTTTGACGACGTCAGTCTAAACAATCTGATCATCTATGCATCCGTTATTCTCGCTGTTACTTTATTCTATATTGGATCAAAGTTAGCTAAAGCTTTTTAATGCAATAAAGCACCTCTTTATCCGTCCAAAACTGGATAATAAAGAGGTGCTTTGCTTTATTTGAGATTATTTTACTGCTTCCTCTTCTTTGACTCTTAACGGTTTTAATGCCTTGCTCCAGGCGTTGACCTGATCGAGCATGGCGTTCATGTTGACTAAGTGCAGCTCGGCGGGGTTGAAGGTCGTGAAGTTTTCAAAATCAGTGAACAGAGACAAGGTCGGATGCACACGGACATCAGCGATCTTCAGTTCAGCAAACACGCCGCGAAGATGTTCCGCTGCACGTGCGCCGCCGGTCGAACCGTAGCTCACGATCCCGGCTGCTTTGTCGTGCCAAGCTTCTCTCAAGTGGTCGATCGCGTTTTTCAGTACGCCTGTGTAGCTGTGGTTGTATTCCTGAACCACAAAGACAAAACCGTCCAGGCTGTCGATTTTTTCATTCCAGGCAGCGATGCCGGGTTCTGTCCCGTCGGTGGTTCCTAAAAAGGGTAATTGGTACTCAAGGATATCGACGATCTCATAGTTGGCGTCGTCACGTTCGTCCGCGATTTCTTTGACCCATTCGCCGACCTGCGGGCTGACGCGAGCGTCCCTTGTGCTGCCTAAAATAATACCCATATTTAATTTGTTTTCCATGATTAAACTCTCCTTTTTCTTCTAGTTTATAGTTTGTTGTTTCAGTAGTTTTTGTATCGCTGCTAATCGATCGGTTCCAGTTTGCTTTCGATCTCTTCTCGTCTGTGTTCCAGAAACGGCGGCAGGACGAGTTCTTTGCCTAAGTGCTCAGGGTCCTGGTCAACGGTGAACCCGGGGCCATCTGTGGCAATTTCAAAGAGGATACCGTTGTGCTCTCGGAAGTATACACTTCTGAAGTAATACCGGTCGACTTCTCCAGAGGACGGGAATCTGTTCTGGCGTGCCATTTCATCCCAGTACTGGAGCTCCGATCCTTCACTCACACGCAAGGCTAAATGATGGACGCTGCCTCGTCCCGGTTTCTCATCCGGCCCATCCAGTTGTTTGACTAAAATCTCACCGTAACTGTCTTCCTTCACCGTCTGAAACAGCTTTTCGTTGTTTTCACTGTAAACCTCTTCGTATTTCATAAGCTGTGTCAACGTTTCAGTAAATCTATCGCTATCCCTTACTGTGATTTCGATCGGACCCATCCCGCGAATCTGATGTTCTACCGGAACTTCTGACTGCTCGTAAGGATCCCAAGTATCCATCTCTTCACCATCAGCGACAAGCAGAACCAGCTGCAGGCCGTCCGGGTCTTCAAACTTCAGCCCCTTGCGCTTGGCATAGGTGGTCATGCTTCCGTGATAGACATCTAAGTCTTCAAAACGTGCTTTCCAGTATGCCAGGCTTTCTTCTGACGGGACCATCAGACCGATCCGGGTGATGGCATTGGTCCCTCGGTGAGTCCTTCCGATGCTCGGCATTTCAAAGAAGGTCAATCCTGTCCCCGGACTGCCCGTTTTGTCTCCGTAAAACAGATGATACATCGACGGATCGTCCTGGTTGACCGTGACTTTGACCCGATGCAGCCCTAAACTATCTTTATAGAATCTATCGGTTTCTTTCGCATTTTTCACCAGCATGGAAATGTGGTGATGTCCTAATAGTGTCGACATGATGATTCCTCCTTATGATTTTAACTTGACTAGTCAAGTGATACGTTAAAAAAAAGCTGGCTTGCTGTTAGCTGTTCAACTTTTTTTCAGTGTGTTTCTGTACTTTTGTCACTAAAGCATACAATTTCTTCTGCTCAGCCTTGGTCAGACACTCGTCCATCAGTGACGTCTGAAAGTCCAGCTGATCTTCAAAGACTTCATCCAGCTTTATCTGGCCTTTTTCAGTCAGGCTGATCCACTTGGTTTTCCATTCAACGGTTCGTTCAATGTATCCCTCACGTTCAAGCCGGCTCAGCATACGAGAGATCCCGCCGGCTGAAATCGTGATCTTATCAGCCAGCTCACTCTGCGACAAAGGCTGATATGTGCCGATCTGATTGAGTACGTCAAACTGCGCTGCCGTGATGTCATATTTTTTTACATTTTCGTTAGAAAGCAACGCACTCTGATGAGTGAACCGTGTAATACGCACCCATATGAGTGAAGCTAGTGTATTCTTTCTCACCGGTATCATTCCTTTCGATATTATCAGTTTACATGTAAAGTGATAAAGATGCAAGGACTTTTTCTTTTTATCTGTTATAAATTTATTCGCCTGCTCTAATAAACCATAAAAACTCCCAAAACAAGCTTTAAAAGCTAGTTTTGGGAGTCGTTTAAATTCTTTCTAAATCTCACCTATTTTTTCGCCGCCGCGTTCGTCTTCCCATTCTTTCAACACACGTTTCTCGACAGGGTTTCGTGGACGTTTCCGTTCAGGAGAGGCTGACAAGTCACGTCCCAAACGCTTTTTCATCTTCAAGAGCTCCATTTCACTCATTCCTTTTGGTGCCTTGATTACTTGATCGTTTACTTTAAGTTTTGTCATTATAAGCCCCTTCTCTTCATTTATATTATAACATAGTGATTATTTCGATACAGATTCACTCATTTATCAATTCGTTTAAGTAATCTTTTATCTTATCGATATTTTTTACTTCCTTATTCGAAATAGAGTTTAACCAATTTCTCAGTTCGCTTAGTCTTAACTCACTATCTCTTATAGCCACAAAAGTATCTTCACCATCAACATCTTCTTCGTAAGTATACCCCATAACTATTGGCGATAACGACAGTCCATAGTATTCACCGTTTATTGCTGGAAAAGCAATAAGTACATATTTCCCCAGTTCGAATAACGAATAAGGAATACCTTCTCTTTGAAGATACAGAATCAGTTCAAATTGTCGTTTCTCAGAAGCATCTACTTCTTTAACTATATCGTAAAAATAGTCAAACAACTCTCTTTCAGCTTTATCCAAAGTATTTCTGATATAAGGAATGTCCAGTTTGCTGTGATGCTTTTGTATCAATTGATAGATCCACTCGTCCTGCATGAATTCATCCCACTGCACCAATGCGACAAGACGGTCTTTAATAATATCTTCAACGCCAATAACGGACAGTTCAAAACCATCTTCTGTGGTCACGTTTCTGATATAGTGTTCATCTGCATCTTTCAAAACTGAATCAGGAACTTCGACAAAAATCTTCAGCTCATCGTGGATACTGTTCCTGCCCTCACGACGGAAACCTAGATCACTCAATGCCTTCATGATTTTCTCATGGTTCACACCCACAAAATCGATGTCCTGTGTCGTGTATCCACCTTCTGTATAGATTTCTACTGACAGACCACCAACGACGATCAAGTCAATGTCATAAGCTTCTTTAACATACTCTGTTATCACACCAGCAACACGAATAAGTTTGTCTGTGTTTGTATCAGGTACAGATTTGAGTTCATCTAAAACTGTCAGATAGTTATTCACATTCACAAAACCCCTCCTCTTGCTCTTCATACCTATTATACGCTTTTGTTTACGTATTCAACAATGGGAAGCTATTTATCTGTAATACAACTTGATGTTAGTATGAAATCCTGGACACGTTTTGATAGAATAAAAACTATCGAAAAGGAGTGTCTATCGATGTCAAACCGAAGAACCTATGATGTCGACTATAAGAAAACGCTAGTCAGTTTGTACGAAAATGGTCATTCAGTAAAGAATTTAAGTGAGGAACATGGCATAGCAGAACAAACCATTTATCGGTGGATCAAAAAATATTCCACAGATGAAAAAACCGGGTATTCTGAAGCAGATATCGAAAAAATTAAAGTAGAGAATGCCCGTCTTAAGACAGACAATGATATCCTAAAAAAGGTCTTAGCCATGTTCACTCAAAAATAGACCGCGATGACTTT
>NZ_FOBL01000017.1 GCF_900109825.1 Alkalibacterium putridalgicola | reverse complement strand
TGATTTTCGATCGACATGCCAATTTAAAATACCGATATGGGAATCGAAAGTTCTGGTGTCGGGGCTACTTTGTCGACACAGTCGGTCGAAATAGGAAACAGATCGAAGAGTATATTAGGAATCAGCTTCGAGAAGACTATATGAGCGATCAGCTAACATTATTCGAAGAATATGATCCGTTTACGGGACATAAGAACAAGAAGAAATAGACGATTCTTTTAGAATCAGTGAGTGAATGTGGTGCATAAGGGAAACTCACTCAGTGGGCCTTTCAGGCCAAGGCCGGTAAGAGAGGCTTTCAGCCGCAGAGCAAACCACCAGTTCACACTGGTGGTTTTGATTTTAGCAACGAGACTGGGATTTTCACCAGTTACGTTATTGTATTTAAACATACATCTATAGACTTGATACGATTTGAGACGGACCTGTATATAATGAATGATGGGAACATTCGGAGAGCAACCTGCCCCTACCTGCTGTAGTTTTCAGGACAGGTTGTCGCCTTCTCCTCTGGACAGCTAGTGTAAGTGCTGATCAGAATACTTTTCTGGTTTCACTCGCTTTTTTGATAATACTTTTTTCTTTCATCTTTCAACGTTTAGATATTTTCCCATTAATACAACGTCTATTTAAAACAAGCTATACAATTTTTAAAAAATTATATTTTTAGGAAATAATGATTTTTCTTATTCTCCGTCTGTTTGCAGCATCTGCTGCTCTTTAATCAGCAGTTTGCCTTCGTAGTCTTCGATCTTGTAATCCAGACGGTCGATGACTTTTTCCATTTCCTCTTTTTTCTTCAAAAGCTGTTCTCTTTCTTCTATTAGGATCTCTTTGCGTTCTAAAAGGGTATCGTCGCCTTCACGCACAAGGTCCGTATAGCGCTTCAGCACATCCAGCGACAGTCCCGCCGTTCTCATGCAGGCAATAAAGTCGATCCATTTCAAATCTTCTTCACTGAATGTACGGACCCCCGCTTTGTTCCTTGTAATAGGTGGAAGCAGATTAATGCTTTCATAGTAGCGAATGGTTGAGGGACTTAAACTCATTTCTTTGGCGACCGTGGATATATTCATATATCGTTCCTCCTTAACCTTCGCTTTAAGTCTATCCGTTAAGCGCAGCGTCTAGACGTTCTATTTTTTCTGCTGTTCACGGTCTGCGATCGATACACCTGAAAATCGCTTGACCATTTCGTGATCACGGTGATCAAAGAAGAGGGACTGTCCTTCGTTCAGTTCAGAAATTCTGTTCATGTCCTCTTCAGACAAAGTAAAGTCCTGACTGTTAAAGTTCTGTTCGATTCTGTTTTTGTGTACAGATTTTGGTATCGCAACAATGTTATTCTGAGTCAGCCAGCGCAGGATGACCTGAGCCGCTGTCTTATCGTACTTCTTACCGATCTCGACGAGCGTATCATTATTGAAAATATCATCTTTTCCTTCTGCAAAAGGCGCCCATGACTCATGAACAACGCCATACTCTTCCATGACAGCGTGATCTTCTTTACGCTGATAGAATGGGTGGGTTTCAATTTGATTGACTGCCGGTGTCACGTCATTATGCAGGATCAGATCAACTAAGCGGTCTGAATGGAAATTGCTTACCCCGATTGCTTTAAGTTTGCCTTCTTTATTCAGTTCCTCCATCGCTCTCCATGAACCGTATACATCGCCGTATGGCTGATGAATGAGATAGAGATCGATATAATCGACCTGCAGGCGTTCCAGTGCTTCGTCGACCGCAGCCAGGGTACTTTCGTATCCGGTATCTTCGATCCAGAGTTTAGTTGTCAGGAAAATCTCTTCTCTTGGCACGCCACTCTTTTTGATCGCTCTGCCTACCGCTTCTTCATTCGTGTATGAACGCGCCGTGTCGATCAGACGATACCCGGTTTCGAGTGCATCGAGTACTGCCTGTTCACATTCGTTTTCATCCGGGATTTGAAAGACCCCAAAGCCAAGTAAAGGCATTTCCAGTCCATTGTTCAGTTTGATTGTTTCCATTATTCTTTTCCTCCTTAGATATTCTTACCGTTGAGTTTAGTTAGTCGGATAAGGTATAGCACCAACAACTTTGTGCGGTACGTACAGCTCTTCCAGATAGTCCCTTTCTTCTTTTGTTAAAGTTACGTCAAGTGCGGCGACTGCATCATCGATGTATTTGGCTTTTGTTGCACCAATAACAGGAGATACCACCTGCGGCTGATGGAGCAGCCAGGCTAAAGCGACTTGAGGACGGGAAACGCCTTTTTTATCGGCTAATTCGCCTACGCGATCTGCAATGCGCTTGTCCTTCTCTTCTGTTTCGCCATATTTCATTTCCTGAATTTTATCTGTCTTTGAACGCTCCGTTTCCACAGACCAGTCACGCGCCAGGCGTCCAGATGCCAGCGGGCTGTATGGCGTCAAAGCTATTTTCTGATCTTCACAAAGCGGATTCATCTCACGTTCTTCTTCACGGTACAAGAGGTTATAGTGGTTCTGCATCGACACAAATTTCGTCCAGCCATTCTTCTCAGCGACATACTGGGCTTTCTGGAACTGCCAGGCAAACATGGCGGATGCACCGATATAACGTGCTTTCCCAGACTTGACCACATCATGCAGAGCTTCCATCGTTTCTTCGATCGGTGTATCGTAATCCCAGCGGTGGATGATATACAAATCGACATAATCCATCCCAAGACGCTCGAGCGACTGGTCGATCTCATGCATGATATTTTTTCGTGACAATCCCCCGCCGTTCGGTTTGTCCCGCATCGAGCCGTGGACTTTGGTGGCTACCACGATATCTTCGCGCTCAGCGAAATCATTCAGTGCCTTGCCTAAGATCCGTTCACTTTCGCCTTTGGAATAGACATTGGCCGTATCGAAAAAATTGATGCCCGCGTCCAGGGCATGCTTGATGATCTTGCGGCTGTCCTCTTCTTTCAAGACCCAGTCGTGGATCCAGTTTTCCGGATCCCCAAAACTCATTGCCCCCAGACAGATCGGTGTGACGTCCATTCCTGTATTTCCGAATTTTACCGTTCTCATGTATCGCACTCTCCTTTGATTTAATAGCTTAACTGTACCACTTAAAGTCGGGTTTAAGTCAACTGAGACTCTGACCTTTTTTAAGATAAGTACCAGATTTTCTTGTCCCTACCCGTTATCTTAAGAAGTGACGGCTGTTTCTTCTGAAACTCCTGAAGATAATGCCTGATCTTCAGGAGTTTCACTTTATATTCTCCAGACTCCTGAAGTTCGGTCTGAAACGTCAGAAGTGGACGACATTTTCAGTCTCACTCCTGACGTTTCGGACTGCTGACCCTGATTCTATACAAGTGGTCATACGCGCTGAACAGCGTGTATGATCTTTCTGAAAAAGCACTGACAAACCCGACCGTCGAGTCAGATCCATCAGTGCTGCGTTCATACTTATTTACTTCAGATCTTCACCGTTTGACTCGATGACTTGTTTGTACCAGTCAAATGATTTTTTCTTCTTGCGTTCCATTGTTCCGGAGCCGTCATCGTGCTTGTCGACGTAGATGAAGCCGTAACGTTTAGAGTATTCACCGGTCGATGCACTGACCAGGTCGATACATCCCCAAGAGGTATAGCCGATGACATCGACGCCATCTTTGACGGCTTCTTTCATTTCAGCAATGTGTTCACGCAAATAATCGATACGGTAGTCATCCTGAATGGATCCGTCTTCTTCAACTTTATCATAAGCACCCAGACCGTTTTCAACGATCATCAGTGGTTTCTGGTAACGTCCGTATAGTTCATTCAATGAAATACGCAGACCGACCGGATCGATTTCCCAGCCCCAGTCACTGGCTTCAAGGAATGGGTTTTTAACGCCGCCGATCAGGTTGCCCTGACCCATTTCTTCAGGTGATTTTTCTTTCTTGTCTGTACGGGACATATAGTAGCTGAATGAAATAAAGTCGACCGTTCCATTAGCTATAGTTTCCAGATCGCCGTCTTCCATCTCGATTGAAATGTCATTTTCTTCGAAGTAGCGGTCGATAAAGTACGGATACGCACCGCGTACCTGAACATCCCCACAGAAGAAGTTGAACAGATCTGCTTCTTTTCTGGCATGCATCACATTCTCAGGATTTGAATTATATGGATAGACCGGTGCATAAATCAGCATGCAGCCGATTTGTGATTCAGGGATGATCTCATGTCCCTTCTGAACCGCACGGGCACTTGCCACAAACTGATGGTGCAGTCCCTGGAAGCTTTCCTGCAGACGTGTCTCTTCACTTTCAGGAGAGAAACCCAGACCAAACAACGGCATATGAGTTGCGCCATTGATTTCGTTGAATGTCAGCCAGTATTTTACTTTATCCTGATAGCGCGTGAAGATTGCTTCAACGTAACGGTCGAAGAACTCGACCAGTTTTCTGTTTTTCCAGCCGCCGTATTCTTTGATCAAGTGCAGCGGTGTTTCGTAATGCGCGATGGTCACTAAAGGTTCGATATCGTATTTTGCCAGTTCGTCGAAGACACGGTCGTAAAAGGCCAGTCCTTCTTCATTTGGCTCCATTTCGTCCCCTTTTGGAAAGATACGGCTCCAGGCAATACTCAGACGGAAGACTTTGAAGCCCATTTCCGCAAACAAAGCGATGTCTTCTTTATAGCGGTGATAAAAATCAATGCCTTCGTGGTTGGGATATGAATACTTTTCTGTATCCATTTCAAAATCAAAGCCGGAAGAAGCCAGCAGCTTCAGGCGTTCTTTTCCGCCAGGCAGGACATCGGCCAAATTCAGTCCTCTGCCGCCTTCATCAAATCCACCTTCAAATTGATTGGCAGCTGTTGCGCCGCCCCATAAAAAGTCATCTTTAAATCCTTTTTCATTCATTATAAACGTTCCCCTTTTCTCTTTTTTAAGTAATGAAGAGGCAGTAAACTTCTCTGCCTCTTCTATAAAGCTGGTTCTTTAGATTACGACAGTCATCAGATGATCAGCAGATTTAATTGCTTTTTCATCTGTTGTGATGACATCCAGATATTCATCTGAGTTGGTCACGATGACTGGTGTCACTGCGCTGTAACCTGCATCTCTTATAACATCCAGATCACATTCGATAAGAAGCTGACCGGCAGTCACTTTGTCACCCACTTTGACATGTGGCGTGAAGCCTTTACCGTCAAGTTGTACAGTATCCATACCGATATGGATCAGTACTTCGACACCTTCATCACTTTTTATACCGACTGCATGATGTGTCGGGAAGAGTACTGTCACCTCACCAGTAACAGGCGAAACAACTTTTCCGTTGACTGGTTCTACAGCCACACCTTTACCCATTGCACCTGAAGAGAAGGCTTCATCTTCGACTTGACTCAAAGGAATAACATGTCCTTCCATAACACTTGCCAATACTTCTTTTTCAATATATGTTTCGCCATTAGCCTGAATCACAGCACCTTCAGTTACAGGTTTTGATTCAACGCCTTGGGCTGTAGCAACTTTGTTTTCTTCAAATAATGTACCAAAGCCAACGATATAAGTGACGACTGCACCAAAGATCAGACCGGCAACACTGATAACAATGATCCAAGGTACCATACCCAGTCCAGGCTCAGCCGGGTTCAGGAAGTTAGTATAACCGAATATACCCAGACCCCCAATGATGAAACTTCTCGCATTGATCACAGCTAGTGCTGCTCCACCAAGCGCCCCACCAATACAGCTGATGATGAATGGCTTTTTAAGTGGTAATGAAATACCATAGATAGCTGGTTCCGTTACACCAAAGAGTCCAGAAATGATAGCCGGGATGCTCAGAGTTTTAACTTTCTGCTCTTTTGTTTTAAGCATGACACCGATGATGGCACCTGTTTGTGCAAATGATGCGATGAATGATAACGCCAAGATTGGATCAAATCCGTATACAGACAAGTTGTTGATGGCCACTGGCACAAGTCCCCAGTGCAGGCCGAAAATAACGAGTACTTGCCATAACCCACCAATGACCAGACCGGCAACGATAGGGCTGAAGTCATATATTGCTAAAGTGGCTGCACCGATCATGTTTGCTGCAATGTTGGCTATAGGTCCGATAACGATAAATGTCAATGGCACAACGATCAGCAGTGTTGCGAATGGAACGATAAACAGTTTAATAACATCTGGAATTACTTTTTTCATCAGTTTTTCGATTTTAGCAGCGAATATCACTGACAAAATAATCGGGATAACCGTAGAGCCATATCCACCTTGAGGTAAGATGACTGGTATGCCTATAAATTCAAGGACTACCGGTGAAGCGAAAACAGTTCCTTCAAAAAGGGTGTATAAGGTTTCTCCGCCAGATAATCCGGCCATGCTCGGATAGACCAGTGCTCCACCAATCGCCATACCGATAAAGGGTGCCAGATTCAATTTCTTGGCAGCTGTATAACCCAAGAAAATAGGGAAGAAGTAAAACAGTGCATCTCCTGTGGCGTTTAAAATCTGATAGGTACCGGATGTATTAGACAGCCATCCTGCGGCAACAAATAATGCCAGAAACCCTTTGATCATACCGGTTGCAGCAAGTACGCCAAGTACGGGCTGGAAAATGCCTGACACTAAATCGATGAATCGGTCAAACGGATTCCCTTTTTCACCGGAATCCTCAGATGATTCAGCTGCGTTTCCTAAGTTTCCTTCTTTTAATACCTGTTCATAGACATCAGGTACGTGGTTTCCGATAACGACCTGGTATTGTCCGCCGCTCTTCATGACCGTAACAACACCATCCATGTTTTTCAGCGTTTCTGTATTCGCTTTCTCTTCATCCTTTAACTTAAAGCGTAAACGCGTAATGCAGTGTGTGACGCTAATGACGTTTTCTGTACCACCGATATTGTCGATGATTTTTTTGGCTAATTCTTCATATGCCATTTCGTTTTCCTTCTTTCTTTTTGTTTTTATTTTTAAATTTTATTCCCATATAATCAAAAAACCCAAATCAATAGTCAAGGATACACGTCTGCTCCAGGCAGATAAGTGTCTTGACTACCAATTTAGGTTTTGCCTGGTCGAACCAGTAACAATCCATCATTGATAGATTATTTTTCAGTTGTGACGCGCTGGATGTGTATCGCTAAGTACAGCTGTTCATCCATTGTCAGAGAGGTATTTTCTACCTTTTTCAGGTAATCGTTGATCCGCTCTGTGCATTTAAACGCTTTCTTGTATTTCTGCTGTATCTGCTTATAGAGAAAATCATCGTTCGATTCCCGCCGTTCTTGATTGAGGAGGCGCCTTGCAAAATACTGCAGGTGGGTGATGAATCGCGTGTATTGAAACGACTCTTCATCAAACGTCTGGCCATAATAGAAATGAACGATATTGAGAATGTCTTGAACGATCTCAGTCATACGAATCGTTACGCCCAGGTCAGAATCATCTTCTCTCGCATTCACGATATGAAGGGCGATCGCAGCTGCTTCCGATTCCGGCAACTGGATATCCATTTCTTTCTTGACCAGTTCGATCGCTTTTTTTCCGATTTCATATTCCACTTTGTAAAAACGCTTGATTTCCCAGATCAATGGCGTCTTGATTTCAAGCCCTTCTTTGGTACGACTGATCGCATAACTCAAGTGATCAGGTAAGGTTAAATAAATATGATTGCTTAATTTTAATCTGAGGACACTTTGAGCATATTTGATAACGTTTGTCGCTACCTCGAGGATATCTGGATCGATATCGCGGTATAGATCCGATAAATGTTCCATGACATCCCGACCTTCAGGGATAAAGGTCTTTTCGATCTTTTCAGACTCTATAATGTCTCCTACTCTTTTCTGAAACGCGATCCCTCTCCCCATAACGACCGTTTCCTGATTGGACTCGTTCAATGTGAGTATGACATTATTGTTCAATATTTTTTCGATTTTCATTCCAATATACTGACACCCCCTAAATGTCGATTATAGCAAAAAAATAAACCTAAACTCATCCCAAACCTCCTTTGGGTATACATTTCCCAAAGCAGCGTTCTCGGATCAATTCAGGTTTTGCCTGCATCTTTAAAAGACCAGTAACAATCCAACTATTTTCCTCTTATTTGATTGTGATTACACTATAGCATGCGGAAAATAATCTTGCAAGCGTTTTTTTATAAATTTCTGATTTCATGGTTCCGCTTTATCCACTCAGCGTCCTTTTCATTTCATTAACTTAAGGAGTGATCCCGTATTCTATACAGACTCCTGAAGTTTAGCATCAAACTTAAGCAGTTGCTTCACTTTTGCCGGCTGCTTCTTAAGATTCCGGTGAAACTTAAGGAGTTTTCCTCTTATCCGGCTTCAGTCCTTAAGATAAAACGTTATCCATAAAAAAAGCCCCTTCTTAAGTATAGAAGGAGCTCCATAGTGATGATCAGTCGACTTTTTCTGCTTCTTTACGGACACGGACAGGTTCGGATTCATCGTCTCCAGAAAGAAGTCTCTCTGCGACCAGCAGCAGGATCGGCAGGATGATGTCATCTGCATAACCCACCATTGGAATGAAGTCTGGAATGATATCGACAGGACTCAGGATATATAGAATGATCCCTGCGACCATCACTTTCTTTTTCGTTTCGACTTTGGCATCAAAAAGAGACATAGCTAATGATTTAATTTTTTTCATCGGTGTTTTGTTCTGTTTTTTGTGAAGTTTCATCATTCAGCATCCTTTCATGCGTAGTGATACGCGTCAGTTGGCTAGTTATTGGTTACCAGCATCCTAGGCATTTTTTTGTACAGTATTAGTATACCTCAACCATAGATAGAATAAATCAGTCTTAAGGACTATCTTTCATGACCTCACCACTGAAAGCTCAGTCCTTCTTTATCGCTCCTTCGACTGCTTCCCATTAGACTTTCTCATCGTAAAGGGCTAGAATAGTTAGAGCGTGACTTAAGTTATGATTTATTTTGACTCATAAATAACTGTACTGCTGCGAATAAGTTTAAATAATCAAGGATTAAGGAGTGGTCAAGTGAATTGGGCTGTACTGGATATATTGGGTGCCATCGCGTTTGGGATAAGCGGGACGCTGGTTGCTTCAGAAGAAAACTATGACTTGCTGGGAGCCTATATCCTCGGGTTCACCACAGCTTTTGGCGGCGGGACGATAAGGAACCTGCTCTTAGGAGCTTCTGTCGAAGGGATATGGATACAAAGAAACTTATTTATCATCGCTTTTGTTTCAATTACCTTTGCCTTTTTCTTCCCGCATAAATGGAAATCACACTTCACACACACTGCCGTCTTTTTCGATGCCGTAGGACTGGCTGCGTTTGCTATTCAGGGTGCCAATTATGCCGTCTCGATCGATGCGCCATTAGTTGCCGTCGTGACTGCCGCTGTTTTGACCGGTTCCGGCGGAGGAATGGTGCGGGATTTGCTCACCGGACGCAAACCCATGATCTTCTATTCAGAAATCTATGCTTTGTGGGCCGCCTTTGCTGGTCTGTTTATTGGACTTGGCTGGATCAGCGGGCCCTACGTCGTAACGGTCCTCTTCGTTGCTCTCATCGCGCTTCGAGTTGCCTCTGTCTACTATAAATGGACGCTTCCTCATTATTTCTCTGCACAGAAGCGGATCGGCTTCGATCCCGAAGAATAACGTTTTAACAAACTGACTACGCAAGCACTTTTGTTTCGGACCAGAATTGGTTCAGGCAAAAGTGCTTTTCTTATGCTTAAGAAACTATTTTCCTAGTGGAGAGATAAGAGGCATGCTGGGGGCTTAGAATCGGGGTATTAGGGATGGGGGACTGGAGCTGGGATCTTGGAATCGTGGGCTTGGAACTTCAGCTGATACACAAAGAATAACCAGCTCTACTTACCGAAGATGAGCGTCTTCGACATGTTTGTTCAGTCCTGCATCTCCTAGTTGCCGAACCGGGGCCAACTTCGGTCGGTCAATAGCGTCAAGAAACGTCTAATGACCGAACAGGCTCACCTTCGGCCTGTTCGTTCGCTATAAGCAGACAAACTTACTCAATCTAAGATACCTATTCCCAGTAAGCACTACCTTATTCAAAAAAAGCACAAAGTCCAGTTAAAGACTTTGTGCTCCATCAGAATTATAATACTTTTGCCAGGAAATCCTGGGTACGTTCATGCGTCGGCTGCGTGAAAATGTGTTCAGGCGTTCCCTGCTCCACGATATAGCCGTCATCCATGAACAGGACGCGGTCTGCCACTTCCCTTGCAAAGCCCATTTCATGCGTGACGACGACCATCGTCATGCCCGACTGCGCTAGATCCTTCATGACTTTCAAGACCTCGCCGACCATCTCCGGATCCAAAGCCGAGGTCGGTTCGTCAAACAGCATCACATCCGGATCCATCGCCAAAGCACGGGCGATTGCGACACGCTGCTGCTGACCGCCGGAAAGACTCGCTGGATAGGCTGCGACTTTATCGCCCAGTCCCACCTGGTTCAACAGATCCACTGCTTTCCTTTCAGCAGAAGCTTGCGAGACCCCTTTTGACTTGACGGGGGCGATCGTCAGGTTCTCCTGTGCCGTTTTATGCGGAAACAGGTTGAACTGCTGGAAAACCATGCCCATCTTCTGACGCAGCTCGTTCAAGTCCTTTTCCTTCAGTCCAGTCAAGGCCGTTCCTTCAAACACGACTTCCCCATCAGTCGGTTCTTCAAGCAGATTCAGGCAGCGCAGAAACGTTGATTTCCCCGAACCCGATGGCCCGATGACCACGACGACTTCCCCCTGATTGAATTCCTCATTGATATCTTTCAGGACAACATTCTTTCCAAATGATTTCTTTAGGTGATTCACTTTAATCATGGTTCATTCTCCCCTCATAGAAGTTCAGTAGTTTAGTCAGGCTAAAGGTCAAGACAAAGTAGACCATCATCGTTATAAAGAGAGGCAGGATCCCCTGGAAGGAGATCGAACGGACGACACGAGTCTGGAAGATCAGTTCTCCGACACCAATGACCGACACGATTGAAGACTCTTTAATGATCGTAATGAATTCATTCCCAAGAGCGGGCCAGATGTTCTTTAAAGCCTGAGGGAAGATAATATGACGCAGCGCATCGTTTTTACCCATGCCAAGACTTCTAGCCGCTTCTTCCTGTCCCTTGTCTACCGAATTCAAACCACTTCGGATGATCTCAGCGATATAGGCCCCCGAGTTCAGTGACACGGCGATGATCCCCGCGGTCAAGGCCGGCAGATTGAAAAACATGCCTGAAGCAAAATAGATGAACATGACCTGTATCAGCATCGGCGTCCCGCGGACAAATTCGATATAAGCGGTAGCGAAAAATCTGAACAGAGCTGTTTTGGACAGACGCATCAAAGCCAGGATCGCTCCAAGTATAAGTCCGAAGAAGACAGAAACTGCCGAAATAAGCAGGGTGATTTTCGTCCCGTCCCAGAAGTACTGCCAGTAATCTGAAGCAAAGCCTGTTTCGACTTCTTCGCCGTCTTCATCCGTTTCGGATTGGACCATGTATTCCCCGGCCACGACCAAGTAGTCGTCTGTCAGGTTCTGTTCTGCGATTTCAGCCAGGCTTTCATTGACTGCAGTGACCAGTGAATCCTCGCCTTGTCTGAAAGCGACAGCTGACCCTGCATCGTCGTCTTCCATTTCAAACTCGCCGACAAAGGTAAATAAATCCTCATCATTACCGGCATGTGCTTCCGCATTAGGCCCCTGCATGACCATGGCCTCGATACGATTTGTTTTCAAAGCCAGCAGCAAATCGCTCAGGCTAGTCAAGCTCATGAGTTCAGCATCTTCTATCTGTTCCGCCAAGCCTTCCTGAAGCGAGCCGGACTGAACACCGATAGGCAAGCCTTTGAGCGATTCGATGGAGGTATAAACATCCTTATCTTCAGCTCTGATCATTATATTCTGGAAGGTCTTGAAATAGATCTCTGAAAAGTCGACACTCTTACGGCGCTCTGCTGTCGGTGTCATCCCCGCAATGACGATATCGACATTTCGTGCTTCCAGAGCAGGCAAAAGACTGTCAAAGCCGATATCCTGTATTTCCAAATCAACGCCTAAATCGTCTGCGATCTTCTGGGCGATCATCATGTCCATCCCCACGACTTGACGCTCCCCGTCTACCTCAGCATAAAATTCAAACGGCGGAAAGTCCGCGCTGGTCCCCACGACCAGTACGCCTTCGTCCTGAACACGTTTCAGAGCGGCGCCATCTTCTGCTGCAACTTCTTCTGACGGTATAAACAGTCCTGTCAGAACAAGTAATAAAGTAAGTACGACATAAACACTTTTTTTCATTCTTATTCTCCCCTTTGTTGTCCTTCGTTGAGCAACTTAGAAAGAATCATACCATCGTCGATATAAATATGCAATATATAAGTTAAAAAAGAATAATTAATAACGTTTTCATACTTTATATGTATTTTTAATGTATAAAATTAAATAAACATGCAAAAAAAAGAATGAGTCTGAGCTCATTCCTTTTCCGTTTTTTATTATTTGATTTGTTTCCCTGCTCTGAATTCTTCATCATATTCGATTTCTCCGTCTCTAGAGTAACGGATCCAGCGTCCATGTTTCTGACCGCCTTTAAACTGACCGACCTGCCACAGTTCCCCGGTCTTGCGGTAAAAGACCCATTCCCCCTCCATCTGCTCATCATTATAGGTTCCTTTGGATTTAACTGTACCATCGATGAAGTAATACGTCAGGGTGTCTCCGTTCAGTTCATAAACTTTCTGTCCGTTGGCATACGTTTGTTTATCCGGCATATTAGTCGAAGGGTTCCCTTCTTCTCTCCTTTTCACTTACTTGTATTTTCCCGAAAGGAAGTGAGACTGTCATATTCCACTTCAAACAGACGGCTAAGTCTTGCTTAAATGAACAATAGGTCCTGATACGCAGCTAAACTGTCAGGATACGGTTCAGTGATTGTCCTGGTATCGACCATCTTTCCACTTCAGATAAGTCCTTGATCTCTCCTAAACATACCAGCCAAGAACAGCAGCTCCAGACAGGCGTTTTCAACTGTTTCCGAAAAATGCACCTCCTGGTCAAAGACATCAGCCAGTGTCTGATTTGACGAAGCCGCCGGTGGCATATATTTTGGTGGGCCGGCCGATGACTTCTTCAAGAGCTCTAAAGACTGTATATAAATTCATATTGATGCCTTCAAGAACGTCACGCAGCATCTGTTCTCTCTTATGATACATGGCCAGTCCGTAGAAAGACTCTCCTGCGTTGGCATTCCGTGACGGCGCACATCCGCCCGATAACTACGGATGAAAGATCAAGCCTCCTGATCCGGGCTGAGTTCCAGTCATCTTCTCGGTCGTGAGGGCACAGGCATTACCGCCCAGTGTTTTTGTTTCTAAATTTTTCATCGAACGATTTCATACATTTAGTATATCACTCCGACTATCCCCAGACCATTTTATTGCGGCAAAAAAACCTGCAGGATGACTTTGCTAAGTCGCTGCAGGTTTCAGCTTTTATTTAGTTGTTTTCAGTAATTTCTGCTTCGATGCCGAAATGATCGCTGACGACTGGACCGTTCTGACCATCAAAGACCACACGGTAGCGGTCGATCCTTTTTCTGTTATCTGTAAAGATGTAATCGATCCGCTTTTCGTCCGGATGATCATTCCAGCCGTCGATGGCGCTGATCACTGTCGCGTCTCCGATTTTTTCCATCGCTTCAGTATAACTGTCCGATATGAAAGGGGCCGTCACGTTGACCAACTCATAACCTTCTTCTCGTATCGATGCTTCATTATTAAAGTCACCCATGACTAAGAGTGAGGTTTCTTTATCGTCTTCAAGCAGGCTCAGCGTTTTAGTCCATTCGTTCTTAAACAATTCACGGCCTTCCCCGTCTTTCCACCAGGAATAGTGGCAGGAAAGGAACGTCCATGTGTTAGGCGCTGCTTCGACCGAAGCCTTCAGGACACGGCGGGTATAGTGATGCGCGTAATCCTGGCAATCTGATACAAGAAAGCTTTCTGCTTCAAAAGGCAGCTGCGAGAGGATCGCGACACCTTCATCGTATATGTCATACCCGATATGATTGGCCGTCCAGCTCCAGTAATAATCCAGACCTCTCGCCCTCAATCCTTCAACGATCAGCAGGGCAAAGTTGTCGGCTTTGACAGGCACACTCGGGTCATCGCCTCCCGCTTTGATGAAGCCGGGATCCGCTGTCACTTCTGCATCCAGTGACTGGTTGATTTCCTGAAGCGCGACGAAACGATAGGCTTGCGCCTGAATTCTGTCGACGATTTTATTGATTTTATCATAAGGATCCTCTTCCATCCATGCATGGGTATTCAGAGTCAGGACCTTCATTTCACACTCTCCTTGACTAAATTAGTTCACGCGACCGATACGGTCTGTGGCTTTCACATCATTGTCAGCAGTCAGTTCGAACGACTGATTTTCTTTAAGGTTCGTGAAGACGACCATAATAGAGGTGTCTTTATCTGCCTCTTCTACTTTACTGCGGTACATGGTCGCCAGGGACTGGCCGGCTTCAACAGTCTGGTCTGCTTCGACCTTCACATCAAAGGCAGCCCCTTCAAGTTCCACCGTGTCGATCCCCATGTGGACCAGCACTTCAAGGCCTTCAGCTGTTTCCAGTCCGATGGCATGTTTTGTCGGGAAGATGCTGCTCACTGTGCCTGAAACCGGTGAAACGACATCGTTGTCGGAAGGAACGACTGCAAAGCCGTCACCCATCATTTTCTGAGAAAAGACCTGATCATTGACCTCTGTAATAGGAAGGACGCGACCGTTAGCTACAGAATAAATGGTTTGTGTGCTGGTTTCAACACTAGGCTTGGCTTCTTTTTTATCCGTATGAGCCGGTTTTTCTGAAGACGCGTCTAAACCGATCGACGATGCCGGTATCACTGCACTAGACTCCAGAACATCCAGGATATCAGATTTCAGCACATCGGCTTTGGGTCCGTAAATGGCCTGAACGCCGGTATCTTTATGGACCAGCCCCATTGCGCCGGCTTTCTTCCAGCTGGCTTCAGGACCGACTTTAGCGGTATCTTTGACTGTGACACGCAGGCGAGTCATGCAGGCATCGACGTCAGAGATGTTTTCTTTCCCGCCGAGCAGGTGAATGACATCATAGACCTGCTGAGACGCATCTACTTTTTCTCCCGAAGCTTCGCCTTGCCCGTTGTTTTCATAATTCCCTTTACGGCCGGGCGTCGCATACTTGAACTTCCTGATCAAAAAGTCTGCGATGAAGTACATGACCACAGCGAACAGCAGGGTGACCCAGATAAAGTTGATCAGGTCCCAGCCCAGTCCGGCCCGCAGAGCCAGAGGGGTTCGGGTCAGCAGTTCGATGTTACCAAAGGCGTGGATACGCAGCGGTACGATATCTGCCATGGCAAATGCCAGCCCCTGAACCAGGGCATAGACACCATAAAGCGGCATGGCGGCAAACATGAACATGAATTCCAGCGGTTCTGTGACACCCGTCAGGAAGACAGCCAGTGCAGCTGAAAGGTACATGGATTTATACGCCTTGCGCTTGTCAGCATCCACGTTCTTATACATGGCGTAAGCAAGCCCCATCAACGTTCCTGAAGAACCGATCATCTGGCCGACTTTGAATCGTGCGGGAACGAAGTTTTCTACAGCATACTGATACGTGCTCGTGTCGCCGGCCTGATCCAGGTTGACTAAGTCTCTTGCCCAGGCGAGCCACAGGGGATCTTGTCCGAAGACCAAAGCGCCTTCCTGTGCGCCGCTTAAGATCTCATACGTTCCGCCAAGCGGTGTGTAGTTGATCGGGATCGTCAGCATGTGGTGAAGGCCGAACGGCAGGAGCAGGCGTTCCAGCGTCCCGAATAAGAACGGTGCGAGAACGGGTGCCGTATCCTGTGATTCAGCGATCCAGACACCAAAGCTGTTGATGCCGCCCTGAATGACTGGCCAGACAAAAGCTAATACGATCGAAGCGATCAGCGACCAAAGGATAACGACGAAAGGCACGAAGCGTTTGCCGTTAAAGAAAGACAAGGCATCCGGCAGTTTTCTGAAGTTGTAGTACTTATTGAACGCCATAGCTCCCATAAAACCGGCAATGATCCCGACGAAGACACCCATGTTCAGAGCCGGGGCTTCCAGCACACTGACAAAGTAGCCGTCTACAGGGATCTCTGTGCCGAACAGGGTCTGTGTAACTGCTGATTCATCGGCCAGCATGTCCCCGGTGACACCGAAGATTGCTCCCGTGATGCGGTTGATCAGGATAAAACTGATCCCGGCCGCAAAGGCCCCGCCGGCACGGTCTTTCGCCCAGCTTCCTCCGATCGCCAAAGCGAAGAGGATGTGCAGGTTCCCGATAATGGCCCAGCCGATATTTTCAATGACACTTCCTACAGCGACAAGTGCCTGCAGATCCGGATCGATCAGCGGGATCGACCCACCGATACTGATCATCAGTCCCGCTGCCGGCATAACGGCGATAACACCCATCAGGGCCTTGCCGAATTTCTGCCAGAATTCAAAATTCATAATCTTTTTCATGATGCTTCTCCTCTATTCTATAATTATTTGTTGTCCAGAGTATAGTAGTTTGGATCGTGCCAGACTTTCTGTTTGGCTACTTTATATACCCGTGCTTCATAAGGACGTAATACCATGCGCGTATTTAATTCATCTCTCACTTTATAATTACTCAGTTTCATCTCACCAAGTTCCAGTTCTTCCGTCAGGTCAAGCGATGTTGACTGATTGAAAAGGTTCACGATGACAGCATATTCCACGCCGTCAAACGATCTCAGATAGGCATAGACATGATCATGTTCTTTGGCGATCAGTTCATAGTGCCCGTAGATCAGCGTGGGTGTGGTTCGACGCATCTGGATCATCTTTTTATAGTAGTAGTAAATGGAATCCGGATCGTTCAGCGCCTGTTCGACATTGATATCGGGATAATTTGGATTTATACCAAACCACGGCGTGCCTGTCGTGAAACCGGCTTCTGGTTCATTGGACCACTGCATCGGTGTCCGCGAATTATCGCGCCCGTTTTTCCAGATGTAGGCCATGATCTCGTCATGCGTTTGTCCATTCTCCGTTTCTATCGCATACATGTTTTTCATGCCGACATCATCATAGTCCTCGATCGAATCGAACTGGACATTCGTCATGCCGATCTCCTGTCCCTGATAAATAAAGGGCGTGCCCTGCATGAAGAAGTAGAAGGTGGCCAGCGCTTTGGCCGACGTCTTTCTCAGGTCGCCGTCATTGCCCCAGGTTGATACAGAACGGGCCAGATCGTGGTTTTCGATAAACAAGGCATTCCAACCGCGACCGTCCAGACCGCGCTGCCAGCGGGTCATCACTTCTTTCAGTTCATGGATATCCAGACCGTCACCATTCGATCCCCAGAGCCCCAGATGTTCGAACTGGAAGATCATGTTGAAGTATCCGCTTTCTTCACCTACCCATCGGTCTGCATCCTTTATCGTTACACCATTCGCTTCACCGACCGTCATGACATCATAGTTTTTCAGCGTCCGTTCAGCAAATTCTGATAAAAACAGATCGATCCCGGACTGATTCATGTGTCCATCAAAAGATGGCACGTATTTTTTATTCAAAGGATTCGGCATATTCGGAAAGCCGTTTTTCTTCTTGATGTGCGATATTGCATCGATACGGAAGCCGTCGATCCCTTTGTCCAACCACCAGTTCACCATTTCATACAATTTCTCGCGGACTTCCGCATTTTCCCAGTTCAGATCCGGCTGTTTTTTTGAAAAGACGTGCATATAGTACTCTTTGGACTGCTCGTCATATTCCCAGACCGAACCGCCGAAGATCGATTCCCAGTTGTTGATATCGGAGCCATCGGGTGTCCCCGGATGCCAGATATAATAGTCCCGGTATGGGCTGTCTTTTGATGACCGGGCTTCGACGAACCAGTCGTGTTCATCCGACGTGTGATTGATGACGAGATCCATAATGATACGCATGCCGCGCTTATGGGTCTCTTCCAGCAGCTCGTCAAAGTCTCTCATGGTACCGAATTCATCCATGATCGCATGGTAGTCACTGATGTCGTATCCGTTATCATCATTGGGCGACTGATAGATCGGGCTGACCCAGATCACATCGATGCCCAGGTCCTTTATGTAATCAAGCTTTTCTATGATCCCGCGAAGGTCACCGACCCCATCGCCATTGGAATCAAAAAAACTGCGTGGATATATCTGGTACGCCACGGCTTTTTTCCACCATTGTTTCTTCATTCCTCTTTTTCACTCTCCTATGAAAACGTTAATATTTTTCTGTTTGGTTAAGCTTGTCTAGACATCTGGTAATGTTTTTTCAACATCACTAATCATATAGGCTGAATCGGTTTCATTCAACACTAATTCCATTGTTATCGGTATCAGGTTCTTAAAGTGATAGAATAAGATAGTCAACGGATTTAAAAGGCATCAAATAGCTTACAGTATAGCACTTAGGGTGAACAAATAATCAATAGTTCTCCCTAAAAGTTCTTTAAAGATAATGAGGCTGAAACAAAAGTGTTTTTCTGGAAAAATTCGTCCCACTTTCGTTAGCTTTAATAAACGAAAAAAACGCACTCCCCCTACTGGAAAAAATTGTTCAGTAGGGTTGGAAGTGCGTTTTTTGAGAGGCCTTTTATCTTAGCCTCTTGATATAAAAAGATTACTCTGTCACATAACCGGCTGCTTGTTTACCGGCTTGTCTTCCGAAAATAATAATATCTGCAACGGCATTCCCGCCGATACGGTTTGAACCGTGAATGCCGCCTGTCATTTCACCGGCAGCATACAAGCCGTTTACCTTATTTCCTTGAGTATTTAATACTTCTGTTAAAGTATTGATGCGTACGCCACCCATTGTATGGTGAACACCTGGCGCAACTTCAATGGCATAATACGAGCCCGTAGACAAGTCTTCATCCATGGCTGTGCTGCGGTTGAAGGTTTCATCCTTGCCTTCAGCTACGGCAGTGTTCCACGCTTCGACTGTTTCTTTCAAAGCTTCTTCAGGTAAGGACATGGCCTCGGCAAGCGCTTCAAGCGACTCTCCTGTCATCACAAATCCTTCACTATCGTATTTTTCAATTGCTTTCACGCGTTCTCTGACGCCATCGTCAAAAATCAGGTAAGCCTTCTGCTCAGGCAGTGCGATAATATCTGCAGAAACGATATCCCGCGTATTCATCTCATTGGTAAAGCGTATACCTTCTTTAGATACCAGAATCGCCCCTTCACCTCGCACAGCTTCAGTGATCAAATAGCCGGAAGACTGCTGAACGGTCGGGTGGATCTGGATGTCACTCATATCAACGACATCCCCACCTAAAGCGGAAATCATGTCGATTCCTGTACCCGTGCTTCCTTCGTGATTTGTCGTTACGAATCCTTCGAGATCCGGATCGTATTCGACGACCATCTCCGGATTGGCACCAAATCCACCTGTAGCGACAACTACTGCTTCAGAATTGACCGTTCTCTCCTCTGTCTGACCGACTAGAACTTCCACTCCAGTGATTTTGCCGTCTTCTTCCAACAGTTGCGTTACTTGAGAATTAACGAACACTGGAATTTCACGTTCTTCGATGTTGTCTAAAAGTCCGTTGACCAAATACTCTCCAACTGCAGAACCGTCGGATGGGCGGTGCGTACGTTCAACGCTCATCCCACCTGTCGTGGTCAAGTTATCCAATGTAATGCCGATGGAATCCAGCCAGTCGATGGCATTTGCCGAATGGTCAACCATGTAGTGTAGTAATTCTTCGTTATTTGTTTCGTTACCGCCCGCTAAAGTTTCATTGAAAAAGGCAGCGTTTGTATCCTTAACTCCTGCTGCTTCCTGAAATTTTGTTTCCGAGGCATTCATGCCAGCAGAAGATTTTTTAGTGTTCCCACCCGCAACAGGCATCATTTCGAATATGACCGGATTGGCTCCGGCATCTTTTGCTTCAATGGCTGCTGATAATCCCGCTCCACCGGATCCAACAATGATGACGTCATAACTGTCTTCTAGTTCTGAAATATCTGTGTACTCGCGGTAAGTCGCAGATGTCACAACGTCTCTTTCTTCGCTACCCGTTTCAGTTTTTTCTACTTCACTGGCTGTTTCATCTGTAGCAGAATCTGTTGCGGCTGTATCCTCAGAATCTGAACACCCTGTAAGAAATAGCGAAATCCCTAACAAACTTCTAAGTAATAATTTATTTTTCATTGTAAAATCTCCCTTTTTTAATTGTGAATAAAATCACTTAAAAAAGAATACCATATATGAACTGATTAAACATTAAAGACAAATGGTAATTTAGTTATAAAGTGTTACGAAACCGGTTTACGTTACTGCTTTATATCCTGCCTTTAGACCCTTGTTTAAGACAAAGCCATTGATTTTCCAGTACTATTCCGATGTTAAGTCATCACGCCTTATATCATAAAAAGGACGTTAGTGAAATTTTGTCTCACCAACGTCCATTGTTGTACAACCAAAAAGGTTCCCGCTTTAGGCAGGAACCTTCCATATGTTACTGTTACGCCTTTACTGCATGTCTAATTAAGAACGCTTGTAAAAGACCTTTTTCAATTAAACTTACACCGGTCAGACATTATTCTCCGGCAGTTTTAGGATGTTTCCAGTTTTGACAGCTTATACACGCGTGCTTCATAGGGTGACAACTGCATCGTGTGATTCAAGACATCCTCGGATGCGTAATTAGACAGAAGCAGCTCTTCCATTTCCAGATCATCATCAAGACTGATCTCAGTGGGTTCATTGAACAGATTAACGATTACAGCATAACGCTCATCCTTGTATAGTCTCAGATAAGCAAAAACCTGCGGGTGTTCTTCTGCAATCAATTCATATGACCCATAAATAAGGGCAGGCAAACTTTTCCTCAGTTTGATCATTTTTTTATAGTAATTAAGTATCGAATCCGGATCTTTTACCGCTTCTTCGACGTTGATATTTGGGTAATTAGGGTTCACACCAAACCAGGGCGTCCCGGTCGTGAAGCCAGCCTGGGATGCATTTGACCACTGCATGGGTGTTCGCGCATTATCGCGCCCATTCTTCCAGATATAGCTCATCATTTCTTCATGAGACATGCCGTTCTTTGTTTCATGTTCGTACAAGTTGATCAGACCCGTATCATTGTAAGCTTCAATCGAGTCAAAGCGCACATTCGTCATGCCGATCTCCTGGCCCTGATAGATGAAGGGCGTCCCCTGCATAAAGAAATAGAAGGTCGCGAAGGCTTTTGCCGATGTTTTTCTAAAAGCAGTATCATCGCCCCAGGTCGAAACACTTCTAGGCTGATCATGATTTTCGATAAAGAGCGCATTCCAGCCTTCACCCTCAAGCCCTTTCTGCCATTTCGTCATGACTGTCTTCAACTTCTCCATATCCAGCTTGCCGTCTTTGGCTTTCCACAGTCCAAGATGATCAAATTGGAAAATCATATTAAAATACCCGTCTTCTTCTCCTATCCAGTGTCTTGCCTCTTCAAACTTAGCTCCCCCGGCCTCTCCGACAGTCATCACATCATAGTTTTTAATCGTCCTCTCAACAAATTCGCTCAAAAACTCATCGATCCCAGGCTGATTGGCATGACCTCTATTTGACTGGACATACTTTCTTTTGAGCGGGTTTGGCAAATCAGGAAAGCCTTCTCTCTTTTTGATATGCGTGATTGCATCGACTCTGAAGCCGTCGATCCCTTTATCAAGCCACCAGTTGACCATCTCATACAAGCGCTCTCGCACCTGCGGGTTTTCCCAGTTTAAGTCGGGCTGTTTTTTCGAAAAGATATGCATGTAGTATTCCTCAGTCTTTTCATCATATTCCCAGACCGAGCCGCCGAAAAAGGATTCCCAGTTGTTGACTGGCGATCCATCCGGCTTGCCCGGCTGCCAGATATAAAAGTCACGATAAGGATTGTCTTTAGACGAACGGGATTCTAAGAACCATTCGTGTTCATCTGAAGTATGATTGATCACCAGATCCAGGATGATCTTCATGCCGCGGTCATGGACTTCTTTAAGCAGCTCGTCAAAATCAGCCATCGTCCCGAAATCATCCATGATGTCATAGAAATCACTGATATCGTAACCATTATCATCATTGGGCGACTGATAGATCGGGTTGATCCAGATCACCTCGATCCCTAAGTCTTTTAAGTAATCAAGTTTCTGTATAATGCCCTGCAGGTCACCGATCCCGTCCCCATTGGAATCATAAAAGCTGCGTGGGTATATCTGATAAGCAACGGCTTCTTTCCACCACTGTTTTTTCATTTTGCTAGTTCCTCCCCGATGTTGACGATATTGTTGTCTGTGTGATCAAGCTTTTTGAAATTTTCTGTTTATTTATTCCTAAACTTATCTTATAGCCCGAAAGCGATCCATTCAACAGTAATTTTTATTCCTGAGTTCCGGTTATCAGCCTCTATTACAGGAACTCGCGTCGGATGCTCACTCTCAGTTCCGGCTATCAGCCTCTATTACAGGAACTCGCGTTGGATGCTCGCCCTGAGTTCCGGTTATTAGCCTCTATTACAGGAACTCGCTGACCATTCTGCCCTTGAGTTAGGGCTATAGAGCGTTATAACCCGAACTCGCTTCAAGGTTCCTGATCGAGTTACGGCTATTCAAAAATCTAAGCCTTGAAAAAAGACAGCCGAACTTGAAATTTGGCGGATCTTTCTTTTCAATGTTGTCAATAGTCGTCCAAAGACGACTATTTCCCTTCTTAAAAGCCCCTTAAACAGAAAAAAGCTCTGGGTTCAGCCAGAGCTTTCCTCATTCACATGATTCATATCTCGTTACTTGTTTTGACCCGGCGCTTTGCTGCTCGGGTTATCTTTCTGTGGTTTGTTCTGTCTTCCCGGTGCGTGATCGCGCGGGTGACCGTCTTGCTGGCCAGGCGCAGAGTCACGTGGGTGACCGTCCTGTTTTCCAGGTGCTGAATCACTAGGATGTTCAGGTTCTTCAGTCATGTCTCGTTCAGTAAACAAGACGACGGAAGCAGTCAAAGCATCCAGTGTGACTGTATTTTCAGAAATTTCGACACCTTCCGGCTCGCTGACCGGACGTGTGCCGGCTTCTTTGCCGTCAACCAGGACATATCCGTCAGTCAGGTCTGTGTCCAGTGTCAGCGTACGTTCTTTGTCGTCCGCATTGACCATGACCAGGTAGCTGTCGCCGTTTGAATCTTCGGCACGGTAGACGATGACCAGATCATTGTCTGCCACTTCAGGTACGTCGACTAAGGTAACCATTTCAGCGATCTCTTCCATCGTTCCTTTACTGAAGGCATCCGTGCTGCGACGCAGTGCGATCAGCCCGGCGGTATAGTCTTTCGTCTGTGTGTGGATCGGATAAGCGTCTTCATCCGTGACCTTGTTCCAGTCAAAGCGATTGATGATATCCGTTGAGTCGTAGGAATCATGAATGAAGTACGGATACTCAAACGGTTCACCGTCAGAATCAGTGATGAAGGTCGACTTGTAAGGAACCTGGTCTTCAGACACGGGTTCAATGAAGTCGGGATCACGGAACTGCTTGGTGCGGCCGTATTCCTGACCGGCATGAATGAACGGTGTGCCTTGTGCCGTCAGGACCATCAGGTTGCCTAAACGGATACGTTCGTGGATCTCTTCTTCATGCAGAGCCGGGTCTTTCTGGATCGACTGAGCGATCACGTCATGCAGCGTCAGATTGTCGTGAGCCGCAATATAAGGCACAACGTCGCCCGGATCATCCGCTGTAAAGTTCTCAGGATTTGCGGTCAGGTTATCAAAAATACGCTGGACTGAACGGGCTCCACCTGTCAGGAAGCGCGGTTCGCCTTCACTGCCGAAGCCGGATTTCAGTTCGTTTCGCATGTCGTCTGAGAAGGAAGCGACGCCGTCCGTGTGCTGCATCCAATCCTGGTCAGCCGGCATAACATCTTCGTAACCTTCGTCACCGGCAAACGTGCGCCAGCCTTCACCGATCATCAGGATGTTCGGATTCAATGCTTTCGCTTCATCGTAAGCCATCTGGATACTTTCTGCGTCATGGTCGCCCATCATGTCGAAGCGGAAGCCATCGACTTTGAATTCCTCCACCCAGTATGTGATCGAATCGACGAGGATCCGGCGGGACATCGCATGGGTCGTTCCCAGACGTCCGCCGCCAAAGTTTTCGCGTGACGTGCCGTCTGCATCCATGAAGTGGTAGTAATTCGGTTCAAGATCCTCGAAAATACTTGTGCGTGCCGTATGGTTGTAAACCACGTCTAGGATGACACCCATATCGCGCTCGTGGATCTCAGCGATCAAATTCTTGAATTCTTCAATGCGTTTTTCAGGATCTTCCGGATTTTCCGAATACATCCCTGTCAGGGAGAAGTAGCTCTGCGGGTCATAGCCCCAGTTATAGTTCGTGTCTGTTGAGGCATAGTCCAGCAGTCTTTCGCCGTTTTCAAATTCATTGGCGAAGAAGTAGCTCATCACTGGCAGCAGCTGGACATGGGTCACGCCCAGACTTTCGATGTAGTCCAGTTTCTCCACAAAGGCGCTGAACGTACCGAACTGACTGTTTAGTTCATCAGCGATCTCGGGGTCAGACGTAAAGTCTCTGACATGGATCTCATAAATGATCGCATCTTCGCGTTTTTCATAACCGTTGATATTGGCGTAATCCAGTTCCGGTCCAAGTTGGCTCGGATTCACAATCGCCGCTTTGCCGATCGTGCTGTCCGGATCACTGCTGTTCCAGGCGGCCATCGAACGGGCATAAGGGTCTAGTGCCAGCACGGTCTCGCCGTCGCGCTCGATCGCAAAGTGGTAGTAATAGCCTGTGAGATCGTCGATCCCCGTCGTGTCGGCATTAAGTTCAACTTCCCAGACACCGGAATCTTTTGCAGTCATTCGGATATCGTCACTAACGACAGTATCTTGATCGTCTTTGTCATAAAGGACGACACGGACGTCATCCGCACTTGGCGACCAGACTTTGAGTGTAGCTGTTCCGTCTTCTCTCAAATCAAGTCCCAACTCGCCGTCATAGGCATACAGGGCATCTTTCAGTCGCCAGCCCATCAGTGCGTCGACTGATTTCTCGTCAAAGCTGACGGTATAAGGAGCGTTCGCTACTGAAAAGTCACCGGTCAAAGTGACTGCATTGTTTTCTGCATCGATACTGATCGCATCGATCGTCACTGTTTCGTTATTTCCATCTGTCAGTGCAAGTTTTTCTCTGATCGTCTCTTCTGTCAGTCCTTCGACCGTATGGAAGAAGACCTCGATCTCTGTTTCAGAAATCAGTTCGGCTCTGTCCATGCCGGCCTGGCTGGCATAGTATGGATTCGTATAAATCGTTTCGTCACCTTCTCTAATAAAGACTTGTGTGTGTTCGGCTGCTTCTGTGAACATGTAATCCCCGGTCTGTTCATCTGACTCTTTGTTCAGGAACAGGAAGCCGACAGATCCAGCATCTTCAGTCAGCGGCACATCGAAATAAGCGCCGTCGTCGCCGAATGTATCGAGATCATGCGCGCCAGTCGGCCAGTCGCTTGTCGGTTCCAGGACATCTTCCCACGTCCAAAGAGCCCAGCCGTCGTAATCTGCTTCTTGACGGCTATAGTTGACACGCAGAATGTCGTCAGCCAGAGGTTCGTAGGGATAGATTGCATAGTCCGCATCTACCCAGGCTTCATTCATATTAGGAGTCAGGAGACGGACGCTCATCTCCCCTGTCAGATTGGCACCTGTTGTGTCATTTATCAAAAAGCCGATCAGTTCAGGATTCTCTGCCAGTTCGATGTCCAGGTAATAGCCGTAGTCTGTTTCAACAGCATCGCCGAATGACAAGGCGCCTGTCGGCCAGTTTTCTGAAGGAGCCGCTACATCTTCCCAAATCCAAAGACCCAGAGTTTCCGGATCAGTTGACGGAAGGCTTTCAAAATGGAGGCGAAAAAATCCGTCTTCCACTTCCTTTTCTTCTGTCTGTCCATCTTCTCCCGGTACACTGACTTCTTCAGAGACCAGTTCGCCGTTTTCGATAGTCAAAAGCGCCGTCCCGCCATCTGAAATGGCTGGGATCGTAAAGGTCAAGCTGTAAGTGCCGTCTTTTTCCATCGCCTGCATGGTTTCAAGTGAATAGTGATCGGTCAGCTGAGCTTCAGCTGTAGCCGTTTCCACTGTGATGATCTGCGGTTCGTCTGAAACGTTGAAAGCCATGTAAACAGACTCATCTTCAAGTGAACGTTCCACCATCAGCCACTGGTCATCGTTGGAACCCAAGAAAGTTTCGCGGTTTCCGCGTGCCAGCAGTTCACTGTTTTCATTTCTGAATGACAGCAGCTTCTGATAGTGGTCCAGAACCCCGTTGTTTTCGACTTGGTCCCAGCCAAGATTATAGCGGTTATCATATTCCGGCCAGTTGTTGGCACCGCTTTGCCCCAGTTCTTCACCGTAATAAATGACGGGCTGACCTTTAGCAGTCATCTGCAGGGAAGCAGCTAGTTTCAGTTTTCCTTCATCATTTCCTTGAGAGTGAAGGAAGCCGTCTTCATCGTGACTGCCTAGGAATTGTCCCAGGGTAGCATCGCTTGTAAGTGTGTTGTTGCGTTCGATCAGTGTATCGTTGGCTGTTTCCAGATTCCCGCCGGCAAAAGCAGCTGCCACGTCTTTAAAACCAAAATCGAGCAGGCTGTCCATCATGCCTGTTTCCAGATACCCATGGTCGCTGATATAGTTGGCGCCCCATGATTCTCCGATCAGTTTGAAGGACGGGTCTTTTTCGACTAATTCATTCTTAAAGTGCTGCCAGGTCGTATCGTCGACGTGCTTGACGGTATCCACGCGGTAGCTTGAAATAGCATTCCCCTGTGCCGTCGTTGATTTTTCGACCCAGGAAGACTGCCACTGGACCAGCTGTTCGCGGACGTCCTGTCGCTCAGTTTCAAAGTCAGGCAGACCGGACAGTTCCATTTTCAGGTCGCCCGCGCCAGATGTTTCTCTCAGCATGCCGTCAAAGACTTGACGGTCTTCATTTGTCGGATAGCCCTCGGGCGCATTTTCCATGCCGTCGGTCGGATGCATGCCGTAGCCTGCATGGTTCAGGACCACATCGACCATGATATCGATGCCGCGGGCTGCCGCTTCATCGATCAGGGTGTGAAATTCTTCAAGGGTACCAAGGTGCGGATTCAGTTCTTCAAAATCCTGCGCCCAGTAGCCGTGATAGGCATAGTAACTGCCTTCTGAGGCATCCGTATTGACGTCCTGCGCCACGTTTTCGACGATCGGTGAGACCCAGATCGTTGATACGCCCAAGTCGTCCAGATAGTCCAGGTTTTCGGTGACCCCGTTGAAGTCCCCGCCCTGATAGGCCCCGCGCGGATTATCTGCACTAGCATAATCCAGACCGTACGGATCATTGTTCGATTCATCGCCGTCAGCAAAGCGGTCGGTGAGCATAAAGTAAATGATCTCTTCATCCCAGTCTCGCTCGCCTTCAGCCTTGGTCCTGGCTTCGATCGTCACATCTGTCTGTGTGCTGTAGCGTCCGTTGTTCTCGTCCCAGACACTGACAGGGATCGTATAAGTCCCCGGCTGAACGGTATGATCAGCGGACAGGGTGACTCGGTTGAGCTCCGGCGAGATAGCCAGGTCGCTTGGACCGCCGATCGCTGAGGCATCCGCCTCGATACGGTCGATAGCCAGGTCTGAGTTGTTCGTTATCGTGACATCAAGAAGACCGTGTTCATTGTAATTGAATGAGCGGTCGACGGCAGCTTCCACAGTGATGTCAGCTGTGCCTTCTGATTCTTCCGGTGTTTCTTCTTCTACAGTTTCAGAGATATAAAAAGGATTCGTAAAGGTCTGATCAGGTTGTTCATCGGTGACAAAAACCTGATTCTGTGTATCGAAGGAAGCAAAAGACAGATCACCGGTCAGTTTCACATCATCCTGCGTCCGGTCAACGATCAGAAAACCAACGCTTCCTGCGTCTGCATTGACGGGAATATCAACATAAGCTCCATGCTTACCGACCTGATCAGCTGAGAATGGTACCGCATCTGTCGGCCATTCCTGCGGCTGATTCGGTGCATCACCCCAGAACCAGACGCCGAGGTCGTCATAATTGACCGCATCATTCAAGTAATGCACACGAAGCGTCGGTGTCTCAAAATCGACGGGTTCAAAATACGAGATCGATCCGTCTGAACTGACCCAGATCTCATCCACTTGGGCATGGATCTCTGCGGTCAAGTCTGCATCGATGTACTTGGTCCCGTCGCCGTAAACAGCCACAAACCCGACCTCCTGGGCGTCATCGATGATTTCTACATCCTGATAGTAGCCGAAATCAGTGGTCTGTTCTTTGGAAAACAGCGAGCCATTCGGCCAAGTGTTGCCGTCAGCGTCCGACGGGGTGACGACATCTCCCCACAGCCATAGAGACAAGTCGTTAGCGATCGACTCTGTTTCCATATGTATCCGGACCGTCCGGCTTTCTTCAGCCTGGACCAGCGTGACAAATGGAAAAACATTAGCTAACGTCTGGAAAAGCAGAACGACCGCAAAGAATGCGGATAAAGCAGGTTTCGTTTTTCTGTTCATGTGATTCTCCCCTATAGTTTTAGTGTTAACGCTCTCATTTTCGGCAAAAAGAAACTCTCCCCACAAACAAACGTAAGGAGAGTATGGAATTGTGTTATAAGTGTTACCCTTTTGTCGCGCCCGATGCCAGTCCGGAAATCAGATATTTCTGCAGCATCAGATAAACTGTAGCGATCGGTACAGCAATCAGTACAGCACCGGCAGCAAAACGGCTGAAGTTGTTAGAGAACTGCGCGTTCACGAAGTTGTAAAGCCCCAGCGCCAGCGTGTAGTTCTCAGGACTTCTAAGAACGATACGCGGCAGAATAAAGTCCATGAACGGGGTCATGAAGTTGAACAAGGCCACAACAGATAAAATCGGTTTGGCCAGTGGCAGGAGGATCTGGAAAAAGATCCTGAAGTGCCCGGCCCCGTCCATCTTAGCTGATTCATCCAGCGATTTCGGCAGGGTGTCGAAGTAACCTTTGACCAGGAAGGCATTCATAGGAATCCCTCCGCCGATATAGATGAGGATCAGACCCCATAAGTTATCTAGCAGTCCTACGATATTAAGCAGGATGTACAAGGCTACCATAGCCATCAGTACCGGGAACATCTGCAGGAGCAGGAAGGCATACAAACCGTTCTTGCGTCCTTTGAACCGGTAACGGGAAAAAGCATAAGCGACAAAACTGACTGTCAGTGTGGTCACGACTGTCACGACTGTGGATACGAACAAGGTGTTTCTGTACCAGAGCAAGTAGTCACTTCTTGGACTCGTAAACAGCCATCTGAAATTTTCCAGTGACCAGGTTTCCGGAGAAAGGGAAGCTGTATAAAGGTTACTTGTTGTGTTCATCGACATCGCAAAAGCCCAGTAAAGCGGGTAAGCAATGATGACAAACATGATAGCCAAGATGAAGTAGATGAGAGCAACTTCAAAGCGGCTTTTTTCTTTGCGGCTGTATTGTCGGTCGCGCATTTTACTGAAAAGTTTTTTCATTACATGTTACCCTCCTCTTTGAATGAGCGTGAGCGTCTGAACTGGAAGAATGCGAAGGTCGCGACGATCAGTCCCAGTATCAGTGATATGGCAGCAGCCATACTGAATTGTGAGTTAGTAAAGGTCAAATTATAGACCCAGGAGATCAGGATATCTGTTCCGCCGGCATTCTGTCCGCGAACAGCCGGACCCCCTTCATTGAACAGATAAATAATATTGAAGTTATTAAAGTTGAAGGTATACTGCGTCAAGAGCAGCGGACCTGTCGCAAACATCAGATGCGGGAACGTGATGTTTGTAAATTTCTGCCAGCGCGATGCACCATCCATCTCTGCCGCTTCATACCAGTCATCGGATATTCCTTGAAGGACTCCGGAGAACAACGCATAAACATACGGGAACCCGAGCCAGACCTGGATCATGATGATGGCGATCCGACTCCACATGACTTCTGTCATCCAGGGTATCGTCGTATTGAATAAGGGCTGAATGATGTCTGTGTTGATCGCACCAAAGTTGTCATTGAACAAGGCAGAGAAAATGATGATTGTAACAAAGCCGGGCACAGCCCACGGCAGGATCAGGACGGTTCGGATCAGTTTCTTGAATTTTATCCGCTTATCATTGGTCAGGATAGCCAGGAACATCGCCAGAGCGATCTGCAGTGTGGTTGCAACGAATGTCCAGGTGATCGTCCAGGTCAGAACACTGATAAAGGTGTCACGCCATTCAGATAGCGTCACTAGACGAATAAAGTTTTCAAAGCCGACCCACTGAAGCAGGTTACGCGGTGGTGCATTATACAAGTTGTAGTTGGTGAAAGCTAAAAATCCCATGAATAAAAGCGGCAGGATGACCACAAACACTAGGAGGGCAAATCCGGGACCGATCAGGACATACGGAAAAGCGGTATCCCAGGAATTGCGGAAGTTTTCCATCACCCCTCCGGGAGTCCACCCGTCTCTGATTTTCTGTGCTTCATTTTTTGCATCCTGGATATTGACCCAGTAGAGTGATGCGTAGAACACAGTGAAAAGCAGTGCCAGGATTCCTTCGATCATGAACACACGTGAATCATCCACACGTGCCTCTGTCCCCAAAGTGATGAGTCCCTGCAGTCCGGAAGCGACAAAATCGAACATCACGAATGCAAACGCGGCAAACAGTATGAACAGCGCAATCCCTTTCAGTTTTCGTTTATTATATATTTGACCCATACCCGGAATGATCGACAACAGCATCGCCTTTTTGGGGCTGTGGTCCAGATTCTTCACCCGAGTCTGAGACGGTTTATTTTGATTCTCGTTACTAGCCATAATCTCTCTCCTTCTACTCTCCCTATAGCAGTCACTTATGTCTAAAGAGTTGACTGAATCAGCTCTATACACATAAATAACTAAGATGAAGAAGGAGATTGAGTCTGTTATTGCTCAATCTCCCTTTTCAAATTAGCTTGACGTCAAACTGCGATTCTTATTATTGACCCATCAGTGAAATTTCTGATTCGATCGTTGAAACAGCTTCGTCTAAGACTTCCTGTACATCATCACCTTGCTGGATGAATGTTAATGCGTCATTCATTGGCTCCCAAACTTGTTGCATTTCTGGGATATTTGGCATTGGATGAGCATTTTGAGTCTGGGCGAAGATCGGTGCCATCAATTCATCTTCGATCTCAACAGCAGTATGCGCAGGCAGTTCACCGGCTACTTCATAGTAAGTTTCTGAGCTTTCTGCATTCGTCATGTAAAGTGCCAATTCAGTTGCCCAGTGCTGATCTTCTGAGTAATAGTTGACTAACCAGCCTTTGTTTCCTGAGAATGAGTTCAATGGTTCGCCGTCCTGCGTTGGCAGTTCTGCAACCATCAAGCTGTCTCCAAGAGCTTCCTGATAGTCTGGAATAGCCCAAGGGCCGTTGATGATCATGCCGACTTGACCGTCCATGAATAGGCTGTTAGCAACTTCCAGGTCAGTCCCTTGAGGCATTAGTCCATCTTCGAACCAGCCTTGGATTCTTTCTACAGCAGAAACAGCTTCTGGTGTGTTCAAGCCGATATCTGATGTGTCATATGAACCGTCTTCGTTCTGTGCAAAAATGTAGCCGCCGTCAGCAGTGATGAACGGATATGTGAAGTACAAGTCTGCAGCATTCATCATGAAGCCGTATTGTTCGCCTTCTGTCAGTTCAGCTGCTGTTTGTGTCAGCTCTTCCATTGTTTCCGGTACTTCATCAACTAAATCTGTATTGATGAACAGGCCGTAAGTTTCAACAACCGCTGGAATACCGTACTGTGCGCCTTCATAACTGAATGCTGTCACAGCATCTTCGTTATACTCGCCTAGACGTTCCATCTGATCATCGGTCAGCTCAAGTTCTGCAGCTAAACCTTGCAGATGGATATCGCCCATACGGTCATGCGGCTGGAAGAACAGGTCTGGACCTTGTCCACTTGGTGCATCCAAGCTCATTCCTTCTGTCTGTTCAAGCATGCTGTAAGGTGTGATCTCGACTTCAATACCATGTTCTTCAGTGAAGTTTGAAGTGATTTCTTCGTAGGCGTTCAATTGTGCTTCTTCATCGTTGACCCAAATATGTAGCGATTCAGGTTTTTCAGGAGTGTCCTGGCTTGCTGTTTCGCCTTCTGTGGTTGTATCTTCTGAGGTTTCTTCAGTTGTGTCTCCTGAAGTATCTTCTGAATCCGTGTTGTCGCCTGTTCCGCATGCTGCAAGGACCCCAGCTGTTGAAAGCAGTAACATTCCTTTGTACCATAACTTCTTATCTATCATTGTGTTGCCTCCTATTTTTTATATTTGTTTCTCGTTCCTTACATCAGTTTGCCAAACAAAAGGAAAAGGCTTTCCAAAATCCAGTTTGTTTAGAAAAGGTGTTGTAAGTGATTACATTCTAACTATATAAGCTTTTAATAACGGTTTCAATCGTTTTTTCAATGTTACCGGTATCAGGATTTATCCAATAGTTTGTTTATATTTTAACTATTAGGCAATTTCGACCACGGTGGCTTCGAAAGGTTGCAGGACTGCCATTTCTAAATCGATTTCCTCTTTACCGTAGTTTGAGACGATCACTTTACCGACACGTCTATCCTCATCCAATTCTAATCTTTCTTCCTGTCCACTGACATTCGCGGCAACCAGCCACGTGTTTCCTTGATAACTGCGCGTATAGGCAAAGATGGACGGATGATCCGGCAGAAGCAGCTCATAATCGCCCCAGACGACAAGCGGATTGTCTTTACGCAGCTGGATCAGCTTTTTGTACATGCTGAAGATAGAGTCCTCAGAATCAAGAGACTCTTTGACGTTAATATGTTTATAGTTGGACTGGACAGGCAGCCAGGGGGTCCCGGTCGTGAATCCGGCCTGTTCAGAATCGTCCCAATGCATAGGGGTTCTGGCATTATCCCGCCCTTTGACATTGATCGCATGAATCAGTGCGTCTTTTCTATACCCTTCACTTAATCGCTCGTGATACATATTGATGCTTTCAATATCATCCACTTCATCGATCGATTCGATCTTCCGGTTGGTCATCCCGATCTCTTCACCCTGATAGATATACGGTGTCCCTTTCATCAGGTGAAGCAGGATCGCGAACAGCTTGGCGCTTTCGACCCGGTAGTCTGTATCGTTTCCAAAACGGGAGACGATCCGCGGAAGGTCGTGGTTGTTCCAGAACAAGCTGTTCCAGCCACTGTCTTTCAGTTCCACCTGCCACTTTGAAAGGACCCTTTTCAGTTCAGTCAGATCGAGTGGTTTGAGATCCCATTTCGTTCCACCCGGCTGTTCATCCAGCTGCATGTGTTCAAACTGGAAGACCATAGACAGTTCCTGACGCAGAGGATCGGAATAGAGCATTGCCGTTTCAGGTGTCGCGCCCCAGGTTTCGCCGACGGTCATGACATCTCTATTTAATAGGGTTTCCTGATGCAGCTCCTGAAGATAGTGATGCAGCTTAGGTCCGTTCCCGGTGATCCCTTCATCCGGCTTTTTACCGATCAAATCGATCACGTCCATGCGGAAACCGCCGATCCCTTTATCCAGCCAGAAGTTCATCATGTCATAGACCGACTGACGGACTTTTTCGTTTTCCCAGTTCAGGTCAGGCTGCTTTTTACTGAAAAGATGAAGATAATACTGCGCTGTTTTTTCGTCATATTCCCAGGCCGAACCGCCGAAGGTCGACGTCAAGTCATTAGGCGCTTCGCCGTTTACCGGATCGCGCCAGATATAGTAATCCCGGTACTCGTTATCTTTACTTTTCCTTCCCTCGACGAACCACTGGTGTTCGTCGCTCGTGTGATTGACGACAAGGTCCATAACGATCCGTATGCCGCGGCTTTTCGCTTCTTCGATCAACCGGTCCATATCTGCCATCGTACCGAAGTCCGGATGGATCGCCTGGTAGTCACTGATATCATAGCCATTGTCATCATTCGGGGATTCATAAACTGGACTCAGCCAGATGGCATCGATCCCCAGCTCTTTTAAATAATCCAGGCGACTGATGATACCGGGGATGTCCCCGATACCGTCACCATTACTGTCCTTGAAACTGCGCGGATAGATCTGATAGATCACCGCGTTCTGCCACCACTTCATAGAATGCTCCTCTCAATGATCCAAAATTTATTTCTCTGCTGCTTCCAGGATCTTATCCAGTGTCAGCTCTTTCGTATCTTTAACGATATAGTCCGCTTTGTGCATCGCCGCTTCCGAACCGACACCGACAGAAAACATGCCCGCCGCATTGATCGATTCAACGCCTGCTTCGGCATCTTCCAGTCCCACACATTCCTCTGGTTTCAAGCCTAGTACCTCTGCACCTTTGATAAATATTTCAGGGTCCGGTTTGCCTGCACTTAAAGAAGCCGGGTCAACCACTGTTCCGTCAAACAACTCGTCGATCTCCAGCTGTCTGATTATTTTGGGTCCGTTTTTACTGGCAGAAGCGAGGGCCATCCCGATCCCTTTCTCTTTAGCTTCTTTAAGAAGTGTTTCGATGCCTGGAAGCAGATCATTATGTGTGATTTCTTCGATATAGTGCTGGTATTCTTCATTTTTCTGTGTGGCCAGTTCCTGTTTCTCTTCTTCCGTATAATCGTTTTCTTTATTGCCGTGTTTTAATATCAAGTCCAGCGATTCCATGCGGCTGATGCCTTTAAGCTGTTCATTGAATTCTCTGTCCATTTCGATACCCAGCTTTTTCGCCAGACTTTTCCATGCCAGGTAGTGATATTCTGCTGTATCCGTGATCACGCCGTCTAAATCAAATATTAATCCTTTAATCATAATGTCCTCCTTATAATGTCTGCCTGCTTCATAATGAAAAAAGAGAGATGGCCATCTCTCTTCCTTATTTTATCACTGCTTTTAGGGGTTTTAAATTTTTAGCGCTTTCTGGTTGGTGTTAAGCGCTCGGGTAGGTAAGATGTTCACTCGCGGGGTCAGTGCTTTGCGAGTACGACATCAGTGTTCGATAATTGTCCACTCACTGGGTCGGTGCTTCATGAGCACGACATTCTGGCCCACAAACTGTTCACTCACCAGATCGGTGCTCCGCGAGTGCGACATTTCAGACCACAAACTGTTCACTCATTAGGCCGGTATATCATCAGTGCGACATCTCGGCCCAAAAATTGTTCACTCAGCGAGTCAGCACCTCCCCAGTGCGACATTTCAGACCACAAACTGTTCACTCGATCCCATACCCTTTACCCAGCGAACACCAAACCAAAGCACTTCAAGAATGAAGAGATCATCCGCGGATGATCTCGCCTTCTTTTATTTTCGGATGGCTTGCTTGACGCTGTCTGTAAGCGTCACTGATTCCCCGTAAAGGTTGAAGTCTAAAGCATCGCCTTCCTGCAGTGCAAATTCAACGTTTTCCTTGTCCACGATGACTTTGATGAGTCGGCCGCGGTACTTCAGCTTGAATTCGTAGCCGTCCCACTTTTCAGGGCAGTACGGTTCAAAGGACAGTTCACCCGTCAAGGTGCGCATGCCGGCAAAGCCGTGAACAATGGATAGCCAGCCGCCGCTCATCGATGTGATGTGCAGGCCGTCTTCCGTATCATTGTTGTAGTTGTCCAGGTCCAGGCGCGCTGTACGCTCATACATTTCAAACGCCTTTTCCTTCTTGCCTAATTCTGAAGCCAGGATCGAGTGGACCAATGGCGAAAGCGAAGACTCGTGAACAGTCATCGGCTCATAGAAGTCAAAGTTGCGTTCTTTCTCACCCTGACTGTATTCATGATTCAGGAAGTACAAGCCCTGCAGGACATCCGCCTGCTTGATGAACGGTGAACGCAGGATCTTGTCCCATGACCAGTTCTGGTTGATCGGACGCTCTTCCGGTTTCAGCGAATCCACCGGACGCAGATCTTTGTCCAGGAAGGTATCGTGCTGAACAAAGACATCCAGCTCATCGTCTTTAGGGAAGTACATATTTTCTACGATGTCTTTCCATTTGTCTAGTTCTTCGGATCCAATATTTAAGCTCGCTTTTTTCTCGTCAGATACTTTTTCAAGAGATTCCAAAGTATAGCGCAGGGTCCAGGCGGCCATCGTGTTGGTGTACCAGTTGTTGTTGATGTTGTTTTCATACTCGTTCGGACCCGTTACGCCGTGGATCATGTATTTTTCATTACGTTTTGAGTAATGCACGCGGTCGGCCCAGAAGCGGGAAATACCAGTCAGGACTTCGATCCCCTTGTCCAAGAGATAGGATTCGTCTCCGAAATAAGTCGAGTAGTTGAAGATCGCATGAGCGATCGCGCCGTTACGGTGGATCTCTTCAAACGTGATTTCCCATTCATTATGGCACTCGATCCCGGTGAAGGTCACCATTGGATACAGTGCGCCTTCCAGTCCCTGCTTGGATGCATTGACATGCGCTTCTTCCAGCTGGTTATGACGGTAGACTAAAAGCTGCTTGGACACTTCTTCGTCAGTGATCGACAGATACATCGGCAGGATGCAGGATTCGGTATCCCAGTAAGTCGCACCGCCGTATTTCTCTCCAGTGAAGCCTTTCGGTCCGACATTCAAACGCGGATCTTCGCCGTAATAGGTTGAAAAGAGCTGGAAAATATTGAAGCGGACACCCTGCTGGCTGGCTTCGTCGCCTTCGATTACGACGTCGGCATTGTTCCAGCGGTTTTCCCATTCGCTCACATGGGCATCTTTCAAATCAGCATACGTCGATGCGTTTGCTTCAGCTAAAATAGCTTCGGCCGCTTTGACCTGATCGGTTTCTTCGACGTCACGACTGGTGATGACCGAGACCAGTTTAGTCAAACTGACGGTCTCGCCTTCTGAAACGGTGCCTTTATAGTTTTCAGCGACCAGCATGTCGGATTCGCTGCTGTCTGCTTTAGCAAGGCCAGAAACGTCGCTGTTCATCATCGTCGTCACAGTAAAGCGGTCAGTACCAAAATTGTTTTCCACTGTTTTGGTCGTTAAGTAAGGATACGGCGTCAACCCGCGGTCACGCTCGATCCAGAACTGTTCATCGTAATTGCTGTCTTCATTCTCGACATCCCCGTCCAGGTGAGGTGTCATTTCGATGACAGGACTGCCTTTCAAAACGTTTGCTTCGATATGGATGACCGCCAGTTCTTTCGTTGCTACACTCACGAAGCGGGCAAAGGTGAAGGCGATCTCTGTATCGTCTTTTGACCAGACGAAAGAACGGTTCAGAACACCCTCTTTCATATCCAGTTCCAAACGGTACTCTTTCACGTCATCTACGGCCAGGTCGACTTTGTGTCCGTCGACTTGGATCGTTACGGGGATAAAGTTCGTGGCGTTGATCACTTTACCGAAATATTCGGGATAGCCCATCTTCCACCAGCCGACACGTGTTTTGTCCGGATACCAAACACCAGCCAGGTACGTACCGATATGTGACTCGCCGGAATATCCTTCTTCAAAGTTTCCGCGCAGCCCCATATAGCCGTTGCCGATGGCCGTCAGACTTTCCTGTACACGCTTGTCTTTCTTTACCTCGGTGGTGATGACTTTCCACGGGTCGATTTTTGCTATTCTCTTCATTCTCATACACATCCCAATCTATATTTTCTCTATTTTAAACTAGCTGCTTTTGATCGCTTCAAGCAGGACTTTACGTTTTTTCGCACGCTTGCGTTTTTTCATCAGACGCTGTTTCTTCTCTTCTTCGTTATCGACATAGTAATAAACAGAAAAACCATTCTGATGCAAAATCTCGTCCTCTTCATACGACTCGTCATTAAAACCGAACACTTTATGTGCGCCATGTGGCAGAAGCGGCAGGAAGGCCTCGTCTTCATCCTGATTAAAGAAGAAGTAAAGTTCCTGATTGCCCAGTTTACGCTTGAAGCCAAGGAACTGCTCATCGTCTCTCACGTCGTGCCACTCGGTTTCGCCATAACTTAAGATCGGCTGATATTTTTTACGGAAACGGATCAGGTCTTTTGAAAAACGCAGCATATCATGATCCTGTTTGTTCTCATCCCAGATCATACACTTGCGGCAGTCCGGATCCCCTTCGCCATCGAGTCCCACTTCCGTCCCGTAATACATACACGGTGCACCGGGTTGTGAATAAAGGAAGGCCATCGCTGATTTCACGAGGCTTTTATCCCCACCGGCTTTGGTCAATAGTCGCGGCGTGTCATGGGAATCCAGCAGATTGAACATGACTTCGGTCGTCTGCTTACGGTAAAGCATCAGCTGACTGTTCAGGCTGGACACCAGACGCGTCGGAGACAGAATCTTCTTGAAGAAATAGTTCTCGATATTATCCGTAAAGGCATAGTTCATAACGGCATGGAATTCGTCGCCGTTCAGCCAGTTCTGTGAGGAGTGCCAGATCTCTCCCAGGATATACAAGTCTTCTTTGATGTTTGTGGTTTCCTTGAAGAATCGCTTCCAGAAGAAATGGTCCACTTCGTTGGCGACATCCAGACGCCAGGCATCGATATCGAATTCCTTGATCCAATACGTTGCGATATCCAGTAGATATTCCTGTACTTCCGGATTGGCTGTATTCAGTTTAGGCATGTGGCCGGTAAAGGCAAAGGTATCGTAATTCACACGTCCGACATTTTCCAGTTCTTCCGTGCTCAGGTCGCTGACGTCTTCGACCGGGAAGGAATGTATATAAAACCAGTCTTTATATTTTGAGTTTTCCTGATTTAAAAGCACATCCTGCCACTGTCCCGACTGGATGCCGACATGATTGAAAACGGCATCGATCATGACACGCATGCCGCGATTGTGTGCTTCATCCACGACTTTTTTAAAGAGTTCCTTGTCACCAAAATCCGGATCGATCTCTTTATAGTCGATGGTGTCATATTTATGGTTGGAGTGCGCTTCAAAGACGGGGGTGAAGTAGATGCCGTTGATCCCCAGTTCTTCCAGATAATCCAGACCGTCCAGGACACCCTGAAGATCCCCGCCGTAAAAATCATCACGGGAAGGATGTTCCTTGCTCGCCCACGGAAGGGTTCCTTCCGGGTTATTGCTTTCGTCACCATTTCTGAAACGTTCCGGAAAGATCTGATACCAGATCGTCTCGCTGGCCCATTTCGGTGCCCGGAAGGCGTCGATCTCGTGGATGTAAGGCACACGGAAATAAAAGTTCATCTGCTCAAGAAATGTCTCTTCAAACGGATAGACGCCCTGATCGGAATAAAAAATCTCAATGCCGTCTTTGCCGATCACACGGAAACCGTAAGCCATGCGTTTGGTCGGCTCATGTGTATCGATCATCCAGTAATCATGCATGTTCGTTGTAGCGACTTTCTTCATTTCTTTGCCGTCTGTATACCATTTCTGTTCATCCAGAGCGTAAGGATCGCCACTGATCAGCTCGACGCTGTCCACGTCTTTGGCTTTCGTCCGAATACGGATATGGTAATGCCCGCGTTCGTATAAGTAAGCATATTCACTCTCGGAACGGTGATAAATTGCTGCTGTATCCATAAAAATACCCCTTCTTCTATTAAGTTTTCTCGCTATGATTAATTTATTTTTCTATATATTCATCTTAAAGCGGTTTCACTCTGATTCTAGCACTTGGAGAGAATTATACAAGGCTAATCGCGGTGTTATCGGTAACAGAATGACTAGTTAAGAAGAAACGAGCTGCAGCTCGTTTCCTCCGGTTGCCGGGTTGACTGTTTCGGCTGGCTGGAATTGAACCGGTTCGGCTTATTCATATAAGGTGTTGTTCCAGTTGAATGAGCCGAACTACAGAAGGTTCGGCTTATTCGTCCGTATTCTTTTCACAGACAAACTGAACTTTTCCGAGGTTCGGTCGATTCGACGGCGCCCAGTTTTCGAACCGACCGAAGTTCCCTAACTTCAGCACTTAGCTTCCCTTCACTCTGATCAACTTACCGAAGTTGACGGTTATTCGACACTTAGATACATCTGTACCTCACCTACTTACCGAAGAAGCTCCTCTTCGGTAAGTAGGCGGACATGCACCAATCTAAACTGCCGAACCAGGCCCTACTTCGGTAAGTTAGATCGGCGCGTCCTGTTGAAACGACCGAATTTTCAAATCTTCGGCTATTACGTTTTCCACCATTATTTCTAATGACCGAACCATCACCAAAACTGTAAACCAAAAACGTCCAGGCCTGACAACTGGAGCAGTCAGGCTTGGACGTTTTATTCTATCAGCGGGTCGTGCCGCCGAGTTTCAGTTCTGTTTCAAACAGCTGATCCCCCTGCGGTTTCCCGTTCTCATTAACTTTTTTCAGGACCATCCTGGCACAGGCCGCCCCCATCTCCGTGATCGACTGTTTCAATGTCGTCAGGTTCGGGTAGGCGATCTGGTCCAGAAAGACGCCGTCATGACCGATGACACCGTAATCGCCCGGAATATCACCATCGTGCTCTTTGATTTCACGGATGACGCCAAGGCCTAACCGGTCCGAGGCGCACAAAAAGAGCGTGTTCGCCGGAAATTTGTCCCAGTTGTCTCGGATGAAGGCCGCCGAGTAGCGTGAGCGGTTTTCAAGGTTAAAGATGCACGGTTCTTTTCCGTGATTACTCATTACCGTTGTATAGCCCTTTTCTCTAGAACGGGCGAAAGGCTCATCGACATCGATACCGAGATAAACGATCTTCTCATAACCTTTTTCAATGGCATATTCCGTCGCTTTCGCCATACTCTCTTCATTATTGCTGTCCACAAAATCGATCCCCATCTCATTCTGGCCGAAAAGCACGGTCGGTTTGTCCAGAGACTTGATCAATTCTTCATCTTCCTGACGCATGCCGCAGACGATGAACCCGTCGGAATCCCCGATCTGCACGTTCTGATGTGTCAGAAGCTGCAGACTGTAGGCGTGCTTGTCCAGTTCATTGGCTATCCCTGTCAGGAGGAACATGTAATAGGGTTCAGTGGTATCCATTTCTTCTAATATCAGTAACTTGATGATCTGCGTGCGATTGTTCGCCAGCGCTTTTGCGGCTGCATTCGGGCGATAATTCAGTTCTCTCATGGCTTCGTACACAAGTTCTTTCAGTTCATCCGTGACCTGTTCGGGATGATTGATGACTCGCGATACCGTCATTTTCGAGACATTCGCCTTCTTTGCAACATCGTTTAATGTAGCCAAACGTTTTCTCCTTTCAACCTGCTCGTGCACAGGGGTGTCTCATTACTTGTCCATTCGATTATATCATGTAACCGTGGCTTGATTCATGCTGATCCGTCATTATTCAGGATAAATCCATCTAAAAATCACACTTACTTTTCAACGATCCTTACTTCATAGGGATGCAAAACAAGGCGCCCATGCACAGTTTCACCGGACTGAATGTCCGTCACTTCTTCGTTGATCTCGATGACCTGCAGATCCTCTGTAAAGTTCATGATGAAGACAGTTTTCAGTCCATCAGCTTCTCTGGCCTGCACGGAAACACCGTGTTCATGTGTGACGTCAAGTGCCGGTTTCAGATCCAAATCTGTGATCAGTTCACCGTAAAAATCCTCTAAAAACGATTCTTCCAGGCGTGCGCCAATGTAATACGCCTGCCCTTTCCCATACGCATGGACTGTAACGGCCGGTTTGCCCGCGTAAAAGTCACTCTGGTAGACAGCCAATTCGCTGGCCGCATTCGCTTCGATCACAGTTGCGTAATCGTTGATAGCATAGATTTTACCGTTATACTCCAAGCTGTTCTCATCAGAAGGATAATACGTATCGGTTTCCAGAGGCGCCATACCAAAGGTTTCTTTCAAAGGTGCCAGCCAGCCACCCATATGTGTCAGATCCGACTCGTTCACAAGGCCAGTGATGTAAGTAGACACCAGCGTGCCGCCACTTTTCACATAGTCCTGTAGTTTTTCAGCTGTTTTTTCTGACATCATATACAGCATCGGGGCGATCACCAAGTCATATTTACTCAAATCCGCTTCTTTTGAAATGACATCCACTTGAATATTTTTATCCCAGAAAGCCTGATAATGCTTCTCGAGGGTTTCGCCGTACTGCTTCGTCTTCAAGCCGAATCCCTGCGCATCGTTCAGTGCCCATTCGTTTTCAACATCATAAATGATGGCTACTTTTGCCTTACGCTGATAACCGACGACTTTATCCGAAATGTCTTCCATCGCTTTACCAAGTCGCGCGACTTCTTTAAAGACGCGGTTTTCAGGCGAACGGTCATGATCGACGACGGCCCCGTGAAATTTTTCAGAAGACCCACGTGATTTACGCCACTGGAAATACAGCACACTGTCCGATCCATGGGCCAGCATCTGCATGGATGACAAGTAGTGCATCCCCGGACGCTTGGCTTTATTGACGTCGTGCCAGTTCACGCCACTTGGTGTCGACTCCATTAAAAGAAAAGGCTGATCTTTCATCGCGTAGAAATGATCGTTCAAAAAGCCCACTTTTGAAGCCAGCGTGGCGGTGTCTTCCTTATCATTGTGCCAGGCCGGATAAGCGTCCCAGCTGATGACATCCACTTCTTTGGCGAATTTGCTGTAATCCAGTCCCGTAAAAGGCGTGAACTCAGGATTGTCCGACATGAAGTTCGTCGTTATCGGTATCTCGGGTGTGATGTCTCGCAATGGTTCGATCTCATTTTTATAGAAGTCGATCGTCTGATGCGAAACGAAACGGCGCCAGTCAAGGTTCATCCCATGTACAGCACTTTCCCCGATCGGCGAGGGTGATTCGATCTGTTCCCAGTCACTGATCGTGTGACTCCAGAAAGGTCCCCACCAGGAATCATTCAGCTGATCCAAGTCATTCTCGTATTTATCTTTCAAGTAATCTCTGAAATTCTGCTGGCACAAGTCACAGTGGCATTCGCCGCCGAACTCATTGGAGATATGCCACATGAGTAGTGCCGGATGCTCTCCGTAGCGCTCAGCCAGTTTTGTATTCATTTCCTGCGTTTTCTCCCTGTAATAAGGAGAAGAAAAACAGTGATTGTGGCGCCCACCGTGCAGCTGTTTCCTGCGGCTGGCATCCACACGCAGGACTTCAGGATGCGCTTTGGACATCCAGGCCGGACGTGCCCCACTTGGCGTTGCCAGAATAAAACGGCCGCCGAAAGAATGAATGCGTTCGATGACCTCATCCAGCCACTCGAAGTCATACTTTCCTTCTTCAGGCTCCAAAGCTGCCCAGGCAAAAATGCCGATGGAGAAGGTATTCGTGTGGGCTTTCTGCATCAGGACCACATCTTCTTTCAGTATTTCGGGATAAGCCAGCCACTGATCCGGGTTGTAATCTCCCCCGTGAAGCAGGCGCTGTTCATCTGTTACACGTTTCTTAGTCATATGAATCGTCCTCTCGTTTCATTATTTTCGGTAATAATGATTCAATTTTTCTATTAATTCATCAATAACTGTCATAAGGTGTCCCGGATGTCCCTGATCGCGCATTTCATCTTTCAGACAAGCCAGATAGTCGACATGCTGCTTGTCGAGTAAGGCATAATCTGAGTCAGTCAGGTCCAGTGTTTCGTCTTTGGCCTTGAGATAGGTTTCGACATCCATCTGCCACGTCCGTGTCCTGTCCGGGTAACGCAGCAGCAGTTCTTCAGCTCTAACGATGCCCTGTGGAGTCAGATCACCCACGAACCGCAGCTCGGCACCATTGGCGATGAGACGGTCGAACACTCCCCAGGCTGTACGTGTCCATTTCTCTTTCGTACAGATCATCGGCAGTGTCGGCACTCTGTCGGCGATCCGGCTGAACACTTCGGCATTGTCGATGATCCATACGATCGGCTGCTCATGAGCAGGATAAACGGCACGCAGCTTCACGACTTCTCGCAGAGGAACGGTGAGCACACTATGGCTGTGGACTGCCGCTTCCCATACTGGATGATAACCGGAGGCTGTTTCAGCGAATAAATTCACGGCTGTCACAGAATCGGAGATATCTTCCCGGTACAAATGATAATCTTCCAGCAGATCGCTGACAGCTTTCTGATCGGTCGGCATAACAATATGTTCTTTCGAATGGACACGTTTGGTCTCAGCTAAGACGTGGAGCCACAGTTTTCCTAAAGACGACGCCGGATCAAAGGCATTCGCATCCAGTGTAATGATCTGGCTGAATACAGACAGCCGGACCGGGCGTGTCGGGAGCAGGCGGATTCCTTCGGATAAATAAAGTACCCATTGCTCAAACTGTTTCGGAGACGCATCGATCAAGTCATGGATCCATTTGGTGTCTTCCTCGTTGTCTCTTATATAAATCAGCCAGTCTCTGACCAGCGGAAATTCCTCTTGTAATTCATTGAGGAGGTGTTCACGGCTAAACATCTTTCCAAGCACTTCCTTCTCTGTTCTGTCTCTTTTATTCTACCATTTTTAAGTGAATATCTCAGATTTTTAACAAAATGTGACATTCCCGACAAGTATTCCTCTTTTAGAAGGCCTTTTGACACGCCTGTCATCTGTGCTTATGATACTATGTTATTAATGTTGCAAAATGAATCAAAGATAAACAACTAACGGATCAATTAAAACCCAATAAAACAAGAAGGAGACCGATCGAGTGAGAATGAAGCATATTAAAAGAGGGGCAGTCGGAACGCTGCTTATATTCCTCTTATCCACGGTTTTACCGGCCGGACAAATTTTTGCCGAAGACGACCGCACAGATAATGAAGACTATTTAGAAATCATCGTTCGCTATGAAGAGACGGTGCCAGATGAAGCCTCTTTGGATCCCCGTTTTAAAAATATCGAAACGATGGACGTCCTGCCGATCCAGACCATGTCGGTCCCAGTATCAGCAGTCAAGGAAGTAAGTCTCCAGGAAAACGTCAGACGCATCACCTATAATCAGGAAGTGGAAACAAGCCAATCCACTTATGACGTCTCCATCGATGACTGGAACCAGGACATGATCGGGACATTCGATGCCTGGGAAGACGGCTATACCGGTCAGAACGTGAATGTGGCCGTACTGGATACAGGTTTTTATCAGCATCCAGAGATCACCTATGCCGGTGGCTACAGTATTTTCGGTGAAGATGACGAGATGGGCCCGGACCCCTGGACGAATGACCACTCCGGACACGGCACCCATGTCGCCGGTATCCTGGGCGCAGAGCAAGGGACCCGCGCGCAGGGCATAGCTCCAGGTATCGACCTTTACGGTGTTAAGGTGTATCACGAAGATAACGGCGGCAAAACACGCGTCGGAAATTTATTGTCCGGTCTTGAATGGGCAATTCAAAACGAGAGTGACATCATCGTCATCAGTTCAGGCTATGCCGAACCCAATAACGAAGTCCACGAAATGATCCAACTGGCAGCCAGTCAGGGCATCCTGACGATTGCGGCCAGCGGGAATATGACCGAAGATAATGCATCGATCGATTATCCGGCTGCCCACCCTGAAGTGATTGCCGTTTCTGGTGTCAATCAGAGTCAGGCCCATGTCAGTGATTCCATGCTAGCCTCTGAAAATGAACTGGCCGCTCCCGGTCAGAATATATTAAGTTTAAGCACAGACGGTTCACACGTCCCAATGTCCGGCACCTCTCAGGCCGTTCCGCACGTTGCCGGTGTGGCAGCCCTTTTAATGGATAAATATCCGAATGAAAGCGCCAGTGCTATCCGCCAGCGCATGACCGATCAGGCCCTTGACCTGGGCGAAACCGGTCGTGACGTCATTTATGGCTACGGACTCGTTCAGTATGCCGAACAGATCCCTGACGAAACGGTGCCTGAAGAAGAGCCGACTGAAGAACCTTCTGAAGAAGAACCAGCTCCTGAATCCGACAATGAGACGCCGGTTGAAGGCGAAACCGGTTCTGAAGAAACAGAGGGATCTCAACAAGAAGACAGCACCGAGGACCCTGCTCCTGAAGAGACGGCGGATGAGGACAGTTCCGAAACCGAAGAGGCTGCTGAAGAAGAGCCTGCCGGCAGTGATGATACTGAGCAGGAAGAAGAAATTGACGAAGATGAACCAGCGGATTCATCTGATGATGAAGCACCGGCTGAAGACAGTGAAGAAACCGAAGAACCGGCACCACAAAGAACAGTCTGGATCCGTCCGTCAGAAACCAATGGTGTCGCTACCATAGTGGAAGAAGATATCCAAGCCGTTGCTGAAAATGGCGTGCTCGCTGTATCTTTCGATGCTTCACTTGGACATATCGATCGCATCAGTTTGTCAAGCGATCAGATCCAGACGCTTAAAGAGAAGAATGTCGCCCTTTTAGTCGCACGTGTCGATCTGGAATGGGTCATTCCGACCAGTAATCTCTCAGAAGGCAATGCGCTGCTGACCTTCGAACCGACACGACAGGCCGTGACTTTTGAAGAGATCACGAAAGGCAAGATCCTGACTTTCGGTATCGAACAGGAAGGCCAGCAACTGGCTTCCTTCCCGTCACATATGACTTACCGCTTCTTTACCCCGGCAGCGGAATATAATCAGGACAACTTATACCAATGGAACGAAACCGATGAATCGTGGGAACTGCTTGGAGATGCCTATACCAAAGGCGGTGTCGTAGGGGTGACGACTGAGACACCGACGCTTGCCGTCTTCAACCCGGAAGAACTGGGGTCCGCACGAGCAGATGCTGAAGCAGAGAAGGAAGAACCTGCTGTCAGTGAACCGGAACAACCGGAGACAGAACCGGTCGAGACCGAGGAAGAAGATGAATCTGCCTTTCTCGACGGGAATTCTTCCGGCTTACCTGTTGTATTGAGCAGTGTCGTCGTCGTTATCCTCTCTGTGTCAGGTGGTTTTTACTTCTTTGGCGGCAAAGCTAAGTAACACCTTCTCATAAACTGAATAAGAAATAAGCTCTTACTAAGTCAAGGGGACGTGAAAACTGTCTCTCCTGCTTTTTAAGAGCATTTTTTTGTATAAAAAAGAGAACTGCCGGCGGCAGTTCTCTTTTTCATTCCTTAACTGTTGTCTTTAAGTGCTCTTGACTCAAGACCTTCCTGTTCAAGGAACGTGAGGAACGGTTCCAGCTCTTCTGCTTCAAACCGTTCCTTGAAGGCTCGGATCTCTTCTTCAGAAAAACGTCTCGGATCCAGTTCCAGTGCTTCCACAGGGATCGGCCGATCCGTACTGACTTTCACATCGATCACGACGGTACGGCCCGCTTTTTCATGTTCAACGGCTTTCTTGAATGTCTTTTTCAGTTCACCGATCTCTCTCACCGTGTACCCGATGGCTCCTTGGGCTTCAGCGATTTTCGCATAATCCACCCCTTTGAAGTCAACGCCAAAGTAGGCATGATTCGTGTCTTCCTGTTCATCTTTGATAAAGGCATATTCCGTATTCGAGAAGACGACATTGATCATGGGCAGCTGATACTGTCTGGTCGTGATGATGTCCTGCATGACCATCGAGAAGGCTCCGTCACCAGTCAGGTTCCAGACCTGCCGCTCAGGGAAATCGGCCTTGGCCGCGATCGCACCCGGCAGTCCATTACCCATCGTGGCAAATACACCTGAGGTCCGCCACATATTTTTCGGTGTCATATGCAAGTGGCGTACAGACGTCTGTGTGGTATTGCCGACGTCCACAGAATAAATGGCATCGTCGTCCGCCACCTGATTGATGACGTGATACGCCTGATAGAACTGCAGCTCGCCTTCTGTTTTCTGTTCCAGTTTGTCTGTATAGGTCTTCCAGTTTTCTATATTTTTCAGGTTCGCACGGTACCAGGCCGTTTCTTCTTTTTCTGGCAGCTTGTCTGTCATCAGCCGGATTGCTTCCCCTGCATCACCTAAAATCGCCACGTCTGTTTTGTGCCGTTTCCCGAGTTTGTGCGGATCGATGTCGATCTGGATGAATTTATCGATCCCGTCGAAGATATCCGTGACTTCCGAGAACGGATAGTTACTCCCGGCAAAGAGGACCACATCGGCTTCTTCAAACACTTCCACAGCCGGTTTTCTGGACACCCGGTGAGCTGATCCTAAAAAGGCTTCAAAGTCATACGGGAAGGTATCGTAATTGATCCCAGTGATGGCGACGGGTGCTTTCAATTTACGGGACAAGGCCATCACGGCTTCTCCATTGCCTCGCGTGCCGATCCCTGCATAAATGACCGGTCGTTCAGCGTTTTCAAGAAGCTTTACAGCTTCGTCTATATCTGTTTCATTCAGGACTGGATGCGGCAGCTCTTTATACGAGTCCGCGGAAGCATACCAGCTGTCCTCGTCGATCTCGACCCAGCCATAGTCCACAGGCACTTCCACAGCCGCTATCCCTTTTCTGGCAACAGCCGTACGGATCGCTTCATCAATGATTTTAGGCAGCTGTTCAGGATAAGCGACACGGCGGTTATACACCGTGACATCGGCAAACAGCGGATTGTGGTTCATCTCCTGAAAAGCGTCCATATTGATTTCTTTTTCTGCACGCTGACCAATGATCGCAAGAACGGGTACCCCGTCTTCACGGGCATCATACAGACCGTTCATTAAATGGGTCGCACCTGGGCCGGCTGATCCTAAGGCCACACCGATCTCGCCGGTGAACTTGGCGTGCATCGAAGCGGCCAGAGCACCCACTTCTTCATGTCTGACCTGGATAAAGCGGATGTTCTCTTCTTCTTTTTTTAGAGCATCCATCCACGAGTTCAGTGTGCCTGCCGGCAACCCGTAGATATTTTTCACACCCCATTTTTCCATCACCTTGACTGCGGCGACCCCTGCTTCGATCGTTTTCTTCTGTTCAGTCATATGTCTTCACCCTTTTCGTTAGATTTAATTAGTGTCTGATCAAACTTTTAAAGTCTATTCTATAAACTGCTCTATAATTCAACTGTAGCATGACTGTTTATTCAATAAAATTATTTGGTTTTGATTCATTACTCTTTGATGATTTCAAATTCATGCACTTTATCGACAGATCGTTCCACATTTTCTGAAAGGTCCCCACTCACTTCATACATCTCTACTGTAAGTATTTTATCTTCAACATGATAGACAGCAAAACTCTGCACTAGTGACTGCCGTTCATTGGCATAAGAGTCTGAAAACACTTCTTCTTGTTGCGGCTGCCCGCCGAAAGCGAATAAATCATTATACGCATTCACGTTTTCCTGTGTCATCCACCGTAGATCCGTACGCATATCATGAATGTATGCCAGTGATCGGCTATACAAATCGACGTAAGCCTTGGTCCCGGCGGCATGAGGCAGCACAAAAATCGTCCCCTCGGGGCTGATATACGTCGACTTATTCTCCTCTTCTATGATTTCACCGGCTTCACTCACCCTAGCGTTGAACACAGATTCTTCACTCGACACGTAAGCAAGCGGCTCGGTTCTAGAAAATACATGATCATGGCCCTGTAATGCTAAATCGACGTCCAATTCGTCTATCGTCTGCATGAACTCATCCCTGACTTTCTGGACATCATTATCCGCTAGTGAATGATAGGATCTGGAGTACAGGGGTTTATGAAAGCTCAATATGACCCACTCAGCTCCCGCATCTCTGGCCCGCTTTATATCTGTTCTGATCCAGTTCAGCTGCTCTTCTCCTAAGGCTTGACCTTCGGGATTGTCCGCGGATACTTTATTGTCATTCGTGTTGGCTACGACAAAGTGCACACCGTTATAGTCAAACGAGTAGTACGAACCCCCATCTATGGCATCATTCGTGACCGGTACATTGAAATGGGCATTAAATGCATCGATTTGGAGTGGTGTGCCTTCATGCAAGGCGTGCTCATCATGATTGCCGGGAGCGACGGCCAGTGGCTGCTGCATCCAGAGCCGCTGAGATTTTGAGAAGATATCTACCCATTCGTCTTCCACTTCTGCCGTTTCCACGACATCCCCAGTGTGGAGGATAAATTCTGGGCCATCAGCGGTGTCGATGGCCTTTTCCAGTGTATCGGCCCCATAAATGGCTTCATTATGCACATGCTCGTTCCAGTAGGCATTTTGCGTGTCTGTGTATTGAACGAATGTGAAGTCATCTCCTGTCTCACCTGAGGTCGTGAACTTCCCGACAGCACTTTTCCCACTACTCTCGCTCCCCACCTGATAATAATAGGTCGTGTCCGGCTCCAAGTCGGTCGCCAGTGCTTTATAGACATATTCCGTTTCGTCTGTAAGTTCCAGATAGCCTACCGCTACTCCGCTTGTCCATTCCGGTCCTTTTTTATCCTGATCTGTATAGTAACCCAGTTCATCGTCAAAAAAGATAAAAAAACCGTCTTCCGTTCGTTCAGCATACCGGCTCGTCACCGCTTCGCCTTCTGCATCAAAAACGATAGGATCCTGAAGATCGTCAGATGTGCTGATCCATACGCTGGCATCTTCATAGTGATTTCCGGTGTACCAGTTAAACCCCATCCGGGTCCGGGTGTCTCCGTTAAAGGTCACGCTTATTCTGTTCGGAACAGTAGTCGGTTGGACCTCTGCCACTTCCGGCTTGTTTTCCATAAATTCTATGGAAGAATCTGGCGAGTTGGTCAGGTGTTCAAAGACAGCGATACCCAGCAGCAACACCGTTGTTACACCACTTCCCAGAAAAATTTTATGTGAGATTTTTTTAGGCCGCATGACTGCCCTCCCTTGTTCCTTCTGCCATCAGTCGCTAAGGATGGAAAACCTCTATTTCTTCATATTAACGTTACATATATCTTACTCAAAATGGCTGTTTTTCTAAAAGGATAGCACCTTGAAAGCAAGGTCAATGTCCTATTCATTTTGATCGAACAAGAAATGAAGAGGTTGAGCCAGCTGGCTCAACCTCTATCCTTATTGCTTCTTTCTTTTTCCGGTGATCCTTCAATCCTTTCTTTGAAAAAGATAGGATTATGCTGTAACTGTGCTGTTTTGTTGCCTATTACAGTAACTCGTAAACCGGGGTCAGTCCCAGTTTCGGGAATGTGTCCTTATTCCCGGAACTCCAGACCTACAGTTACTTCCACTTCAGGGAATACGGCTCTATTCCAAGAACTCAAACGCTACTGCCTCTCCCACTTCCGGGAATACCGTCATATTAACGGAACTCAAGCGCTGCTACCTCTCCCACTTCCGGAAATACCGCCCTATTCCAGGAACTCAAACGCTGCTGCCTCTCCCACTTCAGGGAATACCGTTCTATTCCAGGAACTCAAACGCTGCTGCCTCTCCCACTTCAGGGAATACCGTTCTATTCCAGGAACTCAAAGCCCTAAAGCCTTGCGAGTTCAGGTTATAGGCCGCTATAGCAGGATCTCAGAACTCAAAGCGTCCGCGAGTTCCGGCTATCGTCTCTTATAATAGGAACCTGGCCCCTTTAGAACTCACCAGTTGGGGTTAATGCGCGTTATAACAGGAACTCGTTGGCCAGCAATCTATTGAGTTATAGTTATCAGTCGCACTAATAGGATCTCAAGCGCTTAAAACCTTTTGAGTTACGGTTAAAGACGCTCCCTGGTAATGTTATAAGGGCGATTCTATTTAAATATTTCCAATTCAGTGATACATTTTATCTAGACAAAAAAACGAACGTCCCTCTCACAATACAGTGAGAGAAACGTTCGCTTGAAATTATATTTTCTATTATCTAAACGAGTAGGATGATCCTCGACGATTTGATCTATTGCGCAATTTATAGACGATCGGATTAATGATGGCCAGTGCCAGTATGGCCAGAAACATGTAAAACGTGATGGAATCCCCTTCCAGGGCAAAGTCTTCCAGGAACATGTTTTCTGTGATGATCAAGGCGATGGCTATCAGCGCGTGCGTAACGGAGACGGCCAGGACCGAAAAGAAAGTAACGATAGCGTCGCGTCCTTTTGGCAGAATAGATAAGACGAGAAAGAGGCCGAGAAAAACAAGAATGAGTCCAAAAACTAAACGAAATTGTGTAAATACTTCTATATTCATAGTGATCTCCTTTGATTTTATTTCTCTTCCTATTTTACAAGCCTCAAAGGCAAAACACAACGCCTATATCACTATTCACTTTCGCTTCACAGCCTTTAATAGAACTGGCGTCCAAAGTTCCAGCCACCGATCATGTCATTGATCGATAACGCATCGTTCGTATCGATGTCCGATAATTCTTTCTGTTCCGATTCCGGCAGGGAAAGGGAATCAAAAATGATATCCGGTTCGTTATAGAAACCGATATCTGCAAACCGTTCATCGGTCAGGCTGAATTCAAGCCCCACCAGTTCGCGCGTACTGTCCGTCCAGTTGATGTCACCCTGCAGAGTGAACACATACTGGTCTTCGTCACCGTAAGTAAAGTAGTGATTATTCTCCAGTGATCCCGCGTAGGTATAGTCGAATGGCCTGGTGACTCGTTCCGCTTCATACATTTCAAGCGCCAGCAGATTCTCTTTCAAAGAATCCGAACGGCGGTATGATTTGACGATCGACGGGTCTTCCGAAGTTCTGATGCCTAATATCGTCTGATAGGAACGGATGCCGGGCGTGATATACTCGTTCTGCTCGACCCAGTGATTATAGGTCAAATGCCCCCACAGAAAATAAAGGGCGCAGAGACCGATCAGACCCAAAAAGCCTCTTGTCACATATTTGCGCACAGGCTTGTTGGGATCAATATAGGAATAGGCAAAGACGAACACGATCGCTAAAAACAATAGAATCATGACGATCAATGGCATCGTATACGTATAAAACTGCTCGGCTCTCATCCAAAATGCATACATCTTTTTATCTCCTCAGTGTTTTTCCAGTTCCAGCCGGTTCAGCATCGGAAGGTATAGTTTATCTCCGTCGGTCAATTCGATGACCGCTTTGTCCGGCTTATTTTCGATCAGCTCTTTGTTCTGTTCATATTCATCTTCCGTGATACGGCCCAGTTCGAACCACTCTTCCAGGACATCGGGAGGAACCCTCGGGCTCGCCCCTCTATTTTGGGTGAGTTCGACGACTTCGATGTCCCCGTCTGTGAAGTGATAGAGGACTGGTGTACGTGGCGCTTCGATCGTCTCCAGAGTATATGTCCCTGCATCAAGATGTCTGCCCACTTCATAGTGTCCCGCCATTAAAGCGACGGTCCGGGACGAGTCAGGTTCTGCTTCCATTTCCGTTTCAGATTCCGGATCAGTTCCGGCGGCGTCTTCATTATAGTGTACAAAGATCTCAGGGGTCTCGCCTTCGACTTGAATGGTCTGGCCTTCGCGCAGATCAACGACCGCCTGCATCACTCCGCTGTTTTCCTGAAAGTGGTTTTCAAAGGTCACCACTCCTTCTGTGTCATAAACGGTGACATTCCCGGCCCGGATGATAAAGACGTCGGGGCTGAAGTCACTTGGATGGCCTTCGAAAATGACCCGTCCTGAAGGCAGGTCTTCTCCTACAGTATACATCCCTTTTTCCAGAGTGACCATCTCTTCATCGGAAAAGTCCAATGACGGTTCGAACAATGTCTCGCTCAACGGATACCTGAAATAATGGGCTTCGTTTTCTTCATTGATCTTCTGGGTCTTTGCGTACTCTTCGATGGCTTCTTCATTCGGTTCGACCGGTTCGCCGTCATATAACGGCGTTCTTATACCGGCAAAATTTGAACAGCCTGACAAAATAAGAAGCAGCAAAGGTGACAGGATCAGATACTTTTTACTTTGAAACAGGTTCGTCATGCTGGTGCCCCCTGTTGAATGAATGGATTTTCAGCCCATACAAATGAGAATAATATTCGGATGTACCTAAAGGTCCGACGGTGATCTCAACATCCTTTAAATGACGCAGATGTTTATAGATCGCCAGCTGTTCGGCTTCGCTCAGGTCGTTGAGCGGGATACACAAGACATTGTTGCCCAAATGGATCGTTTCTTCCGGCAGGGTGACGTGTGTTTCCAGATACTGCACCTGTTCTTCCGTGCATAAGAGTTTGAAGTAATCAATCTTTTCATCGCTGTGATCGAAAACGAAATGCAGTTTCTTGTCTTTCAGGAAAAAGACTTTATTGGCATACTCATCCAGATTGTCCAGCAAATGGGACGCAACGATGATGATCTTGCCTTCATCTCTCAGTTCGATCAGAATATCGGAGACTAAAGAAACGTTCTCGGGATCCAGACCGTTCATCACTTCATCCATGAACATGATCGGTGTGTCGGAAGCGATCACCATGGCAAAACACAGACGCTGGCGCATGCCTAAAGAATAGGTGCTGACTTTGCGGTCGACATAATCATCCATTTCCAGCCGATTAATGATGTCTCTCACATGATCCTTTTTGCCGGCCCACATATCCGCATACATCTCGATGTGTTCGGTCCCGCTGAAGTTCTCATGCAGGTCTGCCTGATCCGGGAAAAAGGTGATGAGCTGATGCAGTTTTAACACATCTTTGTCTTTTGCCGTGTATTCTTGATCATCGACATACACATGCCCGGCTTTCACAGGAATAAAGCGCATGATGGCATTGAATAAAGTCGTTTTTCCGGTCCCGTTGGGTGCGACCAGGCCGATGATCTGACTGTTGTCGAGTTTGAACGAGATATCGCTCAACACTTCCCGCTCGCCATAAGCAACGGTTATATTTTTTACTTCTAAAGTCATTCGATCACTCTCCTTTTCAGTCCGGAACGCTGGGTCGGTATCAGTTTAAAGATGATGTGGAAGACGCCTTCAAGGGCCAGCCAGACACCCAGTGCGACGATCGGCAGTTTCCAGTAGACGATCCCTGGCAAATCAAACTGCATGGCACTTTGTCCTGAGACTACCGCAACCACTTCAGTATAAAAGGACGGCTGCCAGGAGGTCCAAGGGTCCAGCAGGGTCCATACTTGAGGCAGAAAGACGAACGCGGCGACAATAAAGAGTGTCAGGTAAATGTTTCGGATCATCCAGCTGAGTCCGGTGATGATCAAAAGGAACAAATAACTGACGATCATACCGAGTCCGGTCAGCAGTAAGCCGTATTGCCATAACGGGATGTAGGTGACAGCCTGGTCGACATAAAGTTCCACCGGATAGTTCAGACTGCCGGTCGTTTCAAAGAATAAAGACAGACCGTAGCTCACACCGATCCCCAGGAGGGCGGCCAGCCAGGTCATCAGCCAGAGCAGAAAGCTTCGTCCGCGCCACTGCGTTTTCATCGGCAAAGGCAGGCCCTGTGTGACACTGTAATTATTTTCCTGATCCTTTGTAAAGTGATCGCCGGCTAAAAGTGCGATCGCAATAAACAGGACGACCGACACGAACAGTTCCAGCTGCTGTTCCAGGATCTGAGACGACGCATAAGGATTCCATTCGATCGGCAAGTCACTTTCTTCTAAAGCATCGTAAAAAGCGATCTCGCGCTCGATTTCACTTCTAGACGGTAAATAAACGGAGGTCAGAAGGTCATGCGATTCAAATTCTGTGGCTTCAAGTAAAAACAGATTGTTTTCAGCCATGGTTCTTCCATTATCAAGGTAATCAGACACGACGTCTTCCAGTCCGTCGACCGTATTCCCTTCACGCTGCGTGAGTATGTAACGGTTCAGTCCGATCAATGTGGAATTCCGTCCGAGACGTTGCTGGACTTCTTCCCCCAGTTCACCTTCAAAATGAGCATCCGGGATCAGCCGGAATATGTTATGCGCGTCACTATATTCCGAACGCAATTGGGTTTCCGGCAAAACCACATTCTGCTGGCGGTAGAGCAGGGAAAACGTCCCCAGGAAAAGAAAAAAGCCAATGAGCAGCAGGCGCGTTTTCCAGTCACGCAGTAACAGCCGTCCGTTCCATTTCAGTACACGTTTCATTTTTCTCCTCCTTATCTCACGAAGCTCTGGCGTTTGATCACTTTGGTGGCACCAACGTTCAGCAGTTCGATCACTAAGACAGTGACTGCCAGGACCAACAGGCCTCTGTCATAAGGCACGTTCAGTCTGCTCGTCACCACATCACCGAAATGGTAATAGGTCTGCGGGTAGAAAGACAGATTGATGCCGAGCAGTTCTTCTGTTCCGGGGCTGTAATAAAGCTGCGGGAACAAAAGAACGAACACCGATGCAATAAACGTCACGATATCGTGCCTGAATATCAGACTGAACAGCGTGTTCAATCGTGTAAAGCCGTACATCAAAAGGAGCACATACGGCAGGCTTCGAAGCAGGAAAGTCCCGACTTCCATCGTGATATACGGCAGCATGGCATACGCATTTTCGGCTTCACCCAGAGCTCCGACCGGCATGGCTATCGAACCGAAGCCGTGGAGCAGGCCATTCAGGAGAATGAAGAAACCCGATAATGCCACAAAAAACAGTGTGACGAAACCGAGTGCCGTCACCGACTGGATGAACAGATAGCCAAACCAGTTTAGAGGGACCCCGGCTTTTTGTGTCCGCAGTGACCGGTCTTTGGTAATGACGTCGCTGATCATGAACAGCAGAAGTAGAAGCAGTATATATGGTCCCTGTCCGATCAGAAAGAGATGGAGCTGCTGCAGGCTCGTCCGCTCATGTACCATATGAAAGGTCAGCGGTTCCGCTTCATTCAAGTAATAATCTGTTTTCTGGCTGGAAAAGAACATTTCTTTCGCATTTCCGAGGACTCTAAAGGGCACACTGAACGCATTCCCGCCTCCCTCTTCCGAGCCTTGAGCTGTCGGCCGGTAAGGGATCTCCAGATACCGTCTGACGTCTCCGTTATTCAGAGCTGTCAGAAGCTCCCGCTGATTGACATATTCATTACGTGCTGTTTCATACGCACTCGTCCCGGTGAAGAAGGTCGGGACCGTGAGCCCTTTGGCCAGCTGATCTTCGAACGTCTGCCGGTTCGCTTCCATCTGTCGTTCCAGCTGCGTTAGATTCACTTCCTCATTTCCCGGAGTATTCGGTAGAATAAATAAACTATGTAAAAGAACAGCACCCAGGCATAAGATCATGACTAACCTGTTCTTCTTGTTCCGCCACATGTACGTGACCGTTTCACTCATTACTTGCCTTATCATACGATCGCCCTTTGTTTGTATAGTTTTTTCACTTGTCTAACTAGTTTATCACAGAAAAATCATAAAAGACCGACATTTTATCATTTTTTTCTAATCTCAAGGGGATTTCATACTTTCTTCATAATATGAGCGGTTATAACGCAAAAAAACTGCAGAACAGTAAGCTCATCAGTTTTTTATTAATCGGATTATATTTTATACAAAGTCCTGCAAAGATCATTATTGAACGTCTACATCAGTCTTTGACATTTGTCATGCGTTTCAGCGTTCTTTCGATTTCTCTTAACGACTCTGCCTGCTGACGGTTGCTTTGTGCCAAAGACAGTAAAGCGTAGATGAACACCCCAGCAATCAAGAGACTGAAGAGCATCATTATAAGCGGAAAAACTGAGAACCATAAATTCGTCATTTTGACCCTCCTTTCTTTTTCACGTATGGTGAAATTTTATTTTATTTAGAGGTGATCCTCGTCCTGCGACGAGGATCTTCCGATCTAAAGCTTTCTTACCATACGTTGATCATTCTTAACGCTCACTCAAAGACGATTGCTTTAGAGCAGGGCTATTGCTGTGCTCTTTCGGTGTACCCACGCAGTTTTGCGAGTGAGTACTGCCATTGTGCCCTTCTTTCGACGTACTCACGCGATTTCTCAGTTGAGTAATGCCTTTACGCCCTTCATTCGACGTACTCGCGTCATTTTACGAGTGAGTAATGCTATTGCG
>NZ_FOBL01000035.1 GCF_900109825.1 Alkalibacterium putridalgicola | reverse complement strand
CATTGGACTTGCTCAAACTGGTTTCTTCGTCAGTACGTCCAATGAAGAGATCATTGGCATCACTCAAGCAGATTCTGCGGTGAGCACGCCGAATGAGAGCCACATTGGACTTACTCAAACTGGTTTCTTCGTCAGTACGTCGAATGAAGGGCATATAGGCATCACTCAAGCAGATTCTGCGATGAGCACGCTCAATGATAGCCGTATTGGACTTGCTCAAAGTGATTTCTTCGTCAGTACGTCGAATGAAGAGCATATAGGCATCACGTAACCCGATTCACTCTTAGTTGATGGCTTTTTTTCTGAACAGTGCTGCACCGGCAGCAATAAAGAATACAGTCAAAATCCCCGTCACAGCGAAGCTCTGAATGATTTCCCGTCCCGGTTCCAGACCGGTCAGCCACTGCGCATTGCGTGAATTAAGCTGCAAAGGACTCCACTCTTGTATGACCGGCACAAGTTCACCGAGGAATAAAAGACCGACAAATCCCCCGACAGCGAGCAGCGGAGCGAAAGTCGTTTCCAGTATCACTGCTGACAAAAGCAGTAACGCCAGCAGCATCAAGCCAAAGATATACATGCTGACTGTAGCCAGCAGCAGCCCCTCCGTGGAACTGTCAGGAAAATAGTAATACGTATAGCCAAGTGTGATCAGGGCGCTCATCCAGTAAAACAGTGTCCAGCTCAGGTAAAGCATAGCCAGTTTAGCTGAATAGATCGAGAGTCGAGGCAATCCTTTGGTCACCATATGAACCAGGGTCCCTTTTTCATACTCTCTGGCCATCAGCGGACTGAAGACAAGGATCATAACCACTAGCCCCATCTGGTTGACATTGGAGAAAAACTGGACCCATGAATCCACATGTGTCGGTTCCTGCAGGATGATCGTAATGTTCTCATCCATCAGACTTTCCAGCAGTTCTGGCAGAAATTTAGCACTTAACGGACTGAGTATCCCGATAATGGCAAAAACGATAAAAAAGATGAATAATTTATAGTTTCGTGTATGTTCAATGAGTTCTTTTTTTAAAAACGCCAGCGTCCCTCTCATTTGATCGCCTCCAGAAAGACTTCTTCCATCGTCGGTTCTATTCTTTCGATTTTCTCCGGAACGATAGCTAATCGGGTAAGGATCTCCATAATGGAACGTATCGCCTGTCTGCCCTCTGTCGTTTCTCCTTCTACAATGCTGTCTTTTTGGCTAATGTTAGAAAAAAGCGGGTTATGCGCCAATGCCTCTTTGACCTTCTCCGCATCTGCAAGTGTTTCAAGGGTAACACTCCACCGTTTCGAGGAGAGACGGCCTTTCAGTTCACTCACCGAGCCTTGTGTAACGATTTTCCCCTTGTCTAAAATAGCGACTTCATCACAGACGGCTTCCACGTCGCTGAGGATATGCGTGGAAAAAACGACGGTCGTTTTTTCCTTCACCTTTTCCAGAACAGAAAGAAGCTGCTTTCGCCCGATCGGATCCAAAGCAGACGTCGGTTCATCGCAGATCAGAAGCACAGGATCATTGATGAGGGCCTGAGCGATACCCAGACGCTGCTTCATGCCGCGCGAATAGTTACTGATGCGTTTTTTGGAGTCTTCAAGCCCTACCATTGCAAGCAGGTCAGTAATTTTCTGATCGCCGTTAGGATATGTAGTCCCACTGACATCCAGGCTCAACTGCATGTATTCCCGTGCCGTCAGAAACGAATAGAACTCCGGCACATCCGGCAGATAACCGACAAAGCGGTTCGTCTTCGTGTCCCCATAGATCACCGTTTCTCCGTTAACTTTCACTTCTCCGGATTCTGCTCTCAGGAGCCCCAGGACGATATTCATCGTGGTCGTTTTACCGGCGCCGTTTTTTCCGATAAAGCCGAAGACTGACCCTTTTTCGACCGAAAAAGACACATCATCCAGTACAGTCTGTTTTCCAAACGACTTCTTTAACTGGCTGATCTCCAGTACAGCCATCAGTCTTCTTTCCTTCCAAAGATAAGGTATAAAATCGGGCCAATCAGGTTCACAAATATAATGACCAGCGCCCAGACGATTTTATTGTTCCGGTCCAGCCGCTCATTTTTCACCAAATGCAGTAAAGCCGTGATCATCAATGTGACCTGCAGTATTAAAAGCGGGATAATGATAGGTAAGTAGGCCATGATATCTGGTAGTGCCATAGTATCGTCTCCTTTAACTTTATTATGTTCTAATTTAACCATGAAATCCCTTTTTTTACTAGGGACCAGAGACCGATTTTCGGTTGCGCACAACCTTACTTTTTGTAAGCAAACTAATTGCTTTTCTTTCAGAATTGAGAGAAAATAAAGGATGTAAGATAATATAACTGGAGGAATTCAAACATGAATTACGCATACGAAGAAAAAAGTTCTCACTCATACCAGGACACACTGGATAAACTGAAACAGGCCATTGCCGACAACTCATTCGGCGTCCTTTACGAAGTGAACCTGAAAGATAAAATCGAAGGTAAAGGGTTTGAGTTCGATAAAAACTTTACTGTTTTAGATGTCTGCAACCCTAAACTGGCTAAAGAAGTGCTGGACGAACAGATTGAAGTCGGCTATTTCCTGCCATGTAAAGTCGTTGTCTATGAAAAAGGCGAAGACGTTTATGCCGGCGTACTGAAGCCGACTGTACTCATCGATATGGTCGATAACGATTCACTGCATGAAGCGGCTGTCAAAGTGGAAGATATCCTCACAAAAGCTGTTAAAGCTGCAGTATAATAACCATTTAATTTGAAAAAGTGCCGGCGGGTCTTCCCACCGGCACTTTTTTTATCTTATGCGTGCTCTGAACAGCCCGCCTGATAAATCTTCGTCGTCTTCATGATCCTTTGCCGTCGTGATATAAAGATACTCATTATCCTTGCCTCCGATACAACAGGACGTTACATTCGTCACGGGCATCGGAATCTCAAAAATCTTCTCTCCTGTATCCGAATCCCACTTGCAGACTCTTCCGCCGCCGTATTCAGCGATCCAGATATCATCACATTTATCGACACACAAACCATCAGGCGTACTGTCTTCCAGCTGGATCAGCACTCGTCCATTCGCTAAGCGTTTTTCTTCCACATCATAGTCATACTTCGTCACCGTCTTTTCTGTCGAATCGATATGATAAAAAGCTTTGCCGTCACGTGACCAGCCTAATCCGTTGGACAGCGAAAGATCTTTCAATAGGACTTCGGATTCGCCGTTTTCAAGGACATAAAGGGCTGCGGCATTTTTTATGATATCATTCTGTCCCATCGTCCCGACAAAAAATCGTCCTTTAGGATCGAGTTTCCCGTCATTATACCTTAACCGCTCGTCCTCATTCGGATGCGCTACAAATGTCCTTTCCCCCGTATCAGGATCGATACGGTATATGCCTTTTTTCTCTGCCGAAATCAGCATCCCTTCGTCATCGATAACAGCTGCCCCAACAGGTCCTTCCGTTTTGAATGTTTTCAACTCTGTCGTCTTAACATCCAGCTGATAAATGATCTCATCCGATATCGATATAAAGTAAAGACGTTCATTCTTATCATCCCAGACAGGACCTTCAAGTAGTGAACTGCCAGCGTAAAAGACTAATTCTGGTTCAAACATATCTGCCCGATACATATCGTCTACTCCTTTAATTATTGTAATTTCTTTCACTATACACCAGAAAGAAACATTTTTTCTAGTTTTAGCTCTTATAGCGTTTATGTAGTATGATGAAAGGGTAGAATACAGCGCAGAAAGAGGTAGATCATGAATCATAAAAATCCCACCATAACTTATAGTGTCAATGATTTGATCGATACATCGGAGCTCATGGCTCTTTATAAAAGTGTTGGGTGGACCGGTTATACGGATCATCCGGAAAAAATGAAGAAGATTCTCCCGGGATCTCTTCATTATGTCAGTGCCTGGAAAGATGATCAGCTCGTCGGGCTGATTCGAACGGTTGGAGATGATGCATCCATTCTCTATATCCAGGATATCCTTGTGCATCCAGAACATCAGCGTCTGCAGATCGGCACGACTCTGGTCAAAAAAGTCCTTGATTCATATGCTCACATCCGGCAGATCGTCTTGCTGACCGATGATACTGAAAAAACAAAAGCATTTTACGCCTCGCTGGGTTTTCACTCTGGAGAGAAGCTTGATAGTGTCGCATTCATCAAAATGAATTGGGAAGCCTGAACTCCTTAACCCCTTCTGCATCACTGGTAGACCGGCGAACTCTGCCTACTCTTACCAGCTCCCGTTGATGTTTATATTTGAGTTGAGAAGCCTGGCATTCCGCATACATACTCGCTGCCAGGCTTCTTTTTGAGCGGGTAAGCCTGGCTCTGCGCTTGCCCGCTTGTCTGTCAGGTGATCATTGAGCTGGTAGACCCCGATCGTTCTTTACCTATTCAGTGACATTCTGATCGATAAGCTGGCAGGCCTGGAACTTCGCTTACTCGTTCAAACGACTTTTCTATTTGAGTCGGTAGGCCCAGTTCATGGAAAAGTTTAAGCACGATTTACTCTCCTTTCATTTCCCCTTGCTGTTGAGCCATTTTGAAAAATTAAAAATCTGTGTTACGCTTATATAGGCGATTTAAGACTTTCTGAAATTTTCATGAAAATTATAGTCTTTATCAATACACATTCAAAATCAATCAACGGAGGGATCATTTTTATTAAGAAAACAACACCATTAAAATTAGCTTCCATAGCTTCTGTATCCTTGTTAGTCACAGCATGCGGCAGCGATGATTCAGCTGAAAGCACAGATATGAATATCGGTGAACAAATGGAATATACCATTACCGGAATAGAGCCGGGGGCTGGTCTTACCGGCTTGACACATGATGCCATCGCAGAATACGACAGTTTGAACGGCTGGGAACTGCAGGACAGTTCGACAGCCGGGATGATGACCGAGCTGGAACAGGCTTATGAGAACGAAGAACCTATTATTATTACAGGCTGGACCCCACACCAGATGTTTGAGATGTACGACCTTAAATTCCTTGAGGATCCAGAACTGGCTTTTGGCGAGCCTGAAGACATCCATTCTCTGGCACGCATGGGACTGGAAGAAGATAAACCTGAAGCGTATGCCATTTTAGATAATTACGAATGGACGATCGACGACATGCAGCAGGTGGTTCTCGAGGCCCAGGAATCCAGTTATGAAGAAGCTGGTCTGAAATGGGTAGAAAACAACCAGGATATTGTATCGGAATGGACAGAAGGTGTCGATCAGGTCGACGGTGAAGCATTCGAACTTCTTTCAACCCCCTGGGATACCGAACGTGGTTCAGCACATATGATGAAAGCCGTACTAGAACAGCAGGGATATGACGTGACTTTGACGAATGTAGACCCCGCTATCCTGTTCAAAGCAATGGCCACAGGCGATGGTGACGGAACTGTTGCGCCATGGTTACCGGTCACTCACGGTGCCTTTATGGATGAATACGGTGAAGACATCGATGATCTAGGACCAAATATCAGCGGAACTGTATCCGGATTAGTAGTCCCAGAATACATGGATATCGATTCCATCGAAGACATACCGGCAAACGAGTAAATCACAATTGAGAAGGATCGGGAAAACTCTTCCCGATTTTTTTTACGGAAAATTTCAAAATAGTCACGATATAACGTATAAAATAATAAAAATGGAGGAATTGGATGAATAAAACAACTATAAAATTAGTATCTTTAGCTTCAGTCTCACTATTAATGGCAGCGTGCGGGAATGATGACACCGCTGCAGAGGAAGACACGACTGTCTTTGAAGAAATGGACTACACGATCACAGGGATCGAACCTGGTTCCGGCATTACGGAAAGCGCACGAAACACCCTGGATACTTATGACAATCTGGATGGCTGGGAGCTCCAGGAGAGTTCAACTGGCGGTATGATGGTGGAACTGCAGCAGGCTATTGAAAACGAAGAACCGATCATCATTACCGGCTGGCAGCCTCATTATATTTTTGAGATCTATGATCTGAAGATACTTGAAGATCCCAAAGAAGGTTTTGGTGCTGCAGAAAACATCCACACCATGACCCGTACTGGTTTAGCAGAAGATATGCCCGATGCAACGGCTATATTAGACAATTTTGCTTGGGAAACGGAAGACATGCAGCAGATCGTCCTCGATGCTCAGGATGTTCCTTTTGAAGAAGCGGCTCAGACCTGGTACGACGAAAATCAGGATCTAGTCAGTGAATGGACCGATGGTGTGCCTGAAAGTGACGGACAGGAGATCGACCTAATCTCAATGCCCTGGGATACCGAACGCGCCTCAGCGCATGTGATGTCATTGACCCTTGAAAATCACGGATTTGACGTCAATGTCACAAGTGTGGATCCTTCTGTTTTATTCCAGGCTTTAGCCATTGGCGAAGCAGATGCTACTGTAACCCCGTGGCTGCCGATGACTCACGGTGCCTTTATGGAAGAATATGGAGACGACCTGGTCGACTTGGGTCCTAACCTTCCTGGAGCAAAATCTGGTTTAGTTGTCCCTGCCTATATGGACATCGATTCCATTGAAGATATCCCTGCCAAGTAATCATAGTCCGACCGACAATGAAACAATATCTTTATTACTCAAATGAAAAGCAGTGGTTTTTCACTTGTATACTAAAAAATGCTTATTATTTTATAAGACAAACTATTTATGATAACATTAATGTGTGCGTGGAAAGTTTCTTGAAGAGATAAACCATTATATATTTTATTATTCAACATAAAACCCACTAAATACAGGAGGAATTTTTATGAAAATGAAAACACCCATTAAGCTCTTATCACTTGCATCAGCGTCACTATTACTCGCAGCATGCGGCGGCGAAGATACTACAGAAGACAGTGATGCCAGTATCGGAGAACAGCTAGAATATACGATCACAGGGATCGAGCCGGGTGCCGGTATTACAGAAACCACTGAACGTGCCTTGGAAGAGTATGACAGTCTTGAGGGCTGGGAGCTCGAAACCAGTTCGACAGCTGGTATGATGGGACAGCTGGATTCAGCTATCGATAACGAAGAACCCATCATCGTGACCGGTTGGACGCCTCACTATATGTTTGAAATGTATGATCTGAAATTCCTGGAAGATCCGGAAGGCGTTTATGGCGAAGCAGAATTCGTTCATACGATGGCCCGTGAAGGCTTTGAAGAAGATATGCCCGAAGCCTATGCAATTCTGGAAAACTTCTCTTGGGAAGTCGAGGACATGCAAAGTATCATGCTGGAAGCTCAAGACGTAGACTTCGAAGAAGCTGCGGCTAACTGGATCGAGGAAAACCAGGATACTGTTGACAGCTGGACAGAAGGCGTGGATGAAGTGGATGGACAGGAAATCGAACTCGGTTCGTTCCCATGGGATTCCGAACGTGCCTCTTCAGCTGTGATTTCTCAAGTGCTGGAAGAACATGGATTTGAGGTCAATGTCAATAATGTGGATCCTTCTATCCTCTTTCAGGCACTGGCTCAGGGCGAAGTGGACGTCACTGTCGCTCCATGGCTGCCAACGACTCAAGGGGCTTACCTTGAAGAATACGGCGATGAGATCGTCGACATGGGTCCTAATATGGAAGGAACGGTCATTGGTCTCGTTGTTCCGGAATATATGGACATCGATTCGATCGAAGACTTGGAACCCGCAGAATAAACACTATAAAGCAAAAAGGTTCAGGAAATTACTCCTGAACCTTTTTTTATTCGACTATGTTGAGATAGAGTTTGGATGTGATGCGGTAAATGATCCAGTAAATCAGTGAATACCCCATAACGACGCCTATTGTCGTCAGCAGGAACAAGGTGTTGCTCGTGATGCCGAACAGCAAGAGCAGTTTCTGGACGATCGGATAAGCAAAAGCCGTGTGCAGGGCAGCAGTTAGAATGGGCAGAGTGAACATCCAGAGTATCTGGGAATGTGTGGCCTGTCTGGTCGTCTCTTTGTCCAGTCCGACTTTCTGCATGATCTGAATGCGCTCCCTGTCTTCGTACCCTTCTGAGATCTGCTTATAATAGGTAATAAGTACAGCACCGATCGTAAACAGCCCCCCCAGGAAAATCCCGATAAATAAGAAGCCGCCGTTCGTACTGTACCATTCTTCCCGGTTGCCGTCTCTGGATTCATAGAACAAGCCTATTGGATAGTCATTTTCTCTCAGTTCTTCATGAATGAAACTGGCATACGCCATGCTGTTCTGACTGCTTTCAAGCGACCAGAAAAAATCTGCCGAAAGCGTGACAGGATATTCGGCCAGCTCACTGTTATACTGAGCCCTGATGGTATCCAGAGTACTGTCGTCAGGTGTCACCAGCAGGATCGGATCGATGAGCTGACTCATTCCGTTCATGACACCAGGCATATTATTGATCTGCTTCAAATCGAATGCCTTATCGAACAGGGTGAGTGACTCTCTTTCCAGATCAGGATCAGGGGCATAATAAAGCAGTTCGTCCCCGCGTAGCGTGACAGGGTCTTCAGCCAGCCGGTTGTAGTCATCCACAGGCATGATCAGCACCATCAAAGGTATCTCGCTTACACCCTGGAAATCCTTGAATGCCAGTGTTTGCCCCTCCATCTCTCCCCAAAGTGTCACATAGCGGAAAAAGTACTGATCTGTCATCGTATAGCCTTCATCGCTGCTCAATTCATTCAAATCTCCTTGAACCGTTTGGATCGCACTTTTCAGCTCTCTACTGTTCATCTCATCGTCTGTCATGATCGAAAGATTATTTTCTTCAGGGAAACGATTGTTTAAGGTCTCTTCTGTCCCGGCATAGAGCGTAATAGTTGTCGATACAGCAATGATCACCATGACCGACAGGATACTGATATTTGCCAGACCGACAGCATGCTGTTTCATTCGATAAAGCATCCCCGATATGGATATAAATGGACCTGGTCTATAGTAAAATGCCTTGTTTCGTTTCAATGCCTTTAATATAACGATCGATCCCGTTGTAAACAGGAGATACGTTCCTATGATGACGAGCAGCACAGCGATAAAAAACTGAGAGATCGCACTGATCGGATTATCGATCGTCAGAGAGATGTAGTACCCCGCTCCCAGAGAAAGCACGCCGATGACAAAAAGAATCGGTGAACTTTTCGGTTCTTTCTCCCCTTCTTTGCCACCTTTCAGTAACCGGATAGGATTCGAAAAGGTCACTTGCGCAATATTATATAAGAGGGTCAGAGTGAAAATCCCTATGAAAAGCAGGGCAGTCACACCAGTCATTCCCCATGATGTGGAATAACCCACAGCATTTGGAAGGTTCAGCAGATAATTGAGGAACAGGAAACTCAGACGGCCGAATAAGACCCCGACAAGGATTCCCGCAAGGATACTCAGCCCGCTCACCATGATGTTCTCGATGACTAATATATGAGCCACATGTCTTTTTTCAAGCCCCAGCACGCTGTACAGACCGATTTCTTTCTTACGCCGCTTCATCAGAAAGCTGTTGACGTAAAAAATAAAGATAACGGAGAATAGGCCGATGACCACTGTCCCCATGCCAAAAAGAGTCGGCAGTGTGGAGGAGCGCTGTCTGACAAAGTCATTGGTCATCAGACTGGCCATCATCTGAAATAAAGCGACCGATAAAACAGACGAAATACTGTAAGGAATGTATAGTTTCCGGTTCGACTTTATATTCCGCCAGGCCATTTTAGAAAAAAAGCTGATTTTCATATCACACACGTCCTTTAGATGACACCAGGAGCGATTTTGAGATGCTGTCGATAAAGGCATCCGGTTCTTTGTCCCCGCGATAAAGTTCATGATAGACTTGTCCGTCCCGTATAAAGAGTACCCGACTGGAATAACTGGCCGCCCGTGCACTGTGCGTGACCATCACGATCGTCTGACCATTCTGATGCACATCTGACAGGATCTCCATGAGGTTCTGTGAAGATTTCGAATCCAGAGCCCCAGTCGGTTCATCCGCCAGAATGACTTTAGGTTGAGTGATCAGTGCTCTCGCTACAGCTGCTCTCTGTTTCTGACCACCGGATACTTCATAAGGGTAATTATTCAGCAGATGCGCAATCCCTAAACGTTCAACCAGCGGCTGCAGGGCTGTCTCCATTTCATCCACTGCCTTTCTTGAAAGGACCAGCGGGAGCAGGATATTATCTTTTAAAGTAAAGTTATCCAGCAGATTGAAATCCTGGAAAATGAAACCGAGCTGCTCTCTTCTGAACCTTGAAACCTTTTTATCTTTAATAGAAGATAAAGGCTGGTCATCCAGATATACTTCACCCTCTGTCGCGCTGTCTAAAGTAGAAAGAATATTCAGCAGAGTCGTTTTTCCGGAACCGGATTCCCCCATCACCGAAATGAATTCCCCTTTTTCCACTGAAAAGTTTACGTCTTTTAACGCCTCTGTTCCTTTTGAACCCAATTTTGATGTGTATACTTTCTTTAAATGTTTAACGTCTATAAATGTCATGTTTGTTTCCTCCTTAGCTATAGTCCTATCATACTTCGGATCCAAAGCGCCAGCATTCATCTAATCTTACAAAAACGAAAAGAACCTTACAGAATTGTAAGATTCTTCTTTATCCGGCGGTCAGTCAAACAGATCCCATGATTTTTCACCAAAATCAATGATCGCTTTGGTTCCTTTTCCTGGTTCTGATTCAATGGTCAAGGCATGCCCCAGACGCCGACAAATCTTTCTGGACAAGAACAAACCCAGCCCCGTCGACTTACTGTGCAGCCTCCCGTCAAGCCCAGTGTACCCTTTTTCAAAAATCTTCGGCAGGTCTTCCTGCCGTATGCCGCTGCCGGTGTCTTCGATGATCAGTGTCTGTTCATCTTCAAAACGGATACTGATCTCACCTGCCTTAGTGTATTTGAGACTATTGGAAACCAGCTGTTCGATCAGGACTTCCAGCCATTTTTTGTCAGACAGGACGGTCTGCTCCGAGGGTTCATATTCCACGCTGATATCCTTGTAGATAAAAAAGACCGCATACTTTTTCAAGATCACTTTAATGACATCAGCAACGGCTATTTCCTCGAGTTCCAGTTCTTTCCCGCTGTCTTCGAGCTTCAGATAATTCAAGGCCATATGCGTGTAGTCATTGACTCGTATCAGTTCCTGTTCCAGACGAAGCCCATCTTTCGTTTCGGGATTTTTCTGCAGGAGCAGGCTCATGGCAGATATCGGTGTTTTTATCTGATGCAGCCACAGAGTAAAATAGTCCATCTGGTCTCTGTCTTTTTCGACTGTTTCCTGCTTGAACGACTGGTATTCTTCATACAGCTCCTGATACTTCTCCTGATAAAGAGCATCGATCGCGTTGAGCTTTCTATTATCATTTCGCGCATCCGATCCGAAACGGACGGATTCTGCCTCCCGGACGCGGTTCAGATACTGTATCCACTGAATGATCAGGGAAAGAATAAAAAAGAATGACGACAGCTGTACACCATACCAGAATAAGGAAAATTCACTTTCTGTAAAGAAGATGAGGAGGGCAAAACTAATCATTATCGCTGAGAATAGAAAAAACTGCGGCGCAACTGCTTTAACGAAAGGACTGACCCAGCGTTTCCAATCCGGTCTTCCTGATCCTTCATTCCATAATGGCATAGCCGACACCCTTTTTCGTCACGATGAAATCCTCTTTCCCTAGGGCCTTCAGTTTCTTTCTGAGGCGTGCGATATTGACCGCCAACGTGTTGGAATCAATAAACGATTCATCTTCCCACAACTGCCGCATGATCAGTTCTTTAGATACATACTCGCCTTTATGCTTGAAAAGGATCTCCATTATCAGCATTTCGTTTCGGGTCAAAGACGCTTTATTATCCTGATAGACAAGGTTCAGCTCCGATGGCTTCAATATCACCTGACTGGCTGAATAAAAATGATCAGTGTCGGAAAAATCATAGGTGCGTCTCAGCATGGCTTGTATCTTGGCGACCACTACCGTCAGCTGGAAGGGCTTCTGGATATAGTCATCCGCCCCCATCTGAATGGCCATGACCAGATCCATGTCGTCGGTTCGGGAAGAAATGAAAATGACAGGGACTTCAGAAATTTTCCGGATCTCCTGACACCAGTGATAGCCGTTATAGGCCGGCAATTGAATATCCATAAGAACCAGCTGAGGTTTGATTTGAATAAAGGAATCCAGTACAGCAGTAAAGTCTTCCTGTTTATGTACATCATAGTTCCACTTGATCAGTTCTTCCTGCAAGGACGATGCGATCACATCATCATCTTCTACGATCATTATCGAAAACATCTTTTTAGGCCTCCCGTTTCATACTAAGTACAGTATACCATTACTTTTATGCATAAGAATCAGCCTGCAGTCTCATTTTCCGGAAATACTTCCTCAGACCCATCCATTCCTGTAAGCGCTGTGCTATACTGAATGAAAGACTGAAGGAGGAGAATGAATCACATGAACCATACATATGAAACTCTGCGTATCAAGCTTGAACGACTGGTCGAAAAAGAAAAGTCCGCTGAAGAACGGTTCCGGGATAAGGAACGCGACTACACGGATGCCAAAGTCGTCTTTCAGAAAGAAAAGGAAGATGTGGAAAGACTGGAGGCCCAGTCTTTCACTACCTTTTTAAGAACGGTGATCGGTACACATGACAAGAAGCTTTATGAAGAAAAACAGGAACAGATCCAGGCCAAACTGCGACTGGATCTAGCTTCGGCTTTGTATCTGGAAGCCCGAGAAGAACTCACCCGAATCATCGATGAAATCAGTCGGCTTAAAGAGGAACTGGAAGCACTGAAAGAAAAACTGAGAGCAACAGATCCGACGTTCCAGGAAACACTTTCTCAAAAAGAAGAACAGCGTCTTGTAATGGAGGCCGAGATCCGTGAGATCAGCGAAGCGCTGAATGCCGGTCAGAGTGTCTTGAACAGTCTCGACTCGACCCTGGAGAAACTGGAGTCCGCTGACTCATTAGCCACATGGGATATGTTCACCGACAGCTTTCTCGTTGACATGTTCAAGTATGACAAAATCGACAAAGCTGAAGAAGAACTCTTCTATCTGGAAGGGCTGATCGAACGTTACAAGAAAGAACTGAAAGACGTCGATCTGCACAATGTCTTGGATTACGAAAGTCTCGGTGAAATGAGACGGGTATTCGATGTCTTCTTTGACAATGTCTTTTCTGACTGGAGTACAAAAGATACGATCCAGCGCAACATGGATAATCTCGATACGATCTATATGGAAGTCGACCGTATCCAGAAACAGCTCCAGGAACGTCGTTCAGAATTAGGGAATCAGCTGGAAGAACTTCAGTTGTATTATTAAAGACAAAGCAAACAGCGGGCGATCTCAGTTATTTCTGAGACCGCCCGCTGTTTTGTCTGTTCATGATGGTGAAACTGACCTCTTCAGGTCAGTTTCTTCGCTTTTAATGCACGTGATTCTGCTTATCAGTAGTATAAGATTCTTTAGTGATCTCATTGGCAGTGCTCATACTCATTCTGTGCCGAGTACGTCGAATGCGTGCTTCATTGGCCGTGCTCACGTTGATTTTCCCCTGAGTACGTCGAATGGGCGCTTCATTGGCAGTGCTCAAACTGTTTTTCCCCTGAGTACGTCGAATGCACCCCTCATTGGCAGTGCTCACAGTGATTTTTCCCTGAGTACGTCGAATGCGCGCTTCATTGGCCGTGCTCAAACTGTTTTTGTCCCGAGTACGTCGAATGCGCCCGTCATTGACCGTGCTCGAGCTGATTTTCTTCTGAGTGCGTCGAATGCACCCGTCATTGACCGTGCTCGAGCTGATTTTCTTCTGAGTACGTCGAATGCGTGCTTCATTGGTCGTGCTCAAACTGAATTTGTCCTGAGTACGTCGAATGCGCCAATCATTGGCAGTGCTCAAACTGAATTTATCCTGAGTACGCCGAATGCGCGCTTCATTGGCACCATTCCGACCGATTTTCTTGAGAACATTCCAACATTTTGACTCTCCAGTTTATTCGGTAAGATTCAACGCCTCCGCTAACTGCACTCATGAAACTCTTACCAGGGCAGCGGACGGCCTTTTATTTCTTCGATCCACAAGCCTCTCAAGTCCTGAACCATCTTTTCAGGAAGCAGATCCTGCGAAGCTGAAAGGTTATGCAGCAGCTGCTCACTGTTTCTGGCTCCCGGGATAACGGTTGATACTTCTTTATAAGACAAGATGTATTGTAAAGCCACTCGGGTCATCGAAGCATCTTCCCCAATGATTTTGCGCACTTTATCGACCAGTTCGGCACGTCTTTCAATATCTTCCCTGCTCCAGCGGCTTCTGATTCCCTCAAATGTACTGTTTTCATCATACTTGCCTGTCAGCCAGCCCGAATCCAGAGGTACTTTGACGACCAGGCCGACGCCTTCATTATAAGCACGGCTCATTGCATTAAGGGGTTCCTGATGAAAAATATTGAACATGACTTCAATGATCTGACTGTCTGTTTTATCAAGGATCTGGTTGACTTCTTTGCCCGTATCCACAGAAGCTCCGTATGCTTTGATTTTCCCCTGCTTCTTCAGTTTCTCAAGTGCCTGAAACTGCGGTGACTGCTGATCCAAAGCTGACAGCGGCGGATTATGCAGGAGCAGACTGTCTAAGTAATCGGTGTCCAGACGTTTCAGACTGCCTTCCACTGATGCAATCAAGTCATCCGGATCAAAACTCTGTTCATCATTCGCCTGGTGTCCGCACTTGCTGCTGATCACTACCTGTTCTCTGTTTTCTTTCAGAGCTTTACCTAAAAGTTCCTCACTTTTTCCCAGACCGTAATTCGGTGCTGTATCAAAAAAGAAACAGCCATTCATATGTGCTTCATGGACCAGTCGGATCGCTTCGTCATCGCTCATCCGGCCCCAGTCGCTCGCATTACCCAGCTGCCAGGCGCCAAATCCCACTTCAGATACTTCTATACCTGTATTTCCCAACATACGCTTCTTCATTCTCTTTTCACTCCTCATCATATTTACTCTCTACTTCTAATGATACCGCTCACAGCCCAGTGAATCCACTAAGACACAGTAAAATTAGTTTAATCACTTACCTTCAAAATGATTTTCCCCGTATTCTCATTGTCTTCCATGATGCGATGCGCTTCCGGCAGCTCTTTAAAAGGAATAACCGTATGGACGACCGGTTTAAGTTGCTTTTCCTTAAAGAGCGGCATGGCGATTTCTGCGAATTCCTTAGAAAGCTGGGCTTTATACGCATCACTGCGTGGGGTAAGCAGCGTCCCTTTGAGCGCGATCCGTTTTTTCATCAAGTCGCCTAACGACACTTCAGCCACTTCACTTCCGCCAAGCGTCCCAATAAGGACCCACCGGGCATCCACCGCACAGCTTTCCAGATTCATCTCCCAGTATGAGGCACCGATGAAGTCTAAAATGACATCTACTCCGGCTCCTTCGGTCACTTCATTCACGCGCTCGTCAAAAGATTCTTCCTTATAGTTGACTAACACATGCGCCCCCAGCTCTTTCGCCTTCTCCAGTTTCTCAGGGTGACCGGCTGTTGCAAAGATCGTTGCCTGGCTCAGCTGACTGGCGAGTTGTATGGCTGCTGTTCCGACTCCGCTCCCTGCCGCATGGATCAGAATCTTCTCTTTTTCTTCCAGTTCACCCAGCCAGTAAAGGGTCTGATAGGCTGTCAGAAAGACTTCCGGGATCGCCGCCCCTTCTTCAAAAGTTAGTTCATCCGGTAAGATCATGGCCCGGTCAGCCGGCATGATGACATATTCACCGTATCCCCCATGGTTGACCAGTCCGCACACCCGGGTCCCTGCATTCAAATCAGGATCCGTCGACTGGTTTTCTGCGACCACTCCACTGACTTCGATGCCTAGAATCGGATAGGGTCTACTCAGGCCTGTATTCTGCCGGGTCAGTGTATCGGTACGGTTGACACCGGCCGCTTTCACTTCTATAAGCAACTCTCCTTGTTTCGGTACTGGTTTTTCCACTTCTATCTGCTTAAGGACTTCTCTGCCTCCTGGTTTTTCAATGCTCCATGCTCTCATTTCACTCATCCTTTTCTTTCACTTTATTTATAAAATCTTCAACGTCTTTAGGCGTATGTAGCCAGACCACTTTTTTGTCACTGGAAACCCTATCAAGCTTCTCTAAGATTCCCGGCCGCTGGTCTTCAGGAAAATGCCAGATCCATTTATAAAAATCCAGATCAACATGTTCTTTATTTCCTTCACACATATCCGGACGCCGCTTGTTCCGGTACTGCAAGGCGCGTTTCATGACACGATAGAGGCACAACGTACGTTTAAAATCCAGAAATATGATCATATCGGCCGCATCGAGCCGGATATCCAGCGTCCCTCCGTAATTGCCGTCAATGATCCACTCGGGCCGTTTAACCAGGTCTGTTTGGATGACACGCTGTTCTTCCTTAGACGTCATTTCCCAGTTCGGCTTCCAGTGCAGCACATCCAGATGGTAAACGGGCAAGCCGGTCAGCTCTCCCAGACGTCTAGCCAGCGTCGACTTGCCTGAACCAGATGAACCGATGATCGCGATCTTCTCCAATGAAACCACCTCTCTTATCCAGTATACTAAAGTTGGAATCCTTTCCCTAATCATACTCATTTTCAGTATCGTTGACAAAAAGTAAGGGTTTGGTATACTTAAACCACTTCGAATTCGAGATAAAAGGAGGACGATTACCTAATGAAACAAACGCCTGGTATCCACCATATTACAGCGATCGTCGGACATCCGCAGGAGAATGTCGATTTTTACTCAAAAGTTCTTGGACTCCGATTAGTCAAAAAAACAGTCAATTTCGATGATCCAAAAACCTATCACTTATACTTTGGCAATGAAAAAGCACAGCCGGGATCCCTTGTCACCTTTTTCCCATGGCCAGATTCAGAACACGGGCGCATCGGCGGGGGGCAAGTCGGGCTAACGACCTACGCTGTTCCAGCAGGCAGTCTGGATTTTTGGGAAGACCGCCTGCTCAACAAGGAGATTCCGTTTAATAAAATCAGTCGATTCGGCGAGACCTACCTTCAGTTCGAAGATCCCCACGGCTTGAAACTCGAACTCGTTGAGCGCGAAGAAGGGCCACTGAACAGCTGGTCGAATGACGGCGTCCATCCTGATGTAGCCATCAAAGGATTCGGCGGTACCATACTGTATTCCACCGAACCGGAAGAAACCATTAAAACCCTGACCGGAACCTTAGGACTGCGACAAACTCATGAAAATGAGCAGTTCATTCGCCTTAAAGCTACTGGAGATATCGGCAACCTTATCGATGTACAAAAAGAAGCCCAACCGCTTGGGCAGATAGGTGTAGGGACCGTGCATCACATCGCCTGGCGTGCCCAAAACGAGGCTGACCATAAAGACTGGCATACGTATGTCTCCGCCCTTGACCAGCAGGTGACAGAGATCAAAGACCGCCATTACTTTAAATCCCTTTATTTCCGCGAAAACGGCCATATCCTGTTTGAGATCGCCAGTGATACACCCGGTTTCACTATAGATGAAGAAGCCGATCACCTCGGTGAATCTCTCAAACTACCGGAACACTATGAAGCAAAAAGAGAAGAATTAGAGAAAACCCTCATCCCACTAAACCATTAAGGAGTGACCATTAATGAAACACCTATTTAAAAAAGGCTCAGACTTGACGAATACCACCCTGCTGCTGCTCCATGGGACAGGCGGTTCTGAAGAGGACCTGCTTCCCTTAGCAGAACATGTAGATCCAGAAGCCAATGTGCTGAGTGTCAGAGGAAACATCAACGAGAACGGCATGTCCCGTTATTTCAAGCGTTTGAGACCTGGTGTCTTCGATGAAGAAGACCTGAAATTCAGGACCCGCGAACTGAAAGACTTTCTGGACGATGCAGCAGATGAACACGGTTTTGACCGCAGTAAAGTTGTTGCTGTCGGCTATTCAAATGGAGCCAACATCGCCGGAAGCCTTCTCTTACATTACAGTGATGCCCTAGCCGGTGCCATCCTCCACCATCCCATGGTCCCTTTAAGAGGACTGTCGCTGCCTGATTTAAAGGATCGACCTGTCTTTATCGGAGCCGGAAAGAACGACCCGATTTGTCCGGCGGAAGAATCAGAAGAACTCGAGCAGCTGCTCTCTGAAGCAGGCGCCGACGTCACCTTACATTGGGAAAATCATGGCCATCAGCTGACTGGCACAGAAATCGATGCCGCAGCCGACTGGTATAGAAACAACAAAAATCGCCTGGATTAACAGGCGATTTTTTCTTTTATTCAACTTACTGTCCTATTCTGACGATACGCGCTCCAAAAGGCAGCAGGGCGAGTTTAGCCTGCTTAAAATGCTGGAGCCCGAATGGAATGCCGACGATAGTCAGACAGAACGCTGCACCCATCGTCACTTCTTCGACCACCAAGGCAAAACCGCCAAGCACGAGCCACAGGACATTGAACATAAAGGAAACGCCCCCGTGTCCGAATTCGATATCCTTACCAAAAGGCGCTGCCGCCATCGTCGAGAATTTAAAGCACTGCCTCCCGATCGGCAAGCCCACGATTGTGATCGACCAGAGCACTCCTAAGATCAGCCAGGTAAAAAAGCTGATAAATCCGCCAAAAATAAACCACCCGATATTACCCAATAATTTCAAACTCTTCTTCCTTTCATATTAAATCAACTGATCTGTGGTGGACGCTCGTTCTGATTATCTGACTCCTGAAAATCCGAGTGCTGCCACTGATACAAATACTCAAAATCCTTTTCATCCAGCTCGAAGTCGAAGACATCAAAATTCTCTTCGATCCGGTACATATGTGCCGACTTCGTCAAGGGTACGGTGTCTAGATCCATACAAAAGCGCAACAGGATCTGAGCCATCGTTTTGTCGTACTTCTGAAGCATTTCTCGTACCCGATCCTCTTTTCTCAGAACACTTAAAGGGTTCAGCGGGGAATAAGCCTGCACGACGATCCCCTGCTCCCTGCAGTAGTCTCTCACTTCATCCTGTGTGACCCCCGGGTGAATCAGCAGCTGATTGACCATTGGTTTAACTTCCGCATGGTTAACCAGATTTTCTAAATGGTTGATGGAAAAATTGCTGACACCGATTGCTTTCAGTTTCCCTTCTTTATAAAGTTCTTCCATGGCTTTCCACGTTTCTCGATTATCTTCAGCCCAGTCTTCGCCATGTCCTTTGACAACAGGCCAGTGAATCAGATAAAGATCCAGATAATCCGTGCCCAGTTTTCTCAGTGATTCTTCCACTTCACGTCTCACGTTATCATATCCATGTGCACCATTTCTTAGTTTACTTGTTAAAAAGAGCTCTTCTCTTGGAAACCCGCTTTCTCTAAGTGCCTTCCCTACTAGTTCTTCATTCTGATAGGCGGCCGCATTGTCAATATGACGAAAACCGACTTCTATTGCTTTTAACACCGATTTAACGGCTTCATCTTCATTTGTGTTCTGCCACATGCCAAACCCCAACACCGGCATTTTAAGTCCATTGGCTAAAATTACATTTTCCATTCCAATTCCCTCCGCTTCCTGAATCCTGACTTGATTTGTGCAAAGTCTATCTATAACTAGTATACTATAGATAAAGATTCTATCCTATTAACACCATTCAAACATCTAATAGAATTTATAGGGAGGAAGAAATATGTCATTAATTGATGAACTGACAAAAAAACTGGAGGCAAAGCAGGATCGGCTTATTGAAGTAAGACGCTATCTTCACGCACATCCCGAACTGTCATTCCAGGAAGAACAGACAGCCGCTTATTTAAAAGATTTTTATAAGAATGTCCCTGTCGACAGCATCGAAACAGATTTCGGTGGGAACCGCGGGGTAGTTGTAAATATTAAAGGCGGAAAGCCCGGTCCACGACTTGCTTTACGTGCCGACTTCGATGCCCTTCCCATTCTGGAAGAAACCAACCTGCCTTTCGCTTCCCAGAACAAAGGTGTCATGCATGCCTGTGGTCACGATGGACACACAGCCTATATGCTTATCCTTGCTGAAACATTAGCCGAAATGAAAGACCAATTGAATGGCTCAGTCAGGATCATCCATCAGCCAGCAGAAGAAATGCCGCCGGGCGGTGCAAAAAGCATGGTCGAAGCTGGTGTTTTGAACGGCGTGGATGCTGTCCTAGGCGTTCACTTGATGTCGGCTATGGAAACCGGAAACGTTTATTACCGGAGCGGTCAGACTCAGACCGGCCGTGCAAAATTCACACTGAAAATCCAGGGAAAAGGCGGTCATGGTGCCATCCCGCACACCGCTAATGATGCCATCGTTGCCGCCAGTGCCTTCGTAATGAATGTTCAGACGATCGTCAGCCGCCGCGTCGATCCCTTTGATTCTGCCGTGGTCACGATCGGTTCATTCGACGGTAAAGGGCAGTTCAATATCATTAAGGATGCGGTGGAACTCGAAGGGGACGTCCGCACACTTTCCACTGAATCCAGAGCACTTGTCGAAGACGAAGTTAAAAAAATCGCCAAAGGGATCGAGTCTATGTATGGTGTCCAAGCTAAGCTGGATTATGTGAATGACTACCCAGTCCTTGTCAATGACGAAGAAGTCACCTTGAAAGTAAAAGAAGCGATCGAACAGGCAAATATACCTGAAATCAACGCCGTTCTGGAAACAGGACCGATCGCTCCTTCGGAAGACTTTGCCTATTATCTTCAGGAAAAACCCGGAACGTTCATTTATGTCGGTGCCAAGCCTGAAGGTAAGGAAGGCTTTCCGCACCATCATCCTAAATTCGAAATCGATGAACGCAGCCTGCTCATCAGCGCCAAGGCCATGGCCGCAGCCGTCGCTTCCTATCTGGGATGAATCCTTCATAAATCAAAAGCTCTCAAACGTCATGTTTGAGAGCTTTTTTGTGCAATCATCCTTAAAAACGAGTTGAATGCCAAAGTCCTTCTGCTGCATATATCCGCATGGTAACCTGTTATCTATTTGGTATACTGAATAAAGTTATGTTCAAAAAGTAAAATCGGAAGCATGTTCTTCGGAACATGCTATCTAAATTGTAAATAGTTGCAGTAAATACTCTCGTTGTTAAATGTCAGTATTGAAATTGATGTGTTCGGTAACTTGCAGAACGTATGGGGACTGAACCTACCGAACCTAGGTATGTTCGACACTTTGAGTACATACTATACTTACTATGTGTCGAAGTTTGGCTTAGTTCGACACTTAGAGATGAATGGAGTAATCTTAACTACCGAAATCGACTATATTCGGCTATTAGATATGAACTATCATTTCCTATCTACCGAACCTAAGGTATCTTCGACACTTAGCAGTCTTTCTTATCTCAGAACTTACCGAACTTCGAGCACTTCGGTAAGTTCTACCTTCTATCCGTTTCCTAAGTACCAAAGTTACATAATTTACGTGCTTTTGTTTAGAAGCAGAAAAAATAAAGAATTAATTTTGAATTTTTGACAGATACACGGCTTTATCCTTGTATATATATGTGAAGGAACAAAGGAGGGGAATAGTTTGGCAGAAGATGAATGGATAATTAAAACAATCAAAAAACGAAACGAGCAGGGTCTTGAAGAGTTGATCCATAAATATGGCGGCTTATTAAAATCCATCATTCAAAAACAACTTTATGCACTCCCTGGTCATCAGGATGAATGCTTAAACGACGTTTTTCTGGCCATCTGGAACAACATCGAACAATACGATGTATCAAAATCAAGTTTCAAAAACTGGATAGCTGTTATTGCAAGGTACCGGTCTATCAATACACTGAAAAAATACAGGAACGAGTTAAAGACCGTCAGCTGGGAAGAAGCGCTGGAAACAGAAAATGTACATAACGACAACCCTTTATCTCAAGAATTATGGGAAATTAAACTGGAAGAATTGTTGGCTCCCCTTAATGAAAAAGATCATAAGCTGTTTAAAGATCTCTTTGAATCACAAGATTCGACTGACGTGATTGCTGAAAAACATGGGTTAAGTCGAGGCGCTTTGTACAGCCGTTTCTCCCGGGGCAAATCAAAACTAAGACGACACTTCGAAAAGAAAGGAGAGTCAAGAAATGAATAATGATAAAAAAATTTATCGCTTACTTAATAAAATCAAGCTAGATACGAGTAAATACGAAGAGCGTACTATATCCGAAGAAGAGAAAAACGAGCTCTTCTATTCTGTAAAGCACAGACTCGACCATTCATCCACTGAGCAACCGAAAAATTCCAGCTGGAAAAGACCTGTCCTGTTAGTTGCCGCTGTACTTTTTCTAGCGTTTCTAGGCCTTCGGACTCCTCTCGGCCAACGTGTTCAAGCCGCAACATACTCATTTTTAGAAAGCTTCCGCTATACCCTAACTGATGCTTTAGGTATAGAAGAACGGACAACTGACGAAACACGTATAGCCGTCGATCAGGTTCAGACAATTGGAGATGCTGACATAAAAGTTGAAGATATGCTTATTTTCGATGATTTATTACTCATCAACATGCTCGTTGATTTGGGTGAGTCTTTAGAAGACAATCATTTTGGAGGGATAGAGAATAAACTTCTTTCTATAAATGGAAAAGAAGTCACTGACTCGATGTTAAGTTACGGAACAACAGTCAGCGAAGACGAGGCTGTTCATAACCGAATATTAGTTATAGACCTCGATGAGGATTTTTCAATGACCGACAATTACAACATAGAACTAACCTTGGAAGATCTTTTCATTACTGATATGAAAGACACTGCCAAAAGAGACGAACGTGTACCACCCGTTGAAGGGAGAGCTACATTTTCTGTTGATACGACAAGGGAAGGACTACAGAAACACACAAATAGCTATTCGATTAATCAAGAGTTAAACACTGATCTCTATGGTTATTCCATTAAAAGCTTAAACACACACCCACTCTTCAGTTTCATTGAAATAACTTCAGGCGACTGGACCGATATACCGTTTGAAGTAATTGAAATACGCGGAGAAGATAACCGGGGTAATGAGCTACTATTTACTCAACACAGCTACACGTATAACGGAGCTGAGACTCACTATACTGGACGGCTTGCCCTATCTGAAGAAGATTCTGACATTACCAGTGAGCAAATGCTGGAATCAGAAGAACTTCACCTCCAGTTTTATTCTGCCGAGTTTCCAGAAGATGCGGGCATGCTTGAATTTACTTCTTTTGGAGAACCTTTCACGATCAAACTGAATAAATAATAACCAAAAGTGTATTGTGCAGATAAAGGCACAACACGCTTTCACTACTTTTTTAAGTTCCTCTTCCTCTTTCAATAAGTAGCAATGTATTATACACTACATTTATTGTAGACAATTAAATCGCTCGAAATACTAATGATTCATAAAGAACTTTAAAGGAGAATTATAACGATGAAAAAAGTTTATATTATACATGAAAACATGGACTGGACAAAACATCTGATCAAACGACTGGAAGAACTCGATGTTCCCTATGAAGACTGGGACTTATCCAAAGGACTTCTTGATATACAAAATATGCCGGAAGACGGTATCTACTATAACCGCATGAGTGCCTCGTCTCACACGAGAGGCAACCGTTATGCTCCCGAACTGACTGACCAGGTTTTATCCTGGCTGGAGCAGAAAGGCGCTCGCGTCATCAATGGAACAGGCGCAGTCGAGCTGGAAGTCAGCAAGCTGAAACAATATCTTGCCCTTGAGAAAGCCGGAATCAGAACGCCCAAAACCATCGGTGCTGTCGGAAAGGAAAACATACTGAAAGCTGCAGAAAAACTGGACGAGTTCCCCTTTATCATCAAACATAACCGCGCCGGTAAAGGACTGGGTGTCCGTCTGCTGTATTCACTCGATGAATTGAAGGATTATATCTATGGTCCTGATTTTGAAGACTCTATCGATGGGATCAGTCTGATCCAGCAGTACATCAGATCAGCGGACGGTCATATCATCCGTTCCGAATTCATCGGCAGAAAATATTTTTATGCCGTCAAAGTGGATTCCAGCAACGGGTTTGAACTGTGTCCGGCTGACGTCTGCCAGATCGGACCGGATGGCGAAGTGATTTCTGAGGAAAGTAAATTCACGATCATCGACCGACTGCCTGAAGACCAGATCGAACGATACGAAACGTTCCTGAAAAACCAGAACATCGATATAGCCGCACTGGAATTCATTATTGATGAAAATGGCGATATTTATACGTATGACGTCAATACCAATACGAACTACAATGACGATGCTGAAACAGCAGCCGGCCAGCATGCCATGCTCGAGTTGGCAAAGTATCTGAAAAGAGAACTTAATCGTATTTAAACTCCAGTCGTTGTCCCACAAATAATGTCAGATCATAAAAAGCTGTGTCATTTTGTATAAACCAACAAAATGACACAGCTTTTTCTATTTTTTCACTAGAATCTTTCTCTCTTTTTCGTGTATGAGTTCTTATGATTCGTTAAAAATTACATAAACTTTTATTATGTTCCCTTTGCATGATAATAGATGAGTCGAAGGGCACATAAAGCCTATTTGCGTGCCCTTCACGCTACAATCGAAGTCACGAAGGGCACTTAAAGCCTATTTGTGTGCCCTTCACGCTACAGACAAAGTCACGAAGGGCACTTAAAGCCTATTTG
>NZ_FOBL01000016.1 GCF_900109825.1 Alkalibacterium putridalgicola | reverse complement strand
ACTTCGGTCGTTTGAAATCATTCAACACCTTCTACTTACCGAACTTCTCCTTCTTCGACACTTAGGATGCTTATCTTTATTCCTATCGACCGAACTTGCCCCTGCTTCGGTCGTTTGAAATCATTCAATTCCTTCTACTTACCGAACTTCCTCTTCTTCGACACTTACAGTGATCACAGTCATTCCAAAACGCCGAACCACGCCTCTCTTCTACTCTTATCAACTCATAAAAAAAGGAGCAGAGCCTCCCCGGGCTCCGCTCCTTTACCAGATTAACTCATATTAAATTAAGCCTAGAATAACAAAGTTGAAAATGAACAGTGCTGTCGTGGCCCATAAAACCGGATGAACGACATGTACTTTCCCTTTGACGACTTTTGTAATAATGTAGAACAGGAAACCAGCCGCGATACCGTAAGAGATACTGTAAGTGAATCCCATAAATATCGATGCGAAGAATGCCGGAATAGCTTCTTCCAGATTATTCCAGTCGATTTCTGAAAAAGCAGACATCATTAGAATACCGACAACGATCAATGCCGGTGCTGTTGCAGCGCCTGGTACGATCGACATGACCGGAGAGAAGAATGCTGTAAGCAGGAACAGTGTACCCGTCGTCAGACTTGTCAAACCTGTGCGCCCGCCGGCTCCAATGCCTGCAGCACTTTCAACGAAGGTAGTGACAGGTGATGTCCCGAATACTGCCCCGATGGAAGTTGCGACTGTATCTGCAAGTAACGCTTTTTCCATTTTCGTATTCAATCCGTTCCCTTTATCCATTGACTTCTCATCGTCTAAAGTAAAGATTCCCGCTTTTCTTCCCGTCCCGATAAAGGTACCGATCGTATCAAAGACGTCGGTCAGTGTGAAAGCAAAAATCGTGATTAATATAATGGCGTAACGTGAGGGATCAGCCAATAGAGACCCCAGTCCTTCCGAACCAAAAGCTGCGCCGAATGTTGTTCCTAACTCCCCAAAAGCGGATCCGATAGAATTCGCCGGATTGCTTAATCCAGATAAATCAGTCACACCCATTGGAATCCCCATAATGGTCGTGAAGACGATCCCGATCAGAATAGCACCTTTGACCTTAGCTACCATCAGAATGATTGTCACAACTAGACCGATCAATGCAAGCAAGGCATATGGATTAGTGAAACTTCCCATATCCGGAATTATACCGCCTCCAGTCACGATCGAATCGATAGCTCCATTGATCTCCGTTCCTGCAGTATACGGCTCATTGTTTACAGAGATGATCGACTGTCCTTCAGAAGTGAACGACAGCAGTTCTGCATTTTTCAGTCCAATGTACGCAATAAACACGCCAATGCCCCCGCCGATGGCATGCTGCAGTGATTCTGGAATCGCATGAATGATTTTCTTTCTGATCGAAGTAACGGTGATCAATATCCCTACAACACCAGTTAAAAAGACCATGAACAGTGCTTCCTGCCAGGTAAAGCCTAGTGCAAAAACAACTGTGTATGTGAAGAAAGCATTCAAGCCCATCCCCGGGGCCTGTGCATAAGGTACATTTGCATATAAAGCCAAAATGAGTGTGCCTACTGCAGCAGATATGACTGTCGCTAAAAATACCGCTTGTGTCGGCATACCGGTCAATGCTAAAATTTGTGGATTAACGAATATGATATATGACATGGCAAAAAACGTAGTCAATCCGGCGGCGATTTCTGTTCCTACGGTGGTATCATTCTCTTTCAAGTGAAAGAATTTTTCTAACAAAGATAAAACCCTCTTTCGTATGTTTTCTCCATTTCCGTGGAGTTACTGCAAAGGGTTATCTAATAAAACAATGGGAAATACACATGTAAATGAAAAAAAGACGGTTTCCCGTCTTTAATCAACTACATCATAAACAATACGAATTGTTTAATCTAATAGTCAATCCTTTAAGGGGATTGGTAGAAACTATAGCCCATATCGCTAAATTATATTAGATAACACTTATTAAGATGGTTTAATCATAGTACACCCAATCTCAAAAAGCAACAATATACGTAAAATTAATTATATTTTAATGTAAATAGTTCGCATTTAACCAGAATCCGAACATTTATTTTTCTGAAAGCCTTGTCAGTCGACCTAAACACGTATGATTATCGCATCGTGACGAACTCTTCAGCTGCTGTCGGATGGATCGCTACTGTCCGGTCAAAGTCTCGTTTTGTCGCACCCATTTGAATTGCGACTGCAAAACCTTGGAGCATTTCGTCCATCCCTTTACCTATACCGTGTAAGCCGACGATTTTTTCCCTTTTCCCTACACAGACCAGTTTCATGAAGGCTTTTTGTCGGTTACCGGTAATGGCGCTGTGCATTGAAGTAAACGTGGAGCGGTATATTTTTATATACTCATCCGGAAACAGATCTCGGGCCTGTTCTTCAGTCATCCCCACTGTACCGATTGGCGGATGAGTGAAAATAACGGTCGGAATATTATCATACTCTAAATACTCGTTCTCCTGTTTGTTAAACAATCGTTCTGATAACCGTCGTCCGGCTGCGATCGCAACGGGAGTCAATTCAGCACGGCCAGTCACATCACCGACTGAATATATCTTATCTCCAGTCGTGTTCTGAAAACGATCGACTTCGACGTATCCACCAGGGTAGACATTCACACCCGCTGCTTCCAGATTCAGTCCGCTGGTATTCGGCACTCGTCCTGTTGCCCACAGGACCTGTTCCGTTTCATGCATGGTACCGTCTTTAAAATGCAGAACATACGACTGTTCACTCTTTTTTTCCAGACGGATCACTGTTTTGTTCACATGCACATGCTGGCCTTCACTCTCCGAGATAGCCTGGTAGCCTTCACAGATGATCGAATCAAAATTATAAAGTGGTGCCGGTTTCCTGACGAACAGATGTGTTTCTACACCTAAGGCATTCATTATCCCGCTCATTTCAACACCGATATAGCCGCCACCAATGACTGCGATGCTTTTAGGCAGTTCCTTGAGTTGGAAAACATCATCCGATACGATGCCTAAATCGCCCCCCGGTATATCCAAACGTTTCGGTTTGCCGCCTGTAGCGATCAGGATATGTTCTGCCGTAATTTTCTGGCCATTGACTTCCACCGCAGAGTCATCTATAAAGGAGGCCTTTCCTTTGATATGTTTAACATTGTTGGAATCCAGTCCCTTTTTATAGGCGGTATGTAGAAAGGAGATATATTTATCTCTGTTCTCCATCATCTGCTTATAATGAAAGACCGGTTCCTGTTTGAATTCGATTCCATAGTCCTCTCCGTATAAATGTAAAGACTCCATCATTTCAGCAACATACCACATGACTTTCTTCGGTACACAGCCTAAATTGACGCAGGTCCCTCCGAGCTGATCTTCCTCGATCAAAGCCACCCGTGCACCATGCATCCCTGCACGATTAGCGGAGGCTATTCCCCCGCTTCCTCCGCCAATAACCAGATAATCAAAATCATATTTCTTATTCATATTCTACTCCCCTTATTCATTAATGGCTGCTGTTCAACCAAATTATATGTTCTTTTTTCAGCATCGAAGTAATAGTCTCCGAGTGTGTATTTATATTTATCACGTTCATTCCATGGTTTGTGTTTACCTGAATAATGAATAAATACGACGTCGTTTTCAATCATCTTAAGATTATACTTGTTAGGAAAGATGACTTTAAGCTTCTCGTATACCTTCGGATTCATATTGTAAATACGCCAGTCTTCTTCCTTAATATCGTTCACGTAAAGCATATTAAAAATATCCTGGTCTGGAAGAATGAGAATGGATTTATTCTCTCTTATCGCTTCCACCAGCCGATCCGGGTCTCCCACACGTCTCAACTTTTCCAGATCCATCAAAACCACACCAGAGTTGAAATAATTTTCCGATTCAAAATTTCTCAGGCGCAGATTGTTGAATGGCTGGACCCATTTAGTTTTGTATTTATAATTTGTTGCGATAAAAGAATGACCGCTAAATGATTTGTTGTAAAACGGTCGAATGTCACCGACATTGACAATGTCCGGATCTAAATACAGGATTCGGCCGACATCCTCAGGCAGGATATACGGTGCAAACATCCATAAATACATTTCTAATGCATAGTACCGGGTGATAGCCAGCTTATCAGATGATTTGAAGAAGTCTTTACTGTAAATAGCGATCAGCTCATGATCTCCTTCGCGGTCCACAAACTCCTGCAATTCTTTCAATTTCCGCTCATTTATTCCAGCATGCAACAGGTACATGCGAAATGATTCATCCGGATGATTTTCAACAAGTGATTGAATCAGCACTTTTAAAGGATAAATATAATTTTCATCTAAGGAAAACAATAAATTAATCATACTAACGCCTCCAAGCATGTACATTGTTAATGACATTATACCGATTATTTGATCAAAACACACACAAATGGCATTTTTTTATTCTTTCTCTTTGAAACAACTTTGAATTCTACTATAATTAAAGTTAGATTGCAAAGGAGAGAAAACGATGGAGAAGATGGATAATAAGACATTGTATATAAAACTTTTTAAATCGACATTCTTTTTAAGTATGTTTACGTTTGGTGGAGGATATGTCATTGTTCCGCTTATGGAAAAAAAATTCGTCAATGAGTTAGGCTGGATCAATGAAGATGAAATGCTGGATCTTATTGCATTGGGACAATCTTCCCCAGGACCTATTGCGGTCAACACCTCGATTCTTATCGGTTATCGAATGGCTGGCGTCCCGGGTGCCATGGTCACTGTTTTAGGAACTATTCTGCCTCCATTATTTATTATGACAGCTTTAGCATACATCTACATAGCTGTGAGAGATAATGCCATCGTCAATAACGTATTACTCGGTATGCAGGCCGGTGTGGCAGCCATTATCGTGAATGTCGTTTACAATATGGGGAAACGTATCGTCGTACAGAAGAAAATCATTCCCATCCTCGTTATGATAGCTGCTTTGGTAGCAGGCATCGTCTATCAAGTCAATATCCTTTGGCTACTTCTGTTTTCAGGGATCATCGGCGCATTGACTACGATCTGGAAACTGACACATGAAGACAATGAGGTGGAGAGAAAATGATTTATTGGGAATTATTCCTCAGTTTTTTTCAAATAGGCATGTTTAGTTTCGGTGGTGGATATGCTGCCTTACCTCTGATCGAACAGGAACTTATTTCTGTTCAAGGGTGGATAACCAATCAGCAGTTTATTGATATTCTGACTCTCTCAGAAATGACGCCTGGGCCTATCGCCATCAATGCCGCTACCTTTTCCGGAAACCAGATAACGGGTGTGTTCGGTGGAGTCGTGGCAACGATCGGTGTCACACTTCCCTCCGTCATCATCGTTCAGTTGCTGGCTTATTTCTATTTCAAATATAAAAACATCACAATGGTTCAGGGAATCATTCAAGGCTTGAGACCTGCCGTCGTTGCCTTGATCGCTTCTGCCGGACTGACCATCTTTCTCACTGCCATGTTCGGACACAGTGACTGGCCGCTCGATCTGGGCGAACTCAATTATGTTTCCATCGTTTTCTTTGCCATAGCTATCTTTTTAATGAGAAAATTTAAAGCCAGTCCCATTCATGTTATGATTATTACAGGTACTCTTGGCGGCATCGTCTATTCACTAATATAAAACAAAAAAGAGTGGTGCAACGTTTATTTGAACGTTGCACCACTCTTTTTTACTAACTAAGTTCTTTATTACAACCTTTATCTTAACTTTTAGTCCTATTATTTTCTTGTGATGTTCGATATAACCTCATCATGCATCCTTCTCCTAAAACAAACAACTTGGAGTCTGCCTCCTCTTTTGATCCCGTACGTATAAATCAATACGTATATTAACGCAATGGCTGCTTGATCGCATAAGGTTACATAAACACACACAGAAAAAGATGAGATTTACTCTTGTACTAATCTAACAAATCTGACTTGAAATTTATGCATTAATTTATCATAATAGTATAAAGATCACAGAGGAGGATACTATGGCTATAGATCAACGCGAAATGCTTATACGTTTATTACTGGCGGCACTGGTGGGAGGAATTATCGGATTCGAAAGAGAATTAAAAGGTCGGGATGCCGGTATACGTACGCATATGCTGGTGAGTTTAGGCGCGGCCATCATCACCATGATTCAACTGGAAACCAGCAGCTGGCTGCTGGATTTTTCTAAAGACAATCCAGACTTAGCCAATATCTTGACCTCTGATATTACACGGCTCACTGCTCAAATCGTCAACGGTATTGGTTTCCTGGGCGCTGGAACCATCATCGTTAGTAAACGCACTGTCACTGGGTTAACAACGGCTGCTTCCATATGGGCTGTTGCAAGTTTAGGCATCGCAGTCGGAATGGGATATTACTTTATGGCCCTCTCAGGCGCGTTTATCATGCTGGTCGTTCTGCGTCTTTTAAAAACAATATTCAAAATAGACCGGACCAAGCAGTTGGGGATAACGTATAAATACCGTGAAGAAACATTGAAGTATCTGGAAAACAGTTTCACAGAAAATAATATTTCCGTTGTTTCAACTGACCATACCATTACGTATATGGAAGACGGAACGACCTTCTGCGAAGATCTATATACCTTACACTTGCCGAACAATTTTGATACTATGGACTATATTTCAAGAGTAGGATCGAATCCCAATGTCCTGAAAATAAACACGATAAAAACAAATTTTGATAATTAAATAAAAGACGAATCATTGCTCAAATGATTCGTCTTTTATTTCTGCACTTCGAATTCAGCAGCAAGCACTTCTCCTTCGATTTCTCTAACTATGCGGTAGTTACCCGTTTTCAGAGGTTCATAATACTCCATAGACAGTTCTTCCTGAGCCTTTTTACCAGGATCCAGAGAATATACGATCATAATAAATGCCATCTCTTCGTTCGGTTCGACAACATACCATTCACCAGCCTTCTCTTTTTCCAGACTGAAGGCTGCCCCATAGGAGATCTCATCTTCAGAATCATTGATGGTATTTAAGATAAAGGTCTCACCTTCAGGATCATACACATCTTTCTCGAGTTCGATCTTCACATTTTCCATAGTATTCACCTCTTCATAAGGAGAAGGTTCCGCTTCATTTTCGGTGCATGCCCCTAATAAAAACATACATATAATGAATGTAAGATTCAGGATATACTTTCTTTTCAGTATCAAAACGTTCACCCCCTCTACTATATATGTATACTATACTAAAAATTAGAAGGAAAAAATATATTCACGGCCTGACATCTCAAGGATAACTAAAAAAACCAATTCTCATAAAACGAGAACTGATTTTTTTAGTAAGTGATGATTAGCTAGACATCCGTGGATCCTGGCGCCCCTGTTTAACTACCGACATCTTAAGTTCACACGCGCTTCTTATTATAGAAAAGATTAAACACTCTATCGGCTCAGTGATCCTGTAGAAAGAAAACTAATCGTCGACGAGTTGCGAAGTTCCTGCCATAGAAAATTGCAGTCCATTTAAATCATAGTCGGACAGAGCTTCTTATATATACGAGGGGGTTATATTTGCAATGGAATCCAAAAGTGCAAATCTAATATCGTTAGATATTCAGTAAATTGTACACTTCGAGCATTTATAAATACGGAAGTCCCCCGTTTTTTATTTTATATGCGCCAAGCTATGCACCACTAATTTATTAAGCGGGATTTTTCTGCCTTATTTCTTCGGCGATTTGGTTTATCTTTCTCAAACGATGGTTGACACCTGATTTAGAAACCCCGCCATTAGGAAGCAGCTCACCCAGCTCCTTCAGGCTGATATCCGGATTATCCACCCTCACCACGGCAATTTCTTTAAGTTTTTCAGGCAAAGTATCCAATCCCCTTGCTCTTTCGATCAGGCGGATATTTTCGATTTGCTTGGATGCTGCATCGATCGTTTTATTCAGATTTGCATTTTCGCAATTCACTAAACGGTTAACTGAATTCCGCATGTCTCTTACAATACGTACATCTTCAAATCTGAACATACTTCCGGTAGCACCTATTAAAGCCAGAAAATCGGCGATCTTTTCAGATTCTTTCAGATAGACGATATAACCATTTCTTCGTTCATGTACACGTGCATTCAGCTCAAATACCTGCATCATTTCACAGATATCATTATTATGTTCTTCATAGCTTGAATGGATCTCCAGATGATAACGGCTCGTGTCTGGGCTATTCACTGATCCACCGGCCAGAAAAGCGCCTCTTAGATAAGATTTGATTTTCTGTTTATTGGTCTTGATTTCTTCCTGAACATGACCGTGATACAACATGCCATCCATTATCCCCAATTCTTTAAGGATGACTTTACAGCCGCTTTTCAGCCTGACGATATACACATTATTTTTTTTCAGTTTCATCTTTTTTCTGACAAGCAGTTCTGACTCCACATCAAAATTATCTTTGATCAAGGAATAGATCCTTCTAGCGATAGCGGCATTTTCAGTTTGTACATTTAATAAAAAATCATGATCCTGGATGCTTAACGTACCGTTCATTCTTATCAAGGCAGCCAGTTCAGCCTTGGCATGTTCCGGATGCACTTCAAGCAGTGTTAATTCTTTTTTTACATCAAACGCAAATGACATTGCTTTCACTTCCTTTTAACTGCAAGACTGATGATTCAGTACTCACTTCTATAGGTATTCTTTCATTTTTCTCTGGCTGTTGAATGCCGTTCTAAATATTTCTTCAGCAACCTTTTCACCATTGTGATAGACGCTTCTACCTGTCAGCAGTAAAAAGTCATCGGATATGATCATCGGAACTTCTTCTTTCAGACTCTTGAAATCATGTTCGACTTGAAGAAGATAGTCTTCATTTTTTTCCTGTTCGATGTATTCGGCAGGTACATCTCCAATATTCGTCAGGGCAATATCTATGAATTTTGTTCCGAGATGCTTGTGCAGTACTTTGATATGGTCCGCATCATTCAGGCCTTCGGTTTCACCTAACTGTGTCATGATATTGGAAATGTAAACGACTTTCCCTTCTGTTTCGACCAAGGCTTTACCGATATCAGGAATCATGATATTTGGCAAAATACTGGTGAAGAGACTCCCTGGTCCGAGCACCACCATATCAGCATTCATGATCGCTGATATGACTTTTCTGCTCGCCTGCACAGGACGTTCCTCTTCAACACAGGTTACAGATACTCTATCGATCATTTTTCCTTTTTTGGGGATCTGAGATTCTCCGCTTTGAGTCGTGCCATCCATATACCTTGCATGCAAGTTCAATGGCTCTTCAGCTGCTGGATATACATGTCCTTTGACATGCATCATTTTGGCAAGCAGCTGGATGGCCTCATAGATATTTCCCCGCATATCTGCCATGGCTGATATGATCAGGTTACCGATAGTATGGCCCGACAAACTCTGATCATCCGTACGGAAGCGGTATTGGAATATCTCCCGCTGCAGTTCCGGGACTTCAGAGAGGGCCGTGAGCACATTCCTTAAATCGCCAGGCGGGACCGCATTGAAGCTTCTGCGTAAAACGCCGCTGCTTCCACCGTCATCTGCAACCGTCACGATGGCAGTGATGTCGGCATCCTTTTCTTTTAGACTTTTCAAAATGACAGGCAAACCTGTGCCGCCACCGATCACTACTATTTTGGGTTTTCTCTTTTTAAACGTCTCCAGTCTCATGATCGCACAACAGACTCCTTTACTTTATCTTTGTCGCGATGAGACACGTTGACATGATACCCATCTGCTTTGATTTGTTTTGCAATGCGCTCAACTAATGCAACGGACCGGTGTTTTCCGCCGGTACAACCTATAGCAATAGTAACATTGCTCTTTCCTTCTTTTTTGTAACCCGGTAAGGTGAAATCGATCAAGTCAGTGAACTTCTTATAGAACATTTCAGTTTCTGTCTGCTGCATCACATAGTCATAGACGGGTTTATCCAGTCCTGTCTGCGGTCTGAGTTCTTCGATATAATGTGGATTCGGCAGAAAACGGACATCCATGACGATATCTGCATCGATAGGGAGACCATATTTGAAACCGAACGAAACGATTTCTACTCGGAACATCTGTCTTTCTTTTTCTTTAAATTCCTTGATCAGCTGTTCTCTTAATTCCCGTGGAGTCAGAGATGTGGTATCTATGACCAGCTGTGCACGCATTTTTATGTCATTTAATAATTGCCGTTCTTTTTTTATACCTTCTATTGTCCGCTCGTTTTTGGCCAACGGATGAGCTCGTCGTGTTTCTTTATATCGTGTGACCAGCTCTTCGTTTGTCGCTTCCAGGAACACAATACGCGTAGTGATATGAGGAGTATTATCCATGGTCACTAGGACCTGATTAACTTCTTCAAAAAAGTCTTTCATTCTTAGATCCATAACAAGAGCAATTTTGCTGAATTGCCCCGATTCCCGGACCAGTTTCCAGAATGTCGGCAGAAGGTTCGGAGGCATATTATCGATACAATAGTATCCCATGTCTTCAAAACTCTGCATGGCGACCGTTTTCCCGGCTCCGCTCATACCGGTTATTATGACAAGTTCAAGTTTTTCATTCAATGTTCTCACTCCTGTTCACTCTTTCAGTCTTGTGTTTCATCTTTCCTGTCTCATTCTATTTATTATAACATCCCTGGTGTGTCATTACTACCACATTAACAAAAAGTCACATCTTGGTCATAGTGCTGCGGACAGATTTTCACTGGAATGTATCTGGTAAAATAGGAATGAAAAGAAAAAACCGTCAAATCGAGGAAATGTGATCCTTGATTCGACGGTGTTTTTCTAATTACTAAGTCCAGTATCCTTACTAAGGACACCTATTGTTCGCGTTTCGTTTTTGCTTAGTCTCTTTCGCATGTGTCCATTCCCATCAATGCGTAAGCACCGCACCTTTGAGTCAGGCCAGTCACAATCAGTGGAATGGAAGCTATTCCGATCAGCTTGTACAAAGTTGATCGCAGAAATAAAAGCGGGAAAAGAATAATCCCCAAAGTGATGCGAATGATTCTATCTGTACGTCCGACATTCTTTTTCATATTTGCTGCCTCCTGCTTGTGAACTTCGAGTAAAATTAAAAATCGATTCGTGAACGGATATCTGCTTCGAATGCTTCTATTTTTTCTTTGACTGCCACACCCGAGTCATCGCATGCTGAGATATAGAACTTGATTTTCGGTTCTGTACCTGACGGACGCACGGCGATCCAGCTTGAATCAGCCAGTGTATACTTCAGTACATTAGCTGGCGGCAGTTCGATACCTTCTTCAGAAGACCCTTTTTGTCGTGTCTGCGTCTTGAAATCTTCTACCATGATGACCTGGATATCCCCAAACTTTTCAGGTGTCTGTGAACGGAGGCTACTCATGATTTCATTGATTTTCTCTGTGCCTTCCATGCCATCCATTTTGACTGAGATCGTTTTTTCCTCGTAGTGACCATGTTCATGATAGAGCTCATGAATGGCATCAAACAAGCTGTATCCTTGTTCTTTAAAGTAGGCTGTCATTTCAGCAACCATTACTAATGCTTGAATCGCATCTTTATCTCTTACAAAAGGCTGAATGAGGTAGCCATAGCTTTCCTCAAATCCATACATGAATATTTTAGAATGATCTGTTTCAAATTCTTTTATTTTCTCAGCAATGAATTTGAATCCTGTCAGGACATCGATCGTTTCTACACCATATTTGTCCCCGATCACACTCGGCAGATTGCTTGATACGATAGATTTTAACATCACACTATTTTTAGGCAAAGACTCCTTTAATGAATGAGCTTTAAAGATATACTCGACCATCAGCGCAGCGATCTGATTACCTGAGAGCACTTCATAATGCCCTTTAGCCGTTCTCACTGCCAGTCCCAGACGGTCAGCGTCCGGGTCAGTAGCGATCAGAACATCCGCATCGATTTCTTTGCCTTTATCAATAGCCAGCTTGAAGGCTGCAGGATCTTCAGGGTTTGGTGACTTCACTGTTGAAAAATCAGGATCCGGTTCGGACTGTTTATCTACAAATGATACATTTTTGAAGCCGATTTGCTTCAATGCTTTTTCCCCAAGCATCTGTCCTGTGCCGTGAAGCGGAGTGAATACTATTTTTAAAGATCTTCCTTGTCTGTCGATCAGGTCCTGATCGATCGTTACTGTTCGAAGAGCTTCTAAATATTTTCTGTCAATATCATTACCGACGAATGTTAAAAGACCTTCTTTTTCTGCTTTTTCTCTATCCAAAGCATCGATCGAAAGGATATCCGTTACACTTCTGACATAAGTAGTTAAATCATCTGCTTCTTTTGGCGGCAATTGCCCCCCGTCTTCGCCATAAACTTTGTATCCATTGTACTCCGGCGGATTATGGCTGGCAGTGATCATGATCCCTGCGGCTGCCTTCAGGTGTCTCACAGCAAAAGATAATTCAGGTGTCGGTCTCAATTCTTCAAAGACATAAGCTTTGATGCCGTGGGCAGCCAATGTCAGAGCTGATTCCACTGCAAATTCTTTAGACATATGACGTGAATCGTAAGCAATGGCGACGCCACGCTCTTTCATTTTTTCGCCTTGCTCTTCTATAAACAGAGCCAGTCCTTCGGTAGCCTGGCGAACAGTATAAATATTCATACGATTCGTTCCAGCTCCTATGATCCCACGCATACCTGCAGTGCCAAACTCAAGCGATGTATAAAAAGCATCTTCGAGCCTCGATTCATCCTCTTTATGTTTTTCCAAGTCTTTCTTCAGTGATTTATCCAATTTTGAATAGTTCAACCAAGTCTGATATGTTTCTTTCCAATCCATATTAATCCCTCGTCTCTATATGATTTCTTTCAGGTGACCCTTATAAATTAATTGTATCATGTTTATCACTATCTTGCATAAGAAAAGAGTACATGTTAACAATTTAACAGGAGAAGCTATGATCATTATTAAAATCAAAGCTATAAAATAAAGAAACGTTTGCTTCACCTGCTTTGCCCTTTCCTGTTATTTCATTTGGGGAGTCTTCCAAAAGGATCAGCCTCATTTCAGAACGTATACGCAAAAAAAGAAGAGCAGGAGATTCACCTCTCCTGCTCTTCTTCATCATTCTTTCATACGTTCTGCTTTTCCATTTTTTCTTTCAATTCTTCTACATACTGGTATGCCGCGTTTCCGGCAACGGATCCGTCTCCAACAGCTGTGGCAACCTGTCTCAAGACAGTGTCTCTGACATCTCCGATAGCGAAAATCCCAGGCACCTGTGTCATCATGTTGGCATCCGTTTCGATCCAGCCTTCTTCATTGGTGATCGGCAGTGACTGGAATGCTTCGGAGTTCGGAAGCAGACCGATATAAATGAATGCACCATCAGCTTCAAGGAGAGACGTTTCTCCGTTTTGCACGTTTTTCACTGCGACTCCGGTGACACTCTGATCGCCGACGATCTCTTCAACAACAGAATCCCAGATAAAGTCGATTTTGTCATTTTTAAACGCGCGATCCTGCAGGATTTTCTGTGCTCTCAGTTCGTCTCTACGGTGGATGATCGTTACTTTATCAGCAAATTGTGTCAGGTAAGCTCCTTCTTCAACAGCTGAGTCTCCTCCGCCCACAACAACAACGTGTTTGTTTCTGAAAAATGCTCCATCACATACAGCACAATATGATACGCCGCGGCCATTAAATTCTGATTCGCCTTTGACGCCAAGCTTTTTGTGTTCAGCTCCAGTTGAAATAATGACAGCTTTCGCCTGATACGTTTTATCAGATGTAATAACTTCTTTTACCGTTTCTTTATCAACGATTTCCCGAACATCTCCATAGACATGTTCCGCACCAAACTGTGTTGCACCTTCAAGCATCTTCATCGATAGATCAGGTCCCATAATACTCTTGAAACCAGAATAGTTTTCGATTTCAGCAGTGTTATTCATCTGTCCACCGGGGATCCCTTTTTCAAGCATCAGTGTTTTTAAATTTGAACGTGAAGCATATAAAGCCGCTGTCAGTCCGCCGGGGCCTGCCCCGATCACGATGACATCATAAACAGTATTTACCTTTTCCATTCAGACATGCTCCTCTCACTAAGCATTAAATTAGTTGATTTATAGTAGTTAGTTTATCATAATAAGTTTTCAGAATCATGTACTTACTTTTTGTAAGTGATTCACCTTATATAGTTTACCAGATTCTATGTATTTGTCAAGCGAAAAAAGCTCCTTCCATAATGAACAGCATGAACTCATCCTGTTCATTATAAATGGAGCTTAACTGAGCGTTCATTCAGTATTCAGTGTTTATTCTTCGTCTGTCTTCGCTGACTCGAGTTCATGGGCTTCAGGATCCATATTGTTTACGATCGATCCAGATTCCAGTTCTTTACTTAAATCCAGGATATACTTTTTCAGATCATCCTTTACCTGAGGATGCTTGAGTCCGTATTGGATCGTTGTTTTTAAGAATCCGAATTTATCTCCAACGTCATAACGCTCACCTTTAAACTCTTTGGCAAAAACACGTTGAGTCTTGTTCAGCTCATCTATTGCATCGGTAAGCTGGATTTCTCCCCCGACACCCGGTTCAAGCTTTTCCAGAATACCGAAAATTTCAGGCATCAGGAGGTAACGGCCAATGATTGCCAGATCACTTGGCGCATCTTCGGGAGCCGGTTTTTCAACGAATTTGCGTACATTATACAATCCGTCTTCCGCTTCCGCTTCTGGATCGATGATCCCGTAACTTGATGTCTCCTCATGCGGCACACGCATAACTGCAATATTAGAAGCGTGGGTCTTTTCATACCCTTCAATCAATTGTTTTGTCAATGGCTCTTCATCGGCCATCACATCGTCTCCAAGCATAACAACGAAGGGTTCATCTCCCACAAATGCTTTAGCCTGCAGGACAGCGTGACCCAAGCCTAAAGGATACGGTTGTCTGACGAAATATAGATTGAGTCCTGTCGTCTCTTCCACTAGTTCCAGCAGCTCTTCTTTGCCTTTTTTACGCAGATTTTCTTCCAGTTCCGGATTAGAGTCAAAGTGATCTTCGATCGGTCTTTTCAGCTTCCCTGTTATGATAAGGATGTCCTCGATACCGGAGGCAATCGCCTCTTCTACAATAAACTGAATCGTCGGCTTATCCACAATGGGGATCATTTCCTTAGGCATTGCTTTTGTTGCAGGTAAAAAACGAGTCCCATATCCTGCGGCAGGAATGATCGCTTTTCTTACTTTCTTCATTTTCGCTCTACTCCTTTATATAGATTTTCAGGCAAAACCTATTACTCTGCCTTGCCTTCACGTTGCATCAGATTCAGTATAACATATTTAACTTCAGCATCCTTGTATAACACATCATATATAGCTTCAGTAATCGGCATTTCTATCTCATGCTCTCTGGCCAGTTCGAAGGCAGCCTGTGTCGTTGATACACCCTCAACGACCATCCCCATGTTATCCAGAACAGTTTGGATAGCTTCTCCTTTACCTAACTGGTAACCTGCCCGCCAGTTACGTGAATGTGGACTGGTACAGGTGACGATCAAATCTCCTACACCGCTGAGCCCCATAAATGTCAGCGGATCGGCCCCCATCTCTACACCGAGACGGCTGATTTCAGCTAAGCCGCGGGTTACCAGGCCGGCTTTAGCATTATCTCCATACCCAAGTCCTGCAATTATGCCCGCTCCGATGGCAATGATATTTTTCAAAGCTGCACCGATCTCCACGCCAATAATATCAGTGTTTGTGTAGACTCTGAAGTAATCATTGATGAACAGTTTCTGAACATATCGGGCACTTTCAGTATCAACAGATGCCGCAGTGATAGTCGTCAAGTCACGATTGATCACTTCTTCGGCATGACTGGGGCCCGACAAGGCTACGATCCCTGTGACGCTTTCAGAAGACAGTTCTTCTTCAAGGATAGTGGAGATGCGCTTGTGTGTTTCTCGTTCAAGTCCTTTTGATGCATGGACGATCGTTACTTTTCTGTCCAGGATCGTATTTAACCGCTGGGCCAGTTCTCGGATTCCACTTGTAGGTATCACTATGACAATGGCCTCAACATCTTCAATCGCCTTTTTCAAATCTGTTGTTGCAACGATTTCATTCGGAAATATAAATTCAGGCAAATAATGTTTGTTTGTATGACTGGAATTGATTTCGTTCTTTTGAGCCTGATCTCTGGTCCAGATACTGACATGATGACCATTTTCAGTTAACACGTTCGCTAAAGCGCTGCCCCAGGAGCCAGCGCCTAAAACAGCCAGTTTTCTTCCCATTCTATCCCATCCTTTGATTGTTGACGTTCGTGTCATTTATTCATCTTTTTTTCTGATGATACTTTTTCTGGTTCTCTTCAAACACTTTTTCAGGTTCTATGCCCTCTGAATAATAAGGCGGTCTTGGGTAAACATAAAAGCGTCGATAGATGATCAAGCCAATACTTGAAACCAGCAGCAGTAGAGAAAGCAGTTGTGAAACACGGAAAGCTCCAATATAAAGACTGTCCGTTCTCATGCCTTCAATGAAAAATCGGCCTAGACCATACCAGGCAAGATAACCTAAAAAGACCTCTCCTCTAAGCAGCAGCCTGTCTTTTGCTCTCAAGAGCATTAGAAGGATAAAGCCGACGATATTCCATACTGATTCATATAAAAAGGTTGGATGGTAATACGTTCCCTTGATATTCATCTGTTCGATGATGAAGTCGGGGAGCTGAAGTCCCTCAAGGAACTGACGACTGACTGCTTCACCATGGGCTTCCTGATTGACAAAGTTTCCCCATCGACCAATGGCCTGGGCGATCATAACATGGGGAGCAAGGATATCGACTAAAAGCCAGACGGGGACATCATTCTTCCGGCTATACCAGTACATCGTGATAAACCCAAGGATCAAGCCTCCATAAATCGCTATCCCCCCTTCCCAAATATAAAAAACACTGAGTGGATCAGCTAAATATGTCGGCAGTTCAAATAAGACATAATATATTCGTGCACCGATCAGCCCCATCGGGATAAGCCAAAACGCCAGATCAATGATGAAGTCTTCGCCTATTCCCTGCTTATTTGCTTCACGCATACTTAACCAGATAGCAAGAAACATCCCTATAACAATAATGATCCCATACCAGGCTACTTCTAAAGGACCTAACCTGAAAGCAACCGGATCTATATTACCTATAACATTATACATTTATGAGCCTCCATCTATTCTTCCCGCGTATTCTTTTCTATCAGTTTATTCAGATTATTCTCGAATGTTTTAGTCGCATCATATCCCATTTCCTTGGCACGTATATTCATTGTAGCAATTTCAATAATGATCGACAGATTACGTCCGACTCGTACTGGAATAGAGAGTTTCGGAATATCGACATTGAATATGCGCATTTTGTCCAGATTATGCCCTAAACGGTCATACTGTCTGTTACGATCCCAGTGCTCAAGATTAATGACAAGGTCTACGCGTTTTTTCGTACGAATCGAACCGACACCAAACAGATTGACGACATCGATCACACCGATCCCTCTGATTTCGATCAGATTTCTCAAAATTTCCGGTGGTTCCCCAATGATACGTCTTTCATCCATCATGTAAAGCTCCACTCTGTCATCCGCGACCAGACGGTGTCCGCGCTGGATCAGTTCAAGGGCCGTTTCAGATTTACCGATCCCTGAATCCCCTATGATCAGTACTCCCATACCGTATATATCTATAAGGACACCATGTTGAGATATACGTTCAGCTAAGCGTTCTTCCAAAAAATTTGTCACATTTGAAGACAAACGAGTCGTTGAGCGTTTTGAGAGAAGGACGGGAATGCCTTTTTCCTCTGCCGCTTTTAACAGTTCTTTCGGTGGTTCCTGATTCCTCGAAATCAGAAAAGCTGGTGTTTCCGCCTGACACATACGCTTCATGACAATATAGCGTTCATCGCTAGTCATTTTTTCCGCAAATGAAAGTTCGGTTTTACCTAACAGTTGAATTCTATCTTGAGGATAAAAACTGAAGTATCCGGTAAGCTCCAACGCAGGTCTTGATAAATCACTGATCATAATTTTTCTATCCAGATTCTCTTCGCCGACAATGACAAGCAAATCATCCATTGAATCTACAAGCTCATGTACTTTTACTGAAGCAGTCATTGATTATCTCCTTTATTCATTGATATAAACATACCTTCATCATATCATATTTGGCTAGGTCATAATAGAAAAACCGGAGGCACGGCATACAAAAAAGGCTTAATGCGAATACCTGCATTAAGCCTTTTTTACTATGCGTTATTGAAGTAAGCATTTAAAGCTGATACGATCAAAGCCACCAGTAGTGCCAGTCCAAATGAACTGAATCCGAAGCCACCGACTAAAGCGGCGGTCAGCCATAGCATCAGGCCATTGATGATCAAATAGAACAATCCTAATGTCATGATCGTTATCGGAAATGACAGGATAACCAGAATCGGTTTGACCAGTACATTCAATATCCCGAAAACGACAGCAGCCACTAAGGCGGTCAGCCAGGAGGCGATCATAAAACCATCGAGAAAACCGGCTAATGCCAGAAAAATCAATGTATTAGCTAAGATACGCTGCCACCATTTCATTGATTAAAAGTCACTCCAATCCTCTTCTTCTACTTTTTCTGCCTCTTTCCTTTTTGGTTTTTCATTATATGGACCAAATGGTGAGGATGAACGCGGTTTGTCCCCGCTCTGTGAAGTCTGATTACCATCCGGCATCACCAGTGCCAGCAGGAGATAAATCGGAACAGTTGATCCGACACCTACAAACGTTGCAACGACGACGATGACACGCAGCAGGACAGGATCGATATTGAAATACTCTCCGATCCCTCCCAGAACTCCAAATATGACTGCATTGTTTTTTGATTTAGTTAGTTTACTCATTTTTGACCTCATTCCCTTTCAAATTATTTGTCAGTATCTTTTAGTAAGACATTTCCAGTTGTGGTTGATACATTGAAATCAAAAGACGTTTCATCTACAACTCTTTTAAAACGTTTCGTATTTTCAGAATCATCATTGACTTCAACATTACTTAAGCGGCTTTTGATCTTGCCGAACGTTGTTTTTGCCTTCCCTTCAAGGGTGACATTATCTGGAACGGCCAGTTTCACGTTACCATTAACGGTCGCCGCTTTAAGTCTGGCGATCGACTCATTTTTAACCGTCACTTTCACTTCGCCATTGGTTGTGGACAGATCGCCGCTTTCCAGCTCTCCATCATATGCCAGAGAACCATTGACAGTACTGGCGAGCAGATCTTTCAGCTGGCTGTTATTTACGGTTACCGACCCATTTGAGCCTTTTGCTTCAAGCATCGTGCCGCTCAGTTTATCAAATGTAATGGAACCGTTCGTCGATTTAGCATAAACATCTTTGACATCAAGTTCATTCACCATCACTTTTCCATTCAACGTATTGATCGAAAGATAATCATACGTTCTTTCTGGCAAGGTCAAGGTCAAGTCCGCATAAACGCGTTTATTCGGTACATGTACGATCAGTTTATCTTCATCCGCATTGACGGTACTGCGTGCAGCGAATGATTCCTCCGGGGTAGCCTCGTCCATACGACCATAAAGTTTTCCTTTAGCTGATAGAGAGATCGTCTCGGTATTCCCTTTGTTGATCGTGATCTTTCCGTTAGCTACTTTGATGTCTATGATCGTTGCTGTCGAATCATCAAACGCCCACTCTTTGCTGTACTCTTTGGATGCCAGTGTAGGAAATTTCAAACTGACATTCTTCCAGTCGAAATTCTCAAACACATTATCCAAAGATGTACGGATCGTCTGCTTCACATCTTTATCAGAAGCCTGGTTCACTTTCTTTTTAAAAAGAGAAGACATTTCTTTGCTTGCCTCTTCGATTCGTTTTCCGGCTTTTGTCAGTTCTTCACTGGCTTCTTTCTTCCAGTCTTCTGGAATTTCAAAGCTTGACGTGGCTTGTTTTGCTTTCAGCGTCCACTGTCTGACTTTTGAACGATTTAGCTGTTTGACACATTCCTCTTTTTCACGACTGAGTTCTGCTTTTTTCTCTTCCAGTCGATCGACCGCAGCACTCAGTTCTTTAATATGGCTGTCATCTTCAAAGTCCTGTTCAGTCATTTCAACCTGTTCAAGTTCTTTTGACAGCTTGTCTATTTTATTGCGAAGCGAAACGATTTCCTCTGTATTATCCACTTCATCCAACTGCTTGATCAATTCCAGTTCTTTTTGAACGAGTCGGATCTCTTCTGAGATAGCTTCTTTTCTTTCTGTAATGTCAGACTGGCTGTCTTTGGTCAGCTGATTCAATTCCGTGTTCTTTGCATTCAATTCAGCATCCACGTCACTGAGTTGCTGATTCAAGGTGTCAAGTTTCACAGAACAGGCATTGATTTCTTTGACCAATGCTTCAAGTTCAGCTTCCGCTTCGTTTTGATCCTGTACCGGTTCCTTGTCCTCTGCTTTTTCGCTGGCCTTCGCTGTGTCAGTATTGTCGACAGTTTCGTCAGTAAACTCTTCTGCTTCGACTTTTTTGCCTTCTTTACTGATCGTATTTTCCAGCAGGTCCAGTCCTTCTTCAGTTGATAATATGCCTTTTTTCATCAGGTCTATAATACGTTCTCTTTCGTTCATTCAAAGCCCTCCTATATAGGTTCCTTTAATCGATACATCATAGTTATTTTCGTTCTATACTTATTATGCATCAACTTTTTTAAAATGTCATAGGACTTACGACTGATTTTTACGTATTAACAGCTTACATCATTCATCTTGTTGGAGGAAACCGCACCTCACCCGCTCTTATGCTTAGTCAGGATCTTCTTCAGGTAGTGACCGGTATAGCTCTCTTTACATTCAGCAACCTCTTCAGGTGTGCCAGTCGTAATGATGGTTCCTCCACCTTCACCACCTTCGGGACCAAGGTCTATGACATGATCGGCCACCTTGATGACATCCAGGTTGTGTTCGATGACGAGCACTGTATTCCCTGCTTCCACTAACCGGTCAAGGACCTGCAGCAGTCTAGCGATATCATCTGCATGGAGTCCGGTCGTCGGTTCATCCAGAATATAAAAGTTATGACCATTCTGTCTCTTGTGCAGTTCGCTTGCCAGTTTCATTCGCTGGGCTTCACCACCGGAAAGCGTCGTTGCCGGCTGACCAAGTGTCATATAACCGAGACCCACATCAATGATCGTCTGCAGCTTGCGCTCGATTTTAGGAACGTTGGAAAAGAAGTCGACAGCTTCTTCTATCGTCATTGCCAGTACGTCAGCGATATTCTTGCCTTTATATTTCACTTCCAGCGTCTCGGAATTGTAGCGTGTCCCGTGACACACTTCACACGGGACGTACACATCCGGAAGGAAATGCATTTCTATTTTCAAGATACCGTCACCCTTACAGGCTTCACATCTTCCACCTTTGACGTTGAAACTGAATCGCCCTTTCTTGTAACCGCGCATTTTGGCTTCATTCGTCTTGGCGAACAAATCTCGTACATCATCGAACACACTGGTATATGTCGCCGGGTTACTTCTTGGTGTACGTCCAATCGGGCTCTGGTCGATATCGATCACTTTTTCCAGCTGTTCATAACCTTCAATAGACTTGAATTTGCCGGGACGTTTCTTCGACCGTCCCACTTCGCGGGCAAGTGCCTTGTGGAGGATCTCGTTGATCAGTGAACTCTTACCTGAGCCTGAAACACCTGTGACAGCGATAAAGCGACCAAGTGGAAAGTCAACATCGATATTCTTCAGATTATTTTCTTCTGCACCTTTGATGCTAATGATCCCGTCATCATTCGTGCGTCTGGTTTTTGGTACAGGTATCTCTTTTTTTCCAGATAGATAGGCACCCGTGATCGAGTCAGGATTCGATTCGATGTCAGCTGGAGAGCCGGCAGCTACGACTTGTCCGCCTTTTTCTCCAGCACCCGGACCTATGTCGACAATATAATCTGCCGCACGCATCGTGTCTTCATCATGCTCCACAACGATAAGGGTATTACCCAGATCACGCATTTTTTTCAATGAATCGATCAGACGATTGTTGTCTCTCTGATGCAGACCTATGGAAGGTTCATCCAGAATATACAATACGCCGGAAAGATTTGATCCGATCTGAGTTGCCAGTCGGATCCGCTGAGCTTCTCCTCCTGACAGTGTCCCCGCTTTACGGTTCAGCGTCAGATAATCCAGCCCGACGTTTCTCAGGAAAGAAAGCCGGTCATTGATTTCTTTTCTGATCGGTTTAGCTATAGCTGTATCATTGGCTGAAAGGTCAAGGGATTCGAAAAATACCTTCGCATTCTCAATGGAGAGCTGACTGACTTCTCCCAGGTCCTGTCCTTCGATCTTCACAGCCAGAGCTTCTCTGTTCAGTCGTTTGCCGTGACAGACGTGACATTCCAGTTCAGTCATATACTGCTGCATCACTCGGCGGGTATAGTCACTGTTTGTTTCATGATAGCGTCTGTTGACATTCGGGATGACACCTTCAAAAGGAATCATCGTGTCTCTGACACTGCCGAAATCATTTTTATAGTGGAAATGGAATTTTTTCTTTTTCGATCCGTACAGGACGATATCCCTGTGTTTTTTTGGCAGATCCTTGAAAGGAATGGTCGTATCGATATCAAAGGTCTCACAAGCCTGTGAGAGCATTTGCGGATAGTAGTTCGAACTGATCGGCTGCCAGGGAAGCAGCGCCCCATCATCTAGTGAGAGCGTTTTGTCAGGAACCACTAAATCGATATCCACTTCCAGCTTTGTACCCAGCCCGTCACATTCCGGGCAGGCCCCAAAGGGTGCATTAAAGGAAAACAGACGCGGTTCCAGGGGCGGCAATGTAAATCCGCACACCGGGCAGGCATAGTGCTCACTGAACAGCACCTCTTCTTCCCCGATGATATCTGCGATCACATAGCCTTCTCCCAGTTGCAGGGCGGCTTCTAAAGAATCGAACAGCCGTGTTCGGATACCTTCTTTAATAGCGATGCGGTCTATTATGACGTCGATAGAATGGTTGAGGTTTTTATCCAGCTCGATCTCCTCATCGATATCGACGAGTTCTCCGTCGATCCTCATTCTTACGTACCCTTCGCTCTTGATCTTTTCGAGCACTTTTTTATGCTGCCCTTTTTTCTCTTTCACCACGGGGGCAAGAATCTGGAGTCGGGTCTTTTCCGGATATTCCAAAAGCCGGTTGACCATCTGTTCGATGGACTGACTAGAAATGACTGTCCCGTCATTCGGACAGATCGGTGTCCCGATCCTGGCGTACATGAGTCGTAAAAAGTCATTTATTTCGGTCACGGTTCCGACAGTGGAACGCGGGTTATTGCTCGTTGTTTTCTGATCGATGGAAATGGCCGGGCTGAGCCCTTCGATACTATCGACATCCGGTTTATCCATCTGACCCAGAAACTGCCTCGCATAAGAAGACAAGGATTCGACATACCGACGCTGTCCTTCAGCATAAAGCGTGTCAAATGCGAGTGAACTTTTTCCAGAACCGGATAATCCCGTCATGACGACCAGTTTGTCTCTTGGAATTGTTATATCAATATTTTTCAGGTTATGGGACCGTGCCCCACGCACCTCGATTTTATCATTAGCCATGCTTTCATCCTACCTTTGTTATTCGTCTTTTCCGTTCATGAACTCTTACTCATATTGTAAAGTTTTTGTCTACGTTATGCGACTATTACACTTTCATTGACTGTCAAAAGAGAGGAAAGAGTCGTGACTCTTCCCTCTCTTTCATCCTATATTCTACCATATTCATTCGTCTATTGCGAATGTCTGTTCTACTTTGTGAGTCTTTAATATTCCCTGCGTGATTTTTTCCAGTTCCGACTGATTGGTAAATTCTCCTCTTAATAGATCCGGCAGAATCTCTGCCAGAAAATACTGGACACTTTTCATTTCTTTAAAATTCAGGATAGTATCTAATGATTCCCGGTAAATTTCATTGAACAAAGGCTCTGGATTCCCTTTTTGGATTTCCCCGAAAGATTCGTAAAGAAGATCGACCTTATCAGCGACTGACAGGATCTTGCCCTCCAGCGATTCATCTTTGCCTTCTTTCAGACGTTCATGATAGATGGCTTGGAATTCTTCCGGAAATTCCTGCTGTATGAAATGATGAGTCATTGATTCTTCCACATGTGCCAGTCGGTCACGCAGATCGGGATCGGCATACTTAACAGGCGTCTTGATGTCTCCAATAAAAATTTCTGCATAATCATGATTCAATGCTTTTTCATACAAGGCTTGCCAGTTCACCTCGCTGCCTCTGTTTTCTTCCACAGTCCCTAGAAATTGAGCAACTTTTGTCACTTTAAATGAATGCTCTGCGACAGAATGTTCTTCATACTTGAACTTCCCCGGACAGCGGTAAATTTTCTCCAGATCACTCAAACTTTTGAAGTATTCATGAATCCCCATCTTGATCTCCCCTTTTTTATTTAAAGTTACCTTATACTATCAGACTTCACTTCCTGTTTTCAACTTTTACTTTTCATCAGTGTCTTTCCAGGATCATAGACGACCTCTATAGTGGAATGATGCACAGCATAATCTGAAAGATTGTCTCTGATCTTATCCTTGATCGTTTCTATATCTTCCATTCCTTCCAGGGAAGTACTCACCGTCACAGTCATCGCATGTTCTTTGCCGTCTATGGACCAGACATGCAGATGCGAGACATTCGTTACACCTTTGATGGAAAGGATCGCCTCCTCGATTTTTTCTCTTGATAATTCTTTTGGCGTGGCTTCCAGAAAAATTTCAATCGTTTCTCTGAACAGCGGCCAGGTTTTATAGATGATAAATGAGGCGATCGCGATAGACAGGATTGGATCCAAAATATACCAGTCTGTATAGTACAAAACAATACTCACTGCTAATACCCCTATCCAGCCTAGTACATCTTCCATCATATGAAGGTTGAGGAGAGATTCGTTATGTGAGTCGCCCCGGCTCATCAACCAGGCAGAGAACCCGTTAGCAGCGATAGCGAAAAGCGAGAGCCAGAACATGCCTTCATGATTCACTTCTACGGGATCGAGAAGTCTCGGCACCGCTGTAACGAGGATAACAGCCGAGCCGCCGAGCAGGGTGACCGCCGTCACTAAAGCGCCTAATAGGGAAAAACGCTGATGGCCGAAACTGTACTGGTCATTTGTTTCTTTGGTAGATATTCTTTCAAAGTACGTGGCCAGTCCGATAGATAGAGCATCCCCCAGTCATGAACTGCATCAGTCATGATGGCGATACTATTGAAAAGAAAACCGAAAATGAACTCGAGAGCCGAAAAAGCCAGATTCACTCCAAAGACGATCAGCATTTTCTTTGATGATTCCTGATTCATCATCGATCCCATACCATGCTGATGTCCGTGATGGTGACCATGATGATTGGAATGTTCACTATGACTTTCCTCATCCCCCTTCTCCAAAGGTTTCAGGGTGATTTTCTCAAATTCCAGCACTTTCTTTATCTGCTCCATATCAGCATCTGTTTCATCTACAGTCAACCTGCTCGTGTCGTAATCGATCGTCACTTCTGAACTCCCCGCGAACTGATTCAGTTTCTTTTCCAGGTCATCTGAGCAGTTACTGCAATGGAGACCATTCAATGTGTATTCTGTCATTCTAATCCCTCTTTTCCTGAACATGAGACGTTACTTGACTGATCAGTTCCTGCACATGTTCGTCACTGATAGAATAAATACGTGTTTTGCCTTCTCGGCGAGATTTCACCAGTCGCGCCGATTTTAATATCTTCAGTTGATGGGAAACAGTCGACTGCTCCATATGAAGTGTCCGGGCTATCGTATTCACATTCATCTCTGATAGTGAAAGCTGATAAATGATCGTTAAGCGCGTCGAATCACTTAATGCTTTAAATAAAAGCGATGCATTCTCCAGAGTTTCTTTATCGATCATACGGTTCCTCTCCTTTTATATGTACTTATGTTCATATGTTGATGTGTCGATAATACCACACCTTTGTCTATAATAAAAGCCTCAGGCGAAATCAGCAGGAAAGAATAGTTCTTCCAGTGATTGTACCTGAGGCACCTCTTGTATATTAGTACTGAATGTCTTCAAGTGTAACAAGCCCCAAGTCATGAGAATCTTCCTCGTAAATAGGCGTTTCGGTGATGACTAGTTCACCATCGAGGCGTTTCACTTTGAGTTTGCTATAGGAGCGGTTATTGAATAAAGACTCCGTAAAATCCTCAACTGTTGACAAGGACATCTGATTGGATTCTACCAGTACATCGCCGATTTCCAGCGACATTCTTTCTGCTGGACTGTTCGGTCTTACTGCAACGACTCTGAGACCGGCCGGATCAGGACCGAATTTAAAGGCCCATTTCCTTTCACGCTGTCTGTGTCTGTACAGCACGTATATCCCCCCGACCAAAAGGATGCTCAATCCTACAGCGCTCAGTTCTTCAATCCAGAAGGTCAAAGCAAAAAGAACAGCACTCAGTACACTGAGTATGGCAAAATCTTTTATCAAGGCCTGTTTCGCTTCAGATGGAAGCTGTGCCTGAACGGTGTACCTGAACCCTAGGAGCACCGGTATAAGTAGAAATGAATAGGTCTGACTTCCAATAGAAAAAACTGGCCACCATTCGAAAAGAGCGGTAAAGGTATCGCCTGGGACAACCACGGCTAAAGGCATCAGCCATAACGGTGTCATACGGTAGCGGGCAACCAGTTTCCCTCTTTTCGTTTTCAAGAATCTTGGAACGAACTGCTTCATATTTCCTTTATAGAGCACTCCGATCGTACTGATAAGAATTAAGACAGCAAACAGATAAATAATCTGAACACTCCCGTAACTCATGGCAGTCTGGCTTACGATTGGGCTGTTCCATCGGTCCAATATCTGCCCGAACAATGAGGCATCAGTAACAAACATATTTAAAATCAGGACAGTTAATCCTGAGGCACTGAATGTGAAAATAGGATGGATGAACCGGTAGCCCAGCCCTAGAAAGAGGATGGTCACGATCTGGTAAATAATCATCCAGTCGATCGTTACCGGCATGCCGATGAAAATGGAAAACAGGGAAAGTATGACTCCGGGAACGAGTCCCCAGGTAAGGAATCGTTTGATTTCAAAATTGTCTTTATATATCGTTGTTCGCAGCTTGCTTCTGGAATATTTAAATCGTCTGGTTTTGGCTAAAATGGCTAATACAACACCGATTATAAACGTCGGCTGCAGTACAAATACTAAAAGTGCAAGTAAACTATTTTGAAACAGTGTCATAACTTTCATCCCTTCGACTCATTATTAATCTTATTTTATCATATTAAGAGGCAACTTACTGTGCTTATAGAAAAAAACTCCTTATGTGAGAACGGTCGCTTCACGTAAGGAGTTACTCTTTTAATTTAAGGACGTCCAAACCCGGCCACATAGCGTGACCAGTATCCTGACGTGAATGAAGCAACAGCTACACCCGTTGATGTCTGTGCCCCAATGAATTTGCCGCCACCTAAATAGATACCGACATGATCGATGGATCCTGACTGATTGAAAAAGATCAAGTCGCCGGGTCTGGCCTCTGACTGGGCTAGGCGTCGGCTCGCGCCAAACTGAGCAGCTGCCGTTCGCGGAATACTTTTACCGGCTTGACGAAGGGCAAACTGAGTAAAGCCGGAACAGTCAAAACCGGAAGTTGAAGAGCCGCCATAAGAATAACGTACACCAGTCAGACTATGCGCAGCAGTCACTATAGAACCTGATGCAGGCGTACTGTTCTGGCTTGACGAGGGTGACACTGTTTCATCTTTCCCACCTGAAACGGAAACAGTCACGGGTTCAGCCGAGCGTGCTGACGTACGGGCTGTCTGAATATCCTGTAAACGACGCTCACTTCTTCGCTGCTGTGCAAGATAAGCGGCTCGTTCTTCTTCGACCTCTGACTTCTCAGCGGCAATAGCAGCCACTAGACTTTCCTGTTCCAGTCGTTTCTCATCTAGTTCTGCTTTTTTTGTTTCCAGTTCTGCAGCCAGCAGTGTCTGTTTCTCCTGATTCTCAATCATTTGCTGTTCTTTTTTTCTGACTTCTTCCTGATCTTCGATCTGGCTGGTCATTACCTCATGGTTAGCAGAAAACAAGGTATTGACCACACCTAGTCGTGCCAGTATATCTGACAGGGATTCCGCTTCGATTAGAAAGTTCAATATTTCTGATGACCGGCCTGATACTTGTACCGACCTTACTTGAGCATCTAACTTACTTTCTCTCTGATTGATTTGATTGGTCAGGACCGAAATCTCTTCTTGTGTCTTTTCGAGTTCCCGGCTCGTTTCTTCCATAACATCAACTAGCTTTTCAGCCTCTGCTTCTGTTTCTTCAATGACTGAAATGATGGATACCAGCTCGTCCTGTGCATCTTCTTCACGGGCTTTCAGTTCCGTTATTTTTTCTGAATGATCCGCTTCAGAAGGTGTTGCTTCAATCGACTCTGGAGATACCCCTAATATAATCAAACCTGTGATACTTATCATGACCCACTTCAATACTGTTTTCTTTCCCACGACTGCGTTCCTCTTCTCTGCTAATGTCTTTTATATGTATGAAAGAGGGAATATGTCCCTCTTTTTTGTTAAACTTTCAAAAATTTTCGTATAGATAATGATGAACCGATACTTCCTATGACCACGCCGATAGTTAAAAGCAAGGCGACAATCTGAATCAGGAATGGGTTAGGTGGAAGCAGACCGAAGTAAGTCCCGGATAGATAACCCATCAATGTATCAAATCCGCTTAAATATAGATATGAAATGATCGATACCGGAATCAAGGCTCCTACGAATCCGATAAGCGCACCTTCAATAAGGAACGGCCATCTGATAAACCAGTTTGTTGCACCCACAAGTTTCATGATCTCGATTTCTGTTCTTCTAGAAAAGATCGTGATGCGGATCGTGTTTGAGATCAGGAATATGGCGGTAAAGATCAGTGCGATAATGATAACTGCTCCAATATTTCTCACGGTTTCCATAATTTCAAAAAGTCGATCGGCTTCTGCGCCGCCATAGTTGACATCGTCTACAACTGGACCGATCGCTGCAGCTTCTTCCGCAACTTCTGACGTTAATTCCGGTTCTGTCGTATTCAGGATGAAGACATCGTGCAGTGGGTTGTCGTCTCCTTCAAAAAGGCCGAACTCCTCACCATAACTGCCCATAACATTATCCAGCTCATCTTCCCTGCTGGAATACTCGATCGTATCAACATTGTCGATTCCTTCGAGTTCGCTTCTTAGAGCTTCACGTTCTTCTTCTTCTGTTCCTGTTGCCACATAAACTCTGACGCTTACGTCTTCTTCTACATCTGAAGCTAATTTATTCACGTTCATCAAGAGTGCGATCAGGCTGCCTACAAGCAATAATGTGATCGCTACGGCACTGACAGCGGCAAACGTCATCCATCCATTACGAATGATACTTTTAAATGATTCTTTTATATGTCTTCCTGCGGTTCTAATTTTCATAACCGTACTCCCCTCTTTCCTGGTCACGGGCTATGCGTCCATTTTCAACAGCCAAGACACGGTGTCTCACGCGGTTAACGATTTCGCTGTTGTGTGTGGCCATAATGATCGTTGTTCCCTGATTATTGATTTCTTCAAGCAGGTCCATGATGCCCCAAGCCGTTTCCGGATCCAGGTTACCTGTCGGTTCATCAGCAATGAGGACACGCGGCATATTGGCGATCGCTCGGGCTATAGCTACACGCTGCTGTTCCCCGCCGGAAAGTTCATTAGGAAACATGCGGGCTTTATGCTTCAAGCCGACTAAGTCCAGAACTTCAAGTGATCTTTTCTGGATCTGCTTTGGATTTCTGTTCACGACCTGCATGGCATATGCCACGTTTTCATATACCGTCAAACGCGGCAGCAGTTTGAAATCCTGGAAAACCACGCCGACGTGTCTTCTCAGGAAAGGGATTTTTTTATTCTTTAAATTCATCAAATCAAATTCGCCGACTTTAACTGTTCCTTTAGTTGGCAGTTCTTCACGGTAGATCATTTTAATAAAGGTCGATTTCCCTGCACCACTTGGACCAACGACATAAACAAATTCGCCCTGGTCGATCGTGACGTCCAACCCATTAATAGCTGTAATGCCATTAGGATATTTTTTATAGACATTTTTCATCTCTATCATTAAATATATCACCTATCTATTTTTTATTTTATTTCATTCTGGTAAGCAATCTATAATGCGTTTCACTTGCTTTTTATAACCTTACTTAGTATATCATCATTTTGCCGTGTGTCTGTTTTAATAAAATTACAATTCTATTTCAATGCAAGAGACATAAAATCATTCGAGTCGTTGAAATCAATATATGGTCAATTTGCTGATAAACTTCTATCTGATGCTCAAATTGTTATAAGAACAGGCTGTATGGCCTATACATATTTTGATGATTACAGCAAAGTCACGATATAGAGGCTTTTTTTGAATATTACAAGACCCCGCACAGACCCTTTGTCTATGTCTGAAATGTGACAGAATGTGATTTGTTTCTCAAAAAGATGAGGAGCTATAGTTTTATTTTTCCCTGAACGGTTCAAAGACCCCAGTAACCACCGGTCGACTTATACTGTTTATGATGTGGTTCAGGTGATTTGCTCTCATGCGAGTTTAGTGACATGTTTCTGTCTCATTGCATTCAAAAACATGTTCTAATCCCGGTTTAGTGACATGTTTCTTCTACTTTGCATTCAAATACTTGTTCTAATCCCCGTTTAGTGACACGTTTCTGCCACTTTGCATTCAAATACTTGTTCTAATACCCGTTTAGTGACACGTTTCTGCTACTTTGCATTCAAATACTTGTTCTAATACCCGTTTAGTGACATGTTTCTGCTACTTTGCATTCAAAAACTTGTTCTAATCCCGGTTTAGTGACATGTTTCTATCTCCTTACACTCAATAACTTGTGCCATCCCTGTTCTGTCTGTGAAATACTTACATTTATCCAGTACCAGTGACGGATAAAGAAAATGGCATGACCCGCTTCACTTTAATTTAGTGATTTTAATCTCTACATGGGAAAGAGGCTGGGGCTTTTTGTCCCAACCTCTTTCGACATTTTATAAAAGCATATAGTACTAAGCTTATTTCTTTCCTTGAAGTTCACTCTAAACTAGTTCAGCTACTATCGGTTCATCGTGAGTCTTAAATAGGCATCGATGAATGGATCGATATCCCCGTCCATGACTGCATCCACATTCCCTGTCTCTTCATCTGTCCGATGGTCCTTGACCATAGAATAAGGATGAAAGACATAAGATCTGATTTGAGAACCCCAGCCGATTTCTTTCTGTTCGCCTCTGATCTCAGCCATTTCCTGTTCTTTCTCTTCCATTTCCTTTTGATAAAGCTTGGCTTTCATCATGTTCATTGCCTGCTCTTTATTCGCAGTTTGTGAACGGCCAGCCTGACTGGAAGTGACGAATCCCGTCTCTTTGTGTGTGATACGTACGGCGGAGTCTGTCTTGTTGACATGCTGTCCACCGGCGCCACTTGCACGGAATGTGTCGACACGGATATCGTCAGGATTTATTTCAATGTCGATCTCATCGTTGATTTCAGGGATCACATCGATGGAGACAAATGAGGTGTGGCGTCTTCCACTTGAATCAAAAGGCGAGATACGAACCAGACGGTGAACACCTTTTTCTGCCTTCAATAATCCATAGGCATTCATCCCTTTGACCAGTATCGTCACACTCTTGATGCCCGCTTCGTCTCCGCTCTGATAATCCAAAACTTCATATGAGAAGCCTCTCTTTTCTATCCAGCGTGTATACATACGGTAGAGCATTTCACCCCAGTCCTGCGATTCCGTCCCGCCGGCTCCCGGATGCAGTTCTACGATCGCATTATTTTTATCATAGGGTTCACTCAAGAGTAAGTCCAATTCAAACTGATTGATCGTCTGGTCAAGCTCTGTTAAATTCGATTCGATCTCAGAGCGGACGTCTTCATCATCTTCATCCCGCAGCATATCCAACAGAATAGACGTCTCTTCAATGATTTCTTCCATCTTATTGAACGTCTGATAGACATCTTTTTTTTCGTTGGCTTCTTGAATGATTTTCTGAGCCTTTTCCTGATTGTCCCAGAAAGTGGGGTCAGCCATCATATGATCGAATTCAGCTATGTCTGTTTCCAGTTTTTCTAAGTCAAAGAGACCCCCTAAAGTCTTCAACTTTTGTTCTGGCTTCATTTAATTTATTTGTCATTTCACTTATTTCCATATTGACCCTCCATTTTACATAGCGGAAAAGGAACAGATAAGCTATCCGTTCCTTTTCCAGGTTTTTATTATCCCATGCGTGTATGTGTCTTTTCGTCATGAGAAAATGTTGGTTTTTCCGACTTGCGTTTCACTTGTTTTTTATCCGAGCTTGGTGTAGCTTGTTCGCGCTGAAGGTTTTGTCTGATCTGAGATTTCATCAGCAGACGGGTAACATCGTGTTCGATTTCCCCGATCATTTCCTCAAACAGTGTGAAGCCTTCCTGCTGGTATTCAGTCAGCGGGTTGAACTGGCCATACGAACGCAGGCCGATCCCCTGTCTCAACTGATCCATCTGGTCGATATGATCTGTCCATTTTCTGTCAACGACACGCAGAACGACAACTTTTTCAAATTCAAGAACCTGTTCTTTCCCATTTAACTGAGATGTTTTTTCCTCGTAATTGGCCAGTGATAGATCAACGAGCAGTTTTTCGATCTGGTCAGCAGACTTGCCTTTCAGATCTTCCACGCTCAAGTCTTCCGGATGCACAAGTGTCGTGTGCGCAAAGTCTTCGATATGGTCCAGATTCCATTTAGACGAATCTTCCTGCTGTGTATTCAGCTGAACATAACGCTGGATTGTACGCTTGATCATAGGCACGGTCACGTAGTTCAGTGATTCTGTCTCCATGATAACTTCCTGACGCTGAGAATAAATCACTTCACGCTGTTCACGCATGACGTCATCATATTTCAGAACGTTACGACGGGTATCATAGTTGTTACCCTCAACACGTTTCTGGGCAGATTCCACTTGGCGACTGATCATACGGCTTTGGATGACAGCATCATCTTCAGCGATTTTCAGCTGCTCAAGAACCATTCGGATACGTTCGGAACCAAAACGTTTCATCAGATCATCTTCAAGTGATAGATAGAACTGAGAAACACCAGGATCTCCCTGTCGACCGGATCGTCCCCTCAACTGATTATCGATACGACGGGATTCGTGACGTTCTGTACCGATAACTGCCAGACCACCCAGTTCTTTCACACCAGGGCCCAATTTAATATCTGTACCACGTCCGGCCATGTTGGTAGCGATCGTTACAGCTCCAGGCTGCCCGGCGTTAACGACGATTTCTGCTTCACGGAAATTATTTTTCGCATTCAGCACTTCATGAGGAATGCCTTCTTTTTTCAACAAATCACTGATCAGTTCAGAAGTCTCGACAGCTACTGTACCTACAAGAATAGGCTGGCCTTTGGCATGACGTTCTTTGATGTCCGATACCACAGCGTTGAACTTGCTTTCAAGCGTTGGATAAAGCAGATCATCACGGTCATCACGGATCAGTGGACGGTTCGTTGGAATAGCAATAACGTTCATGTTGTAGATTTCTCTAAATTCTTCTTCTTCCGTTTTAGCTGTACCCGTCATCCCGGACAGTTTTTTATACATACGGAAATAGTTCTGGAAGGTGATCGTTGCCATCGTCTTGGATTCTTTCTGGATCTCGACGTTTTCTTTCGCTTCGATCGCCTGATGCAGTCCATCTGAATAGCGGCGGCCTTCCATGATACGACCGGTAAACTGGTCAACGATTTTAACTGCATTATCGTCGACAACATAATCGATATCGCGCAGCATAATGTAGTTGGCACGCAGCGACTGGTCCAGGTGATGCACAAGAGCCTGGTTGCCGATATCATACAAGTTCGGTACGTGGAAAGTACGCTCAGCCTTTTCGATACCTTCTTCTGTCAAGGAGATCGATTTAGATGACAGATCGATCGTATAGTCTTCTTCTTCTTTCAGTCCTTTGACAAAGAAATCACAGCGTGTATAGAAAGACGTGGATTTATTGGCTTGTCCTGAGATGATCAGCGGTGTACGGGCTTCATCGATCAGGATAGAGTCGACCTCATCCAGGATCGCAAAGTTCAAGGGACGCTGAACCATTTGTTCTTTATATACAACCATGTTGTCTCTTAGATAATCAAACCCAAGTTCATTATTCGTTGAATAGGTAATGTCACACAGGTAAGCTTCTCTTTTCTCGGCAGACGTCTTGGCGTTAAGGTTCAGACCAACAGTCAGTCCCATCCATCTGTAAAGTTCGCCCATCTCTTCCGCGTCACGTGTGGCCAGGTAATCATTGACCGTGACGACGTGTGCACCTTCACCGGCGATGGCATTCAGGTAAACAGGCATCGTGGCTGTCAGGGTCTTTCCCTCACCTGTTTTCATCTCGGAAATATTGCCTTCATGTAAGGAGATGCCACCCATAAGCTGTACTCTGAATGGATAAAGTCCCAGCACACGGCGTGCAGCTTCTCTCACTGTAGCAAAGGCTTCAACAAGCAGGTCGTCAAGTGTTTCCCCTTCAGCATAGCGCTTTTTAAATGCTTCTGTTTTAGCTTTCAACTCATCGTCCGTCAAAGCTTCCATTTCACTGCCTAATGCTTCGATTTTATCGGCGATTCTACCATATCTTTTCAATACTTTTTTATCGTTTTCAAATATCCTCTTTAATAAGTGAGCCATGAATGTAAATCTCCTCTATTGTTTCATTTCTACTACTATACTTCTCGAATTTCTCATACTGTATTATCATACCATTATTAAAGGGCAAATAAAAGACCTCTTAATACATATATACCCGAAGTTAATAGAACTCCTGTGTCCTGCAGACAATAGAGGGAAAGGGTTTTCAAATGATGGCTTATCTATGTTAAAATTGACCTATAATAATACTAAGGAGACGAGTTATGCAGCGCTTATTTTTTGTCAGACATGGAAAAACAGAGTTGAATCAGGGGAATTATGTTCAAGGAGGAGGCATCGATTCTCCTTTACTGGAAGAAAGCCGGAAAGATGCTGGAAAGACAGGTGAATTCTTGAATACTGAAGGCATCAGACATGTCATTGTCAGTCCCCAGGAGCGTACTGTACAAACAGCTGAACTGATCACAAAAGAATTCACATTATCTTATACCATAGATTTCGTTGAGGACTTTAAAGAAATGAAGTATGGCGACTGGGAAGGCTTACTGATTCCAGACATTGAGAAACAGTATCCTACACTTTTCCATCACTTGAGGAAACAGCCGGAATTATATGATCCAAAAACGATCAGTGGTGAGACCTATGAACAGCTGACAGCTAGAGGTAGAAAAACGATACAGGACGCTATTGCTGAGTATCCCGAAGAAGATATCCTCTTTGTGGGGCACAGTATCCTGATCATGTGCACAGTGCTTTCTCTACTGGGAAAAGGTGTGGAAAATTACCGGTCATTTCCACCGCTCAATAACACCAGCATCACCATACTGAACCGCGAAGACGGTCATTTCACCCTGGAAAAGTGGAACGGCACCGAACACTTGGAAAAAACAAATGAATGAATACAGACCAAAATAGAGGCCGGCTCAAAGTTCCCGGCCTTTTTTTGAAATTGTTAGAAAGTGAGAACATTCTGATGATCGATTTCGTTGCATAACAACTACTTCCTAGCAGCAGATCATTGTATCAACTGGTCACTAAACGGCTTTTGTGACTACTTTAAGTGAATGGACATCATTGAACTAGTCACAATTCCGATGGACGGAGATTTTACTATAGCTAAACGCAGGAAAGAGGGTGGGACTTTTTGTCCCACCCTCTTTCCATTCATATATCAGTATAAATACCACAGGTTCTTGACGATCTAATCTGTTTCGATCAATCCATATTTGCCGTCATTACGCTTGTAGACGATGCTTGTTCCATTTGTATCTGCATCTTCAAAGATAAAGAAGTTATGTCCAAGCATATCCATCTGCAGGACGGCTTCTTCAGCATCCATCGGTTTCAGGCTCAAACGTTTCGTACGGACGATCGCAGCGCTTAGGTCCTCTTCATCACCTTCGATATTAAGGTCAGCCCACAAGTCATTATCGACAGGCTGTGGTGCGTCGACGCCTTGTGAACGACGGTTCTTACGGTTGATTTTTGTTTTATATTTTCTCATTTGACGTTCCAGTTTGTCGACGACCAAGTCGACGCTTCCATATAAATCTGGGGAAGTTTCCTCTGCACGTAAAACCACATAAGGCAGTGGGATAGTGACTTCAACTTTTGCCGTTTTATCAGAGTATGTTTTCAGATTAACATGTGCATTGGCTTCCGGCACATCGTTAAAGTATTTCTCTATCTTTCCGACTTTCTTCTCTACGTACTCTCTTATGGCTTGAGTCACCTCAATGTTTTCTCCTCTAACATTGTATCTAAGCATAATACTTCACCCTTCCAAATCTAGTATAGTCTTGATCATAACACACTGACCAGGACCATCTCTAAGCAAAACTACTATGTTTGCTTAAATTAATTATACATGATAGCGTTTGCTTTCTCAATCAAAGTACACTTATAAAAATGATTAAGATCATCTGAACAAAGAGAACGTTTGAATGCTTCCGGGAGAACAACTTCTCAGAGCATCAGCCGCATGAAATACTGTCCGCCCCGTTGTATAGAGATCATCCACCAGTATGACAGAGTAACCTTCAAGTTCTGGTATCTCCTTGCTATTCAAAGAGAACGGCTGAGTCATTTCCATCCGTTCGCCCCTATTTTTCCTGGCCTGTTTTTCGCCTTTACCAATGTGACTCAATGCTTTTATATACGGTAGTCCGGCACTCTCCAGCAGCAGTTCCACCTGATTGAATCCTCTTGCTGTCCGGCTCTTTTCACTGGTAGGGATCGGCACGATAACCGATCGCTTCAGCTTAGATTTGAAATATGCTTGCAGCTCACAGGCAAAGAGCAGGGAAAGCTCACAATCTCCCATGATTTTATATTTTTCCATGTATTCTTTTGCAAAGCTGTTATAGTAAAACAAACTTTCGTGCTTGAACGGATAGTCGGGGTACATCTTTTTCCACCTCAGACAATCAAGACACTGTTCTTTTTCCGCCGGTTTGCAGCAGCTGATACATTTATTCCCTGAATCAGCCACAACATTCAGAAGCTGACGGCATCCACTGCAAAGATGGGTATGAAGTGGCTTTTCATAAAATATCTGTGAAAAAGTCACGGATGTCTCGATTGCTCCCTGGCACCACAGACACCTGTTCACTGAATCAGCCCACGACAGCGCGCCAGATCATTCATCCTTCTGATTTGTTTGAGTGCCCGTTTCATCGCCTTCGTCCAGCCCTGATGATACAAAGTGACGTGTCCATCCGGGTATTCTTTTGAACGACCGGCTCTCCCTGAAATCTGCACTAAAGCAGCTTCAGTATAAACTGTGTGATCTGCACACCACACGATCACATCTATATCATCAAATGTCACACCCCGTTCAAGAATGGTCGTGGTGGCGAGAAAATCAAGTTTCCCCTTACGCATATTCAGCACTTTTTCTTTGCGCTGGTCATCTTTTGAGTGAACGCATTCAAAGGACACATCTTTGAATACATTCTGAAAGATCAGTCTCATCTTTTCCATCATAGCTATGGTGGGAATAAAAAGGAGGAATCTCTTTTTCTGTCCGATAAGCACTAGCATATGCCGGATGAGTATCGTATTTTCAGCATACCTGTTACCAAGGATATCGTTCTTGTGATATATAGCCTTGGGTACCGGTAAGGCAAACCCATGATAGCGTGCCGGCAGGATCACTGCCTCTATCTGTTTGTTTTTGATCCGCTTTTGCATGAGCTTATCTGGAGTGGCCGTTAAATAGATCTGACACGATGGGTTTCGGCGGGCTTTTTCTGCTGCAAAGAGCAGAGCCTTGTTCATATAAAAAGGAAAGGCATCCACTTCATCTATGATCAGGATATCGAAAGCCGCTTCGAACCGATACAGCTGATGTGCCGTGGCAATGACAAGCTGTGTATACACGTAGCTCTCTTCTGCTCCACCGTATAAAACAGCTAAAGGGACATCAGGAAAGGCCTCTTGGATACGCGGAGCCAGCTCAAGACAGACATCGACTCGGGGAGAGGCTATACAGACACGCTTGTTGGATTCAAGAGCTTCCTGGATGCCGCGAAAGAGCATTTCCGTTTTACCGGCTCCCGCGACGGCCCAGAGGATCGTTTCTTTACTGCTGCGTATACTTTCTATGACCTTATCTGATGCGTCACTTTGCTGGGCTGACAGCTGACCTTCCCATTTGAGACAGGGCTTATCAAAGGATACAAACTGACGGGGATCGATCATGCTGTATAATTTGGCGCATTCTCTCACTTTCCCCATACCTATGCACTCCCGGCAATATAGACAGACGCCCCCGCAGGTGCAGGGATAGCCTCTGGTCAAGGTCGACACAGTGGAGCATCTGGCACACACACGTTCACCTTTTACAGTCATGAAGGCCGGCTTTGTAATCAATTTCCCCATATTCTCATCTGTCAGTGAAAACGGCAGCTCTTCTTTCAGCAGACTTCTGCCGTAAACCAATGATTCTTTCGTCATTCTTTTCCACTCCTTAATACATTCGTTACTCTATATATTTACAAACGCGAGGAAAAATGACTTTTTTCATAAAAAAAAAGCACCAGATAACTGGCACTTTTAATAATCGATATAAAATAATAGCGTGTTATAGTCTGTTGATATCCATAGTCCATGACATCCCTACAGCACCTTCCCCAGTGTGTACACCGACGACGGGTCCCAGAAAGCTTGATGTAAACCGGACATCAGGAAACTTGTCTTCCATCTGTTCTTTAAAAGCCTCGGCTTCATTTTCACAATAGGCATGAACGATCGTGGCAACGATCGGATAATCCTTTTCTCTAACTGATTCTTCAAGCAGCGATTCGATTTTTTTCAATGCTTTCTTTTTTGTTCTGATCTTATCGTAGGCGATGATTTCTCCGCCTCTGAATGTCAGAACAGGCTTGATTTTCAAAGCTGTTGCTACACCCCCTGCCACTCGGGACAATCGCCCGCCTTTGATCAGGTTGGTCAAATCATCGACAACAAAGTAGATGGCTGTTTCTTTTTTGATTTTATCCAGCTGTTCAATGATCTCATTCACTGAGTGGTTCTCTCTTGCCAGTTTTGCAGCTGCTTTGACTAGAAAAGCCTGACCTGCACCGGCCATTTCCGAATCATAAGGATAAACATTCAGACCTTCCATTGTTTTAGCCACACTGTAAGCGTTCTGGAACGTACCTGAAATCCGGCTGGAAAGATGGATACTGATCACTGCATCATACTCTTTTTCCAGTTCCTGATAAAGCGTAGTCAGTTCCCCTACGGTCGGTTGAGAACTAGTCGGAAGCTGTTCTGATTCTCTCACCATTTTAAAGAAATCATCCGATGTGATATCCACTTCTTCTTTATAGACTTCATTTTTGAAAATAACTGATAAAGGGACCATATAAACGTTGTCCTGTTCATATTCTTCCCTGTTTAAGTAAGCTGTACTATCTGTTACAATAGCTATACGCATTTTTTCACCTCGCTTCCAAAAGAGTTAACCTGGTAATCACCTTTACACTATAGCATGTTTCTTATTATACACCAACATAAAGACGATTTGAAAGGGACTATAAAATGAAAAATTATCGAACAATTAAAGAATACGGTTCTCATGAACTGATCATAAAAAAATCCCGATTCATCTGCACCCTTAGACGAACTGAATCTGAAGATGAAGCACAGGCCTTTATCGAAGAAATGAAAAAAGAACATTGGAAAGCCAATCATAACTGTTCAGCCTACTTGATCGGTGAAAACAACCATATTCAGCGTGCCTCCGATGATGGAGAACCCAGTGGCACTGCCGGTGTACCGATGCTGGAAGTGCTGAAAAAAAGGCGCCTTCAGAATGTGACAGCTGTCGTGACTCGCTATTTCGGCGGTACGAAACTGGGGGCCGGGGGACTGATCCGGGCATACGGACAGGTGACAAGTGAGGCCCTGAACCATATCGGCATCGTCGAGAAGCAGCTTCAGCAGTTTGTAGCAGTGACTGTTTCTTATCCTGTCAGTGGAAAGCTTCAAAACAGACTGGAAGAATCAGCTTATACCATACACTCAACCGACTACACTGCGGAGGTTACCTTTCATTGTCTGATTCCTGCTGATAAAACAGATATTTTCAAAAGAGAAATCATCGAATGGACAAGCGCACAGGCAGCCTTTCAAGTTGGTGCAAAAGCCTGGATCGAAGTCCCTGTTGAAAAATGAGCCTGAGTCAAAGTGGCAGAAGACTCGGGTCCCTTGATCAGGATTTGGCTCCTGAGAGCGGGATCGTTCACTCAGTATGTCTTCATGCATTGACAAGTGTCCGATTTACCATAATAATAGTAATGAATAACAAGGTGTTTCAACTTATCTTAAAGGAGTAACTCACGTGTCTAAATATAAAAAGCAGTCTGATCCGTCCCGTACAAACAATTATAAGAAAAAAAGAAAAGAGCGTATTATTTTAAGTATCCTGATCCCGCTTTTCACCCTGATCCTCATTGGTGCTGTCTATCTTGCCAGACTTTTTGCTACAGTGGAGAATGAAATCGACGCCTCTTTTGCAGAAATCGAGCGCCAGCAACCCGTTGAAAAAGTCAATCCGATAGACGAACCTGTTTCGTTCCTGTTTCTTGGAGTAGACAATAATGAAGACCGGCAGCTTGGCTCGACCCGTGCCGATTCGATCATTTATGCGACGCTTAATCCGACAACACACGAAATGAATATGGTTTCCATTCCTAGAGATACTTTCGTTCCCATCATCAACAAAGGAACGACCCTCCGTTATGACCGGATAAATTCCGCTTATGCTGTCGGGGAAGAGAGCGCCATGGTACAGACTGTTGAAGAATGGCTGGATGTTCCTATACATTATTATGCGACTTTCAATTTTGCCGCTTTTCTTGATATCATAGATGAACTTGGTGGTATCGAAATGAATGTTCCGGTAGCTATCAATGAGATGAATTCTGATGATCAGACGGGGTCCATTAAACTTGAGCCCGGCTATCAGACATTGAACGGAGAAGAAGCACTTGCCCTTGCGAGAACTCGTAAAATCGACAATGACGTCAAGCGTGGAGAACGTCAGCAGCTGATCATTGAGGCCATCATCAGAAAAGCACTGAATTTTGAATCGATTACGAAGTACACAGGCATCGCTGAAACTGTCGGAAGTAATATGCAGACGAATATGCGCTTGAAGGATATGACTGCTATTGCTCAGACGGGATTGAACGATTCTTTTTCCATCTCGACCCACATCTTTGAATGGTCGAGTTTTACTGAACGGGGAATGGATCTTGTCCGTATCCAGCCAGACAGCTTTGAGGCCATTCAAACCGAATTGAAAAATGCTTTAAATAAGACTAATGATTCAACCGGTTCAGCTCGATCTGATGATACCGCCTCATAAGTACACACAGCATCGGCAAATATAAAAGACCTCTCGTATCGTCTGGATAACGATACGAGAGGTCTTTAACTATGTTCACTTATTGAGCTTCTTGGTAAACCGTTTTAATGTATTGAGGATCGGCCGCTTGTCCTCACCTACCAGACCGATGATTTCCACAAACAGAAGGATGCCGACGATGACGAAGATCGTAAGTAGAACAGAACCAAGCAGCGTGGAGAAATTATATAGCAGCGCTATGATCGAAAAGATAACAGACACACTGTAAATGGCCAGCACTGTCTGTCTGTGTGACATACCGAGGGTCATAAGACGATGATGGATATGACTTTTATCAGCCACGACAATAGATTGTTTATTCACTTTTCTTCGAATCATGGCAAACAGAGTGTCCGTAATAGGAATCCCCATAATGATAATGGGCAGGACCAGCGAGATCAATGTGGCATTTTTCAAACCCTGGAGTGAGAACACGCCTATCATGAAACCTAAAAACAAGGCTCCCGTATCTCCTAGAAAAACACTGGCCGGATAAAAGTTATAGGGCCAGAAACCAGCAATAGCCGCCACTAAAATAAAAATCATGACTGAAACAGAAACTTCTTCAATAGTCAGGAAGAAAAAACCAATGATCCCCATAGTAGTCAAAGCGATCACAGATATCCCGCTGGCCAGACCGTCCAGTCCATCGATCAAATTGATGGCATTCGTAAAACTGATGATCCACAGAATAGTTAAAGGAAGCTGTAATATACCGAATGACAAGGTCCCAAAGTAAGGAAAAGTCATAGTCTGCAAGGCCACATCCCCCAGAAAATACATTAATGCTGCTGCCGAAACAATACCAAGTAATTTAAGGACGGGAGACAATTCAAATATGTCGTCGATGACACCAGTAATGACAATAATCGTAGATGCAATAAATAAGGGGATCAATTGACTGTCCGGGATGGGCAGCAGAAAAAAAGCCGCCAGATAAAAGGACAGGTAAATGATTATCCCACCCATTGTCGGCATTCTTTTTTCATGGATTCTTCGTTCTTTAGGTTCAGGATCGTCTATGATACCCCACTTATGTGCCAGCCAAGTAAAGACTGGAGTAAGGATCAGGGACGTGATCATAGCAAAAATACTTACGAGGAGTACAACGAACATATCAAACATAATCATTCTCTTTTCATGCTGTTTTGCACTCATTATAGCATTCTAAACTTTCAAAATACAATTGCATTTACCCTGTAACTAGATTAAACTTATAAAAGATAAATCCTATCAGTCACCCTTTAGAAAAGAGGTCCATATGAGATCAGACAAACACATAAATAAAACAGAAAAAGTAAAGCGTTTAAAAGGCGTAGCCTTGGGCTTAGGCCTACTCATCTTTCTGGTTATCGGCGTCATCGCCGGCTACTACGCAAATGAAGTCAGAGTGTTCTTAAACGACGTCAATGAAGAGACACCTGACGAGTTGAGAGATACAAGTGAACAAGATGAATCTCTGCGTGAACTCCACCCGATCTCCTTCCTGATTTTAGGTCTGGATGCAGAAGGTGCAGGAGAATCGAGACGTTCAGATTCCATTATGGTCGCCACTGTCAATCCTGATAAAGAATCGACAAAAATCATCTCGATTCCCAGAGATACCTTGATCACTCTACCAGATAGCACGACTCAGGAAAAATTCAATGCTGTTTATCCTGAAGTGGGCATTAAAGGGCTGATTGATTTTGTAGAAGATTACCTGACGATCCCTATTTCGTTTTATGCCACATTGAATTTTGAAGGTCTTGTTGATCTGGTGGATGCTGTTGGCGGCATCACTGTAGATGCTCCCTTCTCGTTCACGGTCCAGGACAGTGAAGAGACCGCGGATGCTATCGTTATCGAAGAAGGTATACAGGAACTGGATGGCGAAGAAGCCCTCGGCTATGCACGGATGAGAAAACAGGATCCCAGAGGTGATTTCGGCAGACAAGAGCGACAGCGTGAGGTGATCGCTGCGGTCGTCGATGAATTAGCCTCGATCAATTCAGTCACGAATTTCACAGACATCCTTGATGCCATCGGACAAAACCTTCAGACAAACATGTCCGGTCAGCAGATGATGACAGTCGCAACAAACTACAGACCGGCTGCAAATACGATCGAATCAGTCGTTCTTTCAGGTGAAGCTTCTTATGAGTATATCGAACGATACAATCAGGAGCTTTACGTCTGGAATCCCTACGATGAATCTCTGGAAGAGGCACGCAGCACTCTGCGTGAACATCTGGAACTGGATGAAGGAACCGATCCGGAAGATATAGAAAATCCGGAAGATTTGCTGGACGAAGACTAGATAAAAAAGAATGTCACTTCTCTAAAAATCTGACTGGAGCAAAACAGCCCAGCCAGCTTGGATAGAAAAGTGACATTTTTTAGTTGCTTTTTGCTTCTATAAAAAACTCATAGCGTGACCCGACGTACTGGGCCCTGACATATTCGAACGGGTTTTCCTCTTGAGTATAGCTGACTTGTTTCAGTCTGAGGATCGGAGCCTCACGTTTCACATTCAGCATATCGGCAACCTGTTCTGATGCCCATGTAGCCGATATGATCTGCTCCGCTCGGGCAACATGGTAGCCTCTATCGGAAAGAGACTGATAGAGGTGCTGTTTCAGTTCATCTTTATTGATATCACTCACGATATGATAAGGGATCGTTGCCACTTCAAAACATATCGGTTGGTCATCCGCAAAGCGTATGCGTTCCATAACAAGCACTTCTTCATTCTGACCTATTTTAAGTTTCTCCGATTCACTCTCGCTTGCATACTTAGTGTAGAAAGAAACCAGCTTACTTGATGGCGTTTTCCCCAGTCTTTCGATCGTTTCGGTAAAACTTGGGATACCACTCAGCTTTTCACGGACTTTGTCAGAGGCTACAAATGTCCCGGCCCCCTGTTTCCTTTCAAGCAGTCCTTCTTCCACCAGGGAACTCACTGCTTGCCTCGCTGTCATGCGGCTGACATTGAAATCAGCTGCAAGTGCCCGTTCAGAAGGGATCTTCTGCCCTTTGCTCCATTCATTTGACATTACTTTCTGTCTCAGCTTATTATGCATTGCAATGTATACAGGTACTTTTTTTGACATGGTCTGTCCTTCCTAAAAATGAATTAGCAGGCTGCTTATAACTGGCTGGCAGCTTCTTCATCCACAATAATAACAACATCCGGATGCTTCTGGAGGATACTGGCAGGAACGTCTTCTGATACAGGACCGTTCACGGTCTTTTCGATAGCTTCTGCTTTATTCTTTCCATAGGCCATCAGAATGATTTTTTTAGCGGCCATGATCGATGCTATCCCCATGGAGTATGCATAGTCAGGAACCTCGTCTTCAGATTCAAAGTAGCGTTTGTTTGCCTGGATGGTATCTTCAGTCAGTTTTATTTTATGTGTTTTTGTATCGAATGGCGTGCCCGGCTCGTTGAAACCGATGTGCGCATTCGTTCCGATACCTAAAATTTGTACATCGATCGGATTTTTTTCAAGGATCTCATCGTAACGTTCATTTTCATCTTCTTCAGTAGCCAGTCCGTCGGGAATATGCGTTTCTTTAAAAGGCTTGTCATTGAAGAGCTGTTCCTTCATAAAGTGTTCGTAGCTTTGCGGATGATCCGCTTCTAAACCGATATATTCATCCAAATTTACAGCTATTTTATCTGAAAAATCCAGATCGCTTTCCCTCAGTTCTTTATAAAGCATTTCCGGCGTGCTGCCGGTTGCCAGTCCGAAAACTTCAGCCCCTTCTTCCATGGCCTCTTTTATCAGTCGGTAGGCTACTTTGCCGCCTTCTTCTTTATTTTTCACCACTTCGATTTTGATGTTGGATGAATTAGTTGAATGCATGGATATTTCCTCCTAAAATGGTTTCTTGCAGTTTATGATCTTTATCCAAAATGACCATATCGGCATCAAAGTTCGGATTCAATTCTCCCTTAGTGGTCAAGTTGAATTCTTTTGCCTGATTATATGAACTCATTTTCACTGCTTCAAGCATGGAACAATCAGTAAATGCCATCATATTGTTGAAAGCATCGATAAAGGTCAAGACACTACCGGCCAGAGATCCGTTGCTTAGTCGGGCTTGTTTGTCTTTGACGATCACTTTCTGTCCGCCTAATTCGCTCTCACCTTCTGGGCTTCCTTTTGCACGCATGGAATCCGTGATCAGCTCGATACCCTCGGCACCTTTTGCTTTGTAAGCAAGTTTCACCATTTCCTTGGAAATGTGGTGACCATCAACGATCATTTCAACCTTTACATTGTCTTCCAGCAGGCCGAAACCGCTGACGCCTATTTCTCTGTGATGCAGTCCCAGTTGACCGTTAAACAGATGCGTAATGTGCGTAGCTCCTGATTCTTTCAGCTGTTCATAAGTTGCCCCGGAGTGTCCCGCAGACAATATAATATCATTTTCCTGACAATAGGTCTCGAAATCTTTCACATCACCTGTTTCAGGCGCATAAGTGATGAGACGGATACGTTCACCGCTCAGTTTCTGCCATTTTTCCAACGTGTCGAGCTGGGCGGGCCGAATAAATTCTTCCGGCTGAGCGCCTTTGAAATCTTTTGAAATGAAAGGACCTTCAACATGGATGCCCTGGATCATCGGATTCATCTGCGCTGCTTCATTGATTGCTTTCAATGACGCTTCAATATTTTCATCAGACTGGGTCATAGTCGTCGGGAAGTAGGATGTGATCCCCTCCTCCAGCATTTTATAAGTCATGTCGCTTATTTTTTTTGGATCCGCATCCATATTATCTATACCGTAGCCACCATGACTATGAACATCGATAAAGCCGGGGATGATGTAATTTCCTTTAAGATCCGACTCCTCTTCGTCTATCTTTTTTTCGTAGTGCTCCATTTTACCTACATCCAGGATCTCATTGGAGAATCGGATAAAGCCATTTTCGATTTCTCCTTCACCCGTGAATATATGTGCGTTAATGTATACTTTAATCAAAAGTGTTCCTCCTTTTTATTCTATAACTGAAAACCAGTTTCTCCGACATGAACAGTCTCCATTCTCTTTTTAAGAGCATGGAGACTGTCTTTTTATTTCCAGAACTCGTCAAAAACCGTTACTGGCAAGTGACGCTTATGCCGTGTCTGCAGATACCACTGTTCTATTTTTTTTGCTGACTCTTCTGAAATTTCTTTTCCTTCAAGGTAATCGTCGATGTCGTGGTAAGTCACACCCAAAGCGACTTCGTCTGCAATACCGGGTTTATCACTTTCCAGATCGGCTGTCGGTACTTTTTCAACTAAATGTTCCGGTGCATTCAATTCGATCAGTAACTGTTTCCCTTGTCTTTTATTCAAACGGAAAAGCGGATTGATATCCGTTCCACCATCACCGTATTTTGTATAGAAACCAGTTACAGATTCAGCAGAATGGTCAGTTCCTAACACGACCCCGCTCGTATCCCCGGCTATGGCATATTGAATGATCATCCGTTCACGCGCTTTGATATTTCCTTTATTGAAGTCGCTCAAAGTCAGCAGATTCGCTTCCACACTTTTTTCAGTGGCGTCGACTGAAGGCTTGATATCTACGCGCATCACTTTGTCCGGCTGCATCCATTCGATCGCATCCATCGCATCTGCTTCATCCGCCTGCACGCCATAAGGTAGACGAACGGCTATAAACAGATAATCCTGGTTTCCTGTTTCTTCCCGCAGTTCTTCGACTGCCATTTGAGCCAGTTTCCCAAGCAGGGTCGAATCCTGTCCGCCGGATATTCCCAGAACAAATGATTTCAGGAACGGATGTTTCTTCATATAGGCTTTCATGAAATCGATCGATCGTCGAATTTCTTTTTCAGGATCGATCGTCGGTGAAACGTGCATTTCTTCTACTATTTTTTTCTGTAAATCAGATATCATATCTTATCTACTCTCCTCTATAATTGACATTTAAAGTCAGGGCTTAAAAAATAGACTGATCATTCGGCTGGTCTTTAGCTATCTCTTTGAACAATTTGATTGTTTCCACTTTTGCATCGTAGAGTTTCTGTGACAAATCAACAGGATAAGGTTCCGGATTTAAAAGTCGTTTATGTTCTTCCCATTGTTCAGAAAGACTATCCTTGGCATACGCTTTGATTTCTTCAAGCGTAGGCATATCATAGACAAGCTGGCCGTCAACAATAATATCATGCAGCAGTGGTCGTGCCTGGAAATCATCCAGCGTTTTATTTATATACGTGTACTGGGGATGGAACATGAATAACTCATCTTGAAGATCAGGTCTTTCTTCATAAAGAGTGATGTAATCCCCTTCAGGTTTTTTGTTATCATGTGACCGGATCCGCCAGACCTGTTTTTTGCCGGGTGTCGTGATCTTTGACGCATTAGCGGTCAGCTTCAGGGTCGGGTACATTGTTTCGTTTTTACCTTCAACCGATACGATTTTGTAGACAGCACCCAGTGCGGGCTGATCAAACGCCGTGATCATCTTGGTACCCACTCCCCAGACATCGATTTTTGCCCCCTGCATTTTAAGGTTCAAAATCGTTTCTGCATCTAAATCATTAGAGACATATATCTTTGCATCAGGGAATCCTGCCTGATCCAGCTGTTGTCTCACGCGTTTTGACAAGTAAGATAAGTCACCGGAATCGAGTCTTACACCAAGAAAATTGATTTTATCTCCCATTTCTCTTGCTACCCGTATGGCATTGGGAACACCTGAGTCCAGAGTATGGTACGTGTCCACTAAAAACACACAATCCTTATGGGTTTCAGCATAGGCCTTAAATGCCTGATACTCATCTCTGTAGGCCTGGACGAGCGCATGCGCATGCGTACCTGAAGCCGGTATCCCGAATATTTTACCGGCTCTCGTGTTGCTTGTCGCATCACACCCGCCTATATAAGTCGCCCGTGCTCCCCAATGGGCTGCGTCAAATTCCTGAGCGCGTCTGGCCCCGAATTCCAGGACAGGATCATCTCCAGCTGCACTCTTGATTTGTGAAGCTTTCGTGGCAATGAGTGTCTGAAAGTTGATGATATTGAGCAAAGCTGTTTCGATCAGCTGACAGTCTGCAATGGGCCCTTCTACCTGGATAAGCGGTTCATCAGCGAAAGCAACTTCCCCTTCTCTAAATGCACGGATCGTCCCTTTAAACTTCCAATTTTCTAAGTACATTAAGAAGTCTTCAGGAAACTCTTTTACTTCTCTTAAGTATTGGATATCCGATTCACTGAAGGAGAGGTTCTTAACATAATCAACGACTCTTTCCAGTCCCGCAAAGATAGTGTAGCCGATACCGAAAGGATTATTCCGGTAATACACTTCAAAAACAGCTGTATTTAAATGGTTCCCTTTTTTCCAGTAGGTGTAGATCATATTCAGTTCATAGAAATCAGTATGCAATGCCATGCTGTCATCTGCATAGGTCTGTAACATCTTTTTTCCTCCTCATTATAAGGTGTCTCTGTATTGAAGTATATCATAATTCACGCTTCCCTGCGTCGATTCTGACAGAAGTATGCGCATAAATATCATATAAAAAAACAAAACACCGGAAATAGAAACTTTCTCTATTTCCGGTGTTCTGCCATGATTTCATTATAAAAAACAAGGACAGACTGAGACTGTTTTTCTATTGAAAAACGCGAGGCAAAGGTTCGCAGGTGATGACCCTTTATACTTAACTGATCTTTTTTCCAAAGGTCATAAGCTTCTGACAGAGCGTCCTTCAATGCATCCGCATCTCCGGGAGCAACAAGCCAGCCCATACTGGCATCTCTGATCACTTCTCTGACATCTCCCACATCCGTTGCAATGACGGGCGTCTTTTCATCCGCTGCTTCCAACAGGATCATCGGAAAGCCTTCGCTCAAAGACGGTAATATAAAAACATCCGCCTCCCGTAACGCTTCCCTTATCTCAGCACCTGACAGCCATCCTTTAAAGTTGAGATGGTCCATAAGATCGTATGCTTCACCTTTTCTCTTTAATGCATTCATCTCTTCTCCGTCTCCACAAATGTCCCACTGCCAGTTCTGTTCTGTGAACTCACTTAGAGCATCCATGAGAACGTCATACCCTTTTATTTTAGTTAACCTTCCCACCGTGACAAGGGTAAACCTTTTCTGACTGACAGATGCGGATCGTTCCTTGGAGTCAGAAAATCGGATACCATTATGTATGACTTTGATGCAGCAGGCTGGTATGCCCTGTGACTTTAAAAATGTGCTGATTTCATGCGAAACAGTGATAATGCCATCTGCTCGCTTAAATGTCTTCAAATGGATGAGTTCAAACATCTTGCCCATGGATCCACGGTCTTTGAAATCAAGCAGAGGGTGACTGTGCACAGTTATTACCCACTTGACAGTCAAAAAAGGAGAAAGGAATGCCATAAGGCTGTTGGCACGCGGTCCATGTGTATGAAGGATCGTATAGTCCTGTTTCAAGATGAACCTTCTCAATTGGTACAGGACAGACAAATCAAACCGGTTCTTCTGTTCAAAAACGTAGACGCTGACCCCCGCTTCGCGCGCCGCCTGAGCAACCGGTCCTTCTTCAAAAACGATCAAATCGATCTGTTCAGCTTTCAGCTTCTCAAGCAGCGAAACGATGTGTACGAGCCCGCCGCCAAATTCATTTCCTGCATTGATATGTGCAATTTTCATTGAACTTTATCCTTTTTCTTCTGTCTATAGATTTCCTGAAGGAATTTTGGCAGAACGGACATGCGTTTGTACCTTGATGGCTGTTTGATGAGTCTATAAAGCCACTCAACATGAAAGTACTGCACGAGTTTAGGGGCCCGTTTCGTTTTGCCCGACAGGACATCAAAACTCCCCCCTACACCCACAGCGATACCATGGTCAACTTGACTAAGATAGTTACTGATCCATTTCTCTTGCCTTGGAAACCCGAAGGCGACGAATATCATGTCAGGCTCGGTCTTCTTGACTTTTTTGATCATTTCAGGATCGGCATGATTGAAATAGCCATGGTGATAGCCGGCAATCTTAATGTCAGGCCATTTTTTCTTTACTTCTGAGATCGTCAGTTCAATGATTTCTTCTTCTGCGCCTATAAAGTAGACGTTCTTTTTTTCCAGATCAGCGATTTCCAGAAGACCCAGCATCAGTTCAAATCCCGGTACCCGCTCTTTGATCGGCGTACCCAGCGCATGAGAAGCTTTTACGATGCCAATACCGTCTGGAGCAATGAAATCTGCCTGCATCAGCAATTGATAGTAATCTGGATTGTCTCGTGCATACATCACTATCTCAGGATTGGCGGTCACTAAAAACGTTTTCTGTCCTGTGTTCAGCCGTTCATATAGTGCTTTCAGAAATTCTTTACGTGTCATATTATCAAAGGGAATACCCAGAATCGTCACTTTGCTATTCATTATTCGTTCATCCATTCTACTGGCTTTCTATTACAGGTTGATCAGTGATAAGGAATGACCTGTTATCTCATCATATGTTTCTTTTAATCGGATAACACATCATTTTTTCCATTTTGCTTGACTTTATATAATAGTCTGTCTGCACGGTTAAAGAGCTGGCTTACCGTTTCGTTCCCCATATATTCAGCTACCCCCGAACTGCTCGTCACTTCAGCAGGTTCACTGAACTCACGCTCATTAAATTTCACGCGGATCTCTTCTGCTATTTCAAGCGCTTCTCTCTTTTTGACATCCGGCAAGACGATCAGAAATTTTCCGCCCTCGAACGTCCCGGCAAACTGATCCGGTTGCAGCGTTTCTTTTATGACTCCGGCCGCTTCTTTTATGACTTCATCTCCAAATAAGGGGCCAAACAGGGCATTCTGGTGTTCAAGATTGTCGATATCCAGGATGATCATAGATACGGTCTTCTTGTTCTGCTTATTGACGTCGGATATGACTTGCCCCAGCCTCACAAGGATATTGGAACGGTTGAATAAGCCCGTCAGTTTATCCTGTTTTGACAGCTGGGCCCATTCTTTGTTTTCTTTCATCAGTTCCTGTTTTTCCGCTTCGTAATTTGTCACATCAAAGACGATACCGGCCAGAAACAAAGGTTCGCCGCTTTCAGAACGCTGTGTGACTGTCCCACGGTCATAATACGTTTTGTAAGACCCGTCTTTTGCTTGTATACGATATTTTACTTCCCAGACCGGAATTTTTCCTGCCAGATGATTCTGCATCATCTGCATGACAAAATCGTAGTCTTCCGGATGCAGACGATCGGTAAAGAACTGAAAATCCACAGATTCCGGAAGTTCTTCCTTTTTGAACCCCAGTGCTTCTGCTTTCTTTGGATTGAAGGTGACTTTGTTCTCTTTAAAATCCCAGAACCAATGCCCTAAATTTCCGATCCAGGAAAATTCCAGTGAATCCTGATCCTGCTGTAGTTTGAGGAGCTCTTTATTCAATCGCTTTACAGCTTCCAATTCATTTTTCAAGCTTTCGATTTCTCTCTGCTGATCCATATCCGCCATCTCCTCGTCTGCTCTTTCCTTTAGTATAATACAGGTGACTCGGGTTTTATATCCTGAAACCAAAGCTTTTGCATTTATGATGACATTAGTCACAAAATCGTCATACTTTCCGGGTAGACAAACTTTACTGACGGTTAAATCAGTCTATGCGTTCGATTTCGATAAGGTTTATCTGCAGCGGATAACTTTCCATAACGGGTCCTTCATGCGTGACACGTACACGATCTCCAACTTCCAGATTCAAATCTTCCTCGACAGGTATGCTCACTTCTGTTCCTGAACGTCTGATGTCTTCACCTTCGGATGGTTCAACGATCACACTATACTCGTCCAATCGAATAACAGTGCCTTCAAAGGTCTCTCCTGACTGACAGCCGGCAAGAAGGAACAGGAACAACAGGATAAAAGCAGTTAAGACTCTTTTCATTTTAATCCCCCTCAAACTGATCAATGTTTTTTCAGCAGCAGCTGATCGATAAAGTGATCGGTGGTTTTGTGCAGGATCATATCCGCCCGAAAACGGGTTGGCAGGATGAATTCTTCCAGATTCTTCAGGTTGACTTTTTTCCATACACCGCGTGCCATCTCGAAGGCTTCTTTCTTATCTCCAATGGCATATGGATAGTAATAGTTCGAAGGATCCGTGAAGGCCGTTTTCAGCAGCAGCCCGAACCGCTCAAGATACCAGTTCTCGATCTTGGCTGGTTCTGCATCCACATAAAAGCTGAAATCGAAAAAATCGCTGACAAAGATTTTTTCATTGGTCGGTAGCTGCAGCACATTGATCCCTTCAACGATCAGAATATCAGGCTGGTCGATGATTTCAAATTTATCTGGAACGATATTGTATAGACGGTGGGAATAGAGCGGCACTTCGATGTTCCTTCTGCCGCTTTTGACGTCACCCATGAAACTGATGAGACGGTGCATGTCATAACTTTCAGGAAAGCCTTTACGGTTCAGGATGCCACGTTCTTTCAAGACTTCATTGGGATAAAGGAAACCGTCCGTCGTGATGAGACTGACTTTCTGATCCGGATAGGCACGTGCCATCATTGCCTGGAGAAAACGGGCCAGAGTGCTTTTTCCCACAGCCACACTTCCGGCTATCCCGATGATGTAGGGATCTTTCTTGTGCGGCTTGCTTAAAAAGCGTTTTATTTCATCTTGTCTTTCATGGTAGTGCTTGATATATTTATTCAGGATCTCAAGGATAGGCAGATAAATTTCTTTCACATCCATAACAGAAACGTTGTCGTTTAAAGAACGCAATGCTTCCACTTCCGTGTCTGTCAGCATCATTTTTTTGTTTTTATTTAACTCTTTCCACTCTTCGCGGTTGATTATATAAAAGGAATCAGATTCTTTCATGCGGTTACCTCCGCTCTCATCGTATTTATCTTACACAGTTTACCAAATCTCTATCCGCTTTCACAATACTCATTGACAAACTTGGAGGATTAATCTTTAACGAATCTTTAAGTGCCCCTGTTATGATAAAATAGAAAACAGGATGATTCTGTCCTTATTATGAATAGCCGTTTTCTTAATTAACCGTTTGACCATACATATAAACTATACATCTCGAGGTGACTCTATGAAGACTTTAAACAAAAGCGCGACAGGAAAGGCACACGGTAAAATCATTCTCATCGGCGAACACGCCGTTGTTTATGGTGAACCGGCGATCGCTTTTCCTTTTAAAGCTGCACCTGTAATGGTGAAGATAACTAAAACAGAAACACCCGCCAGGATTGCATCGAGCTATTACTCGGGACCCTTGAACGAAGCCCCCGACGTGCTCGCAAATATAAAACTATTACTTGAAACGATCGGCCATGACTTAGATCAGCCTGTGGAAAATTTATCCATCACCATAACCAGTTGTATCCCAGCTGAGAGAGGTATGGGTTCGAGTGCAGCCGTTGCAAATGCATTCGTTCGAGCACTTTTCAATTATTTCAATACGCCACTGGATAAAGAGCGACTTCTCTATTATGTCGATATTTCCGAGAAAATCGCACATGGGAATCCCAGCGGTATAGATGCCCGAGTAACAAGCAGCGAGTTCCCCGTCTTCTATAGAAAAGGCAGCACGTTTGAAGCACTTTCTATTCATTTGACCGGTTATCTGATCGCTGCAGACACTGGGGTCAAAGGTCGGACTGGCGAATCGGTTGCTGACGTGGCGCGATGCGTTGAAAAACAACCAGAACAGACGATGGAGACGATCAGAACCATCGGTCAGCTTACCCTGCAGGCAAAAGATGCTCTTGCCCATAATGCTCTGGAACATTTAGGCAGGCTGCTGACTCAGGCACATAGCATGCTGCAGAAGTTAACAGTAAGTGACGACACACTGGATCATCTTGTCGAGACGGCCATCCAGTCTGGCGCATTAGGCGCTAAGTTGACCGGGGGAGGCCGGGGCGGCTGCATGATCGCTCTGGCTCAATCAGAACAAAAGGCAAAAATCATCGCAGACAAACTTTTGGAACAGGGAGCTGTCAATACCTGGATCCATGCGTTAGGAGAAGATAACAATGAGTAACTGGGTACGCGCACACACAAATATCGCCTTGATCAAATACTGGGGCAAGAAGGACGAGGATCTGATCATCCCAATGAACAATTCGCTTTCTTTAACACTGGACGCTTTCTATACCGATACACGCGTCACATTCGATGACGCGCTGACAGCCGATGAACTGTATCTGGATGACATGCTGCAGGATTTTACAGCGCTGAAAAAAGTAAAAACCGTTCTGGATCTAGTGAGAGAAAAAGCAGGAATCAGGTCAAAAGCGAAAGTTGAAAGCTATAATCACGTACCGACAGCTGCCGGTCTGGCCTCTTCAGCCTCAGGACTGGCCGCACTGGCCGGTGCAGCCAGTCTGGCGGCTGGTCTGGAACTGTCTTCAGTCGAACTTTCCAGACTGGCCCGCAGAGGTTCAGGATCGGCCTCACGGAGCATATACGGCGGCTTCGCTGAATGGCAGAAAGGGTCAAGCGACGAGACCTCCTTTGCTGTGCCGGTAGACGATGCGGACTGGGACATAGGCATGCTGTTCATTGTGGTGAGCGACAAGAAAAAAGACGTGTCGAGCCGCGAGGGCATGTCGCGGACTGTCCGGACGTCTCCTTTTTATCAGGGCTGGCTGGATTCCCTGGACGAAGATTTGAACGCTATGAAACAGGCTATCAAGAAACAGGACATTGATAAAGTCGGCGTCATCGCAGAACAGAATGCCTTAAAAATGCACGCCACGACACTGGGGGCAAAACCGCCCTTTACCTACTGGTCTCCTGACAGCTTGAAAGCAATGGATTCAGTTAGAGCCCTGCGGGAACAAGGTTATTCCGTATATTTCACTATGGATGCCGGGCCAAATGTCAAACTTATCTGCAGACAGTCCCAGCTTGAGGAAATAAGGACACATTTACTTAGTGACTTCACTGGATCGCAGCTTATTGCAGCGAGACCCGGCCCCGCACTTCACGTAGTGACGGGCCCGGAGCTTTGATCACAAGGGAAAGGTGACGAAATGAAGCAGACACAAAACAAAGCACCAGGAAAACTTTTTATTGCCGGTGAATATGCCGTTGTCGAGCCCGGATATCCCGCTGTCATCGTCGCTGTTGACCGGTTCATTACTGTTTCGGTCTCCCCATCCAATGGGCCCTCCGGAACAATCACTTCCCCGTCTCTTTCTGACGATATACTGCAGTGGCGGCGCAACGGTCAACGGATAATGCTTGAAGGGACGAATGAAAAAGCTGATATCCTTTTAAAAACAATGGAAATAACCGAACGCTACTTAATTGAACAAGGTTGTGCTCTCCCTTATTATGACTTGGTCATAGAAAGCACTTTGGACAGCCCGGACGGCAGGAAATACGGGCTGGGGTCCAGCGGTGCAGTGACAGTCGCCGCAGCAAAAGCTATACTGGAGTCTGATGGCATTACGCTCAGTGATGAAAAAGTATTTAAACTCGCTGCTGCCGTTCATGTCTCCTTAAAAAGCAGAGGTTCGCTGGGAGATCTAGCGGCAGCGGCTTACACAGGCTGGATCGCTTACTCCAGCCCGGACAAGCACTGGATAGAGAAGCAGCTGGATCAAGTCACCCTCTCTGCTCTGATCGGACAGCCATGGCCGGAACTTAGGATCGAGCGCTTGCCTGCCCCGTCATCTCTTCAGCTTCTCGTTGGCTGGACCGGCCATCCCGCCTCCACAGAATCCTATGTCACTTCGGTCCATCAGGAGCGTGAGAAGATAAGTTACCAGGCTTTTTTAAATGAAAGTAAGGCCTGCGTGGCAGATCTGATAAAAGGAATCAAAACGGATGAAAGTGATCAGATAAAAGATGCTGTGCGTCACAACCGTGAGCTCCTGCTTAAGATGAGCCAAGCAAAAGAGATCGTTCTGGAAACATCGCTGCTCGCCCGCCTCAATAGTATTGCAGAAAAAAATGGAGCAGCTGCTAAAACATCTGGAGCCGGTGGTGGGGACTGTGGTATCGCCTTAGTTGGGACCCCCCAGCAGAAAAAGCACATCTTTTCAGAGTGGCGGGCGAGTCATATTGAACCGCTGTCTCTTACCGTGTATGATAAACATAATTGACAAAGTCTGGAGTGTGCCTTATGCCGAAAACCAATAACCGAAAAAATGAACATGTCTCGTTATCCGAAAAATTTTATGACAAAGGAGATTCCTCTTTTAAAGATGTCTCCTTCGTTCACCATTCTTTCCCTCAATGTGATGTGAAAGATATCTCTCTGAACGTTACTTTAGAGGGTCTACATTTTTCCTCTCCCTTTTTCATCAATGCAATGTCTGGTGGCAGTGCGTGGACCGGTAAAGTCAATGAAAAGCTCGCTTTGATCGCGAGAGAAACGGACCTTGCGATGGCTACGGGATCAGTCAGTGCAGCACTCAAAGATCCGTCTCAAGCTGATACCTTCCGAATCGTCCGTCAGACAAATCCTAATGGGCTGGTATTTGCCAATCTAGGTGCCGGACACGGTCTGGAAAATGCCAAACGAGCCGTTGATCTGCTTGATGCCGATGCTCTTCAAATTCATTTAAATGCTCCGCAGGAAATCGTCATGCCTGAAGGTGACCGCGAATTTTCAGAGTGGATAGATAATGTACAGTCTATCGTTGAGGGGTTAGGGGTACCCGTTATTGTGAAAGAAGTCGGCTTTGGCATGTCCAGAGAAACGGTCGAATTGCTGGAATCGATCGGTGTAAGCCTTATCGACATCAGTGGAAAAGGCGGGACGAATTTTGCTCAGATAGAAAATTACCGTAGAAAAGATTTCAAACTGGACGACTTAGAAGCGTGGGGACAGTCGACTGCGGTATCTCTGCTTGAAGCACAGGAAAGTGTCAGTCAAGCTTCCATCATCGCATCCGGCGGGATCAGACGTCCAATGGAAATCGTCAAAGCTTTGGCACTTGGTGCATCTGTCAGTGGTCTATCCAGTCAGATCATGCACATGGCACTGGATGATGTGGATGAAGCTATAATGGCTTTGACTAACTGGAAAGAAGAAATAAAACGCATCATGACCTTGCTGGGTGCCACATCTGTCAGTGATTTAAAACAGACGGATCTGATCATTGCCGGAGAGACGGCGGAATGGTGTGACGCCCGGAATATAGATAAACGCCGTTATGCATTCAGATCAAACAGCAGATAACTGTACTCTGCGACTCCAGAACACGCATATAAAGAAGGCTGATCATGAATAATCCTAAAAACACCACGCATCTATTCACATATATCTGGCTGCCACTCTACGTCATCCTTCAGCTGACATGGGGAGGCATCCAGTCACTGGCCGGTCTTGTTCTGTTTCTTTACTATTTTCATTCGCCTCACGATTTTTTTCATGGGTGCATCCGCACAAAATGGTCCTCCTTTAACGGAATCTCTCTCGGCCTGTTTATCTTTACGCCCAATGAGGAAGACCCGGACTTGCTTAAACGCAGAAAGTACAGCAGACAGCTGCTTAAAGAACAGTGTGACCGGATATCCGTGCATGAATACGGTCATACCTATCAGTCCCTGATGCTCGGTCCATTTTACCTTCTTATCATAGGGACCGTTTCCTGGTCATGGGCCCGTACGAAACGATACAGGGATCTTCGCAAGCGTTATGGTGTGCCTTATTCTTTCTGCTGGACAGAAGCTTGGGCAAATACTCTTGGTGAGTGGATCTTAAAGGAACCGTCCATTACACATTGACAAAAAAACAGTCATGATCTTAATCTAACGGGTTCGGTTTTCGAGTAGAAAATATAAATCAACACCGTATAATGAGTACCAATTAACAATATAATTGGTACTCATTTTTTTATTGTTAAATCAATACGAAAACAAGGAAACAGGCTCGTGAAGAATTTATTGAAGCTGGTGCTGATTTAATAAACTGGGGGATTTTTCGAGGACACAACACGAAATCGTTAAGGAAGCTAGCTTATTATAAATTGAGTGAATTGTTTGAGTATCATAAGTTTCACAAGCAGGTAGGGACTAAACTAGTCTATGCAGATACCCCAATTCAACACCCGTTAGCAACGATTGATAGAGGGTTTTGTTCAGTAGATTGTAAAACTAATCTATCCTCTTTCGAATCCAAAGACATTTCGAAGCTAATCTTAAATGTCAACGACAATGCAGCAAACACATTCATTCAGCATATTCGTAGACGATTATCAATCTTAGAAAGACCATTAACAACTGCTCGTGGAGACGGGAAAAGCTATATCTACTCCAATTTCAATCCGAAATATGCTCAAATGGCTCTAACAATTCTTCGGACCTATTATAACTTCTGCTTTTCTTACACATCTGATGGGGGCAGTGGAACCGCTGCTCAGCGGTTAGGATTAACGAAGAAGAAGTTCAATATAAAAGACATTATTTATATGCAGTAATTAGTTCTTAAAAAACAAACAAAACGCTTAGAGAACTCTAAGCGTTTTGTACTTTTGTTTAGTATTTCTTCTTGAACTAACACATCCGTTAGCACAACAAGAAGAATATTACATATGACCTTTTGATGTTCCCTTTGATAATGAAATACTGGGAAATATAGAAATGAGGATTTTCCAAATTATGTAGCCTAAAAATGCTCCAATAGTGTTTAATATTAAATCATCAATGTCTGCGGAACGCCCCATTGGAATAGAAAATTGCACCACCTCAATAAATAATGAAAATAGCAACCCTGTTAGAATGATATGCTCCCCTTATAGTAGACAGAGAAATAATAAAAATTCTCTGACACTATAAGAGGAGTTTTTGTCATGTCAAAAAGAACTACATCACATAATTTAAATGAACGATATGAGATGGTCATCGCGATACTGGAAGAAAGATGTTCAATTAATTCTCTAATAAAGAATGAAGGGATAAGTAAATCGGCACTTAAAAGCTGGATTAGGAAATATAATGCCAACGGCATTGAAGGGTTAAAAGAATCCAGAGGGTGGAAAGTCTATTCGGATGAAGTGAAAACAAAAGCAGTTGAACACTACCTAAATACATCTGCGGGATTAGAATCGACTTGTGATACGTTCAACATCTCGTCCAGTTCGGTTTTAAGAAAATGGATTAAGCTTTATACTAGTGGAAAGGGATTTAAATCTACTAGTAGAGGAAGTCAGAAAATGAATACAGGGCGCAAAACAACATGGAAAGAACGAATTGAGATTGCACAATTCACCATTGCAAATGATCAGAATTATCATAAAGCCGAAGCAGAATACAATGTTTCGTATCAACAAGTCTATCAATGGGTACGCAAGTACAAAAATGGTGGACCAGAAGCACTTAAAGACCGCCGTGGGCGTTCTTTAGAATCAAAGGAAACGTTGACTGAAGAAGAAGAACTTCAGCTTGAGGTGAAAAGATTAAAACAGAGAAATGAGTATTTGGAAGCGGAGAACGGTTTGATAAAAAAGTTAAAACTTATCGAAAGGAGGAATCGGCGCGGTCAGGATCCTGCCTGAACGAGTTTCAGGCTATCTATGAATATAATAAAGAAACGGATGTTTCTATTCTTATGCTCTGTAACATCATAGACGTCTCTCGATCCGGCTACTATAAATGGTTGAACCATACTCCTTCTCGGTGGGAAGAGGAAACGGAACGATTGATGTCGTGGATAAAAGAACGTTTTTATCACTATAACGGCATCTTTGGATATCGTCGCCTCACAATCGATTTAAATCGTGCCTCGAAGACCAAGCGGTACAATAAGAAACGTGTACGTCGCCTCATGATTCAAATGGGATTAAAGTCTTATATTCGACGTTCTAACGGATACTGCACACGAACCAGCTACAAAAATATCGAAGAGAATCATCTGAACCGTGAATTTGAAGCTGATAAACCTAACGAGAAGTGGGTCACAGACATCACCCATCTCCATTATGGTGACGGCCAAAAAGCCTATCTTAGTGCCATTAAAGACCTGTATGACGGATCGATCATTGCCTATAAACTCAGA
>NZ_FOBL01000020.1 GCF_900109825.1 Alkalibacterium putridalgicola | reverse complement strand
TCCTTTGTCCGGCTCATTCAGCGTACTCACGTATTATTCTCGCCGGGTACGTCCTTTGCGTAGCTCATTCAGCGTACTCATGCTTTATTCTCGATGAGTACGTCCTTTGTCCGGCTCATTCAGCGTACTCAATTTGTCTCCTTGCTGGGTGCGCCTAATGAGATCAAGAATAGCTGTACGCACCGCATCGTTAGTCCAGGTGACTAATGATGATAGACGTCTCCCTTCAGCAAGTTAGAATGCCTGAAGGTTTATTTGACCATGGCCAGAGCACCCATAGGATCCCACGGTTCCAGTTCAACAACTGGTTCGTCTAGAGCTTTCAGCCATTTTTCATCAATGTATTTACGTTTAACGGCCACTTGATAGTTATATTCGTCAAACCATTTATCAGTCATCGAATAGACACCTTTATCTCCGCTCTTGTCGCCCCAGCTGTTTTCGACTTTCCACTTGATCGGGTTGCCTTCATCATCGAGGTCAACTCCAACAAAAACCATCGCATGGGTCAGTAAACTTTCACCATAATCGAGGCGCTGGCCTTTAGTCAGTTCAACAGACTCTCCCAAGGTTGCTTCGTAATCATACGCTTTATCATCCATGATCCCTGCTTCACGGTCAAGCATTTTTCCGACATCGCAGCCAAACCATACCGGTTCACCATCTTTGATCGACTGGACCGCTGCTTTTTTCAATGCATCAATAGGTGCATTAACATATCTGATCGGTTGTGCTTCTTTGATCGTTCCCAGATATTTAACAGTATATGCTTTACCAAACGGCTTATCATCAGTGGGCGCATTGATCAAACTAATGCGTTCCTCCAAATCCCATGCAACATATTTTTCAAAGAACTCACGTGGAGTTATCTCATGAATACGGTGGAATTCTTCGTCCTTATCGCGATATTCATACGTAAATGATTCCGGAACCTCACCCAATGTCTTCACTAACAAGGCATAGACAAAATAGAGGTAGTCCTCTTTCAGTTCAACAAGCTCATCCTTTGTTTTTCCACTCTTATGATTTTCTCGAATCTTCGCGGCAAAGTCTCTCAGTTTGGCAGTCAGAAGCTGGTTGAGTTCTCGTGTATTAGAAGAATGATAGGTTTCCGGCATGGCTGATTTGGGAACAGCCCCGTATTTTTCAAGGATCCCAGAAAACATATCCCACTGTCCACCATCTTGAACGGGGTCCTGCAGCAGGTGCTGAACCAGACGTGAGTTGAGGGGTTCATCCACCGTTTCAATTATACTGTCGAGGAAATAATTTGATTTTTCCAACTTATCCCAGAAAAGGGTATAATTCTGCGAAAATTCAAATGTCTTCACATTCAGTTTCTCCATTGTATCTACGCGAGCAGTATTTAATGCGGCAAACATCCAGCAGCGCCCACTGGACTTCTGATTCGTGATGTCGCCTTTTTCTGTTTCATGAGAGAATACGAAATTATGTCGTCTGGTCATGTTATTATCGACAGAGGATTTGTTTATTCCTACTTTGGCGATCGCATTCTGTACCACTTTATTGGTCGCATTTCCGTTATATCTATCTTTGTAATTTGCTAATGATTCTTTGGTAATTTTCATCATATTTACATCTCCCTTTAATCACTATCTCTATTTTATACAAAAACAGGAATGATGACAAGCTGTCATTTTTTTCTCGTTCCCATTCCATCCCTAACTATTTATTCGTGTTTAAAGTCTATGAAATCCCACATCGCTGCTTCATTAATTCCCCTTTTTCATGTTAAAATAAAGTGTAACTGAAAGGAGTACTGATTATGCATTATGGTAGTTATCGCTATACTCGTGCAACGATCGACTTAGATAAACTGACTGATAATTATATTCGTATGAAGGAATTATTATCCCCTAAAACCAAATTCATGGGTGTGATCAAAGCAGATGCCTATGGCCATGGCGCTGTAGAGGTCGGCAGGCATCTCGAAAGTCAGAACATCGATTTTCTAGCTGTAGCTGTCTTGGATGAAGCCATGGAATTGAGGGAAGCAGGAGTGAAAAGTCCCATTCTTCTGTTGAGTCCAATTGAACCGGATACAATTCCAACAGCAATCAAGAATGACATTTCCATTACAGTTTTCTCTGATGAAATTGCCGGTAAGGTTAAACATTCCGCCGAAAGTCTTCAGAAAAAGGCAAAGATCCATTTAAAGGTCGATTCGGGTATGGCCAGGATCGGTGTACGTTCACGTGAAGAAGCAGCAAGATTAAGTCGAACCATGACTTCCGAATGGGTAGAGTTCGAAGGTATTTTCACTCACTTTGCCGAAGCCGAAAATACCGAAGATCCAACTTATACAAAACACCAATTTGATTTTTTTATGGATATCGTTAATGACCTCAAAGACCAGGGGATATACTTTGACCTGACCCACTGCAGTAATACTGCAGCAACTCTTTTATACCCTGAATATCACCTGGATATGATCCGTACAGGAATTTCTTTGTTCGGATATCACCCGGACAAGTCTCTTGAAGATAAAATAGATCTGCAGCCGGTAATGAGATTATCTACTCATGCGGCTTATGTAAAAAAGGTCGAAGAAGGAACAACGATCGGATACGGAAGAACTTTTACAGCAGCGGAAGAAAAAACTATAGCAACGATCTTACTGGGATATGCCGATGGGATCCCTAGAGAATTATCCAACCGCTGGTATCTGACTACAGATGATCATAAAGCGCCTATCGTGGGACGAATATGTATGGATCAGCTGATGGTCGACGTAAGTGATATCCCGGGTTTCAATAAAGATACTGAGCTAGTGTTTATAGGCGATCCTAAAAAAGGGCATCCCAGTATATATAAAATGGCAGACCTGACTGACAGTTTTCATTATGAGATTCTCTGCGGTATTGGTAAAAGGGTCCCACGTGTATATTATAAAAATGAATCCATTGAAGCAAAACATAATTCACTTTTGGACTAGTAAAAAAGGCACACGCCTTCAATAAGGTGTGTGTCTTTTTAACATACATATTCTAAGATTGAACGTTTGTTATTCGTCTGTACTTTCTCACAATTCTAACCCAACCAACGGACGAGAGAATCTGAGGGCTCTTTCACATCAGCTAACTCTTCATTGATCGCTGTCTCCGCTTGTAACTATGACTATGCCGTTAGTCATCATCAGAGCAAGCAGGTTGATCCGCTTTTTTCATTAGAGTTTTAGTAATTTATAATGTTTGACCAGAATATCATTCAGCGTCGTCTTCCATTTCATCACCCAAGTCATCATTCATTAAATCGTCTTCTGTTTCTTCTACATCAGGCAAATCATTTTCCATATCATCTGTTTCTCCACACCCGACTAAAAGCAAACCACCAGTCAGGGTAAGGGCAATAAGTTTTGTCAGTTTTTTCATAATACTCATTCCTTTTTAGGTGAATCAGCCTGTTATTCCGTTTCTTCGTCTAACTCTTCATCAATTTCGTCCCCCGTATCCTCTACCCCTTCTTCTACATCGTTAAGTCCTTCATCTATATTTTCTTCTGTTTCTTCTACATCAGGCAGCTCTTCGTCAACTTCTCCACAACCGACCATGAGCATACCACCGGTCATTATCAGAGCAAGTAACTTTGTCAGTTTCTTCATTATATATTCTCCTTTCAATAATTCTGCAGTTATCTGTTTTATCCGTATATGTCATCTACGGTGTCAGTATCCAGTTCGTCAACGTATCGTTAACCATGCCACTTCGAATTATGGGACGGCCGGTTCTGCTATGCTAGAAAACTCTTCGTTCATAGCATCTCTCCTTTTGTGTATTATCTATAAATAACCTATCAGAATAAGGTTATTTTTAAAAGTGATAGCACGTCGACTCATTTTACTGTTATCACTTTTATATGACATATCAAACACTGACGAACGAATGAACGTACTAATGTTTCCAAGATCCTATCTACTTATACCCTATCATTAATAGCATTTTTTTAAAAAGATAACGCTTTAACAATTTGGTTACTCGTTTGTATTTAGTATTATTAATATTACAAAGGATCGATTTTCATCAAAAAAAAAGTACAGAGTATAGTTACTCTGTACTTTTTTTTTGACTTTTCTATTAGTCTAATATTTTGATGTCGATTTGACGACGTCCAAATGACCATGCCGCATCTAAATCTTCCATGTGGACATCGATTCGATTACCTTTAATGGCACCACCAGTATCTCCGGCAATGTATTCACCATATCCAGGTACCAATACTTTAGAACCCAGTGGAATGACATTCGGATCTACAGCAATAACGCGAGAATTCTCTCTTAAATCAATACCCATAAAGGTAAAGTTACTTAAGCTTGCCTGATTTCTAGAATACGCTGTGGCTTCAACTGATATCCAACGGCCAGATTCTTCCTGTGATGCTGTATTGTTAGAAGAAGTTGACGCTGCTTGTTCTGTTGCCGCTTTTTCGGCTGCTGCTTTTTCAGCTGCCGCTTTTTCGGCTGCTGCTTTTTCGGCTGCTGCTTTTTCGGCTGCCGCTTTTTCAGCTGCTGCTTTTTCGGCTGCCGCTTTTTCGGCTGCTGCTTTTTCAGCCGCTGCCTGGTTATCTTTCACTTCTTTTTTCTCTTCTTTAGCTTCTTCTACTTCTTTAGGTGTTTCTGTTTCTTTCACTTCCTCTTCAGATACATCGTAACTGACGACCTCTTCTTCATTTTCTACAGAAATGACGGATAAATCATTACTTAAATAAATAGTCGTCCCTACCTGAATCAGGCTGCGGTTATCAATATCATTCACTGTTGCCAGTTTTTCAACCGAGATATCAGTGGCTTGAGAAACGCCCCATAGTGTATCTCCCCATTGGAAAGTATATTCCAATGTTTTGTCTTCATCATAATCTGCTTTAGCTTCATTGATATCTTCTTCGATTTCCAGAACCGTACGCGGTGCCCAGTTTGAATTGGCACTTGCTTCTGTATCATTTGTCAGCAGCATCAATCCAGCTGCGGATAATGTCAAGCCTGCTTTAAGCCATGTATTTTTTTGAATAGTCATTAATTTATTCCCCTTTTCATATAGTTCGATTGGTAAGGTTAATTAGACAGTGTTCGCGTTTGTTCATCTGGTTTTCCTGAACAACTGATTGTATCTTACCATGCTAAATCATAAAGAAAAGGGGTTTGGGCCCTTTGTCACTTCCTTTTAGTTAGTTTGTATTATTCATGAACTAATATCTCAAAACTATTTCAGTATCGATATGTTTTGTAACAGTGTAATATAAAAAGACCACCCTGATCAACTATGGACAGAGTGGTCTTGCTCGTATAATTTTTTATATCATCAGCTGGTTCCGGTCATTATAGTATTCTCTGTAGGCCAGATAGCTTGCAATGAAGCTTGCAATACTTGTAACGGCAATAAGCATGAACATAACAACGATCTGGTATCTAATAGCATCTGTAGGATCAACACCCGCAAAGATCAAGCCAGACATCATTCCCGGCAGACTCACTAGACCTACCGTTTTCGTCCGGTCGATCGACGGACTCATGCCTGTCTTCACACTTTCTCTTATGATGCTCATGGATGCCTGTTTCTCATTAGCACCTAAAGCAAGTTTTTCCAGGACTTGTTGTCTCTGATCAGTAAACTTGCTGTTCAATGCTCGGTAAGTCAATCCGATGGCGACCATGGCATTACTGGCGATCATCCCTGTGATCGGTACGATCTGTGACGGGACCCATATAATGGCTCCTGAAACGAGCATAACGCCCAACGTGATTGCAGTCCCCACTCCGATCGCTGTGAGTGAGATAAATAAGGAATTCGATATTCCTTCGCTGCGCTTGTGGGCATTGAAACCCGCATTAAAGACGATGAACAGGACCATTGCGAGCGTAATAAAGAAGTTGTCGACTTGAATGATATACTTCAGGACATAACCGATGGCGAACAGCTGCACGACCGCTCTGACACCGGCGATGAAAATGTCGTTACCTAGATCCAGTTTTTCTTTATAATCTACAAATATGGCAATAAACAGCAACCCTGTAGATAACAGTAACGAAAAATTTCCGATTTCTAAGTTTGCACCCATTATTGTTCAGCCACCTTTCCATCTAGGATTCGTATGATCCGATCAGCCTTATTAATTTCTCTCTCATCATGGGTGACTGAAAGAATCGTCATGTTATCTTCTTCATTCAATTCGTCTAGTATACTGTAGATAATATCTTTATTTTCAGCATCCAGTGAACTCGTCACTTCATCCAGCAAGATGACTTCAGGTTTATACAGCAGATTTCTTACAAGGGCGACACGCTGTTTTTCTCCCCCTGAAAGATCCTTCACTTCTTTGTCCAGGTATGAGCGGTTCAATTTCAATCTTTCCAGCATGGTCACGCTTTTTGTTTCATTGAATTCTTCGTCGCGGATCTCATAAGGAAATGCTAAATTATCTCTGACCGTCTGATCGAACAAGGTCGCATTCTGAAAGAAATAGGACACTTCTTTACGGTAATCGATCGGATCGATTTCAGAGACGTCTTTACCTTTATAAACGATGTTTCCTTTTGTGGGCGTCAGAATACTGGCTATGATTTTCAGCAGGGTGCTCTTGCCTCCCCCCGAAGGACCAGTGATCGTCACACGCTCTCCTTTGACAATGGAAAAATCCACGCCACTTAATATTTTTTCATGGCCAACGTTAAAACTTATGTTATTGACCTCTATGATATTATCTGTCATGTCATTACTCCTCTTTTTTTACACTTTATAATAATTATAAACTAAACAAATCAAATTACAACCATTCTTGTTTAATCATTCCACTCTTCTTCAGCCTCGGTTATCCGTTGTGCCTGTACTTCCTCTGATAAGTAAGAAAACCCTTCTCCCGTTACTTCCTGAACATGAGAGATCGTCATGAATGCATTGGGATCGATCGCCTCAACGATCCGTTTGATCCGAAGGACTTCTCTACGGCTGATTATGATGTACAGAATCTCTTTCTTTTCTTTGGTATAATAACCTTTGCCGTCTAAAATCGTGATGCCCCGGCCCAGCTGCTGCTCGATCGCTTCGGCTATCTCCACATACTTAGCAGAAATGATGAAGAAGGATTTCCTGGGATTCAGACCCTCAAGTATAAAGTCTATCACTTTACTCTGGATGTATAAATTGATCAGGGTCAAGAAGGCATTTTCCGCACCGATAATAAAAGCACTCGGAACAACGATAAAGACGTCGATCAAAAGTAAGGCTGTTGGGACATTGATGCCCGCGTATTTGTGAAGGAGCTTGGCGATGATATCACTGCCAGCTGTCGTTCCGTGTCCCAGCATGATCAGTCCGATCCCTGCTCCCATGAATACGCCAGAACCTATAGGCGCCAGCAGAGTGGTTTCAGGAATGAAGGCCCACTGTGTGACGACCAGTAAAAGGACAGAGATGATACCGTTGGCTATCAGCGTATAATATAAGGTTTTTTTATCCAGGAACTTATAACCGATGGCAAGAATAAATATATTTATAATGAAGATGGTATAAGAAGGCGGAAGCCCAAAAAGATAAAACAGGATCAGAGAAAAACCCGTCAATCCGCCTTCAGCCAAACCATTCGGCACGGTAAACACATTCACACTTATGGCATAAAGAAGTGAACCGATGACAATGAGTATAATGTTTTTCACACGAGCTTGAGTTATCACATTATTTTTCATTTGCTTCACCGGTCTTGTAGACACATTTCCCGTCAACAAAGGTCGCCAGAACATTAGTCGTCTTTATATCGTCCAGATCACAAGTGAAAATGTCTTTGTCCAGAACGATAAAATCAGCCAGATATCCCTCTCTGATCCGCCCTTTTTCAGTTTCTTCAAATGATGCATAGGCACTTTCATAGGTATAGGCATCGATCGCTGCACAGATATCCATAGCTTCTTCAGGAAGATAAGGGTCATTTCCGGTACTTTCTAGACGGTTTCGTGTTACTGCACATTGAATGTTATAAAAAGGATCAAAAGAAACCACAGGGGCATCACTACTGAATGACTGATGGATCCCTTTGTCATGCATCGTCTTAAACAAATAAGAGGTTTCTGCCCGCTCATTTCCCACGCGCTCTCTTATAATCGGGATGTCGTCATCAAGAAAGATCGGCTGGACGTATGTGAGATAATCCTTTTCTGCTACCCGGTCGATAAGGTCGTGTCCGGTGATCTGCATATGGTTGATGCCGAGTCGGAGCGTATTCGGCTGACCATTCAGGGTGTTGTCATAAGCGTTCAGGATCATTTCGATACCGCGGTCCCCTATGCCGTGAATGATCACCTGATAGCCATTCTCTACTGCAAGTGTCACTTCTTCTGTCAGCTTTTCCTGAGTCTTGGTCACTATCCCAAAAGCAGCCGGGTCATCCGTATAAGGCTTTCTCAAGGCCGCAGTCCGCGCTCCCAGTGTCCCGTCGATAAAGAATTTGACCGGACCGATTTTATTCCAGGCTGAGCCTTGTTGGAATGTATAGTCACTATTGAAGAAGTCGGATAAATACTTGCCGTTATTAAACCAGACCTGCTGATAAAAACGGACCGACAACCGGTCTTCATCTTCCAGTTCTTTATACAGTAAGAGGGTTTCTTCGATCGTTTCATCTTTAGCATCATTCGTGTGCATCGATGTCAGTCCTTTTTTATTGGCCAGTGCCATCGTATCCACGAGCAATTCTTTTTTCTCTTCACGGGATTTCTTCGGCAATTTTGCCTTAACGAGATCAACAGCTCCTTCTGTCAATATCCCCGTCAGCTGACCGGCATCATCTTTCTTTATTTCTCCGCCTGTAGAAGGACGGGTCTCAACTGTTATATTAAAATGATCTAAAGCTGCGGTATTCAGGCTCATAACGTGTCTGTCCACCCGCACCAATACGATAGGGACCTCCGTTGAAGCCTGATCAAGATCCGAACGGTCCGGCATCCTTTTTTCATCTGTAAAGGTCGTATGGTTCCATCCTTCAGTATATAAAACATCATCTGCCGTCAATTTATTCTTCTTTATGTAGTCCCGACATCTTTTTATGAGTTCGTTCATTGAGGTCACATCTGTGATTGGCAGCAAACTTAGATACTCTGCAGTCATCAGAAAATGCAGATGCGAATCATTAAGCCCCGGCAAGACTGTTTTTCCTTTTAAGTCTGTCACTGATTCCCGTGCTGCTTCTGTAAGGCCCTGCAGGCAGGCATCGTTCGTTCCAACTTTGATTATTCGATTACCTTCTACGATCATCGCTTCTGCAAAGGAATCGCGTTCAAGGTATATTTTTCCATTTATAAATACTTTCATCCAATCACCCTTTCATGTACTCACACTCTTTCACATTATAACGTTAAACCTGTCTGTATGCACCGTATCCCATGAAAAAAAGCCAGAACTGTAATGTTCTGACTTGCTTCTAAACGGTAATGACAAAGTCTATAACCAGCTGCCCGTGAACTGGTGGATCCCATGTGTATTTTCTGTCGCATCCACTTCCCGGGTCCAGTAATCTTTCGGAGAAAAATATTCACGCGGAAAAATCGTGCAGCCTTCTATCTCCTGACGTGTATTATTTGGTTTGAGGCCTCTTTCGATCATTATTTCAGTGATCCTTATGACGTTTGTCTTATCATCTCTAGAACCGTCGGGCAAAATGAATTCTCTGCCTTCATAGTCATTGTACAGTTCTTCGATAAAGGGATGATGCGGTTCTGCGCCAATGATTCCAGTGGATATTTCAGTTTCGATTTCAAAGCTGAAAAAAGCCGGGAATTTTCGGAACTTGTCGATCGGCTTGATAAGTTCCATATCAGTATCGCAGTACACGCCACCGTATTCATTCAATGCATATAGTCGGGCCACATCTGAAACGAAGGCCCAGTCTTCTCTCTCATAAGCTTGTTCAGCGTACTTTCCGTGTTCTTTCGGATCAAAATTAGACTCATCCCAGCGCTTGATTTCCCAGTCAGGACAGTATTTTTTCCAGCTTTCCAGGCACTTTTTTTCAAGTGGTCCTAGTTCATTCCCACCAAACCAGGCATAATGAATAATTTTAGGTATCATAATCTTCTCTCCTTCTAAGTACTACCCTCAGTTTAACAAATTATAATCATAAAAATCGATCATAAAGACTTGAACACTGCTCAAGCATTATGATAAAAGGATAACATTTATCATGTTAAACTATAATCAATAAGAATCTTTTATTCATTCAAGGAGCTGATTACATGTATTTTAAATCTTTTTTTGATAAACAACTCGCACAAATGGCTTATCTTGTCGGCTGCCAGCGGACTGGCGAAGCCATCATCATAGACCCTCTCCGGGATATCGAAGACTATATCGAGACTGCCGAAGCAGAAGGATTAAGGATCACAAAAACAGCGGAAACTCATATCCATGCCGACTTCGCATCTGGACTGCGAGATGTCAACCGTAAACTGGACGCCGTTCCCTACGTTTCTGACATGGGTGGTGAGGATTGGAAATACCAGAACATGCCTGACAATACTGTATTCCTGGCAGAAGGTGATACCATTGAAATCGGCAACATCATCCTCGATGTGATGCATACCCCAGGGCATACACCAGAAAGCCTATCCTTCTTACTGACAGACAAAGGCGGCGGTTCTTCCATCCCGATGGGTATCTTCTCGGGCGATTTCCTTTTCGTCGGTGATGTCGGCCGTCCAGATCTGCTTGAAACAGCTGCTAAACTGGAAGGTACGACTGAATCTGGAGCTGAAGATATGTATGGATCTGTGCAGAAAGCCAAAGAATTGCCGGACCATCTTCAAATCTGGCCAGGACATGGTGCAGGAAGTGCCTGCGGAAAGTCACTGGGCGCAGTGCCGATGAGTACCCTCGGTTATGAAAAAGAAAATAACTGGGCATTCCAGTATACTGATGAAAAAGAATTCAAAAAAGAACTCGTAGAAGATCAGCCGGAACCGCCGCATTACTTTGCCCAAATGAAAAAAATCAACAAGATCGATGTCCCTCTGGCTGCGGATACACGGACCTATCCCGTTTCGACAAACGAGCTGACTGAGTTGACGATCGATCTTCGTCCAAAAGAGGTTTATCAGTCCGGACATAAGCACGGAACACTTAATATTCCTATGAACGAGAGTTTTCTCAGTTACGCCGGGTGGTTCCTTGATTACGACAAAAATATGACCTTCATTGGCAGAAAAAATGACGCCGACGAAGCAGCTAAACAGTTGCAGCTCATCGGCTACGATAAAGTAAAAGGTTACATCAGTCCGGATAATTTAGACCTGGATACCGTTTCTCTGACTATCGAATCAGAACAATTTGTGACGATGTATAAGCAGAAAAATCAGGATCTGAATATCTTAGACGTACGAAGTAAGTCTGAGTGGGAAGAGAACCATCTGGAAGGAGCCAGACGGGTCCTGTTCGGGGATCTGCTGACCGATGATCTCCCTTTTGACAAAAATGAACCAGTCTTTGTTCACTGCCAGTCGGGGGTCCGTTCCGGTATAGCCCTGGGAGCACTCGAAAAACGGGGCTATACTCATATCGTGGATATCAAAGGCGGTTTCGGCCAACTGGAAGAACTGATGGATGAGTGATCCTGATTTCATAGATTCATGTATCTAAATGCGTAATAAAAATTTCATACTCTGATTATTTAAAGGTAGCGGTCGATGCGTCGACCGCTTTCCTTATCAGATGTAGGTTAGACGATTAGGATCAGTTATCACTCTCTTAAGTGCTGAATGTAGCGAAGTTCGGTAAGTACACGCTCCTTATTTCTTCCTAATTGTCGAACCTAGGTGATGTTCGGTCGATAGAAATCGATAAAGGAAACCTACTTACCGAAGAAGCGCTTATTCGGTAAGTAGCACGTCAAATCGCTTATCAAAGTGTCGAATAGAGGGTTAATTCGGTATGTAGCTTATCGGCTTCGTCAGCTACTTACCGAACATAGTCAACTTCGACAGGTTAGATTCCTAAATGATATCCTACTTGTCGAACACGCTTATAATAAAAACCACAGTCGAAATCCCAGTTAAAAACAGAAAAGTCCTGAACAAAAAATCATAAAGATTTTTATTCAGGACTTTTTTAAACACAACTAAGCAGAAATATTTTGTAGATCGAGCAAATTATTTCTGCTTTATATTTCCATTTAGATTTAAGATACACCTTTGTCCCAGGCTCTCTTCTGTTGTTTATTTTAATGGTTCGATTTTCTTCTTGTATATAAAGCGCATAGCCATGACTGCAAAGACAACAGTCACACTTTCAGAGATCAGCTTAGACCACCAGACCATATTGACATCTCCAGTCAGGGATAAAGCGTAGGCAACCGGCACGAGCACGAGCAGTTGCCGGATGACTTGGATCCATAAACTGATCACGGCATTGCCGATAGCCTGAAAAACAGTCCCTAGCATGATACTTATGCCTGCAAAGACAAAACTCAGGCTGATGGTTCTCAATGCTGGGACCCCGATCCTCAGCATTTCATCCGAAGCACTGAACAGGTTCAAAAACTGGACTGGGAAGATTTGAAACAGCAGGGTCCCTGTCAGCATGATCAATCCGCCGTACATGAGAGACAGTTTGATCGCGTTAACCATCCGCTCTTTATTTCTGGCTCCGAAGTTATAAGACACGATAGGGACCATGCCGTTATTCAGACCGAATACTGGCATGAATGCAAAGCCTTGAAATTTTATATAGACCCCATATACCGCTATAGCTGTGGGTGTGAACTGCAGCAGGATATTATTGAAAATCAGCGTCACTAATGACGTGATAGAGGTCATGACCATCGACGGGATACCTACCGAATAAATACGCTTGATCACTTTCAGATCCGGCTTATTTCCGAAAATATGCATATCCAGGTCATCGTTGACTTTACTGTTTATGACAAAGGCTAATGTAGCAGATGTCATCTGTGCGATGACCGTGGCAATAGCAGCACCATATACCCCCAGCGCCGGGACACCGAACCATCCGAAGATAAGGATCGGGTCAAGGATGATGTTCAAGATAGCCCCGGTCCCCTGAGTGATCATCGTATAGTACGTCCGGCCGGTCGCCTGCAGAATACGTTCATAAGTGAACTGCATCAATTTACCTATCGACAGGGTCGTAATAAGTACCGTATACTCCATTCCGTATCGAATAATTTCACTGTTATCCGTCTGCATCTCAAAAAATGGTCGAACAAAGAACAAGCCAAAGACAAGGAATATCCCATAATGGAAGAGCGTCAGGAATACGCCATTATTGGCCGCAGCACTCGCCAGTTTTCTGTCGTCTTCTCCTAATCGCTTGGATAACTCTGCATTCATTCCGACACCGGTCCCGATACCGATAGCAACCATGAGCATCTGAATCGGAAAAACGAGTGACAGAGCTGCCAAGGCATCTTCGCTGATCTGAGCGACGAACATGCTGTCGACCACATTGTAAAGGGACTGGATGAACATCGAGATCATCATTGGTACCGAAAGAGTTAAAATGAGTCTATTCATCGGCATCGTGCCGAGCTTTTTTGAATTCATATTTTTCATGTCACTATCTCCTAGAAATATGTATCGTCTAATCGTAACTTCTTTTAGTATACAAAAGCAGCATCCCGAATTGAAGTGAATGGCCCTAGTTAAAAATGAATGAATAATAATCTGTTTAACTTTTTCCTTGAATCACTTTCTGGTAAACTGATTCAATAACAGAAAGGCATGAGAATGATGAAACTTCTAAGAAAAATAATCACATTACTATTAGTCCTCACTATAGGCTTCTGGCTCGGGGCAAGCGGCCTGCTGAACGGTACGCGTGCCGGCAGCTGGATGAATACAGCCGTGGATTATTTCCCTACGCGAATGGAGCTGCAGCAGTTAAGGTCTTCATTTGACACTTTCCCTCTTATTCAAGATACCTCTTTTACACAAGATCAGGAAGGTCAGAAATCAAAAAACAATACGATACTGGAATCAAATACCCATGCAGACGTCGACTATGATGTTGTTGAACAGACAATACTGACATTGGTGAATGAATTAAGGGAAGAACAAAATCTCAACACACTAGCCTCCAACGACATGCTGAAAGCCGCTGCCATCATCCGTGCCGTGGAAACGGAAGAAAGCTTCGACCATATCCGCCCCGATGGATCAGGACCTTTTACCGTCTTTGAAGAAGAAGGGATATCCTATCCGTATAAGGTCGTGGGCGAAAACCTGGGAATGGCGACCTATTACATGAATGAAGAAGAGATGGCTGAACTGCTGTTCAATGGCTGGGTCGAAAGTGAAGGTCACTACGAAAACATGATCAAACCGGAATATGAAGAAATCGGTGTAGGCGTTCATTACGATGGTGAATTCCTCTATGCCACTCAGATTTTTGGTACGCCTTTATACTGAACAGCCACACAGCCAAATCAGTGACTGTCCTTAGTTTACATTTTTAAAGCAGAAGCGAGTTGATGATCAGCCCGCTTCTGCTTTTTTTGTTTTGGAGATCTTCTATTTATCTTTAGCAATACTTAGCGCTCTCAAAAGTGATGTCTTTTTGTATTGATGTTCCTGCATCTTTTCCAGTATCTCACTTAAAAAGGCCACACCCTCCGGAAGATGATCGCCTTTGTTGAGCATGACACATTCTGCCCGTTCACTCTCTGCTGCATCTGTCACTTCGGCTCTTGTCGGGACACCACTTGAAACCATATTATCCAGTACTTCCGTCCCCCATACAACTGGGATATCAGCCGCTTCAGAGATCCACATGATTTCCTGCTGAAGTTCGGCTAATCGGCTGTATCCAGTTTCCACGGCCAAGTCTCCTCTAGCGATCATGACGCTGAATGGATTCCTGCTGGCAGCCGTCATGATAATGGCAGGCAGATTTTCCACAGCCTGAACCGTTTCTATCTTAGCCATCAAAGGGATTTCAGCTGCACGCTGTTTATTTGTCTGATGGATAAGTTCTTTCTGGACTTTTTTGATGTCGTCCGCATCTTTAACAAATGACAAGCCAAGGATATCGGCATGTTCAACAGCAAATCCCAAATCATCCTTGTCCTTAGCTGTCAGCATTTCAAGATCGAACTGACTTTTCGGGAAGTTCAGACCTTTTTCGGCTTTCACACGGACGCTTTTTCCGGTACGGGTCCGTTTCACTTTAAGGACCGCTCCATTCTCCGCTACTTCATCCACTACCGATTCAATCGTTCCATCATCGTATAAGACCGGGTCCCCTTTTTTAAGGGTTTCAAATATTTCCGGGATACTGCATCCGGCAGTTACTTTTGATTCAAAATCTAGAGGTAATGTCTGATTATCCTTCGTCAGATACCATCTGTCCCCAGGACTGACTTTGGGCTTTTTCAAAGTCGTAAAGACCCAGTCTGTTCTTATTTTTGGCCCCGCAATATCCATCAGTATTTTCACTTCAGTCTGTTCGTCTTTTGCTGCTTTTCTAACTTTGTCGACCATTTTTTTCCAAGTCTCGGTATTATCATGGGCACAGTTGATCCGGGCGACATTCATACCGCAAGCGATCAGTTCTCTGAGAAACTTGCTGTCTGTTGCTGCCTCTGACGGCAAAGTGACCATGATACGCGTATGCCGGTTCTGAGGCTGCTTCCCGAACTGTTCAATCGCATTTTTACTCAACTGTTCCTGACCAGTGATATATGATGACTGGGATGGGTAAGACCATCGACTGTCTTTTCCAGCTATCGCCGATAAACTGGCCAGGACAGCATCGATGTTATTCAGTGTACGGGACTCTAGCCTGCCCAAAGAAGACAAGCCCCACGGTGTGAGTTCACTTTGAATGTCTCGTACATCACGTCTTCGGAGCGCAAGATAATAGGCCAGATTTTGTGCACTTAATTCGAAGGCATCACGGCTGATTTCATTCTCCCATTTTTTGAATGCTTTTGTCCCTTCTTCATAGATGTTATCTCTCAAGTCTGCGACCTTGTTTAACAAGTTATTCACACGTTCTGTGGATTCCTGATCCATATTCTTCCCTCTCCTGACTTTTATCAACACGGGCATGATATTCTCTTCAGTTATATTATACCGGAATCTGGCTGTTTCTCACGTCATAGCTTTTCAGATAACATACAGAAAAAGCCCCTACCATAAGAAATGATCGTTCTTTAGTTATGCATCCCACTGTTCTATCTTCTTTTTGGCCTGTTCGATGAACGTTTTGAGCACTTTGATTCTGGCATATTTTTTCTGCTGTCCTTCGACGATGATCCAGGGCGCATGATCCGTATCAGTCCGAACCAGCATCTCATTCATGGCTTCGATGTGCTCATTCCATTTTTCACGATTGCGCCAGTCTTCATCAGTGAGTTTATATACTTTGTCCGGTTCAGTCTCTCGGTCTTTGAACCGATCCAGTTGTTCATTCTTATCGATATAGATAAAGAATTTCAATATAAGCGTACCGGCATTATAAAGATGTTTTTCCATCTGATTGATTTCTTTATACGCACGATTCCATTCTTCCATGTCAGCCAGATCTTCCACACGCTCGACCATCACCCGGCCATACCAGCTCCGGTCAAAAATCTTCATGTCGCCTTCTTTTGGAAAATCCTTGTAGAAACGCCATAAGTAATGGTGTTCCCGTTCGAGCTGCGATGGCGCCGACGTCGTCACGACTTCATAACCCCGAGGGTCCATTTCCCTTGTCAGACGTTCGATGGCCCCGCCTTTACCCGCTGCGTCTACACCCTCAAAGACCAGTATAGTCGGTATACCTTTTGTGTACAACTCAAAAGCTAGTTCTTGAGCTTCCATCTGCAGTTCGTCTTTTAATTCATCGTATTCATCATCATCCAGCTTCAAATTCAAATTCAATTTGTTCAGCGGCTTTTCCATAGGTACATAATCTCTCATCTGTCTGCGAAGGCCGCCATTTTTCATCCCCATGATCCGGTCGATACCTTCATGGATCAGATCGATCGACATTCCGAGCACTTTATCTGAGGCCTCTTTTTTATCTTCAGAAGAGACGACATGCCACTTACTGAAGGTGAAGTCTGACTTTTCCAATATTTTATCAAAATGTTCAAGATAGTCATGATACTGATCATACTGATCCTCATCACGTTCGCTGATCATAAATGAACGGTATTCGTCACCTTTCAGCTCATCGATCCGCTTTTGCAGTGTGTCTTCTTTCTGGTGCAGGAAAAACTTGATAATGATCGCATTGTCATCCAACAGCTGTTTTTCTATCGAACTGATATCCTCTATATTCTGCTCCAGTTCTTCCTGTTCAATCGACAAATCGTTGAACAGCTTAAAATAAAAGCTCCGGTCATAAATAGCGATGTCTCCATAGCGCGGCGTTTTATTCCAGAAGCGGCATAAAAAAGGCCGCGTCCGTTCTTCTTCCGTTGGTGTTTCAAAGACGCTTACCTTGAAATGCTTGGGATTCAATTCCTTCACTAAATCTTTTATGACATATCCTTTACCGGAGGATTCCCAACCATCTATTATGATAAGTACGGGAATATCAAGATTACCTATTAAACGCTGCGCCCGAGAAAGCCGTTCCCCCAGTTCCTTTGTTTTGAACTGACTATACGGGTTCTCAAAGTCATTAAAGTCATACTCTGTTATCATGCTGTTGCCTCCTTAAAATAATCAGCCATCCTGCTAAACAGTTGCTTTACTTTAGAAAAGACAGCACACTGAAGCACTCTTTATGCCAGTGCATATCCCTTTCATTCTGCAATCAGAAAAACCGGGACATGTTTGCTTTAGTACAATTCCCTGCGCCGGTCGTTGTAAACAGCGATCTCCCGACGGATATCCGGGATACTAGTAAGGTCCAGATCAGCCCATAACACCATTTCTTCTTCTCGTGCTGCAGCCAGACTCTCGCCTGATGGTCCGAAAATACTTGAATGACCACAAAAATTCAATTTATCCGTTGTACCAACACTATTTACCCCCACAACAAAAAATTGATTTTCAATAGCCCGCGCGCATAACAAGGTTTCCCAGGCGCGCATACGGGGGTGCGGCCAAGCAGCTGGAATAAATAAGACTTGGACCCCCTCCAGAGCCATTTTACGGATCCATTCTGGAAAACGCAGATCGTAACAGATTGCGATTCCCGCTTTTACACCATCAATATCAAAAATGCCCATCTGATTTCCAGCTTTAAAAATCTGATGCTCCTGTGATGGCGAAAAGAGATGCACTTTATTATAGGCATGCACCACTTCCCCCATACGATTGAAAACATAACTTGTGTTGTAAAATTTCCCGTCAGACTGAACTGCCACCGAACCTCCGACGATATTGATCATATATTTCTTTGACAGATCACTTAACAGACGTTTTGTCTCTTCACCTTTAACATCTGCACATCCTTCCAGATCCTTCGGGAAGAAAGAGACATTCCACATTTCTGGAAGTACGATCACATCTGGTTTTTTTCTCTCGACCGCTGTCCGGATAAGTTCAGATATTTTTCTGAAATTCTTCGCTGGTTCCTTAAAAGCTAAATCAGGCTGCACAGCTGCTACTCTCATTCTATCTCTCCTCTGATTTGTTTTCTTCATTTTACCAGTAACAATGATCATTGGCTAAACTTAACAGTTTATTATGTAATGAAATTCAGTATCATTCAAAAAAACTATCAAACCATGAAAGCTCAGCATCACTTCATATATGAAGTATATATAATATGGCACAAAAAAAGCTCCCTCAGGGGAGCTTTTTTGATTGGTTCTACATTTCACGATTGAGCATTTTCAGTGTGATTTCCTCGATCACTTGTTTTTCTTTTGATTCTGGAAGACCGGCAATACGCTTCATGGCTTTTTTGGTATATTTCTCAGCCAGTTTTTTTGCCTCATTCACTCCATCTGCTTCAGTCACGAGCAGCTGTATTTTTCTTGCCTCTTCTTTCGTTGTTCTCTCACCTTTCGATAACAACGGCAGCAGATCTTTCTTGTTCTTTCTTAAAGCAAAAATCAGAGGAGCAGTATAGATACCCTGTCTAACATCTTCCAGAACAGGCTTACCAAAATCTTCAGATAACTGAGTATAATCCAGGACATCATCCATAATCTGGAAAGCCATACCGATATGACTTCCGATATAATAACAGTAGCGAGAAAATGACTTTGAATTGCCACTCTCCATTGCTCCTGCATAACAAGATAAAGCAAAGAGCTGAGCTGTTTTTCCTGAAATCTGGGTCAGATATTCACGGATGCTCATATCTTTTTTATAGCGTAAATGCATCTGGTTCAATTCCCCCATTAAAATACGCTCCATACCATCCGTACTGATCGTCAAATTCTCCATTGATTCAGCATGTTTGGCTAGAATACGGAAAAAGACAGTAAACAGATAGTCCCCGGCATATACTGCAACATCTTTCCCGTATTTATCTTGAATCGTCTGCTTGCTTCGTCTTGTTGAAGCTTCATCAATAATATCATCATGAATTAACGTAGCTGTATGCAGCAGCTCTATAGCCGCAGCTAGACTACGTGCTCTTTCAGGCGAATGCTCTTCACCAAAACTTGAAAATAACAGAGTGTAGGCTGGACGCAAAAGTTTCCCGCCTGAATGAAGCATATCTAAGATAGCCGCTTCAACTTCCTTATTTCGAAGGAATATCTCCTTATCGATCATCGTAAGCGTCTCTTTTAGTTCAGACTTTACTTCAGGATAGGCGTCCCACATTGGGTGTATCTCCATCTTGATTCCTCTTTCCTTTTTTTGACACAGTTTTCGCAGGGAGGGCGTTGGTACAACCAACACTAATACAGCAGCCAATAAATATACTCTCGGCATTGGCCTCCTGGATACCATTCTATTTTTCACTTTAGCAGTCTCTTTTAGTTTACCATTATTCTACGATCAGAACAGACCATTGAATTAAAATATTTTAAAACGATAAAAAAGAATGAAGGAGAGCATCATCATTCATCCTTCACTCTTTTTTAGTTATTTAATTGAAAAAGTTATTTCTGTTTATATACTGGCTTTGTTTTTCCATACCACCAATTTCCAGCAACCTTCTGTATCCATGGAATAGCGTAGTAATCTAAACCGAATGCACGGCCGGAACCATTCATTAATGAAAGAGCTACAAAGACGAACCAGATATTCACCCAATAGAACATACCGGATAAAGTAAAGCTGGCTACCAGAGCAATAGTTAAAGCACTAACAAGCCAAGTGAACAATCCGAAAATAAGCGCCAGACCTACACCAATTTCAACAAGTGTCATAACTTTCTGGAAAATAAGAGCAATGTCGGTATTTGGAATCATAAACTCCATGATCGCTTCAAACCAGCCTGGTGCTTCCTTTAAAATCATCATAGGTTCTTCACCATATACATAACTTAGTCCAAATACCGGATCAGCCGCTGCTGTTTCGGCAGCAGGTGAAGCACCGGAAGTTGCATCCTGGAGCCATGAGAATGGTAAAGCCACTCTATCAGTGAACCAGCTTTCTGAACCGAATAAACCAAACGCTTTTTTCAGTCCTTCAACGAGCCACATACTACCGAAGAATACCCTCAGTGGAACACTCCACAGCACATTGCCATATCGGGAAAGATGTCCGCGGAAAATATTCCGTTTATCTCTAATATGGAAGAACTCATGGAAAACATATTGAACGGCATAGTATCCAGAACGGATTTCAAAGAAGTAAAGAAGATTGACCAAGTGTTTAACTAAAATAGCAAAGAAGCCAGAGAGATTATACTTGCCCATCAATTCAGCTACACCATATGTCGATCCGATGGAAACCATGAAGCCCTGATAATTACTTTCATGTTTGTGCTTTTCAGTACCTTCAATAGCAGCGACAATGTTTTCGGCAGCTGTATGTCCGGTCTGTTCAGCAGCCTGAACGATTTGAGGAGTTGGAGCCCCATCTTCCTCTACATAGTAAACCAGGTCACCGATAACATAAACATCATCATAACCTTCAGCTTCCATGTACTCATTGGCCACTAAACGATTGGCACGTGCTTTTTCCAGTCCGAAATCTTCTGTATCAGAGTTGGCTTTAACACCGGCTGTCCAGATAAGAGTATGTGTCGGTATTTTTTCTCCAGATTTCAGTTCGATATGATCAGGTGCCACTTTTACAATAGGAGAACTTTTGAGGATTTTGATTCCTCTTTTTTCCATATAACGTTCTGCTTTTTCAGCATTTTTACGTGATATCATATTTAAAATAGTCGGAATAGCTTCAACAACGATCAGTGAGATTTCATCTGGATCGACTTTATGATCTTTTGCAAGACGGTCTTTCCAGTCTGCGAGTTCACCGATCATTTCGATCCCTGTAAAACCGGAGCCGCAGACAGTGAATGTCAGCATGGCTTTACGCTTGGCATCGTCACGTACAGTTGAGGCTTCGGCAACTGTGCTCTCAATGTGTTCACGAATCTTGATTGCATCTTCCATAGACCACAGTGTGAAGGCATGCTCTTTAACACCAGGAGTGCCAAAGTCGTTGGGTTCTCCACCCATACCTAAAATCAGATAATCGAATGAATAAGAATCATTCTCAGTCTTGACTATGTTTTTATCATGATCGATATCCAGTACATTGTCAGTCACCAACTTCACGTTCTTCTTACGGCTGAACAGACGCTGCAGATCAAACTGAATCGCATCAGGTTCTACACGCCCACCAGCAACTTCATGAAGTTCAGTCATATATGTTTGATAAGGATGACGATCGATCAATGTAATCGTAACATCTTCATTTTTCTTGAATCGTTTAGCGAGTCTTTTAGTTGCCGCAACTCCGGCAAATCCCGCACCGACGACGACTATGTTTTTTTGGGACATTCTTCCCACTCCTTAATATTTTTTACACAACAGTTTAAACAAACTTTTCTTACAAGATTATGATAATACTTATTTATAAACCCTAAAAGGCAGATTGCGTCTGAAAATAGAACAGCAGACAATGTTTAAACTTTCACATGCAACAGGATTAATTATACATTAGAAGAAAAATTTTGTCTAGTTAATATGAGACAAATTTCAATAACTCGAGAGAATATTAATTTTATGTGACAATTATTGTCTCACACCGTCTTTCCGACTACGTCCTTGTTTTTTTTATCCTTATTTCTCTCACTAATATAAAATGTCAGAAGATAAAATCTCATATTTCCTCCTATAGTTTTATGTTATACTCTATAGCAGAGTATTTTAGAAGCAGTAATGTCATGCTAGTTGCAAAGAATCAAAATAGAAAAAGAAGGAAGATCAAAATGAAAGTATCTGTATTCATGAAATTAGTGGAAATACAAACTAAAATCGCCAGTTTATTCCCGTTCCTCCTCGGCGTGTTGTTTTCGGCTTACTACTTTTCCGAATTCAACTTTTGGAACACGCTTCTCTTTTTTGTCGCCATGATTTTGTTTGATATGACGACAACAGCCATTAATAATCTAATGGATTTTCAAAAAGCAAAAGATAAAACATATCAGCAGAACGTCAATATTATCGGACGTACCGGTTTATCAGAAAAGAAAGTGATTCGTCTGATTTTTATTATGCTTGGACTTTCCATAGTACTGGGTTTAATACTAGTCTATCGGACAACATTTTTACTTTTGGCTATCGGGGTTGTTTGTTTTGCTATAGGGATCTTTTATACGTTCGGACCAATACCTATCTCTAGAACGCCATTGGGAGAAATACTTTCCGGACTGACTATGGGCTTTGGCATTTTCTTTATTGCAGTGCTGATCAATGATTCAGATGGCAGTCTGATCCGTTTAGCTTTTGAGGGACCTGAATTTTTTCTGACCGGTAATCTGCAGGCTATCTTTTCAGTCTTTTTAGTATCCTTGCCGACTGTATTTCTGATTTCAAATATCATGCTAGCTAACAACACGTGTGACCTTGAAGAGGATATTGTCAATCACCGGTTTACTCTCCCCTTTTATATCGGGAAAGAAAGAGCTGTTTTACTTTTTAACCTGTTGATGTATCTCTGTTATGTGATCATCGCTTTATCTGTTGTCCTGGGGTACCTTCATCCTTTAATGCTCGCTGTTTTCATTACTTTCCCCTTGATCAAAAAGAACTTGAATGCCTACAACCAAAAACAGATAAAAACGGAAACGTTTGTGGTAGCCATCAAAAATGTAGTCCTTTTCAGCAGTGTAGAAGTCGGCCTGCTGGCTCTCAGCTTATTTTTTGTATAAATTTCAAGAATATTTATCAGCGCTCTAACGTCGGCCCAAGATCATCATTCCGGCATGATTCTCTGATCGATCAAAGAATTTAAGAGGACGGGACAAAAAGCGTTTAGCCCTGTAGCTTCTAACGCAGCCCCGCCGATAACTGCTGAAGTAGTTTTCGGCGGGGCTGTTTATTGGAACACGTTTATAACAAATGATTCGGAATCGCCAAAGAGGGTAGGACAAAAGTCCTACCCTCTTTTCATCTAAAATTTCTATATTGTTCAGGAAATAAATCTCGTTATTACATCATGCCGCCCATGCCGCCGGGATTCATTCCGCCAGCCTGGTTGTCATTTTCTTCAGGGATTTCTGCGACAGCTGCTTCTGTTGTGAGAAGTAGGGCTGATACAGATGCAGCATTCTGAAGAGCTGAACGGGTAACTTTAGTTGGATCGATGATACCCGCTTCAACCATATTGACCATTTCCCCAGTTGCGGCGTTAAAGCCGATTCCTGGCTCAACATGTTTCAGACGTTCAACGATGACACTGCCGTCAAGTCCAGCATTTTGTGCGATCTGACGGACAGGTTCTTCCAAAGCACGCAGGACGATCTTCACGCCGGTCTCTTCGTCGCCTTCAGCGTCGATTTCTTCCAGTTTATTTAAGATATTGATATACGCAGTCCCTCCGCCGGCAATCACGCCTTCTTCAACGGCCGCACGTGCAGCATTCAATGCATCTTCAATACGCAGTTTACGTTCTTTGATTTCCGTTTCAGTTGCTGCACCCACTTTGATCACTGCCACACCGCCGGCTAACTTGGCGATACGTTCCTGAAGTTTTTCACGGTCAAACTCAGAGGTGGTTTCTTCAGCTTGAGAACGCAGCATGCCGACACGCTGTTCGATGGATGCTGCATCACCGGCACCTTCAACGATCGTTGTATCATCTTTCGTCACAACGACTTTACCTGCCGTACCTAGCTGGTCGATGGTCATATCTTTAAGATCCAGACCTAAGTCACTTGTAACGACAGTTCCGTTCGTCAGTGTAGCGATATCCTCAAGCATACCTTTACGGCGATCACCGAAGCCAGGTGCTTTAACGGCAACAACATTCAATGTGCCACGGATCTTGTTCAGGACTAATGTAGGAAGAGCTTCGCCTTCGATATCATCAGCAATGATCAGGAGCGGACGATTCTGCTGCATGATATTTTCAAGGACGGGTAAAATCTCCTGAACAGATGAGATTTTCTTGTCTGTGATCAGGACATACGGATTATCAAGACTAGCTTCCATCTTCTCGTTGTCTGTCACCATGTACTGAGATAAGTATCCACGGTCAAACTGCATCCCTTCAACGACATCCAGTTCCGTTTCGATACCTTGAGACTCTTCTATCGTGATTACGCCGTCACTGCCGACTCTTTCCATAGCGTCTGCAAGCAAGTGACCGATTTCCTCGTCTCCGGAAGAGATTGCTGCGATCTGTGCAATAGATTCTTTGTCAGCAACTTGTGTTGAAATCTCGCGAAGTGACTCAACAGCTTTCTTCGTTGCCATTTCGATTCCACGACGGATACCGACCGGGTTAGCACCAGCTGTCACATTTTTCATACCTTCGTTGACGATAGCTTGAGCTAATACAGTTGCTGTAGTTGTACCGTCGCCGGCAATATCGTTGGTTTTGCTTGCCACTTCAACGACCAGCTGGGCACCCATGTTTTCAAATTTATCTTCCAGTTCGATTTCTTTTGCGATCGTGACTCCGTCATTAGTGATTTGAGGAGCACCGAATGATTTATCTAAAATGACGTTTCGGCCTTTTGGACCTAATGTTACTTTAACTGTATTTGCCAGTTTATCTACTCCGCGCAGCATTGCTGCACGGGCATCTTCAGAAAATTTAATATCTTTAGCCATGTTTTAATTCTCTCCTTCGTTGATTATATTGAAAATGAAATCGTTAAAACGAACGAATTATTCGACGATCGCAATGATGTCTGTATCTTTGACAACTAAATATTCGGTCCCCTGATATTTGATCTCAGATCCGGCATATTTTTCAAAGATAACTTTGTCGCCAACTGAAACGGCTGGTTTGGAATAGTTACCATTATCAAGCAGTCTACCTTCTCCTGCAGCGACTACTACGGCTGTCTGTGGTTTTTCTTTGGCAGAATCCGGCAGGACCAAGCCGCTTGCAGTTTTTTCTTCTTCTTTTTTCACTTCAAGAAGTACGCGATTTCCTAAAGGTTTCAACATAATGTAATCCCTCCATAAGTAAATTGTTTGTTTTGTCTTATTTTTTTCACTATCAGCTAGTGAATAAGTGAGTTTTAGCACTCTAACCAGTCGAGTGCTAACTCCAATTCTAAGTATATTCAAAACAGAATGATCTTGCAAGCCCTATCTCAAAAAAACATTCATTTTTCCTTGTGTGGAAACGGACCTCTATTTGTGTTAAATTACTAGTATTGTATATAACAAACAAAGGATGACTTTAATGGATCAAATCACTTTAAATAAAAAAGCGGCAACACGTATCATCATACTTTTCCTGCTTGTTCAAGTCCTGGCAGGGGTCATTCCTGTCTTTCTACCTGAATCATTAGGAACGATAGGATTTTTGACACCGTCACTCGTCCTCTTCACTCTAGGTGCGGTCGGTATGATAGCGATCGAAAAAAGATTTCACATGCATTTTCCATTTGAAAAACCTCTAAACAAGCAGAAGAAAGACGTTCTGCTATGGGGAATCGCCGGTATCTTTATCGCCCTCTTTGCACAGAACCTGGCGAGCATCATCGAGGTCCAGTTGCTGGGATCACCGATGGAGTCTCAGAATACACAAATGCTTGTCGAAGTGGTCAGAAACTACCCTGTCTTCATCCTTCTCATAGGAGTGGCCGGGCCGGTCATGGAAGAATTCGTATTTCGAAAAGCGATTTTTGGGATGCTCATTGAAAAAACTGGCGGTATCGGTGCAGCGGTCATCAGTTCACTATTGTTTGCTTTCGTCCATTTTGACGGTCTGCTACTTGTCTATTCATCCATGGGGTTTGTATTCTCCTGGCTTTACTTCAAAACCAAGAATATCTGGACACCGATCATTGCGCATTGTCTGATGAATACCCTGGCCGTAATTGCGAACCTATATTTCCTCTGATCATGACTAAATTTCCCATGTAGAAAGGATCCACTATGACAGAAAAACAGCTTAAACTACAAATCGTTTTTAAATATGTATTCTTTGCACTTTTCCTCTTCTTCACCATTGACTCGGTTTCATCAAATGGGTGGGGGTTCTTTTCCTATCTGTTTGCCCTTTTTGCAACAAAGGACTTTGTGAACGGGACACGTTTGGCGCAAGCCTATTACAACATCAAAAAAAGTAAGAGATAACTAAAAGCGTACCCGCTCTAATCAAGCGGGTACGCTTTTTTAATTTCAATTTAGATAATAAAATCATTCAACGGTTCATCCGGGTCATCTGAATTTTCCAGATCCTGATAGTAATTGATAAAGTAGATCAGTGTCTGCAGCTCATTTGTCAAATCAACATTATGGACGCGGATATGTTTAGGCACCGTCACACGGATCGGCGTGAAATTCATGATACCTTTAACTCCACCTTCAACCAGCTGGTTGGCCATATCCTGAGCGATTTCTGAAGGCACTGTTAAGATGGCCACATCGATCTGCTGCAGGTCGAGCTGTTCTACCATTTCATCTATGGAGTAGATCGGCACACCTTGATGGATCGTTCCGATCAGCTCATCTTTGACATCAAATCCGGCACTGATGCGGATATTATTATTGCGGCGGAAATTATAGTTCAGTAACGCCTGTCCCAAATTACCTACACCGATCAGGGCAACGTTGGTCAGTCTATCCTGATTCAGCGTTTTACTGAAAAAGTTCATTAACGCTTCAACATCATAACCATAACCTCTTTTACCTAGAGCACCGAAATATGAAAAGTCGCGTCGGATCGTTGCGCTGTCCACTTTTACGGCTTCACTTAACTTGGCAGATGAGATGCGTTCCTTGCCTGCTTCATATAAGAACCTCAAATAGCGATAGTACAGCGGCAAACGTCTCGCTGTCGCTTTAGGTATTTTCTTTTCAACCATCATTCATTCTCCTTATCCGATTTTAAATTAACTTTAGTTTAATCATTATAAATTACTGTTTATTCAGTCTTTGTGCATTCACAAACTATAAGTAATATGCCACTTTCTATTATAGCATTAATCTTACTAAATAAAAGTAAAATAGCCTGAAATCTGAGAATATTCATAAACTTTAGAGTACATCTAAATTGTATATATATGAACGTTAAAACGATTAGTGAGCAATCGTACATGATAATAGCTAATTCTTAATTGAGAATGTGATTCACAATATAATCTTATATCACTGGACTCCTGTATTGTTATCTGCTGTATGTATGCTAAACTATTAAGAGATGAATTAAGGTAATTTTTATGAAAATGAGGATACTAACATGATACTTTTACAAACTGAAAAAATTTCGCGTTATTTCGGTGCAGATAAACTGTTCGATAATGTCTCCATTGAAATTAAAGACAACGCACGTATCGGCTTGGTCGGAAGGAACGGTGCCGGCAAAACGACCCTGCTTGAAATATTATCCGGTCGGGAAGAACCGGATTCCGGAAATATCCACAAGAAAAAGGATATCACCATCGGTTACCTTGATCAGTACACAGGACTCGACTCCTCGCTGACGATTTGGGATGAAATGATGAAAATCGCCGAACCACTGCTTGATATGGAGCAACAGATGCGCGACATCGAATCGCAGCTGAGCGATCCAGACCTTGAAAAATCGGGCCGTGACTATGACGAACTGCTTAAACGCTACGATACCCTGCAATTGACTTTTCATGAAAAAAACGGCTATGGGATCGAGAGTGAGATCCGTTCCGTCCTTCACGGCTTCAGGTTTTATGAAGAAGACTATGACACTCCAATACAAAATCTGTCAGGCGGGCAGAAAACACGCCTAGCCCTTGCCCAGCTGCTTTTAGAGAAAAAAGATTTGCTGATTCTGGATGAACCGACCAACCATCTGGATATCGATACGCTTTCCTGGCTGGAAACGTATCTGCAGAACTATTCCAAAGCCCTCCTGATCGTTTCTCACGACCGGTACTTTTTAGACAAGGTGATCAACGAGGTTTACGAAGTGAGCAGAGGGTCCGTGGATTATTTCCCGGGCAACTATACGAATTATCTGAAATTAAAAGCAGAAAAAATCAAACGTGAATGGAAGGTCTTTGAGAAACAGCAGAAAAAAATCGCCAAACTCGAAGATTTTGTCGACAAAAATATCGTACGTGCCTCAACCACAAAACGGGCACAGGCTCGCCGAAAACAGCTGGAGAAAATGGACCCTTTATCCAAGCCGCAAAATGACGAAAAAAGCGCCCATTTCCAGTTCCAGACAGGTAGAGAATCGGGACAGATCGTTCTGCAGACTGACGATTTGACCATCGGATATGAAACCACTGCTCTCTCGAGTCATATCGATCTGGACATCCGAAAAGAGGAGTCGATTGCTGTCGTCGGACCCAATGGGATCGGAAAAACGACACTGCTGAAAACGGTCAATCAGATGATCCCCGCTCTTGGCGGTAATGTTTCATACGGAGCAAAAGTCGATCTGGGATATTATGATCAGGAACAGAATCTGTTGAATAATAAGAAAACGGTATTGAATGAAGTGTGGGACGACCATCCTAGTCTCCCGGAACAGACGATACGAACATTGTTAGGTTCTTTTCTCTTCAGCGGTGATGATGTCGAAAAATCCATCGCCTCTTTAAGTGGTGGCGAAAAAGCGCGTGTGGCTTTAGCCAAACTGTCCTTGGAAAAGAATAATTTCCTGCTTTTAGACGAACCGACCAACCATCTGGACATCGATTCAAAAGAAGTCCTTGAAAACGCCCTTATCGATTATACAGGCACTTTGCTGTTCGTCTCTCATGACCGTTACTTTATTAACCGTCTGGCCACAAAAGTCATTGAGTTGAACGAAAATGGCGCTGATGTCTATCTTGGGGACTACGATTATTACCTTCAAAAGAAAGCCGAGCTCGAAGCCCTGGAACAACTGACGTCTTCTGAAAAAGAAGAGGAAGACGGACAGAGTGATTCTTCTCCTTCAACCACGAAACAATCGTTTGAAGCACAGAAAGAGAATCAGAAGAATCAGCGGAAGCTTGAACGTGCTGTTCAAGCTATCGAAGATGAACTCGAAGAACTGGAAGATAAGATACAGTCTGTCCAGGAAGCCTTGAGTGAACCGGAGATATCCAATGATTTTGAAGAGCTCGAACGTCTCGCCAAAAAAAATCAGGAATTGCAGTCCAAACAAGAAACCTTACTTGAGGAATGGGAAGAAAAACAGCTCGCCTTAGACGCTTTGAATTAATTGAAAAAGCAGCAGATCAGGAAGTACCCTCTCCTGATCTGCTGCTTTCATTATTTTCTGATCTTTTATTGGTTTTTATGTTTAGAGAGTGCCCTTCACAGCTCCGCAATCTCCTTAAAGGTCACTCTCTGGTCATTTGTGTGACCTTTATTACTTCGTAAATCTCGTGAAGGGCACGCAATTTCCTTTTTGCGTTACCTTCGCTGCTTTCTAAATCTCGTGAAGGGCAAGCAATTTCCTTTTGCGTTACCTTCACTGCTTCCTAAATCTCGTGAAGGGCACGCAATTCACTTTTCCGTGACTTTCACCGCTTCCTAAACTTCTCGAAGGGCACGCATTTTCCTTTTGCGTGACCTCCACTGCTCCTCACTCTTCAGGAAGGGCACGCAATCGTAGATAGATATAAAAAGACAGCAATGTATCAAAAAATACCGGATACATCGCTGCTGAAAATCAGTTAATATAGATAATCTACCTTATACTGATAATCCTGGTCTGCCGTTTAGTGAAAAATCAGCGTAATTATTGTTTTTAAGCTGAACATATGCAGCAGCGCCGATCATTGCGGCATTATCTCCGCACAATTCGAGCGGCGGGATAAGCAGTTCCACATCGGTCAGTTCTTCAGACACTGCTTTCTCCAAAGCGGTGCGCAGACCTTTGTTGGCAGCCACTCCCCCAGCCAGGATCAGCTGTCTGACATTTTTCTCCTTGGCTGCCCGTATCGTCTTGTCGACAAGTACATCGATCACAGCAGCCTGAAAACTTGCGGCCAGATCATTGGCGTTGATTTCCTCATTTTTCTGCTTCGCATTATGGACGGTATTGATGAACGAACTTTTCAATCCACTGAAACTGAAATCGAAATTATCATCCTGGATCATTGCCCGCGGAAATTCATACGTATCTTTCCCTTCATGAGCCATCTGATCGATATGTTTACCGCCTGGGTAAGGGACACCCAGCACGCGCCCTATCTTATCGTATGCTTCACCAGCGGCATCATCACGTGTTTCTCCAACGATCTCATAAGAATCTTCAGATGCCATATAGAGAAGTTCCGTATGCCCTCCACTAACCACTAAGGACAGCAGCGGGAATTCAAGAGGCGTGACTAACTGGTTTGCAAAAATATGTCCTTTGATGTGATTGACGGCGATCAGCGGCAGATCGTGAGCAAACGCAATCGCTTTGGCCGCATTCACACCGATCAAAAGAGCGCCGACTAAGCCGGGGCCTTCAGTGACCGCCACAGCATCGAGCTCATCATAAGAGACGTCGGCCTTTTCCAGCGCCTCTTCAATGATCAGCGTGATCTGCTCGACATGGTGCCGGCTGGCGATTTCCGGTACGACGCCGCCAAACCGCTGGTGACTTTTGATCTGCGAAGCGACAATATTTGATAGAATCGTCTGTCCGTTTTCGATAACGGCCGCACTTGTTTCATCACAACTTGTCTCTATCGCTAATATCAGCTTCTTTTCCATTCTCTTCCTTCTTTCTCATTCTGCATTTCATAACGAGCGCATCTTCCCCCGGCTCTGTGTAATAGTCTGTTCTAGAAGAAATCACATCGAACTGATTCTTTCTGTAAAAAGATCGCGCCTTCTTATTGGACTTTCTGACCTCCAGGAAGATCGCTTCGACCCCTTTTATCCGGCATTCTTCTTTGAACCGCTTAAGTAAAGCACGGGCGATTTTTTTCTTCTGAAATCTCTTGGACACGACGATCGTATAGATTTCAGCTTCATCCAGAAGCAGCTTGCCTCCAATGTACCCGACAAGCTGTCCATCCACTTCTGCGACGAAAAAAACCAGATCCTCTCTGCCTAAGGTTTCCTTATACTGCTTGTACGTCCACGGTGCCCCATATCGGAAGGACTGATCGGCAATGTCGTAGAATCGCTCGTAATTTTCTTCATTGAAATCATACCGCCGTATGATCGGCTGTATTTTCTTCCTGTCCTGATCATTCTTCATAGATCGACTCTTCAGTGGGATCAGCGAGCGGACGGACCATTTCGAGTGCATCTTCATGGTCTCTTGCATAATATCCTTTTTTCACTCGGCCTTCTTCAAAGCCAAGGGTACGATACAGACTCTGAGCAGTATCGTTGGATACTCTCACTTCCAGTGTCACTTTTTCAATACCCTCTTCCTGTGCGAGTCGAATAATTTCTTTCAGTAAGTACGTTGCTATGCCTTTTTTCTCATAGGCAGGAATCGTAGCTATATTGGTGATATGAGCTTCCTGTGTCACGAACCAGGCACCTACGAAGGCGACCGGTTTGTCATCGTCATATATGACGATATAGAAAGCATTTTTATTATAGCGGATTTCATGCAAAACGGCTGTACGATTCCAGGGCGTCAGGCCATTATAACAAAGGCGTTCGATCTGAAGGATACCATCGACGTCTCCCTCATCTGCTATCTTTGCTTTTAAAAAATGCTCGTCAGAGAGACCATAAAAAGGCTGGTGAAGTTTTACTCGGGTTGAAATGGGTAAAAACGATTTAGTCGTTGACTTGGCTACTCTTTCAGATATCCATTCCTTAAAGTTTTTCAATCCACCCGCCTCCTTGTTTAAAGTCAGGATGTGCCTCCATCCAGTTCTGTTCTGCCTCTGCCAGCTTCAGATATTCCGGTTCAAATACATGTTTGTTTTCAGGTTCACGGTTTTTCCCGCGTTCTGCCAGGACGCTTGCGCGAGCAAAATGTCGGCTGGAAGGCAGTTCGATCAGTCTTTCTCCACATTCTTCCTCGAATAACTCCATATGTTTGAGTCTGTCTTCACCCAGCAGCTGAAGGGGACCATCCAGCTGTTTTAAGTATTTCGCCCACTGCTCTGCTGAGATGTGGGTGTCTTTTTCCACCTGGACAAGCGTATTGTCCTGATACTGATACAGGCCTGTATATATATTGCCGCGTCGTGCATCAAACAGCGGTATACAATACGAACCTTCTATCTGAGCTCCGTTTGCGGCCAGGACTTCCAGGCTGGACACGCCGACAAGTTCGATATCCAGACTAAAGGCAAGAGTCTTGGCGACCGTAACTCCGATACGTACGCCGGTATAAGATCCCGGACCTTTAGCCACGACGATGCGTGTCAGATCTTTGGGTCTCCATTCCGCTTCTTTCATCATTTCCTCGATCGCCGGCATCAGCTGAATACTGTGATTACGTTTCACGTTGACTGTCCGTTCGATGATCAATCGGTCATCATCGAGCAAAGCGACAGACATTAACTGGTTAGATGTATCTATAGCCAATATTCTCATTCTTAGACTCCTCTGGTCATCAATCTATTTAGATTAAGTTTAGCACAATCTGACGCCTTTGAGAAACGATTCCGACGGGATACAGCCATATCTTTTGCAAATAATCATTTCGCATCATACAATAAAAGTGAACAAAATTCGATGAAGAAGGAGCGAGTGTATATGACTGATGAAAACAAAGAAAGTTTGAAGCATAAAGCAGAAGGTGCCAAAGACAAGGCAGTCGGAGCAGCCAAAGACGCTTACGGTGGCGCAACCGATGACTTAGGAAAGCAAGCTGAAGGCAAGGCCCAGAAAGCTGAAGGTCACGCACATGAAGCTGTTGGCGAAGCCAAAGAAGACGACAAAAACCGTAGATAAGTTTCAACTACTCTCCATCCTTAGTTGTCTAAGGGTGGAGTCCTTATTTCCATAAAGTATCCAAGGAGGATCGACATGAGCAGGATTTTAATAACGGGTGCGACGGGCACGATCGGTACCAATCTGACCAGACACTTGAAAGGAAAACACGATTTGGTGCTTGTAGATATCGATTTTTCATCCTTTCCGGAAGACTTGAAACAGGGTGTTGAGATCATTAAGGACGATCTCATTGAGTTGGAGGCCTGGGATGGGTTGCTTGATGATGTCGAGTATGTCATTCAACTTGCCGCTAATCCGGATCCAGACGCTGATTTTTACGATGAACTGGTTGGTTTGAACTATGTGCTGCCGCAGAACCTTTATAAAAAGGCAATGGACGCATCCAAGTTGAAACGAATCATTTTTGCCAGCTCCATCCACGCCAGCGATGCCTATCCGGATAACGTCCAGGTCAAGACAACAGACCAGCCACGACCGGATGATTTATACGGTGTTTCAAAAGTGTATATCGAGGCCCTGGCAAGCTACTATGCCTTCAATAAAGGTATCGAGTCCATCGGTATCCGCATCGGGGATTATAAATCAGATGATTCAGAGCTGGATCCTGACAGCGACTTTAACGGCATGGCTATGTATTTCTCAGCCAGGGATATGAATCACCTGATCGACCGTTGTCTGGAGGCAGAGCTTCTTGAACCGTATCTGCTGGTCAATGGTATTTCGAATAATACCTTCCCTCGTCTGGATATTCATTCTGCCAAAGTGAAACTGGGCTATGAACCGCAGGACAATGCCTTTGAAAAGCTGAATAAGTTATAATACTGATCAATCAAGTAGGAGGTAAATGATTAATTTATTTACCTCCTACTTGATTGCTTTATTTTAGAAGGTATCCAGAGTTCTATAAACTAACCTAACACTTTGTACGAATTTTTGAGAACAGATGATTTCTTTTGTTAACTCATGCCTATTGTTTGAATGACTTCCTAAAAAATAGGCCGTGTTTTAGTAACTGGCTCTTTTTGAAAGACCCGAGCTGCTAAAAGATGCCTCTTCTTTTAATAACTTTTTTGAGAATCCGGTGTGAGTTACTAAAAGAGCTCCCTTCTTTTAGCAACCCAGAGCATATTGGCATTTTAGTTACTAGAAGATAGCTCTTCTTTTCATAACTCCCGCATGAAAACAGAAAGAGTTGATAAAAGATGCTCTCTTTTCTATCAACTCTTCTTTTATAAGAAATTGAGTTCATAGAACTACGACCTGGTAATATAAACTCGATCTCTTTTTCTATCAAGTTCAGAGAAGTTTCTCCTTCATCGAGCAGAGATCAGCTTTAATGCGGTCCTGATCAGGCAAGGCTGCCTGATGATTCATTATATTTCTTTGCCGCTTGCGTTTCTTTCTGTTGTTTAAAGTATCTTAGCATTTCGTTATGTATTCATTCGAAGGTTTGTAGTGGACTTTCACCACCAAGTTGTCGCCCATGCCGGGCGCACCAGTAAAAAAACGTCAGCTCAAATGAGCCGACGTTTTTTCTATGTGCTTTCCCGTTCGATGTGTTTTGTAGACATAATAACGGTTTTGGTCACATCACGATCCTCTTCGATCCGTTCCTGCAGTAGATCGATCCCGCTTATGCCCATCTCTTCGGTGTAGACCTTCACAGTGGTCAATGCCGGAGTGATGTACTTTGCCGTGGAGATATCGTTGAAGCCGATGATACTGACCTCTTCCGGCACCTTGACATTCTTCTCGTACAAAGCTTTTAGACAGCCGATAGCGATCGCATCATTTGCCGCAATAAAGGCAGTGGGACGCTGGTCTCCTTCAAGCGTCTCCAGAGCATCGAGCATATTGCGCTTGCCGTCCTCTACCCGAAACGCGCCTTTGAAAAAGTAGGCTTCTTTATAAAGTTTCTTGCGCTTGAGATATTCTCTCACATATTTTTCGCGCGGATCGACCCATTGGCCAGTCCCATCACTGAAAGATTCTTCTCCGCCAATGAAACCGATCTTCGTATGACCCTTTTCAAGCAGATAATCGATATTCCTGCGCATCGCTTTTTTAAAATTCACGACCACACTGTCGACTTCTTCCTGGGGAAGATGATCCACAAAACACAGGGGGACATTATGACGCATAAGCTGTTTCACTTGTTTATGACTGAATTTACCTATCGCCAGGATCCCAGCCAGATCAGCTTCCTCTATAAAGTCACTTTGTTTGTAAACACGGTTATAGGAATAGCCTAATGCTTTTGCCCGTTTCTCTGCACCCAGACGGATCGACATGTAATAGACATCCTGAAGTTCTTCTGCTTCAGAATACCAGTTGACGATGGCCAGTTTGCCTTTTGCTTTTTTAGTCAGCCGTTTTTTTGATTTATATTCCAGCTCTTCAGCAACTTCGAATATTTTTTTCTTCGTCTCTTCTCCGACAGAGAGTGACGCATCGTAATTCAGTACCCGAGAAACTGTCGATGTGGATACACCTGCTCTATTTGCAATATCTTTTAAAGTTGCCATCACTACTCTCCTTAGTCCTTACTTGATCTATATAAAACCTGATCAGTCTCTCGTTCCAAAATGATAGGTGGTGCGTGACTGGAAGGTTTCTCCCGGCCTTAAAACAATGTTGCCAAAACCTTTCTTGTTGATCGCATCTGGTAGTGTCTGAGTCTCCAGTGTAATGCCCGCATACTGTCTGGCAGGTTCACCTTCGATCGTATAGTCATCCACTTCTCCATTATGTGTAAAGACGACCACACTGTTACAGTCGGTGTAAAACGTTACTTCACGTCCGCTTTCAGGATCATACAGAGTGCCTTTGACCTCTTTGCCCTGATCAAGGACGAAAGGATGATCCAGACCGTTCAGCGGCTTGATCTGTTCATGATCAGAAAGAACAGCCTCTTTGACCGGTTTTGCAGTCTGAAAGTCGAAAGGCGTCCCTTCTACACTTGCTTTCTCTTCGCTCGGCAGGTTTTCTTCAGCCAGCGGGACATACTTTAGACTAGCCAGCTCCAGTTCATGGTCAAGGATCGGCTTTTTGATATCACCGGTCAGATTAAAATACACATGGTTCGTCGGATTGAACAGGGTCGCTTCATCGGTCGTTGCTTCATAATCGATGACCCAGTCGTTCTCTTCGGTCAGTGTGTAAGTGACTCTGATCTGCATCGTGCCTGGAAAATTATTTTCACCCGCCGGACTTTCATAGGTAAAGACAAGTCTGCCAGCTGATTCATCGACTACGATATCCCAAAGCTTAGTATCCAGACCATTGGGGCCGCCATGCAGCATATTTTCCCCTTCGTTGACGTCGACCTGGTAGTCTTTCCCGTCTAAAGTGAACTTGCCTTTAGTTATGCGCCCGGCCACGCGTCCGATCGTGGCGCCGTAAAACGGGCGGTTGCTGGCGAAATCTTCTAAGTTCTCCACGTTCAGCGTGATATTTTCACGCTTGCCCTCTTTATCCGGGGTAACGAGTTTAGTAAGGGTCGCACCAAATGGGGTCGCACTGATCGATACGCCGTTCTTGTTTGTCAATGTGTATTCATACACATCCTGGTTTTCAAATCGGCCAAACACTTTTTTTGTCAGTTCCATAGTCATTCCTCCACTTTCTCTTTTATATCAATCTTTTATCAAGGCGTCAATAAACCGTTTAAAGGCTGCTTTGCCTTCTTTATCCCGTTTAAAGACACCGGCATCTTTCAGTACCTGCAGAAAGATGTCACCGACCGCTTCATCCACGATCTCTTCAACATTTTCTTCTGTGATTTCATACTGCTTTTTTAATTCATCTGCCCATTCCTGATGGATCGGATCGACCGCTGTCTGCTTACCGGTAAGATATTCTCGCACAGTCTGCAGTTCATCTTTTAGACGCGGCGGCAAAATAGCCAGTCCCATTACTTCGATCAAGCCGATATTCTCCTTCTTGATATGCTGAACCGGTGGATGGGGATGGAAAATCCCATCTGGATAGTTTTCTGATGTCCGGTTATTTCTAAGGACCAGATCCAGCTCATACTTTTCTCCGTCACGCCTTGCGATCGGTGTGACGGCATTGTGCGGTGTCCCGTCTGTTTCTGCATAAATACCGACCGATTCATCAGAATACGTTTCCCAGTACTGCATGATCCTATCTGCTTTTTCTACGACTGCTTCTTTGTCAGTACCCGACAAGCGGATCACTGACATCGGCCACTTGATGACACTCGTCTCAACTTCGGATGAACCACTCATCTCAAAAGAATAGTCAGCTTCAGCCCGTTCCAGTGGAAAAGTGTGGCGTCCACCCTGATAATGATCATGAGAGAGGATCGATCCTCCTACGATAGGCAGTCCCGCATTCGAGCCGACAAAATAGTGCGGCAGTGTGGTCAGGATATCCAAAAGATTTCTTATCGCCTGCACGCCTACATCCATTTTCCGGTGGACACGCGACAGGAAGATAGAATGTTCGTTATAGTAGGCATAAGGAGAATACTGGAAGCCCCATTCTTCGCCATTGACATCCATTCTGACGATACGGTGGTTCGCTCTTCCCGGATGAGTCAGATGACCTTCATACCCCTCATTTTCCATGCATAGCTTGCATTCAGGATAATTCGTCTCACTCTTACCGGCCAAGGCGATCTCTTTTGGGTCTTTCTCCGGTTTCGATAAATTGATCGTTATCTCAAGGTCCCCATATTCAGTCGCATGGGTGTACTCGATATTTTTGGCTATTTCTCTCGTCTTGATATAGTTGTTCTGTCTGCTCAGATCAAAGAAGACATCCGTGGCTTCCTTAGGTCCTTTTTCATAATGCTCCCAGAACAGCTGATTTACTTCTGAAGGGCGAGGCGTCACCAGATCCATCACTTTAGCTCCAAAGACATCCTTGCTTGAAGACAGATCCTCGATCGCTTCTGATTCAACAGCATAGACGACCATAGCATCAAGCAGTTCAAGTGGCTGTTTAATTTCCCCTGAAGGTTCGATCTGCCTGAATTCTTTTTTACCCAGCAGATCGAGCAGCCGGTTCGTCAGATAAATGCGGTCAAGAGCATCCACCTTGCCCGTTTGGATATAATACTCAAGAAAGTCGGTGATGATCTGATCGATGGTCTCTTCTGATACGGTTTTATTCATGAGCGACCCATTCCTTTGTACCATCTGCCGTTTCTGCAATATAAAACTCAGCATCATGGCCGATTTCTTCTTTAAATCCACGCCCTACATGGTCAATGAATGTGTCGACGTCTTCATTCTCAACGATGGCTATACAGCAGCCACCAAAGCCGCCACCAGTCATACGGGCACCTGCTACACCTGCTTCTTTCCAGGCTGCTCGGGCAAGATAGTCTGTCGCTTTGATCGTTACTTCATAATCTTCATCCAGAGACTTATGCGACTCGTTCATATATTGACCAAACGTGTTTAATTCCCCGGCTTTCAATGCTTCAGCTGCGCGATCCGTACGAACGTTTTCGTACACGGCATGACGGGCACGACGCATCAGGACATCGTCATTAATGACATGTTTATGCTCCTCGAATGCCTCGACCGACAGCTCACCAAGCGATTTTACATCGACGACTTCCTGAAGCTGTTCTAAAGCTTGTTCACACTGTTCCCGACGTGTATTGTACTCGGAATCGACCAGTTCACGTCGCGTCATGGAATTCATGATCACTATTTTGTGATCCGGCAGTTCTACCGGCACCTGTTCATACTCAAGCGTATTAGTATCCAGGAGCATTGCATAACCTTTTTTAGCCATACCGACAGCAAACTGATCCAAAATACCTGAATTGAGTCCCAGAAATTCATTTTCCGTACGCATACCCAGCTTCACCAAGTCCAGCTGCGGGATATCGAGCTGATACATGTCACGGACAATCACACCCGTCAAAAGCTCCAGTGAAGCGGATGAGGAAAGAGAAGCACCGTTTGGGATCGTTCCATAGATATAGAGATCAAAGCCATGAGGCAGCTCTCCCACTTTCTCTTGCATATACCTGATCATGCCTTTGACATAGTTGGTCCAGTTATCTTCTTTTTTAAACGACAGGTCCTGTATATTAAAAGTGATTTCGCCAACTTCCGGAAAATTGCCGGAAAAGGCATGGACTTCTTTATCTTCCCGCTTTTTGACGACACCGTAAGTACCCATCGTGATCGCACAGGGGAAAACCTTTCCACCATTGTAATCTGTATGTTCCCCAATTAAATTGATCCGTCCCGGCGAAAATAAAACACGGTCGGCTTTATGGCCAAATTGTTCTTTAAAGTCCTGCATCAACTGTTTGCGTTCCATTCAATTCACGCTCCTTTTAGTTAGTCACTATTATTGTAACCCCTTTAGTAAAACTAAACAAGTAAATTTACTAAAAATTGCTGTTAATATTTCAAAATATAAAATTTCACGCATTAATCATAATCCTGGATCGATAACTCCCCCTGATATATGGTATAATTAAGGGAGATTCATTCTCTTGATATCAACTTAGTTTAAATAATACTGGAGGTTCTTATTATGTATTTCCCACTATTTTGGGATCCAACGATGATACTGATCATTATCGGTTTGATCATTTCCGGAGCGGCCAGCATGTATGTGCAGTCCACTTACTCAAAATTCAGCGAAGTAAAAAGTCAACGCGGTTATACGGCCTCTGACGTCTGTCGTCAGATTTTAGACGCTTCAAATCTGCAGAATGTCCGTCTGGAAGGCATACGCGGAAATTTGACCGACCATTATAACGCACAGGAAAATGTCCTGCGTCTATCCGACGCGACCCGCACTTCAACATCTGTTGCAGCCATTGGTGTGGCCGCTCACGAAGCCGGTCATGCCCTGCAGGATCGCGACAATTACGGACCCTTGCGTCTGCGTGCCGCACTCGTTCCTGTAACAAACTTCGGTCAGACAGCCGCCTTTCCGATTCTTATTTTAGGTATGTTCCTGGGTGAAGGTGGCGATATGCTGATCACTATCGGGATACTGCTCTTCTCTTTGACACTGCTCTTTCAGCTCGTTACGTTACCGGTTGAATTCGATGCATCCAAACGCGCCATTCGTATCCTGGAAGAACAGAGCTTACTGACCAGAGAAGAGATCCCTCAAGCAAAGAAAGTTTTGAATGCCGCTGCATTGACCTATATCGCCGCAGCTATCGCTTCATTCTTGAGTGTGATGCGTCTCTTCCTGATTTTTGGAGGCCGTCGCCGCCATTAAAAATAAATAGAATAAAAAAGGATGAAACAGGAGAAGTTCTCCCGTTTCATCCTTTTTTTGTATCCACTTCAGTTGATTTAGGACGTTCTTGAAAGTGGAGCGTGACGTTCACGCCTTCGAATTCGCTCTGAAGGGCACGCTCCATCTCTTTGCGTGACCTTCGCACCTCCTGTTTCTCGCTGAAGGGCTCGCCCTGCCTCTTTGCGTGACCTTCGCACCTCTTGTTTCGCTCTGAAGGGCACGCTCTGCCTCTTTGCGTGACCTTCGCGCCTCCTGTTTCTCTCTGAAGGGCACGCTCTACCTCTTTGCGTGACCTTCACGCCTCCCGTTTTTCTCTAGAGGGCACGCTTCAGGCCAACACTTCATTCTGAGCAATGAAAAACAGCTATTTATATTTCGCTCAGATTTACTCAGTATAGTTTCTCATCACGTGGGACGAAAAAAGCTGATTTCCCCCCAATACAGGAAATCAGCTTTTAGAGTTTGATTCAAATTAAACATTTTCCGCAAAAACGGTGGACCATTCCTGACGTTTCATCAAAAAGGTCCTGGCAACTTCTTTTGCACCTTCCAGTGTGTGGCTGGCCGCCCATCCGCACTGTTTCTCGTTGCTTGCAGGCACTTCTTCCGCTTCCAGAACATCCAGCATAGTCTTTTCCAAAACAGTCAGTACGTCATTATAATCCTCATGATTCATGACTGTTAAATAAAAACCAGTCTGGCAGCCCATCGGTCCAAAGTCGATAACATAATCAGCATGATTGCGGATCAGTTCGGCAGTCAAGTGCTCCAGCGAATGAACAGCCATCATATCCATATGTTCTTTATTCGGTTGAGTAAACCTTACATCGTACTTAACGATAATATCTCCATTGGCTCCCGTTTTTCTATCTGCCACACGCACGTAAGGCGCTTTAACTTTTGTATGGTCCAGGTTGAAACTTTCCACGTTCATTTTTTCATCGGTCATTATAGTTTTCTCCTTTTGTTCACTTTAATCAAGTCTGCATTCACTGTGTTCTTCCAGATTCTGGATCTTGGATTTGACCACCTTAGCCGGAATACCCACAGCCGTTACGCCTTCAGGGATATCACTCAGCACCACAGCTCCGGCACCGATTTTCGCATTTTTACCAACGGTCACATTTCCGATGACCTGAACATGTGCGGACAGCATCACACCATCTTCGATCGTAGGATGACGCTTGCCGGATTCGTCTCCTCGTCCACCTAACGTCACACCATGGAAAACTTTCACATCATTCCCGATAACGGCAGTTTCTCCGATAACAATCCCCATCCCGTGGTCGATGAAGAAACAGCGGCCGATCTGCGCTCCTGGGTGAATCTCCACCCCAGTGACCCAACGGCTGAAAGAAGAGACCATACGGGCAATCAGCTTTAGATTTTTCTGATGTAGAAAGTGGGCAATACGATAATAAATGATCGCCCAGAAACCAGGATAGGTCAATACAATTTCAAGAGTCGATCTGGCTGAAGGATCGTTCCTTTTGTAGGTGGTAATAAACTTTTTAAATAATCCCATAGTAACTCCTTTACCTATTTTCTCATGACCATAAGTTGCGAGTGTTGTATTATTTCTATCTAAGTATGCATTTTAGAACTTACATCATATCATATTATCTCTATAATAACTTTTTTATTCAATCAATCAGTTTCTGGCTTCAACTGGTACAGCGATCAAACAGGAACGCGGCTCGATGTCAGCTCAAACTTTTTTCAAATACTGGTTTATCCAGTATACTGGATATATCTTAATCAATCAGAAAGGAGTCTTACATTTTGAATATACTTTTATGGATATTAGTCCTGGCATTATTCATAGTCAGTTTTATCGGACTGATTTTCCCGGTCCTGCCCTCTGTCTTTGCCGTATGGGGAGGTTTTCTAATTTATCACTTCTTCATCAATTCCACAGAGCTCACGACATTTTTTTGGATATCCATGGCTGTCCTAACTGCCGTGCTTGTGCTGGCCGATGTCTTTACCAATTCGGCGGCTGTGAAACGATTCGGCGGCAGTAAACTTGGTGAACGAGTCGCAGCTGTTTCCGTGATCATCGGTACTTTTATCTATCCACCATTCGGCATCCTGGCTCTTCCGTTCATCGCCGTCATCATCGTCGAGTATTGGCAGCATAAAGATCTATCCGCTGCTTTTCGCGCCGCTGTCGGCACACTCATCGGTTTTCTGAGCGGGAAAGTGGCAGAAGGCCTCATTCAATTCATTATGATCAGCTGGTTCTTTTTACTTGTCTGGTTCTAGCCACACCTGATAAACAACCCACATAAAAAACTACAAACCACCTTTAGACGGGGTTTGTAGTTTTTTCATGATTAAGCTTCGTTAGTTCCTAACTCTTCTCTTACCACTTTAGCGATGCGTTCAACATATTCAGAAACGGCCTCCTGTGTTGGAGCTTCTGCCATCACTCGGAGTAAAGATTCAGTCCCGCTCGGACGAACAAGGACACGACCATTTCCGGCCATTTCCTTTTCAACTTCATCGATCACGTTACTGATTGCCGGATTCGACATCACATTATGTTTATCCGTGACAGGTATGTTGACCAGTTTTTGAGGGTAAGACGTCACTTCCTCCGCCAGTTCTGATAGTTTTTTCCCTGTTTCTTTCATCACATGCAACAGCTGTACACCAGTCAGCAAGCCATCCCCTGTTGTATGATAGTCCAGGAAGATAACATGTCCGGACTGCTCGCCACCTAAGTTATAGCCGTTTTTAACCATTTCTTCCATAACAAAGCGGTCACCCACTTTTGTTTTCACCGATTCCAGATCATGCGTTTCCAGTGCTTTATAGAACCCGATGTTGCTCATCACAGTTGAAACGATCGTATTCTTTTTCAAACGTCCTTCTTCATGCATGAATTTGCCGCAGATGTACATGATCTTATCGCCATCGACGATATTACCTAACTCATCTACAGCGATCAGGCGGTCACCGTCGCCATCAAATGCCAGACCGACATCAGCACCTTTTTCTTTTACGAATTGAGATAAATATTCCGGATGAGTACTTCCGACTCCTTCATTGATATTCAAGCCGTTAGGCGTATTGCCCGTCACATCAAAATCCGTATCCAGATCGGCAAACAAGCGGTTCAATAATGGACTGGCTGCACCGTTTGCGCCATCCAGAGCCACATGTATCCCGGATAAGTCACCAGAAATCGTCTGTGTCAGGAATTGGATATATTTCTGAAGGCCTTCTTTGTACTCGTCAGATGTACCTAAATCATCCGCACTTGGACGAGGCAGGTCATCACTATCTCCATCAAGATAAGCTTCGATTTCAGCTTCCTGTTCATCAGAAAGTTTGAAACCGTCCGAACCGAAGAATTTTATGCCATTATCCTGTACAGGATTGTGCGAGGCCGAAATCATGATTCCTGCAGTAGCATCCTGCTGACGTGTCAGGAAAGAGACACCCGGTGTCGTGATGACCCCTAGACGCAGCACTTCGACACCTACAGATAAAAGACCGGATATTAGTGCATATTCCAGCATTTTACCCGAAATGCGTGTATCTTTACCTACTAAAACACGCGGTCTGTCAGAATCTGAGTGTTGTGACAAGACATATCCGCCAAAACGTCCCAGTTTAAATGCTATTTCCGGTGTCAGTTCTTTATTGGCTACTCCTCGTACACCATCGGTTCCAAAATATTTTCCCATAGTAAAATTAACTCCTCACATTATTGTTATTCATCTGTTTGATTTATTCTGTTCCATTATCTGTTTCTGCTGGTTCTACTTTATTCACGCGAATCAGAACGTCTAATTCTTCAGGTTCTGTTTCTGTGATCCCTTCAGGCAGATTCAAAGGTATCGTACGTATAGTTGATTCTGTTACACCTGATACATCCACTTCTATCACAAAGTTATTCAACTCTTCTATAGTATCAGATTCTCCAGTAATCGTCACGTTCTCAGGTTCTCCCTGAGCTATTTCTAATGCATACTCATAATCTTCATTCGGCACGCCTGACTCTTCAAGAACGATCGGCAGGGTCCGCTGCGTCCCTCTCACGGGAATCGTAACATCGATCTGCTGAGGTGAAATGTTGACATTCAATGGATCACCTGTCTCATCGAGTGCAAGGACGTTCAATGTCGTTTCGATATCCTCGGTGATGCTGCCGCCTTCAGGCATGACAACGACCATGACATCACTGATTTCCTCCATTGTGGACAATGCTCCTGAAATTGTTACTGTTTCAGTAGACAATATCGGATCTTCAGCTCTATAGCCATCTTCCAAGTGAGCTGATTCATTGAACTCGACTCTCACTTCATATTCTTCTACTCGTTTCTCTTCGATCTCCAGCATGACCTCTGCCGGCATCACACTATATTCCAGCTGATTGCTTAGTCCTTCGACTTCCAGTTCGATCGTATGACTGCCCGGACCCAATTCATCGAGATCAGGCGTTTCAACAGTAAAGTTCTGTGTGGCCAGGGTCTGAGTTAAAATGGCTTGTGGCCCCTCTAGACGTATCGTAGCTGTTTCGGGAATACCTGAAACAAAATAAGTATCACGATCGATGTTGATATCTATAGGTAAATTGGTTATGACTTCAGAACTTGTGATGCTTGCTCCATCTGTCGGGTTTGTTGAAAGATTACGCGATTCATTCTCATACGCGACAAATGAGAACAGGACGATGGCGAAGAATAAAGCAATGAGTTTTGAAATCCAAGGATTTTCAACATTCATTTTCATTTACCCCACACCCCTTTTCTGACAGCTTCTATAAATTGCTGTAAAGGTCCTTTTGTTTCTTTTTCTTTCTCCGTTTCAACGATTTCTCTGTTCAAGTAATCAACAACTTCTTCCTGAGTCATGTCATTGATCAAGTTCCCTCTGCGGGAAATGCTTATGTCTCCCGTTTCTTCTGAAACTATCAGGGTTATCGCATCGGAAACTTCAGACAGCCCGATTGCCGCACGATGTCGTGTCCCCAATTTCTTAGGAATAGCCGGACTTTCTGACAGTGGCAGATAACTTGCTGCTGTAGCCACCTTAAAGTCTTTAATGATAACAGCGCCGTCGTGCAAAGGCGTGTTCGGTATAAAGATGTTGATCAGCAATTCTGAGGACAGATCTGCATTGATCGGGATACCCGTTTCAATGTATTCATCCAGACCCGTTTCCATTTCAATTGAGATCAAGGCACCAATACGTCTTTTCCCCATATATTGAAGCGCATGGGATAGATGATCCACGACCTGTTCACTCGGATTGGATTTTCTCTTTCTTCCAAAGACCGAACCTCTACCAAGATGTTCCAATCCACGTCTCAGTTCAGGCTGAAAGATGATGATCAGTGCCAGGGCAGACCATTGAATGACAAAGTCGACAACAAATTCTGTTGTATTCAGCTGAAACAGGACACTGACTAATTTCAGCAGTAAAATGACTCCGATTCCTTTTAAAAGTTCTACAGCACGTGTGCCTTTTACTATTCTCATAAGCTGGTACATAAAGAAAGCAACAATCAAAATATCGATAATATTGATTCCTGTCCGCCAGGCCAGCAGGCGTGACCAGTCGAACGTTCTAAGAAATTCTATGGGCATTATGCCACCTCCAAAATCTAAACATATACGGTGTAAGTATACCACATAATCAGCCTGCATTAACGAGTGAATTCTGACAATTTTCTTTTTATGAGCAGCCTTAGTCTCTCTGGATAAACAAAAAAACTGTGCAGCATATCGCCGCACAGTTTTTTATCATACTGGGCTACTAGGATTCGAACCTAGGAATGACGGGATCAAAACCCGCTGCCTTACCGCTTGGCTATAGCCCAATAAATGGAGGGAGTAGGATTTGAACCTACGAACCCGAAGGAACGGATTTACAGTCCGCTGCGTTTGGCCACTTCGCTATCCCTCCGCTATTAAATAAACAATGCCGGCTAAAGGAATTGAACCCTCGACCCACTGATTACGATTCAGTTGCTCTACCTACTGAGCTAAGCCGGCATTATGACGCATTATGAATAAAGCGCGATGACCCCTACGGGATTCGAACCCGTGTTACCGCCGTGAAAGGGCGGTGTCTTAACCGCTTGACCAAGGGGCCTGCATATCTTGTACTTTTTGAGCACAAGATATATTCTATAATGAAAAGCATAAATTGTCAACATCATTTCAAAAGAATCTCGCTTTATTAGAGAAAACTCATTTTGCGTGGATATGCCCGTACTTTTCAGGCTTGCGTTCGAACAACTTACCTACATATGGACAAGAAGGGATGATTTTCTTTCCTTCTTTTTCCATTTCTTCTACGACACGTTCGACAAGCTGTTCAGCTATGCCCTGACCTCTGAGTGACGGATCAACAAATGTATGATTGACATCGACATTATCGCCTTTAGGAATATAAGTGATTTCTGCAACGAGTTTGTCATCCTGTTTCTTATAAAAACGATTATCCCCTTTTGTAAATTCCATTGGTTCCACTCCTTGTGTATTTGATATAAGTGTAACACGTAGGTTCAAATTTAACATTAAATTACTCTCTTAGTTCTAGAAAAAGACGAAGAATAGCCGTAAAGTCTCTGATCTGACTATTTGAAAGGGCCCTTATGAACATACGCAACTCCCTCTTGACGTTAAAGCAGGTGCTTCGAATTCGACTTAAAATATATATATGATATACTTAAACAGAAGACGCTTAAAGCGTCGCACAAATTCAAAGGAGGAATGATCGAATGAAGATCGGGATAATATTAGGAAGTATCCGTGAAGGCCGTGTAAATGAGGACGTTGCAAAATGGGTCAAAAATATAGCGGAGAACTATACGCAGGAGCTGAAATTCGAGTTGGTGGATCTGAAAGAATACGATCTGCCGGTGTTTGCTGAACCCGCTTCACCCGCTTATACTGATGACCTTGTAGAGAAAGAAAAACAGCGTCCCTGGTCAGAAAAACTAAACAGCTTAGACGGCTATATCTTTGTTACCCCTGAATACAATCACGGGATGTCTTCCGCACTGAAAAATGGTCTGGATTTCGTCTATAACGAATTAAACGATAAGGCAGCCGGTATCGTAAGCTATGGCTCGGCAGGCGGCGTACGAGCAGCAGAACAGCTTCGTACGGTACTTTCTGAATTCCAGGTTGCCCACGTACGTACGCACCCCGCTCTTTCATTATTTTATGACTGGAACGACGATGGGTTGAACCCGAGTGATGCACAAAAAGACGCTGTAGAAACGATGCTTTATCAGCTGACTTACTGGACAGAAGCGATGAAATCAGTTAGAGAGAAAAAAGCAGAAGCTGCAGGCGATCCTAAAAAATAACAGCTCGTTAACTGACTAGCTATAAATAAACATGCAGGGAGGGAACCCTCCCTTGCATGTTTATTTGACTTCACCTTGGATTAAGCTTTAAATGTGTTCATGTACGATGTTTCGAAGGACCGGGACCACGTCTTGTTCAAACCAGGGGTGACGTTTCAGCCAGCCGTGATTTAATGGAGAAGGATGCACCAAAGGCAGATAGTCAGGCAGATACTGCTCATAATTCTTGACAGTTTCCGTTAAGTTCCGTTCTCTCCTTTTGCCTAGATAGTGTTTCTGTGCATGATTTCCCACCAGGATGATCGTCTCGACCTGGGGCATCTCCTCAAGGATCATTGGATGCCACTTTTCAGCAAATCCTTTCCGGGGAGGCACATCTCCTGACTTTGCTTTACCCGGATAATAAAAATCCATGGGCAGGTGCGCTACGATGTGCGTATCATAAAATACTTCTCTCGAGATGCCCATCCACTCTCTAAGTCGGTCGCCGCTCGGGTCGTTCCAGAACATCTGAGTCTCTTCCGCTTTCCGACCCGGTGCTTGTCCGACGATAGCTATTTTGGCATCTCTCGAAGCTTTAAACAGAGGCCTAACACCTCGTTCTGTGTAGCCGGCATTCATTGGATCTGCCATGATTTCTTCCTTGATATCGTCAAAAATCGTCATATACTTACCGTTCCCTTTCTATATAAGATATCTCAATACTAGTTTAGCATAGATAATACCTGAAAGTATCAGAAGGAGTTTTTTCTAAAATCGATCATAAAGTATCCTCTGCTGAACGCACGTAAAATCCGTCATAATGATACTGAAAAAAACGAGAGTAAGAATGCATATCTATTCATAAGGATATATGATACTATAGACTCACATAAATCATCTGGATTGTTACTAGCTCGACTAGGCAAAACCTGAATCAGTAGTTGTTTTGACAGTTTCTTTTGTCAGACAATTATTGATTCAGGTTTTTCTATTTTGACCAATCCTTCGCTGACTTGGATCAAGTGACCAGCGGCTCATGGAATGTCAGCTGGTCTGACCAGAACTAATTATAGTAAGGTGACAAATTTATAAACAACTATATAAGGAGAATAATTATGGAATCACACTATATCTTTTTAGACGTAGACGGAACATTAGTGACTTACACTAATGAACTGCCTGAATCAGCCGTCAGAGCGATCAAAGCCGCACAAGCCAACGGTCATAAAGTCTTCACTGTTACAGGAAGAAGTAAAGCTGAAATGTATAAAAAAATCCTGGATATAGGATTCAATGGATACATTGGTGGAAATGGAAGTTATATCGAAAGTAATAACAATGTCATAGCTGAAAAAAAACTGTCGGCCAAAGATACTCGAATGATCGTAGACTGGCTATATGAAAATAATCTGGAATTTTATCTTGAAAGTAACGCCGGACTGTTCGCCAGTGAGAGGTTTGAAGAGGAAGCTGAAAGACCTATACAGTTATATTCAGCAAAAAAAGGGCAAGAGCAGACTGATCATCTCAAGGTTAAAGATGTCTTCCCAGATATGATTTTCGGAGAACTTCCCTATCGTGATGACATCAATAAAATCAGCTTCATCTTGAACTCTTATGAAGATTATTTGAAAGCAAAACACCTCTTCAGCGAATTTAAAGTAGGAACGTGGGGTGGTGCGGGAGAAACAGCTCTTTTTGGCGACATTGCCTTAAATAATATCGATAAACGAACAGCAATCACAGAACTTTTGGATTACCTGGGAGAATCTGAAAAAAATACGATTGCATTTGGTGATGCTGCCGTCGATATCCCTATGCTGGAAGTTTGTGGTACTGGTATTGCCATGGGAAATGGCAGCCGAGAAATCAAGGAAATGGCGGATCACGTGACGGATGATGTCGCTAATGATGGCCTGTATAATGCATTTAGACATCTTAAATTGATTTAAATGGATGAGGTTACTCAATAAGATAGGGTTTCATGGACAGTTGAACTTTCCCACCATATAATACGCCTTCGAGCTGTTTAAGGTTGAATCGGGAGATTACTAGAAACACCAATCTATCCATCAGATAATAAAAAAACCATAGAGCAGTAATCAACTCTAGTGGCTCAAAAACAGCTTATATGATTTTCGTGGTTCCTCTTAATCATACTGAAATAGAGGTAAGTCTTCATTCTTAAAGATCTACCTCTTCTTTAGTTCATTAACAGCGGTCAGCTTAGTCAGTTTAAAAGAATATACCAGCCAAAATGCAGAAAGATACATCACAAAGGTCAGCATGACACTACTGACTTGAGGTAATCCGTCAAAACTGTTGACCATCATCGGAACAATGATCGCAATGAGAAAAAGTCCCCATCCCGTCCACGCCGCAGTACTGATAAGCACCATATCTCCGTCACTTACAGACAGTTCATTACTTTTTCCGCCAAACTGAGTCACCTGCAAGCATGAATTTTTATACGGGACATTTATCTCTCTTTTTTCGCCGTTACTTATAGTGCCGATAGCTTTTCCATTCAGTTTCATCTCTAATCTAGTAAAGCCTCTAAAGATCATTGCTTTTCTTTTTATAATGACAGACATGGGAGAGACTCCTTTCTGACTTATAGTATCTCTATGTAGAAATCGTATGATAGCAATACTTTCCCTTTCTTCTACTAAATGAATGGCATCAAGTCTTGACCCCCAATCTCTCACAAAATCACGAAGATCGATCAGCAGAAGAGCCAAATAAGTATCTACATTATAAAAAACTAGCTTATGTTGCCATTCAAGATTGACCATATATATATAGTTACACTTTTTTTCATTTTATACTATAAAAAATTTATTACAAGGGATAATACTTGGATCAATTCTTTGCAGGATATGACTCCAATAAAACTCTCTAATTTATTTTAGTAAATATAAAAAGACGAGATCCAGGGATCTCGTCCATCTTAAGCCACTTGCCGGGTTTGAACCGGCGACCTCATCCTTACCATGGATGCGCTCTACCTGCTGAGCTAAAGCGGCTAATTATTTTCAAAAAAAATAACTCCGCAAGCAGGGCTCGAACCTGCGACATCATGATTAACAGTCATGCGCTCTACCAGCTGAGCTATTGCGGAATAATTATATAATCATTATATCAAAAAAAGAGCTGCACGGCAACGTCCTGCTTTCACAAAGGGAAACCCTTCACTATCCTCGGCGCTGGGAAGCTTAACGGCTGTGTTCGGAATGGGAACAGGTGGGTCCTTCCCGCCATCGTCACCGCACAGTGACTCTTCTTTTTATTTTTTTGAGAACTCTGTTCTCTCAAAACTAGACAGTTGATTTTACGTACACACAACGTTTTTCTACAACACCGCATCTTACCCTTAAGCCACCTTTGGTGGTTAAGTCCT
>NZ_FOBL01000059.1 GCF_900109825.1 Alkalibacterium putridalgicola | reverse complement strand
AAATCAGGTCACCATCGATCGTTCCGCCAGGCAGTTGGAAACCATTAGCATCAACGTATACATCTCCGGCAAATGTACCGTTTTGGATACGTGAATTTTCACTTTCAATGGTCAATTTTGGAGCTGTCAGTGTATAACTTGCGGTAACGTTACGGTCTTCATCTTGTGTATATAAAGCCAGTTTACGAGCAAGTTCGCCGTCATTCATTGGGCCTTCTTCAAGAACGAGTTCCTGATCCGTTTCGACGTCACCTTCAAAGATAACGATCCATCCGCCGTTGGCTGACATTGCTTCTTCTAAATCTTCTGACGCTGTTACAACAGATTGTGTTGCGCCTGTTGTAGCATCTGACTCTTCGGTTGTCTCTTCGGTTTCTTCACCTGTGTCTTCAGTAACCTCTTCTGTATCATCCGTTACCTCTTCATCTGTCTCGCCATTGCCACACGCAGCAAGTAACCCCATGCTTGCTGTAATAAGTAATAATTTGTTCCACTTCATCATTATTGTTCCTCCTACCTTTTTATGTTGTGATTAACTGCACATTTATAATACCATGTTTCTTTTTTATTTCAAAGTTTTTTTGAACAAAAAGTACAAAATTTTATATTTTTATTTAAAAATAGCTTAAATAAAGGATATTATAATTAAAAATTATTGTGAAACGAATCACTTTTCTAATTTATTTAACAAATATTACAAAAATAGACACTGAACAAACTTAAAGTATTAGACTTGACTTCAAAAAAAGAAGCTGGAACAAAATGAGCCCGTCCTTTTTTGCTTTTTTAAAACTGTTTGAGAATGAGGACATTCAGATGAGTGATTTCGCTGCATGACAACTACTTCCTAGTGAAATACTGTATCAACTTGTCACTATAAGGGTATTGAGACTACTTCCTGAAAAATTAAAGTGTGAACTGGTCACTAAACAGCTATTGAGACCACTTCCTGAAGAATCACAGCCTAAACTTGTCACTAAACAGCTATTGCAGCCACTTGCTGAAGAATCACTGCCTAAACTTGTCACTAAACAGCTATTGTGGACTACTTCCTGAATAATCACAGCCTAAACTTGTCACTAAACAGCTTTTGCGACTACTTCCTGAGAAACTGTGGCACCAACTGGTCATAATACCGCTGGAAGAATGCTTTAACTTGATTAAACGCAGGAAAAGAGGCTGGAACAAATGAGTCCCAGCCTCTTTTTGCGCTACCGAATTATTTATTATAAACGTGATCCAAAAAGCAGCTCCGCCGTCCACGTTGTCATATCTGTTATGGCTTTAGCCATTTACAGATATGATACACTTGGGCGCAATCCAGAGTGCATTGCTCGATAATCTACGATTATCTTGCGCTTATTCGCTCCAGTTGCCTTAGCCGTTACTGCTTGAGCAGTTATTCGGATACAGTTTGCGTTAGAAGATACGGGACTAAACGCTTTTTGTCCCATTCTCTTCTATATTTTCACGATGTCGTCAGTGTCACACGTATGCCGTTTGGATCTTGTACTGTAAAGAATGTATCACCGGCATCCTCCACTGAAATACCCTGAGAGATGGTATGTTCCTTTGCTTTTTTTAATTCTTCTGCCTGGCTTACACTTAAAGTGAATCGTCTAAGTCCAGTATCGTAGGTGTCTCGTTTAGGTATTCCAGATCCCAACCATGTATTTAGTCCAATATGATGATGATAATCAGCTGCAGCAATAAACCGGGCTTGACTGCCGAATTCATATTTCAGCTGCATACCTATGACGTCAATGTAGAATGCCTGAGATTCTTCCAAATCACGTACAGATAAATGAACATGGCCGATTTTAGTTCCAGTAGGCATTTTATCAACCAAGACTTCAGACCGACTGGCTAGGACGCCGTCTGCATCCATCTGTTCTGTCACGCCTCTGATCGTCCCGTCTTCCCCTATGTCCCATTCCGTCCGCGGCTTGTCCCTGTATATCTCGATACCGTTCCCTTCAGGGTCAGTCAGATAAATCGCTTCACTATAACCGTGATCCGACGCCCCTTCGACAGGTACTTCATTTTTTAGAAGGGCATATAGGACATTACCGAGGTCTTTGCGTGCTGGCACAAGAAAGGCTGTATGGAAAAGACCAGCTTTTTTTGCTTGTGAGTCCTGTGTTTCCGTTTTAATTAGATTAATTAAAACCTGGTCATCAGCCTTGATCCCGAGGGATGCGTAATTATTGGATTCATCCAGGACCTCCAGACCGATATTCTCTGTATAATAGTCAGTCATTACTTTTAAATCACTGACATTCAAATCGACTGAATGAATATCTAAATCGTGATCTATTTTGAATGTTGTCATTTGATCCGCTCCTTATTCTAGTTACTCTTTCAGTGTAACACTTCACTTACTTTTTGTCAGTATAAGTCTGTTTTCTCTTATTTATACGGTTCAGCCGGATCCGGTTATAGCGCTGGATAATAATAAAAGGAATATTAACGAGTAACGCGTAAGCGATCATTGCCCAGCCGGCCCATACCGGATTCCATAAAAAGAAAAACGGTGCCGGAAGCATCAGCAGCCAGTGCGTCAACTCCGCCCGCTTCGTTTCCTTGATAAATATCCTGATCGTATCCACATCATTATTCTGCAGTTCTTTTTTCTTATACCCTGCATGGAACAGTGAGGCCCCATCAGGCAACTTGTCTTTCCATTTATGGACCTTGACTTTATCCTTCCAGAACCTTCCATTTTTCTCGAAAGTTCGTTCTTTAAACAGTTCATTTAATGGGTGATCACTCGCAAAGAACCGGTCAGGCAGTTTTATCAGCCCAAGTGAGATAGTTAAATGAAAAAACAACCACACACTGAAATCCAATAAGAATAACCTCATCTGGCATGCTCCTTCATGTTTTGTATTCGCGTCCCCGCCATTTTACTTTTTTTAAAAAATAAACTTGAATCACTGCCCATAGATAGAGCAGCAGAAAGGCACTTATGTAAATCAATGAGAACGCCATCGTCCACCAGGGAAACCGGCCGACTTTCTTCATCAGCCATCTGAACTGCAGAGAATGCAGAACATAAGTAATAAAAATAACGGATAGATAAGTCAGATCCACACGCATGACCCCATCCACGAATCCAATGAGGACCAGGTACGTGCTCATGACCCATAACATGATCGATAGCATCACCACTGGATGGGTTACTTTGGCGCCATAAGTAAAGCTCTTTGTCCATCCCTGGATCAACTGGTAAATGCCTTCCGGATACATCCTGAAATGGATACTTTCTTTGCCTCCATAAACGGTGACAGGACAGTTTTCTTTCTGATAGAGGTCAGCCATCGCGATGCCATCCATATGAGTATACAAGGTAGCCTCATGACCGCCAAGATCGAAATACTCCTCTGCCTTAACAAAGAGAAAGGGGCCGAATGCGCCTCTTTTGGGGATCGATTTGTCAAGAAAAGTATAGCGATTCAGTCCTGCCAGTACGATGATGTTGGGTACAATAGACAAGGTTTCATAAAGAGAACGGATGACATGGTAGGGCTGAATGGACAACAGGCCTGTGTCCCCATTTCTTTTAAACTGCGCCACGATATTCCTGAACGCGTGCTTCTGTGCACATTGAGTGTCCGAATCCATAAATATCAGATAATCACCTTTGGCATGCTGCGCTCCCAGCCAGCACGCCGCGGACTTCCCAGTCCGTGTGCTTCCGGATTCTTTAGTCGATAAAACTGTTGCACCGTATTCTTCAGCTATTTTCACTGTTCTGTCTTCAGATTCATCATCCACAACGATGATTTCTTCGATAACAAGGGACTGTTCATGTAAAGAAGCGAGCAGTTTCGGCAAGGATGTTTCTTCATCTCTTGCTGGAACAATCACAGATATAGAAGCTTCCTCTTCTTTATCTTTACTGGGATTGATGACCGGCAGTTTCCACAAAAAGAAAAAGCCGCTCAAAAAAGCAATCAGAAGAAGGAATAACAGTATCACTTGTGCCATCTGACATCTCTCCTCTCACTTTATTGAACGTGCTTTTTTTATTGACTGCTTTTCATATCTTCTTTTTCGATAATATCACTCACCTGCTGACCACTGAGCGTCACCATTGGCATGCCCCCACCCGGGTTGACCGAGCCACCAACAAAATATAAATGATTGAATAACTGACTCTTTTTGGGGAACTTGAACCCTTTATTCTTCTTACGGTCTGAAACGACCCCATAAATAGCTCCGCGATTGGAGTAGTAGTGCTGCTCGATATCGTGGGGTGTCCACTGGTCTTCAAACACGATATGCTTCCTGAGATCTGTTAGACCCATATGCTCCAGCTTGACCAGAACCCGTTCTCTCAACCGGGCATAGTCTTCTTCAGTGAACGGCTTATCCTGAATATAAGGAACGTGCGGCAAAATCTTGATATTTTCATGACCGGGAAGAGCCTGGCTTGGGTCTGTTTTGTTGCTGTTTACAAGGTAGATAGTCGGGTCTTTCGGTAAATCATGTTTGTCAAACACCGTTTCGTAGTTCTTTTCTGAATCAGCTGAAAAGAAAAAGTTGTGGTGGGCAAGCTGCGGATATTCTCTGTCCACGCCTAGATGCAGCACAATACCTGAAGCAGCCGGCTCAAACTTCTCCTCAAGTTTTTCTGTCTTTTCTTTATCCACATGAAGCAACCGATCATAGGCAGGAATCACTTCCATGTTGGAAACCACACGGTCAGCTTGCACCGTTTTGCCTGTCGAAAGTTTAATGCCGTAGACATTCTCATCGGCATCCGTTAAGATTTCAGTCACTTCTGTTTCGACATGAAACTCAACCCCGATTTCTTCAGCTAGTCTGACCAGCCCTTCTCCCAGCTTATGCATGCCTCCGTCAACATACCAGAGGCCAAAGTCATATTGAACGTAGGGCAGGACATTCAGGATCGCCGGTGCATTATCTGCTGAAGAACCGACGTATTTGATAAAGTATTTGAGCATGTCACTTAAGTAAGGATTAGAAATGCGTTTGTCGATACCCTGGGACATCGTATGGAAATAATCAAAATCTTTCAATGCACTAATATATCCGTGATGATCGAGTACTTCTTTCATCGTATCCAGACCCTTACCGAAATAGCCTTCTTCAGTCTTCTCATATAAATTTTTCGTGTACTCAAGGTAATCCTTTAATTCTTCAACATCTTTTGCAGAAAGTTCTTCATTTTTTTGAAGCATGTCTTCTGTTGAATTGTAAAGATCTAGGACAGTCCCGTCCATAAAGAAGGATCGCCATTCGTGGTCCAGCTGTCTGATCGACACGTAATCACCCATGAGCTTGCCGCTCTGTTCAAACAATTTTCTAAAAATATGCGGCATCGTCAAAATAGACGGTCCAAGGTCGAATCCGAACCCTTCAGCTTCCAGACGGTTCAATTTCCCTCCGAGATGGCTGTTCTTCTCGTACAATGCAACACTGTATCCTTTTTGAGCTAAAGAAATGGCAGCGGACAATCCACCTAATCCGCCACCAATCACTACAACATCCTTTGATTCAGTCATCACTAACCACTCCACTTCGGATAACGATTTATCCCAATTTTATATTGGTACTCATTCCATTAGGCTGGTTCATAAACTATTTTTTACTTCATTATAGAAAACGACTTTCTTTGCGGACGATGTTTTATTTTTCAAGGTAAAGCAGTCGTAGTCATTCTCTCTCACAGCATCCAAGATCCCGCCGTATACTTTTGCAGAAAGGGCAACTTGAAGCTGGCTGTCTTTGTCAAAGTCTTTCAGACACTGAGTAAACTTATCGTAAAGCTGTTCCGCTCGATACGCGATCGTTTCCCAAATGGCGATAAACGACTCGTTGATCAACTGATCAGAAAGATCATCTTCACTGTAATCTTCCCGTTCCATCAACTCTTTTGGCAAGTAGATCCGATTGATTTTCTGATAGTCTTCTCCGACATCTCTTAAAATATTGGTCAGCTGCATCGCTACACCTAATGCTATGGCCTCTTCTTCCAGTTCTTTATGATTTCTTGTTGCAATCACTGGCAGAAGCATCAGTCCGACCGATCCGGCAACATAATAACTGTATACCTCCAAATCCTCCATGGTCTGGGGCTGTCGGAAGTGATAATCCATCGCTTGTCCGTCAAGCTGGTCATAAAAAGGCTGAATAGACATCTCATACCTATCAAAAACGTCTCTCAAGGCCTGCCAAACAGGATGGTCCGGTTCGCGCCCCTGCTCAAATCGATTCAGTTCATTAGTTAAGAAAGTCAAGGCATCCCCTTGGGCTTCTTTTGTTTCTGCTTCGTCGATGCTGTCATCAGCCAGTCTACAAAAAGCATATATCGCATAGACCGCATTTGCTTTTTCTTTTGGTAGTTTTGAAAAGGCAAAGTAAAAGCTCTTCGAATGTCGTTTTATGATGTCCTCACAATATGCATAGGCTTTCGCTATATCAGAGGCTGTTTTATTTTTTTTCACGGGGGTTCCTCCTCTATTTTTTGAGGGGGTTATGAAACATCTTAACTTGTTCTTCATAACAACTGTCATTTTATCTTTATAATATCATACCATATAAATATTACTAATTAGAAATAATAAAGTCCTCTTCACAGTATCCTCAACTTTTTGAGTAAGCTATCTTTCTCCTTCTCCTCAATAGGGATTATCGGCTCTGATTTATCTTTTTCCTTTGATAATTCATCTACATCCCTTAATTGATTAAAAAAGGAGTCCTTTCAATGATGCTAAACTCTCTTAATTAGACGTACTCAGCTGCTTTTTAGGGTTCGCTACTGCTAATGTAGTCTTCATTGGACGTACTCAGCTGGATTTTGTGCTTCACTACTGCCAAT
>NZ_FOBL01000034.1 GCF_900109825.1 Alkalibacterium putridalgicola | reverse complement strand
TTGAGTGATGCTATATAGGTGCAATATCGGTAAGCTCAAAGAAAAATGGATTTGAGTGATGCCAGATAAGGGCTACATCGGCAAGCCCAAGGAAAATCAGATTTGAGTGATGCCAGATATGTGCCATATCGGTAAGCCCAAGGAAAAATGGAATTGAGTGGTGCCAGATAGATGCTGCACCGGCAAACTGATAAAGGAAATCTATTGAGTGATGCTATATCGGTCCAGTATCGGTAAACTCAAGTAAAAACTCAACTTGGGTAAATCCAATAAGGTCTGGATCAGGCGACGCCTGATCCTTCAGCTTGTATAGCGCTGGTGAATTGCTCGGATGTTTAAAAGTTTGTGTTGCGTTTTCAAGTTCAGCCTGTTATAGTCTTCATGTACCAAAAAAAATTAAATACGAATGATCCTGGGAGTCTTTTCAAGAAGGCTGAGAGTGATGTATATCAGACCAGTAACCTGATCAGCGTAATGGCTGCGTAGGGAGATCTATATATTGATGGCTCTTTCCTATGGATTTTTTTCGTTAGGAGGAGTTTTTTTCATGTCAAAAAACTATGTCAACTACGGAAAATGTTCTGCTGGAAAGCCTGGTTCCACTATGGGAATCACAGGCGCGCGATTCAATCTGTCACCGATGAGTGATGATTTTGTCGCGATTATTCTAGATGCAATAAAGCACGTCGATTTATCGAAAGTATGGTCCGAGACCGATCATATTTCAACGGTCTATCGCGGAAAAGAAGAAGCGGTTTTCGATGCATTGAAAGCCGCGTATGTGTATGCCTACAGAGAAGGCGTGCACATGACGCTGGAAGCAACGGTTTCCAAAGGGTGCCCTGGAGACAGCGACAGCGATTATACGCTCGCACTCGAAAATCCAAAAGTTAATAATAAACAAACGCAGGACATCGATTTTCCGGTCATTGGGAAATTTGCCCTGTATCCGATGGGCTCCGACAATTATATGGGCACGATCGAAAAGGTCGTCAACGAAGGTATCGACCGCGGTGTCGTGACAGGTTCCGGTCACTACGGGACCAACTTAGGTGGAAGCGTTCAGGACGTCTTTGACTACCTGGAATACGTCTCAAACACTGTCGGCAAGGAAGTCAGTCACTATGTCAGCCAGTTCACTCTCCTCTGCAACGTACCGGAAGGAGAAGTCAAATGAATAAAAACAAACTGACCCTGCGTGACTATTTGCTGATGGCCATGATTTCTGTATTGTTCGGGATCATCTATCTTCTGGCTGTCTATGCCGGCACCGCTTTGACGACAGTACTGACGCCTATGGGCTTAGGGATACTGGGTTATGAACCGTTTTACGGCATCTGGTTCATGGCGGCGATCATCACGACCTATCTCATCCGGAAACCTGTCGTCGGGATCGTGACCGAAGTGATCGCGGCATTGATCGAAGTCCTTTTAGGCAACATGTTCGGTGTCATGGTCTTGGTCTCTGCCTTTATCCAGGGTGTGGGTGTGGAGCTGCCGTTCACCTTTACTAGATATGAAAAGTATTCTTATCGAATCACCATGCTTTCTGCGTTTTCTGCCACATTGCTGTCCTTTCTCTGGACAGGTTTCAGAAGCAACTACCTGGCCATGGACTGGCGGATCGTTGCGGCGATATTCGTGGTCCGCTTACTGAGCTCGTTATTCTTTACAGGCTATCTGTCCAAGCTCATCTGTGACAAACTGGATGAAGCCGGCATTTTGAATCAGAACCTTGATACTGGTGAGGTCAATGAGTAAGCCGACCTTATCTGTTAAAGACTTGTCCTTTCAGATCGGTGGGAAAAAGCGTCTGGATTCGGTCAGTTTTGACCTGTTTCCCGGTGAAATCATCCTGCTCTGCGGAGGAAGCGGCAGCGGGAAAAGTACCCTGGCCAATGTCATCAACGGCTATTTTCCGGAAAACGGCGGGAAACAGATCGTTTCGCAGATCAAAATCAATGATGAAGACGTCCATCACCAGTCGGTCGTGGAACGGTCACGATCCGTCCGTACGATTTTCCAGCATGCCCGCTTGTCTTTCAGTATGAAGACCCTGCGTGAAGAGATGGTCTTCTGTCTGGAAAACAGCCGTGTCGATGCAGGAGAAATGGACGATATCATCGAAGAAAAAGCCGGACACTTCAACCTGACGTATCTGCTGGACCGGTCCTTTGATGATTTGTCTGGCGGTGAGCTGCAGCGTGCGGCCTTTGTCTGTGCAGATCTGGTGGATGTCCCTTTATACATCATGGATGAACCGTTCGCAAATGTGGACGAAGACACGATGCAGGACTATATCCGCTACATGAAAGAACTGACGGATAAAGGTAAAGCGATCATCATCATCGATCACCATATCAAACGGTGGAAGTGGGTCGACCGCTGGCTCATGCTCGATGACAAGCAGCAGCTCCATGACTTGTCACTGATCGATTCAGAAGAACGGCAGAACAGACTTCTGACTGAGGCGGGGCTCCTTGTGGAAGAAATGTCCATGCCAGAAAGAAATAAAGCGTCGGAAGAGATCCTTTTGGAGCTGGACAAGGTATCGATTTACCACGAAAAAACAGTCAGGAAGTCGCTTTTCAGAAAAGAGAAGCAGCGCAACACCCTGATCGAAGAAGCGGAGTTCAACTTGAATAAAGGCTCGCTGACAGCTCTGGTTGGACCGAGCGGTATAGGGAAGACGTCGCTTTTCAAGGCCATTTTGAATGTGTCGCCTTATACCGGGGAGATCCGCCTTAACGGGCAGAGTGTGAAGACGCAGAAGCCAAAAAATCTGTATGCCCGGATCGGTCTGGTGTTCCAGGATCCGTCCCTGCAGTTCGTCAAAACCAACGTAGTGGATGAACTGGCGTTGAGTCTCACGTCCTGGGAACTGGCTCAAGAGGAAGAAGCGAAAAGCCAGGCTGAAGACATCCTGGATCAGCACCACTTTGAGGATAAAGCGGGACAGTCGCCCTGGCTGTTGAGTCAGGGACAGCAGCGCCGCCTGGCTGTCCTATGCATGACGGTCGGAGAGCAGGATTTACTTTTGATCGACGAACCGACATATGGCCAGGATGCCAGAAACGGGAAGAAGATCATGGACACACTGCATGAACTCTGCGAGAAAGGTGTGACCTGTCTGTTTACCAGCCATGACCGCGAACTGGTGGATGCCTATGCCAGCCAGATCTATGAAATCAAAGAAAAGAAAGTGAGGCGGGTAAGGTGATCGATGGGATCAATCCAACAGTAAAAACCATTGGGATACTTGCCGCCTCGATCCTGCTGGGCCTGACGTTCAGGTGGGAAATCAATCTCATCGTTGCCCTGCTTTGCGTTTTCTTTCTATTGACGTCCAGCCGAACAGATCCGGCAACGCTGCTGAAAGCCATGCTGCCGATCGCGCTGATTTCGCTCAGCTATTTCTTTACCGGCTGGCTGTTCAGTTCAGAACAGGCGCAGTTCGCGGCCTCAAACAGTGCAGCAGTGTCAGCCGGGGGGATAGACGTGATCAACGGTCTGACTCTCGGGACGCGTATCCTGTCCTTTGCCATGCTGGGCATCAGCTACAGTCTGACCACAGATGCCAAGGAACTGGTGGCCAGTTTCATCCAGCAGGCTAAGATGCCGATGAAAATGGGCTATGCCGTGTTGACAGCGATCAATCTGACCTCGCTGATCCAAAGAGAACACGAGAACTCCAAACTGGCTCTTCAAGTACGGAACATACCGGTCAAGCCGTTTGATACGAAACCGCTGTTCACGATGCTGGTCCGCATGATCCGCTGGTCCGAACGGCTGTCTCTGTCCATGGAGTCCAAAGGTTTCAGCGAAGACCGTGCGATGCAGCTGCAGATAACCGTCAAAGCCAAAGACATCCTCTTTGCAGTCGGACTGCCTGCCATGATCGTGGCTTTGGGATTCATTTTTGTATAAATAAATCAACAGGAACACCTTCTGGAATTTTCCGGAGGGTGTTCCTTTATGTGAATATGTAAAGCGAGTTCTTACAGCTTTCTGGGTAGAGGGTCGTTCACAGGTTCACTCTGACTCACCAGATGCTTATTGATGCTTTCCAGTAAAAAGATGACCCTGAATAAAATACCGACCAGAATGCCAATGCCTATTACTATGCCGAAGTCTCCTATGAAAAATAAAACATAAGTAAGTAAAACTGAAATGAAAATAGACAGTATCAGGTACAAACTGATTCCTCCTTTTTTAATGTTATATGAAATATATAAATAAAGTATAACATTAATACAAGGGTGCTAAAGGATTTAAAATAGGTGGATCACAAAAAGTCGTTCGTCACCGGGAGGGATCCTTTGACAACGAACGACTATACATTGAATACAGTTTTATTTTGAACCAGAATAGGCCTTCTCGTTCTCGACGAATTCTTCCACCGTCAAGCCGAGCTTCAAATCGTTGTAGTAGTGGCCGTTCATATAAATGGAGCGTCTGACGCTTCCTTCAACAACGAAGCCGACATTTTCATGCATTTTCTGGGAAGCGAGGTTTCCTTCGATGCAGCCCGAATTGCATTTCTGAAGTCTTTGTTCGAAAAATGCGTACCGCAAGACAATACGAATGGCTTCTTGGGCATACCCGTTGTTTCTGAAAGGCCGGTAGATGCGGATACCAAAACTGAAGGTGCCGTTCTTCATATCGATCGAATTGAGATAGATGGCTCCGACATGCTCGCCCTCTAGATTATCGATGGCAAACATAATACCCTTCTCAAAGTCTTTATAGTCGATCCATTCAGCGACGTCGGCTTTATCCATTTCGAGACTTTTGGGTGCCTCGACACCCCAGTTCATCAGTCTGAAACCGTTACTGTCACGCGTTTCTTCGTTTCTTAACAGGGCGTCCGATTCTTTCATCGCCCGCAGCTGGACGCGGTCGCCTTTCCAGAAATCAAAATCCATATCTTTGAAAATGAAATACCTTGAACACCATTCGTTCGACATTTTTTATACCCCTTTCTCGAGCGATTAAATAGTTGAAGAAGAAAAGCAGCACATTACATGAAGTACATTGTACAATCATTCTACCATACTTATAGAGAATAGAAGTCATATAAGGCTGATATATAAGGGTGAAAAGACATTTAAGAAACGGCGTACAAGGCAATAAATCAGGAGAGAAGAAAAAAGATTTTTTTAAAATAACGGTTGACTTTTCACCGTATTCGCGGTAAGCTATTAGACGGTATTGTTTGCCGCCACTACAGGCCTCGGAAACTTGTTATTGGAACAAACAACGAAGACTTTCTCATATACTTTTTTTAACGGTACTAAAGAAGATAGGGAAAGCAACAATTAGTGAATTTGAAACTTGAAAAAGAAAATTTGGAGGTTAAGATCGTGCGTACAACATTTATGGCTAACGAAAGCAACATCGAACGTAAATGGTATGTCGTCGACGCTGCAGATATTCCTTTGGGACGTCTGTCAACTGTCGTAGCATCTATTTTACGCGGTAAAAACAAACCTACGTATACACCACACGTTGACACGGGTGACCATGTGATCGTAGTAAACGCATCAGAAGTTAAATTAACAGGTAAAAAAGCAAGCGACAAGATTTATTCTCGTCACTCAGGACACCCAGGTGGCTTGAAACAGGTATCTGCTGGTACTATGCGTGCCCAAAAACCTGAACGTTTAATCGAAACATCAATCAAAGGTATGCTTCCTCATAACGCTTTAGGACGCAAACAGCTTAAAAAATTACACGTATTCGCTGGACCTGAGCACAACAACCAAGCTCAGCAGCCAGAAGTACTAGACATCACTAACTTAATTTAAGGAGGGACATCCATTGGCACAAGTACAATATTTCGGAACTGGTCGTCGTAAAAACTCGACAGCTCGTGTAATCATGACTCCAGGTTCTGGTAAAATCACATTTAACAAAAAAGATATTACTGAATATTTAAACTTTGAACACTTGCACTTAATCGTTAGACAGCCTCTAGCTGTTACTGATACAGTAGAAAGCTATGACATTAGAATCAATGTTAGTGGCGGAGGATTTGCAGGACAAGCAGGCGCTGCTCGTCACGGAATCGCTCGTGCATTGTTACAAGTAGACCCTGATTTCCGCGGCCCACTTAAAGCTGCTGGTTTATTAACACGTGACCCACGTATGGTTGAACGTAAAAAACCAGGTCTTAAGAAAGCCCGTAAATCTCCACAATTCTCAAAACGTTAAGCTTACATTTTGCGAATATCAAAAGAACTCCTTTTCGAAGGGGTTCTTTTTTTAGTCATGAGACAATAGCTCTCTCCATGTGTTGAAATTAAAAGAAATAGACTCAGTAGTAAAAGGCGGTGGAAATATGAATGCAAAAGAAAAGATGTTAGAAGTCATTAAAAAGAAACAACAAAGTGGCGGCGGAAGAGATATCCAAAGCGATACACCAAAAAACGATCGAAAGTTCATGCGAAAAGCTCCGATCATTTTTAAATAAACAAGCCTTATAGAATAACCGAGACACTTTCCTTCTGGAAGGTGTTTTTTTAATGCATATATCGAAAACTGAAACTGTTTAAACGCATATAGTCACAGAGTTTCTCAGGTTCTTTCAGTCAAATATTTATGCGTTACTTCTGCAATAGTGCCGTTTCGGCAGCTATAATGTGATATTATTTTAAAAACCGGATAAGAATGATAGTATATACTAAACGAAACTGTTAAATAAAGAAGCCTTATCCTGTCTAGGAATAGAGGTTTTTATAAACACTTAATCGTTCCATAAGTGAAGTAGATGAGTTTCATTTTCGGTCCATGTAATGTCGAGAGGTGGGAAGGAATATGCAGGCGCAGTTTGAGATGTGGAGCCCATTTCATTATTTCATGATGATTTTTCCATTCGTACTTGCGGCAGTCTTATATAAAATGACACAGAAAAAAACCTTTGCTGTAAAACGACGCGTTGCCATAGTGTTGGGGATCATCCTCGTCCTCATACTAGCCGCCAGACAGATCTACATTTTCAATAATGACGGTTTAGGCCCGGAAGTTTTTCCCTTTCAGGTCTGTCACTTTGCCAATATTCTGCTGCTTATCGTTGCGATCAACCCTAATCTTCGAGTGACGGCTGCGATCGCCTGGTGCTTGAATGTTCCCGCCGGTCTGGTATCCGTCGTGTTTGCCGATGGGCTGGAAAACTACAGTAATGTCCTCAATACTCAAGGACTTGCCTATATTTCAGGACATATGCTGATCGTAACGACGGGACTGTATTTGTTGTTGACCAGGATGATCCAAATCGACTGGCGAGAACTTTTGAAGGCGTATGAAGTTTTAGCGGTGCTCTATGTGCTGTCGGTCGTAGTGAACAACTGGTTCGTCGCTATTTTCGATGAAAAGTCCAATTACTTTTACAGCTATGCGCCGGAAGCGGGGACGCCATTAGAAGACTTATACAACCTCGGCTCCACTATCGAAGCATTCGGTCTTACATTCAACCCAGTCTACCTTTTGTCTCTGGCAGTTGTCGGAGCTGCGGTCATGTTCCTAATGTATCTACTGGCGAAACTGCGCTATATCAAGCATGATTCCAGCGTTCAAAGGAAACTGGCTAACTGAATTTACGAGAACCCTTTTGAAGGAGCGATTGCAATGCAGGAGCAATCAGCAAACGGACGAATCGACACGGTTTCAAAAGTCATCGCCGCTTCGCCGCATGATCGGGCGTTGCTCTATCCGAAGATACTATAGGTGAATAGTTTGAAAATGATAAGAGTCACTGATATTAAAGCGAAAGGAACGATCAGATATGATCAATGAAACAGATATGAAGCACTTGAAACGGTGTGTGGAACTGGCCAGAATTGCATTGACCAAAGAAAATGAACCGTTCGGGTCCATACTGGTTTCTGAAAGCGGAGAGGTGTTGTTTGAAGACCATAACCGTGTGGCAGGCGGCGATCAGACCAAGCATCCAGAGTTTGCCATCGCACGTTGGGCAGCCAGCTACATGACACCTGAGGAAAGAAGTAAGGCGACGGTCTACACATCCGGTGAACACTGTCCGATGTGTGCCGCAGCTCATGCTTGGGTAGGTCTGGACCGGATCGTTTACGCGAGTTCATCCAAGCAGCTGCAGGAGTGGAAGGCTGAATGGGATGCACCCCAGTCGCCGATATATAACCTTTCTATTCAGGAAGTGATCCGGGTTGCAGAAGTGGACGGACCGGTTCCGGAACTGGCAGAAGAAGTAAAAGAACTGCACCGACAGTCTCAGGAAAGAAACACTTAAATACCTGATTGCAGGGAAGCGAAAAGGTGACCACCGGCGAAAATGGGTGGTCACCTTTTACGATATTACTACTTCTTCTTTGCAGGCATGCTCATCAGATTTATGAGTGGTTTTTGCTTTAAAGGGTTAGACGTCATGAAAGTTATCCTTCTGTCAACTCTAGTAGAATAGGAGGAGTTTAATTGAGTTCAGGGGTATCTTTTCCGTTCAGTACAAGATTCAATGTCACGTCGGCCTTCAGTGAATGACGGACTGAGCAGTATTTTTCTTCGCTTTTACGGAAAGCTCCCCAGACGCGTTCAGCGGGGACATCCCCTTCCACGTACAGTGTAATTGCGATGTCGGTAAAGTATTTAGGGTGTTCATCGTTTTGTGTGCCGTCTGCCTCTACTCGAAAAGACAGGATCTCTCCATTATCAACGGAACGCCGGAGCATGGCCAGTGTATCCATGGAAATACAGCCGGACATGGCACCTAAAAGAGCGGCCATTGGGGTGACGCCTTTTTCATCTCCGCCCACTTTAGGACTCGTATCCATTTTAAATGTATTGCCTTTATCGTCGCCGGCGACTAAGCTCATTTTTCCTTCCCAAATCGTTTCCACTAACATTTTATATCCTCCAATAGTTGTAGTCGAATGACCTGATAAACCAGTATGAACAGTTCTTTTTTCTTCTGAATCGAAAGGATTCGTTCAGTCATTATTCTGTTTTGTACATGGGTTCATTGAATTCTCTATCTAAACTTATATGAACATCCTTATAGTCAAATAACCATTCATCACCTTCCTCAATAAAGTAAGTGACGTCATTTACGGTTGTGTTAACATTTGACTGATGAGGAACGGCAGGTTCAATACCGACAGTGATCCCTGTGTTACTCCCTCTAGTCAACTTAGGGAAAAAGCGAATACCGTTTTCAGACCCTACATAGATATTCTCTTCAAACCAGGTAACGGCATCTTGACCGATTTCGATTTTCATGACAAAGCTCTCCTTTAATTAATCCTTTATTAGAGCATTTTATATGATTTTACAGTTAAATTCTAACATGTAGTACTTCAAATGCCTAACTATTGAGACTCTCCTAAATAGAATGGCGGGACTAAGGAGTTGTCAGAGCTACATCGTTTCCCTTGAGTGAGAGGTATGGTAAGATTTAACTATTAACCAGTGAAAAATCGGACGGAAAGCACTTCATTTATTACATAATCTACAGGGAGGCTAAAACATGAAAGTCGTTGTTATTGGTGGAAGCGGACATATCGGGACATACTTAGTACCCAAACTGGTCAGAGAAGATCATCAAGTCGTTATGGTGAGCCGCGGGAAAAGTGAACCGTATACTCGGGATTGGGCTTGGGACAAAGCCGAACATGTCGCGCTGGATCGCAGCGAGGACCCGGATTTCTCAAAGAAAATCGCAGAGATGAATGCCGATGTGGTGATCGATCTGATCTGTTTCAAACTGGACGAGGTCAAAGAGATGGTGGAGGCGCTGAAAGAGACGGACCTCTCGCATTACTTATACTGCTCGACGATCTGGACGCACGGACGGACAGAAACGATTCCAGTCGATCCAAAAGGGGAGAAATATCCGCTCGATGAATACGGCAGACAGAAATATGAAAGCGAGCAGTACTTACTGCATGAATACCGCGTCAACGGCTTCCCGGCAACAATGATCAGTCCGGGACAAATCTGCGGGCCTGGCTGGTCGATCATCACTCCTTTAGGATACGGCGACGACAGTGTCTTCCAGACAATCGCGGACGGAAAAGAAATCAATCTGCCTAACTTGGGGATGGAGACCCTGCACCCGGTACACGCTGAAGATGTGGCCCAGCTGTTCGTGGCTGCGATGAATCACCGGATCCAGGCTCTCGGTGAGAATTTCTATGCCGTGTCAGAAGATTCTCTGACACTTTACGGTTATGCCATGGCCATGTACCGTTTCTTTGGACAGGAACCTAAAGTCGGTTTCTTGTTATGGGACAAGTGGAGCGAGCATGTAGCAGACGAAAAACAAGTAAATGTTGCCTATCTCCATTTAGCCCGCAGCGGACACTTCAGCATCGACAATGCCAGAAAACTGCTTGATTTCCAGCCGCGATACACAGCTACCCAAGTGGTGGAAGCAAGTGTTCAGAGCTATATCGACAGAGGGATTGTTACTATGGATTGACAGGATTTGACGGGAAAGCGGCAGTCGGATAGCTTGCTTTCTGTCTGAAGAGGTGTAAAAACGCATATTAGAACATGTTCTTACACTTTTGAGCGACATAAGTGGTTGCAATACAGTTATTAGAACAAGTTAATCTCTCCTTTTAGAAATAAGTTGTTCCAATAATCCTGTCGAACCCATTTTTGCTAGATAAAAGAGCATTTTACAGCTGATTTGGATCCGGACTATTGAATAAAGTCTTCGAAAACAAAGCAAAGAATGAAAAAGTCCAGAACATCCTTCCCTGAGAAGTCTGTTCTGGGCTTTTATTATTGAAAATCGCCATTAAAACACTGAGAATCGGATAGATACATTGAGTCTAACGGTGAAAAGAGTTATTCTGTAAGATGGCAGCTGATTTTTCTGATAAATGTGCTAACTAAAAATAAGCCGAATTATGCTATAATAGAAATCGAGTGTTTTTGAATACAGCGGAAAAACAAGAAAGTAACTAAGGAGATAAATTAGATGACTTATGCACTAGAAATCAAAGATTTGAAAAAAGTCTATAAAGGGGGGGTGAGAGCCTTGCGCGGGATCGACTTGACGGTTGAAGAAGGGGACTTTTATGCCCTTTTGGGTCCAAATGGTGCCGGGAAGTCGACCACCATCGGAATCGTCACGTCACTCGTCAATAAGACTTCTGGAAATGTAAAGGTATTCGACTACGATATAGATACGGATTTGACACGTGCCAAGCAGCAGATTGGTCTGGTCCCTCAGGAATTCAACTTCAATCCCTTTGAAACGGTCCAGCAGATCGTCGTCAATCAGGCAGGCTACTACGGTGTGCCGCGTAAAGAGGCCCTGAAGCGCAGCGAAAAGTATCTGAAACAGTCTGACCTATGGGAAAAACGCGATGTCCGCGCCCGTATGCTGTCAGGTGGGATGAAGCGCCGTCTGATGATCGCCCGTGCACTGATGCACGAACCGCGTTTACTTATCCTTGACGAACCGACAGCCGGCGTGGATATCGAACTGCGTCGTGAGATGTGGGACTTTCTAAGAGAGTTGAACAATAGTGGTACGACGATCATCCTGACCACGCACTATCTGGAAGAAGCTGAGATGCTCTGCCGTAACATCGGGATCATCAGAGCCGGTGAACTGATCGAAGACACGAGCATGAAGAGCCTGCTGTCAAAACTCATGTTTGAGACCTTTATCCTGGATCTGGATACATCAGGACAAGTCCCTGAAATCACAGGTTATCCGAGTGAAATGGTCGATGAGTCGACCCTTCATGTTGAAGTCGAGCGTAACCAGGGGATCAACGATGTGTTTGAACAGCTGTCCCAACAGGACATCAAAGTCTTGTCCATGCGCAACAAGTCCAACCGACTGGAAGAGCTGTTCCTGAAGATCACCGAAGAAAATGATCAAGTGGAGGGTGCCCATGTTTAATCTATATTACACAGCATTAAAAAGTCTGGCCGTTAAAGAAACCAACCGATATCTGCGAATCTGGGTACAGACGCTGGTTCCACCGGTCATCACGACATCTTTGTACTTTATCATCTTCGGTAACCTGATCGGCGGCCGGATCGGACAGATGGAAGGTTTCTCCTATATGGAGTTCATCGTTCCCGGACTAATCATGATGTCTGTGATCACGAGCTCTTATTCCAATGTCTCGTCCTCCTTCTTCTCACAGAAGTTTCAGAAAAACATTGAAGAGCTGCTGATCGCACCTGTACCGACACACGTGATCATGTGGGGCTTCGTGGTCGGCGGGCTAGGTCGGAGTATCCTGGTCGGGACACTTGTGACCATCATTTCCCTGTTCTTTGTTCCTCTGCAGGCCTATTCATGGGTCATGATCATCGTAACGCTGTTGATGACGTCTATTCTGTTCTCACTCGCAGGGTTACTCAACGGCATCTTTGCCCAGTCCTTTGACGACGTCTCGATCGTACCGACCTTCGTCCTGCAGCCGTTGACTTATCTTGGCGGGGTGTTTTACTCCATCTCGATGCTGCCGCCGTTCTGGCGTGCCGTTTCACGCGTCAATCCGATCGTCTACATGATCTCTGGCTTCCGCTACGGCTTCCTTGGCATCATCGATGTACCGATCCTGTTGTCCATGGGTATACTCGTGATATTCATCGTGGTCCTCTACGCCATCGACTGGTATCTGATTGAAACTGGTCGTGGACTGAGAAGCTGATTTAGTAGAGCTCAGTTAATAAACCTTTATTTGTGGAAACTACAGCATTCATTGTAATGGGTAGTAATTACATGTTATAATACAGGTGATAAAGGGAGGTCATACTATGTCATCAATAAAAGCCCGTAAACAGGGGAACTCGATAATGATTACTCTTCCCAGCGCTTTAGGTATCAAAGAAGGCGAAGAATTTTTCATCATCAAAAAAGATAATGGTGCTATCGCGCTCATCCCTAAAGAGGAAGACCATTTCAAAGATGTATCAGAAGGCGAATACGATATGCCCGAGTTAGATGCTGGGTATGTTCCAAGCGAAGGAGAACTCGATGACATATAGTCCAAGACAACGTGATATCGTGTTTATAGACTTCGATCCTTCTAAAGGGTACGAGATTAAGAAAAGACGACCTGCACTTGTATTAAGTAGAAATGAGTATAATATAAGTACGAACATGGTCATTGTTTGTCCGATTACATCAACAGACAAAGATCATCCCTTCCTAGTTAAAATAACTTCCGAAAAGCTACCTTCTAAGTCAACCAGTAAGGTTAATACAAACCAGGTTTACTCATTGGACTATAGTGAAAGAGCAAAAAGAAATATTCAGTTTGTAGAAAATATGGAAGAAGAACAGTTTTACCGCATTGCTCAAAAATTCATGCATAATTTTGCATTTAAGTTTTAACAAAGATTTCCAAAAATTAAGCAATCAAAAAATACGTTCTCCACTTCAGTAACAGAAAGACTTACTGAAGTGGGAACGTGTTTTTTTTAGTTATTATCTGAGCTTCTTGTATCTTTAGATGGATAGTAATAGGGAACCGGTGAAGTCTTATGCTATGATAAGAATAAGTAAATGAGACAGCTTGCATTCCTACGAAGAGAAAAAAGGAAAGAGGCGAGGACTATGGCATTCGACTACGATCTGGATTTTGACACCATCGATTTTCGTGAGCAGCCGGAACTTTATATAGTGGGCAGAGGCGAGCAGGGCGTGCTGATGGTTGAGCCATATAAAAGCGAGATCCTTCCGAACTGGCGCTTCAAGACCCCTGACATTGCAAAGGAATCTTCCGATAAAATCTATCAGATGTACCTGGATTATAAAGAAGCCGGGGACTTTGTCGGGATGGATATGGCAAGAAAATATCTCCAGATGGGCTATACACGTGCGCGCCGCTACGCCAACTATAAAGGCGGCAGGAAGTACGACGAGAACGGTGAAGTCAAAGAAAGACAGATCGACGAAGAAAAGGCAGAATCAGCGGCCATCTTTGAAGAGAAGTGGATCATCGTCAGAGAAGACGAAGAATATCTACAAATGAAGAAAGAGCATCAGAAAAAGTATGGGTAACTAAGGAGGAGGCATCGTATGAAACTAAAGCTTATTGCTGCAGCACTATCATTTATCTTAGTGCTCTCACTGGGTGCGTGTTCTGACACAAATGGAACGAACAATGAGATGAATGAGGCGGATAACGAACAGAACGAAACGACGAATCCTTCTTCCGACGAGTCCTATCCTGAACCACCTAATTTAACTATCCATGCCGACGGAGAAATGTTCAGCGCCGTGATGGGTACATACAGCTGGACGATCGACAACGAAGACGGCACGCAGACATCGGTCGAAGCAGATTCCGCTTCACCGCCAGAACTGGTCACCACGACCGATCCGATACAAGTCACTGAAGACACAACGGTCACGCTCGACTTTGAAGAAGAACCAGAAAGCTATACTGTGAGGATATGGGATGAAGACAACACTATTCTAAGTGAGTCGGATGAAGTCGATCTGTCAGGCGAAGGAGAAGTTATCTACGAAGTCTGGGCGCAGTGGCCACAAGGAACGGCCAGTTATGCTTTTTCTTTAAGTATTGACTAGACACTCCTTGATAACGGAACAGAAAAAAGTGTTTTGATACGTAACCGTGTCATGGTATACTGTCACCTTATGTATGCAAGAAAGTTACAGTATAGTCTCCGACTATTCAAATGATACGGAGGTGTTAAGAAGTGAAGAAAGATGGACGATCGACCAGATCAATGACTTTGTAAATAAAAATTCAGACAGCAGATTACTCTCGACAGAGTTTACGGGATTTTCTCAAAGGTTAGAATTCAGATGTGCCTGTGGCAATACGTTTGAGAAAACATTAACGAAATTCAAAAATAAGAATCAGCGTAAATGCGACGTGTGTGAACCGCCGAAAGAGTCGCGTTAAAAATAGAATATAAATAATAAAATGCCTGTTTCTCAAAAAGAGAAGCAGGCATTTTTTCTATTTGTCCAGCCATCTGAAGGCCCGCTTGAGTTCTTCGGTCCCGTTCTTATCGTACCAGTGGCCATGGGCGAGGATGATTTTCTCGGGCTGCCAGCTGAGCATCCGTTTATAACATTCTCGGGCCTGATCTTTTTGTCCGGCAAAGGTCATGCGCAGATCGATGGGCGTCTTGCCGTCTGGATAGGCGATGCCGGCCAGTTTGTACAGGTTTCTCAAAAATATATTTGAAGTGCGTTTGGGTTCGAAGTTCTCGATCAGATCAGTGAGGATCAGCGTTCGGCTCTGCTTATGGAAAAAGACGACTTCTTCGAGTGCTCGACTCCCTTTGAAAATAAGCTGATCGATCTCGTCTGACCAGTGAGAAGGCGCGTCATCTTTTAAAGGACGATCGAAGGTTGTCTCGATATTTTGGGATTCGGCCCGTTTCTCGACACCGGGGCTCGACCAAGCTGTGGCATCCGGGTACTGCTCTTTCCATTCCGCGATATAGGCGTAGTGGATTTTATTCGGAGAAACGAGATGTTTCACTTCGCCTAACGCATCGATCTCTTGAAACAGATGCTCGTCAGGATCGATCGGAGAATGGATCCACAGCGACTGGTCCTTCAGCTTCACGACCGTCATGCGTGTGGAAAAAGGCAAACCAAATCCCAGCATATCCATTTTGATGATATTCCCGTCTGCGATCCAGATATCTGGACTGACTTCTTTCAATGTGTTTAGAGGTTCATATATGGGTACAGACATTGGATCCACTCCTTTTACGGTTGTGATCAGATTATGCCACCCAAGAATATCAGGCCGTCGTGAGTATCGGTCCGTCGCTTGTCACAATAATGGTATGTTCGTACTGGGCAACATAACTTTCATCAGTCAGGAACGTCCATCCGTCGTCTGACTGGAAAACGTCCTCTTCGAGCGTGGAGACAAAGGGCTCAAAGGCGATGACCATGCCATCCTCCAGGACGACATCGTCATACTTCGTGTAGAAGTTGAAAATGTGGTCGGGTTTCTCATGAATCGACCGCCCGACACCGTGTCCAGTCAGGTTTTTTATCACAGTCAACCCGTTCTGCTTAGCCGTCTCATGCACGGCTTTTCCGAGCGCGCTGGTCTTAGCACCGGGTTTCACTTTTGAAAGTCCCGCTTCAAAGGCTTCTTTTGCCACATCACAGATCATTTTGAGTCCGGGGTGTCCGTTGCCGACGACAAAGGAAATGCCGGTATCCGCAAAATAGCCGTTCTTGGATCCGGAAACATCGATATTGACCAGATCGCCTTCTTCGATGACCCGGTCGCCGGGGATGCCGTGGGCGACTGCTTCGTTCACACTGATACAGGTGAAACCAGGGAAATCATAGATCTGTTTGGGCGCTGACTGGGCACCGGCTTCTTCGAACAGTCTGCCAGCCAGCTCGTCGAGTTCTTTCGTCGTTATGCCAGGTACAGTCTTTTCGACCAGTGTATCTCTGATGCTTCCGCAGATTTTACCGATGGCTTTCAGCCCGTTGAAATCTTCTTCTGTTTTTGCGATCATTCGACGCCCTCACTTTTTCTGTCCTGACTTTCAGCAGAAAGAAACTGTTTCACTTTTTCCTTAGCTTCTTCAACTGACAGACCATCGATCGATGTGATCAGCTCTTCATCACAGGCAGTGGAATGCGAGTAGCGCGGGTCATAGTAATAAGTCAGAAGGTTCTTCACGACTTCCGGATATTCTCTGTTTTCTAAAGCTTCTTCGATCGCATGGGCCACCGGTGTATGGATACGGCGCTTGATGCCGTGAAAGGCTTCTACAACGTCTTCATGATAGTCAGAAGGAGAGTAGTCACTCAAAATATTCTTGACCCGTTCTTCGACCGGAAGCTCGATAAACAGCTGGGGACTCGTTTCCTTGTGCTGATAGAAACGGTCTGGGATCATGATTTTACCGATGCGTGGGCTCTCGCCTTCGATAAGGATATAAGGTTGGTCCTGATATTCCAGGAGTGCCTCGCCTAAAAGCAGATTGAACATACGCTGGTTGTTCGGTTCGAGACCGATACCGCCGAAGATCGAGCCGCGGTGAGCAGCCATGCCTTCGAGATCTATGATGGGATAACCTTCGTCTTTTAGCTGATGAAGGATATGCGTTTTCCCGTTACCGGTATGGCCATTCAAGACGTACAGGGGCGGCAGCGGCAGTGTGTTCAGCTGTTCTTTCATCCAGTTGCGATAGCCTCGGATGCCGCCTTTCAGACGATTGACTTTAACGTTCATCAGGTTGTTGACGGTCGCAGCCGTCTTACTGCGCATACCGCCGCGCCAGCAGAACACTGTGACCGGTGTGCCGAGCTGCTTGAATTCCTTGATAAAGGCCGGCAGTTTTTTCGAAAAGATCTCCAGTCCCAGTTCCTTTGCGGCGTCCTGACCTTCGTGTTTATAGGTCGTCCCGACTTGTGCCCGTTCCTCGTTTGAGAAAAGGGGGATGTTGATGGCGCCTGGAATCGTTGCTTCTTCAAATTCCTTTGGTGACCGGACATCGACCAGCGTATGATCCTGTTGTTTTAAATGATAAAGTTCTTCTGGTGTAACATCTTTAAACATAGTATATCCTTTCTTATTTTACGTAAGTATGACCGGGTTCCCCGTCAGAGACTTCTCCAATGAGCTTCGCATCGATGCCTTTATCCTGCAGTGACTTTAAAAGTGCCGGAGCATCTTCTTCGCCAATAGCCATAAGCAGTCCGCCGGAGGTCACCGCATCTGCTAGAATGACTTGGTCGATCTCGTCTAACAGTTCATCAAAGTGAACAGCATCTTTCACATGTTTAAGATTGTTTTTAGACCCGCCGGGAATAACGCCCTGGTCAGCCAGTTCTCTGACACGCGGCAGGACTGGGACATCAGCTTTAGTGATCGTGATCGCCTGGTGGCTTTCCGTTGCCATTTCAGTCAAGTGGCCTAAAAGTCCAAAGCCGGTGACGTCTGTACAGGCATGCACGTCATAGTCTTTCATGACTTCCGCCGCAGTTCTGTTCAGTGTGGCCATGACGTTGGTGACACGTTTTGTTTCATTTTCAGATAACAGCCCGCGTTTGATTGCGGTGGTTGAAATACCCACGCCGATCGGTTTAGTTAAGATCAGTTTGTCGCCTTTTTTTGCGCCGGCATTGGTGAGGATGCAATCGGGATGAATCGTTCCGGTGACGGATAGTCCGAATTTCGGTTCCTTGTCATCGATCGAGTGACCGCCGACCAAGTTACAGTCTGCTTCCTGCACCTTGTCGCTGGCCCCGCGCAGAATCTCTGTCAAAATCGCTTTGTCCAGGTCAAAGATAGGGAAAGCCACGATGTTCAGCGCTGTGATCGGCGTGCCGCCCATGGCATAGACATCACTCAGGGCATTCGCCGCAGCGACTTGTCCAAAGTCATAGGGGTCATCAACGATGGGTGTGAAGAAATCCAGTGTCTGAACGATCGCCAGGTCATCAGTCAGTTTGTAAACACCCGCGTCATCGCCGGTATCTACACCGACAAGCAGGTTCGGGTCCTTTTTCTGTACAGGCAGGTCAAGCAGGACCTCGTGCAGTTCAGTCGGCCCGATTTTGCAGCCGCAGCCGCCTTTAGTCGTCAATGTGGTTAATTTCACTTTATTCATGTATTTATCCTTCTTTCATATAGATACTCTACTTCCTATTTTACCACGCATAACGGTGTTCTGTACGGGTAGAATGGGATTTCTTTAATAGTTGAAGAATTAGAGCGATGACAATACAATTACAGCAGATATCGGCAATCCCAAGCTGAAATATGATTGAGTAGTGCTAAGTAGGGCCGACATCGGCAAACCCAGTATGAAAATAGAAGTGGGCGATGCTAAATAGAGCAATCATCGGCAAACTCAGACTAAAACATGAGTGAGCAGTGCTAAGAAGGACACATATCGGTAAGCTCAAGCCAAAATAAACATGAGTGAGGCCAGATAGGTGCTATATCGGTAAACCCAAGGAAAATTAGATTTGAGTGATGCTATGTTGCCCAGATTTCGGTGAACTCAACGAAAGTATTCGGCGAGCAGTGCTAAAATGGATGCGATTAGGCATCAAAGCCTAATCGTTCACTTTGACAAAGAGTGGATGAAAGATAACATAGTCCAGTGAAATCTTCTTTTTACTGGATTCAAAATGATTGCTATGTTGTGTTAAACTAATGAATAAGATAACAGGAAAGAACCATAGTGGAGGTGCACAGATGCCGAATGAATTACATATTGCTGTAGTGGATGATGAAGCGATTCAAATCGATACGATGAAATCATTAATTCACAACGCAGCTAAGGAATTGAATATCTTAGTCAAAGTAGAGGAGTTCTCCAGTGGCGAAGCTTTTTTATTTGAGCTGGAAGATCATCCTAACCTGGATATCGTTTTTCTAGATATCGAGATGAAACAAGTGGATGGTCTGGATGTGGCTAAGAAAATCAGAGAAACGGATCAGAACCTCACGATCGTATTTGCCACAGCCTTCGCAGAATACGCGGTTCAGGGGTATGACGTCCAGGCACTGGATTACCTGCTTAAACCGATCAAAACTGATCATTTAGTGCGCGTCTTCAAGCGGCACCTCGACAGAAAACCTAACTCAAAAGAATCTCTTACGATCGAATCAAGAGGAGAGGTCTCTAAAGTTTATCTTGAAGACATCTTGTACGTGGAAGTGAATAAACGGGAATGTGACATTCATGTAGTTGATAAAGTTCTGACAGTAAATGAAACACTCAAAGAATTAGCCGACCGGTTCAACGATGACTTCGTGCAGACGCACCGGAGTTATCTTGTCAATATAGCCCATATGAGTCGTCTGCTTAACAGAGATGTGGAACTGACGAATGGCGAAAGTGTACCGGTCTCCAGACGATTAGCCAAAGAGGTTCAAGAGAAATTCGTTGCGCATTATAAAGGAACGGTGTTTTATAATGACTAACTGGATATGGATCGGTCTATTTACAGGACTTATTACACTGTTTCTATTTGTTTACTATAGACAGAAAAAGGCGATCAACTATTTTAAAATTCAGGAACAGGAACTGGATCAGTATGCGGTCGAAGTGGAGTCGATATACAGCCAGATGCGGGGCATTCGGCATGACTACCGCAATCATCTTCAAGTAATGAACACGTTAATGAATGACCGGCGGACTGATGAGCTGGATGCCTATATCAAGCAGTTGAATAATGAGTTGAATCAGGTAGATACCATTATTCAAACCGGTAACACAATGATCGATGCCATCGTTAATACGAAACTGACATCCGCGAAAAATAGAGGGATCGAACTGTTCGCTACAGCGATCGCTCCAAAAACACTTTTTCTTGAACACGTGGACTTAGCAATTATACTAGGAAATTTACTTAATAATGCCATCGAGGCAACGAGCAGAGAATCAAGTCAGCAGGAGGACCGTTTTATCCGTCTGTACATCGCTCCAATGAAAAATACACTCTATATCAGTGTCACCAACACGATGGTCGAGAATCCTAAACCCTCATTTATGTCATTGAAACGTGTCAACAGAAGAGGCTATGGCCTTACCAGGATCAACCAAGCTGTCGAGAAGTACGAGGGCATCGTGAACCGGAAGTGGGAAGAAGGCGTCTTTGCGACAGAAGTGACTTTGCCGCTTAAGAACCATTCGTGACAAAAATAGAACCATTCATACACTTCTAAGTTAGAAGTGTATTTTTTTAGGTAAGATGAAGGTGAGGTGATGGAAATGAGGGAAAAAGGAAGACATCTAAAAATATTATTAAAGGAATTATACGAGTTTAAACCCATGATTTTTATCGCTATTATCATGAACATAGTGGTGAGCGCTGCTCTACCGTTACTGCAATTACTTTTATCAGCTCAAGTTATCGAGTGGCTGATGAATGAAGTAACTATTCAGGACTATTTAACTCGATTGCTTTTATTTGTTGCACTGGTTGGGTTTGCACACACTATTCACAACTATCTCGACATCTATTTTGAAGAAAACAATGAACACTTTAGATTTGTCATGATGAACAAGATAAAAAAGGAATACCTGACACTGGATTATCCTTTATTGATAGGTAAAGAAGCTCGAGAGCGTTATAATAATGCGAATGAACTGACCGACAATTATGGTTCTTTATTTGCACGTATTAGTGGAGAAATAACAGATTTAGGCAGCTCTATACTTGGTGTGGTCCTTTATATCAGTATTTTGAGTCAGCTGGAATCACTGTTTATTGTTTTTGTTGGTCTGTTTGTTCTTGTGGTGATTGTCTTTAACGTATTACAAAATAAAATTGACAAAAAACTATTCAAATCCAAAGCAGCGAACACACAGAAGCTACGCTACTTAAAAAAAGTATACGGAGAGCATCGGATTACCAAAGATATAAGAATATTTAAAATGAAGAACTGGTTTGATCGGTCAGAAGAACAAACTATAAACTCTTACCATAATATTCTCAGGCCAAAAGTGAAGCTGAGTTGGACAGAAAGTGCGTTTATAAATGTAGGTATTCTTGGCTTATCTGCATTATCTTATATTCGAAGCGTTCAGTTAATAACAATGGGAGCAATTCCTGTTTCAAGTTTTGTGGTTTTTGCTGGTTCCGTTACTATTTTAGCTCAGACCATCATTACTCTAGTAAATGCTTTTGGGAAAATAAACACAAGTCTCAATGAGACAGAAAATTATGAAAGATTCATGTTTCAAAAAACAGTATATAATCATGGAAAAGGCAGTGAAGTACCGGACATAGGTCTGTCGATCGAACTAAAGAATGTGACATACACCTATCCAAACAATGATCAAGCTACAATTAATAATGTCTCACTGATGATTCAGCCCTATGAAAATCTGGCTATTGTCGGTGAAAACGGTGCAGGGAAATCGACCTTGATCAATTTGATATCTGGCTTAATCAAACCAGACTCTGGAGAAATATTAATTAACGGGACTCCACAGAGCGAATTTAATATTTCAAAGTACTATTCTTTGTTTGCTCCGGTTTTTCAGGAGAAATTTTTATTGACTTACTCAATTAGAGAAACTATTATTCAAGGAATTGATTTTGATGAGGAGAGATACAACCATGTATTGAGAAATAGTGGAGTCGAAAAAATCATTCAACAATTTGAAAACGGCGATGAAACGAAAATCGTACGAGTTGTTTATCCGGATGGCGTCACTCTTTCTGGGGGGCAGCTACAGAAAATAAAACTTGCTCAGGCTCTTTATAAAAATTCTCCCGTCCTACTTCTTGATGAACCTACGGCTGCACTTGATCCAATTGCCGAACATCAAGTTTATACAGATTATTTTCAGTTTTCTAAAGATAAGTTGTCTATTTTTATTTCACACAGACTCTCATCTACCCGTTTTTGCGATCGAATCATCTATATTAAAAATGGAGAGATTACTGAAACTGGCACACATGATCAATTGATGGATGAACAAAAAGATTACTATACGCTTTACGAAGCACAGGCATATTATTATAAACAAGATAAAGAGGAGCACGAAACTGTAGTTACAGGGGGGATAGTCTAATGGGAACAGTCGATACATTTAAACGCGCAATCACTGATTTATTTGTAATGGGAAAAAAGTACTATGCCTTATTTTTTCTACAATCCTTAGCCAGATACAGCCTGCCTTTTATCGGATTTATATATATGACACGTATTGTAGCTGCTCTAACCAATGACAACTGGTCTCTTCTGCCACAATATATAGCACAGTACTTGATTATTTTACTGTTTTTACAATTGATTAGTGCTTTCTTGCAACCGCTGGTGAATAACGAAAGTTCTTTATTTACCAGAATAATGTTTGCCATGCCGAACAAAAAAATGCTTTCTATGCAATACCAGTATGCGGAGAGTTCAGAAGTTAGAGAACAACTGGAAATGATTAATCGTAACATGCAGAGCAGTCAGTCCTCTCTTCCCATAATCCACGTTAGGATTCGAAATATAATACCTAAAATCATTACTGTTATTTGGGGACTTATCTTGCTGTTTCCATTATTCAGTATAAATAGGGGGCAATTACCTGAGGAATTCTGGTGGCTGCACCCTGCGCTTATACTTTCAGGTTTTATTGTATTGCTTGCTATAACTATAAGTATCCAAATAAAAACCTCTAAAATTTCGAGTAAATCTTTCGCAGAAATGATGGGGAAACTGAAACATTTTAATGCTATGTTTTCATACGAAGACACTATTTTAGAAGACGTTCAATCGGGTAAAGAAATAAGACTCTATGACCTATCAAAAAAAATGACTTCTACAATCGATTCGGAAAGTATTTACGTCCGACAATTAATAACTGCAAACTATAAGCGTTTCAGGAAAATCTATTTATCGACAGCTAGTTTATTTCAGACGATGAATTACATGATATATGCCTATATAGGTATATTGGTTTTAGTAGGGACTCTGCCAGTGGCGATGATTATTCAACTTTCAGGCGCGCTTAGTCAGATGGTTTCTGCTTTGCCCGATTTTATCCAGCAAACGATGATGATATTTTCTTCCCCTGAGGATTTAAAAGAATTTTATGCTTTCATGGACTTGCCTAACGAAGAAGTGGTCGGCAGTTTGCCTGTTGAAAAGAGACTGGATAATGAGTACGAGTTTGATATCAGAAACCTTTCCTTTGCCTATCCTGGTTCTGAAGAGTTGGTACTGAAGAATATTTCAGAGACATTTGAGGTCGGGAAGAAATATGCCATTGTCGGAGAAAACGGATCTGGAAAAACGACCTTTATAAAATTACTGACTCGCCTATACGAACCAACAACTGGCACGATTAAAATGAATAAAATCGATACGAAAAAGTATGACTTAAGAGAATACTTCAATTTATTCGGTGTGGTTTTCCAGGACTATCACTTGGTTGGTTTCTCTCTGGGACAAAATATTTCAGTTACACCGACCTATGATAAAGACCGGGTGATGATGACTTTGGATAAAGTGGGACTAGGCGAATTTGTCAGAAACTTGCCTAAACAACTGGATACCTATCTTGGCACGGAATTCGACGATTCAGGTGTGAATGTGTCTGGTGGTCAGGAGCAGAAATTGGCAATTGCCCGTTCACTATATAAAGACGCCCCAGTTATGATTCTGGACGAACCGACTGCCGCACTCGATCCGTTGACTGAATTTGAAATTTATCAGAACTTTGATAATCTGGTCGAAGACAAGACAGCCTTCTATATTTCTCATAGACTATCCAGCTCTAAGTTCTGTGATGAAATACTGGTCTTTGACAAGGGGGAGATCATACAGCGCGGGACGCATCAGGACTTAGTTAAAGAAGAAGGGAAGTACCAAGAACTGTGGAGTGCCCAGGCACAGTACTATCAGTAAAGACGAAAGTACTTCAGAATTAGCAAAAAAGAATCTCTCTATAGAGGTTCTTTTTTGCTATTTACGCTTAAGTTGGTATTACGTCAATATCTTGGACACGATTTAAGAGAATTTCTTAATGAAACATGGACCCGTTTTGAGGCCTCAAGGTTTCGGTAAACGTTCTAACCGCTGACGCTTTTTAGAACATTTACCGAAACCATGAGGAAAGCTAAAGTCTTTCTATTTAACCGTCCTATGATTCCGTCTAACTTAAATGACTGCTTGATCTAAGTATCCTTGCTCAATGGCTAGGGGCGTTCGGTTCCCAAGTGCCGAGTGGATTCTCTTCCGATTGTAGAAGGCTTCAATGTATTGAAATAATTCTCTATAAGCCGTATCGAAATCAGGATAATTCTTTTGATAAACTTCTTCCTTTTTTACGAT
>NZ_FOBL01000053.1 GCF_900109825.1 Alkalibacterium putridalgicola | reverse complement strand
ACGTACCCGGCGAGAATAATACGTGAGTACGCTGAATGAGCTACGCAATGGGCGTACCCGGCGAGAATAAAAGGTGAGTACGCCGATTCAGTACATTCAGCGCTGTAGTCTTAAAAATATCGCAGAAATCAAAAACAAAAATCAAAAGTATAGAAAAGACTGGGCCCCTGCCCAGTCTTTTTTCATTATATCTATTGCAATTGTCTCATCTCTAGTGCTAAAAGGATAGAAGAGCTTAATACACCGCCGATGAGGAAGTACATCATCATCTGGACAAAAGGGAACCATGCGACCTCTCGATCAGAATTATCGTCGTCTAATTGCATCGAGGAGTAAATAAAGTAACTGATCCCCACCCCTATGGCCAAGACCGGCAATAGGTCCTGGATGTGTGAGGGTCTGAAATAGCCAAATATCAAACCAGTAATGAAGCCAATGAACTGAAGTGTTCGACGCATCGTTTTTGGGGACATAACGACCCTCCTCGTATTATATGAAAGTATGATAACTTTCGAAAAAAAGACATGTTCCAGTTAAGAGAACATGTCTTTGATCATATTTATATTATAGAGTAATTTGTGCGCCAGGACCTAATGGTAAGCCTATGACATACCATATGATCAATAATAGAGTCCAGGTGATCAGGAAGGCAATACTGTATGAAAGCATTGTTGAAATGATCGTACCTAATCCGCTCTTTTCATCGTATCGTTTAGCAAACACAAGGATCATTGCGAAGTAACTCATTAATGGAGAAATGATATTTGTTGATGAGTCAGCAATACGGTAAGCCATCAATGTCATTTCTGGAGCAATGTTAACTTCATATAACATTGGCGCAAATACTGGTGCCATGATAGCCCATTTTGCTGAAGCTGATCCAATGAACAAGTTAATGAACGCTGTTACTATGATAAAGGCCAGGATCAGTGGAAGACCGACAAATCCAATTGCCTCCAGGAATTCTGCTCCGCTTACGGCTAGGATCAAACCTAAATTAGTGTAAGAGAAGTAGTTGATAAATTGAGCGGCGAAGAAAGCTAAAACTAAATAGCCACCCATGGAAGCCATAGATTCTGACATTCCTTTGACCAAGTCGTGAGAGGTTTGAATTTTACCTGTTGTTTTTCCGTAGAAGTAACCCGGAACAGCGAACAGCAGTAAAATCATGAAGAGCAGACCGTTTCTCAAGAAGTTGTCGAGTGTCATAACCCCTTCATCATTAAGTGCTCTTAATGCACCGTTTTCCGGAACCATCAATATGGCCATAATACCAAGGAAAACCAGTAATGCGATCAGAGCATTACGCATACCTTTATTTTCGATATCTGTAATTGGGTCGTCATTTGGTTTGTAGTTTCCGTCGTATTCACCGAGCCGTGGTTCAACGACTTTTTCGGTGACCAACGCACCTACAACAGTCAATACAAATGTAGAAACGATCATAAAGTACCAGTTCGCAGTAACTGCGACATCGTATTCGATACCACCTGAAGTCAATGCTTCGTTAGTGATACCAACCAGTAAGGCATCAGTAGGACCGAAGATAAGGTTAGCGGAGAATCCGGCAGAAACTCCGGCAAATGCTGCGGCCAGACCGGCGATCGGATGACGACCGGCACCTGCAAAGATAATAGCACCTAAAGGAATAACAACAACATATCCGGCATCGGATGCGATATTAGAAATAATACCGGCAAATACCACGGATGCAGTTAAGAGACTTGTTGGAACATTTCTCAATAATTTTTTAAGCGCACTTGAAATCAAACCTGACCATTCAGCAACACCTACACCAAGCATAGCTACAAGTACTGTACCTAAAGGTGCGAATCCTGTAAAGTTATCTACTGCACTGTTAAAGATATGAGCCAGACCGTCACCTGTCATCAGTGACACTGCCTCGACGCTTACGAAATCACCTTCGCTTGCGTTAAAATATTCTACTGGCGCTCCAAATCGAGCGGCTAATTCGGATATCACGATAATAGCGAGAGCTAATATAATAAATATAATAACTGGATGCGGTAATGCATTACCTACACGTTCGATAAAACCAAGAAATCCTTTATTCGTGTTCTTTTCAGAATCACCCATATAATTTCCTCCTTAAATTTTTTAAATAGAATCAAATTCTAATCTTACAAATGATATAAATGAGGGAATCATAAGTAAGATTAAAATTTAGCTCCATTTCTCATTGTACCACAGACTCTATTCTAATACAAAACACACCATAATTTCAACATAATATAACTAATTATTCTTTTAAAAATCGAATTTTTTTGATAAATCATTTTAAAAATAAGAACGATAGAGGTTTATATGAGAACCTTTGATATTTAATCAGTAAAAAATTGTAAAAGCTGTCTATTCCTTTTATAATTTAAATAATGAAATAAGAGGAGAAATCAATATGAATCAATCGTATAAACAAAATCAGGTAATATCTTACTATATGTGTGACCGAAATCAGCAGTTGACCTTATCTATGCTGGTGAATCTTCTTATGGAAGTGTCGGAGAATCATTCGGCTGGATTAGGCAGGGAAGAATCCTTTATGAGGGAGCGAGGAATAAGCTGGATCATCTTAAGATATGAATTTAATATCACTCGAATGCCTACTTATAAGGAAGAAGTTGAAATAGAAACCTTTGCGACTGAGTATAACAAGCTTTTTACATATCGGGAGTTTATTGTCAAAGACAAGAACAATAGACAGCTGATCCAGGTCAAGGCGACCTTTGCATTGATGAATAATGCCACCAGAAAAATGAATAGGATCTCCAGCGAAGTCGTTGAACCTTATGGAGCAGAATTTTCGAAACGAATCCGGCGGAGTACTAAGCCGCAGGACGTCAATTCAAATCAGGCGGAAGAGAAAGGCTACACTGTGAGATATTTCGATATCGATGCCAATCAGCATGTAAATAATTCGAAATATATCGAATGGCTGTTAGACAGCTTAAGTCCTGCTTTTTTATCTGCACATGAAATTCAGCATGGCATTATAACCTTTGATAAAGAAGTAAAAGAAGGGGATACGGTGAAAAGTATCGTAAGCAAGCGTATTAAAGACGAGCTGTATTCCGATCATCGTATAGCTGTAGAAGGCACGATACATGCATCAGCGACCTTCAAATGGATCGAAAAATCTGGAATGGGGTTGAATGATGGTAACGATCAATGATATTGCAAAAGAAGCAGGGGTAGCCAAAAGTACTGTTTCGCGTTATTTGAATAATGGATCCGTAAGTCCGCGTACTAAACAGAAAATAGATGAGATCGTGAAAAAAAGAGGCTATAAGCCGAATACTTTTGCAAGAAGCCTCAAGGCGCAGAAAACCAATATGATCGGGGTGATTATTCCGCGTCTGGATTCCCCTTCTACAAATGAAGTCCTTTCGGGGATCGATTCCAGAGCACACGAAAAAGGGTATCAGTTGATCATTACAAATGCCAACCAGGAAAAAGAACGGGAAATAGAAGACATTTACACGCTGGCCAAACAGAAAGTAGACGGTATTATCTTTTTGGCAAAAGAAATAACAGCGGAACACCGAAAAGCCATCTGGGATATCGAACTGCCCTTTCTTGTTTTAGGACAGCACACAAAAGACATCCCTTCCATCGTCCATGATGACTATGGTGCGGGCAAAAAGATCGCCCGACATGCGCTGGAACTGGGTCATAAGGAATTCCTGTACTTCACAGTATCGAAAGAAGATGAAGCGGTGGGTCAAGACCGCTATAATGGGTTCATGGATGAAATCACTAAAGAAGGTGATGCAGTCGTTCATTCTATTGAAACCTCTTTTACTATGCGTGAAGCTCATCAGACAGCTATGGAAGAGTTACCGGGAACGAAAGCTTCCTTTGTTATCGGAGCAACAGATACGATTGCTCTGGCAGTGATGAAAGCAGCATCTGAACTAGATTTGTCTGTTCCGGAAGATATTTCCGTAGCAGGATACGGCGGTTATGATCTCTTTTCCTTTATGACGCCGGCCCTTACGACCGTCAAATATCCTTACTTTGGAATAGGCGATATGGCCATCGATACCATTGAGAAAATGATCGTAAAAGGAGAAGTACCGGAGAGTCAGATCTTATCCAATGAGTTGGTAATTAAAGAAACAACAAAAAAAAATTAAAAGTGTTTACAAAGAAAGCGAATTCATTTATACTGAAATAGAACCGGTTCCATAATGTGTGGAACCAAAATAATGGAGGGATAAAAAATGGCAGATAATAAAGAAATTGCTCAACAAGTCATTGATGCAATCGGCGGTAAAGAGAATGTCGACTCAGTTGCACACTGTGCGACTAGACTGCGCGTGATGGTAAAGGATAAAGAAAAAGTGGACGAAGCACAGGTCGAGAATATAGAAAAAGTCAAAGGTGTTTTCTATAACTCAGGTCAGTATCAGATCATCTTCGGTACAGGTACGGTCAACAAGATTTACAATGAAGTGACAGGTCTCGGTTTGTCTGGAACGACTAAAGGAGAAATGAAAGAAGAAGCTAAGCAGCAGGGGAATGCCTTTCAGCGTGCGATACGTACGTTCGGTGACGTGTTCGTTCCGATCATCCCCGTACTCGTAGCTACCGGTTTGTTTATGGGACTTCGAGGACTGCTGACACAGGAACAGGTATTGGGACTTTTCGGGATGGCTCCCGCAGACATCAGTGCCAACTTCCTGTTATATACACAGGTATTAACGGATACAGCTTTTGCTTTCCTGCCGGCTCTAGTCGCATGGTCAGCCTTTAGAGTGTTCGGCGGTTCGCCGGTCATCGGTATTGTTTTAGGGTTGATGCTCGTGAATCCTGCACTTCCCAATGCCTATGCTGTAGCAAGCGGAGATGCTTCGCCGATCTACATGCTTGGGTTCATCCCGGTTGTTGGCTATCAGGGAACAGTCTTGCCGGCCTTTATTGCGGGGTATGTTGGAGCTAAAGTTGAAAAATGGTTTAGAAAAGTGGTGCCGGAAACATTGGATCTGCTTATTTCACCATTCGGCACACTGTTGGTCATGAGCGTTCTTGCACTCTTCATTATTGGTCCAGTCTTCCATTCATTAGAAGAAGTGGTATTGGATGCCGTAGTCTGGCTCTTGGGTCTCCCGTTTGGCTTGGCCGGTATCTTTATCGGTGGGTTGAATCAGTTACTCGTTATCACAGGTGTTCATCACATCTTCAATTTCCTGGAGATTCAACTACTGGCTAACACAGGGGTCAATCCATATAACGCCATCATCACATCCAGTGTTGCCGCTCAAGGGGGAGCCACATTAGCTGTTGCGATGAAATCAAAGTCGAAAAAACTAAAAGCATTAGCTTATCCTTCAGCTCTTTCAGCTTTCTTAGGTATTACTGAACCCGCTATCTTCGGTGTGAACCTGCGCTATGTCAAGCCGTTTTTATTTGGTTTGGTTGGCGGAGCTGCAGGTGGTTTCCTGGCAGACATCTTGAACTTAGCTGCGACAGGAATGGCTGTTACTGTCATCCCAGGAACACTTCTCTATCTGAATGACCAGATCCTCTGGTATATTCTATCTAACCTAGTGGCTATTGGTGTGGCATTTGCGCTCACCTACTTCTTTGGTTACTCAGATAAGATGCGAGAAGAAATCGAAGGTTCAAACGCTTAAAGACTCAGGAGGAACAATATGTTAGAAGAACAAGGAAAAGATGATAAGTATTCTGTTCACTATCATCTGCGTGCCCCCCACGGATTGATCAACGATCCCAATGGACTGGTTTATTTCAATAAGCAGTATCATGTGTTCTTTCAGTGGAACCCAGAAGGGACGACGCATGAAAACAAAACATGGGGCCATGCTGTTTCAGATGATCTTATCGAATGGGATTATCTGGAACCGGCTTTAAAACCGACGGACTGGTTCGATAAAAATGGCTGTTACTCAGGGAGCGCCTTTGAAAAAGATGGAAAACTTTATCTCTTTTATACAGGCAATGTCAGAAATGCTGAAGGGGGCCGTGAAAGCTATCAGTGTCTGGCTGTTTCAGAAGACGGTGTTCATTTTGAGAAAAAAGGACCGCTCTTCGAACACCCAAAAATGTACACGGCTCATCTAAGAGATCCTAAAATATGGAAGGAAGATGAAACCTATTGGATGGTCCTGGGAGCTCAGACGGAGGATTTAAAAGGTACAGCTTTAGTTTACCGCTCACCTGATATTCTGAACTGGACCTTCGAGGGGGAATTCATGGATGCTCTACCGGATTTCGGTTACATGTGGGAATGTCCGGATGTGCTGAAACTCGAGAATAAAGATGTCTTTGTTTTCTCACCTCAGGGGATCGAACCTGAAGGTGTCATGTATCAGAATATTTTCCAGACTGGATATGTACTGGGCCAGTTCCAGGATGGAAAGTTCCATTCCGATAATGAAGACTTTGTTGAAATGGATAGAGGATTTGAATTTTATGCTCCTCAGTCTTTCAAAGATGACAAAGGAAGAACGATCGTCTTTGGATGGATGGGCGCTATGCCGCCTGAGGAAGAAGCGGCAGTTCCAACGATAAAAGATGGCTGGATCCATCATCTGTCACTGCCTCGAGAAGTGAAGGTCCAAAACAACAGGCTTATCCAGCAGCCGGTGGATGAATTGAAACTGCTGCGCCTTCAGTCATCGGATATACTGGGATATATTTCTCAAATAGAGAAGGTACGCTTTAACACACCGGAACAGGAGATCGAATGTGTATGGAAAGAAGAACCAGCATCGTTTGCCTGGACATTGCGGAACGAAGTGGCTGTAAGCTATGAAGCAGCCGAAAAACAGCTGACCGTTGAACGAACAAACTGGCTGACTTCAAAAAGGGAAACGAGAAGCGTGTATCTCGACGCACCTTTAACGGCTCTGCGTGTGTTTTTAGAGGATTCTTCGATGGAACTCTATGTAAACGGTGGACGTGAAGTCTTCTCTCTGCGATATTTCAATGAACAAAGAACTGATTTATGGGAATGGCAGAATGACAACTGGAAAGAACATGTCAGTCAACTAACTGTGCATGAACTGAAAAAAACAGTAATATTAAATTAGACTAAAGCAGCTCCCTTCTGAATAAGGAGAGCTGCTTTAGTTTTTTCTTTAATTGAATCGCGTCTTCATCAAGTCAGCGGAATTTTCCTGTTCTAGGATGACCTGTAGTTTGATACGCGCTTTTATGCCGGTCAATCCGGGGGCAAAAATTGCACCCAGTTCTTTCAAGTGCTTGCCGCCGCCTTTGTAAGCATAAATATCCTGAGCGATACCATTGAATGCCCGGGAAGTTATAACGATAGCGACATTCTTATCCAGCAGCCTTTTAATGCCGGGAAGTGTGGCTGGAGGCATATTACCTGCGCCTAAAGCTTCGATAACCAGTCCGTCTATTTCTGTAGAAGCAAGAGCTTCGAACAACGTACTGTCCATATCCGCATAAGCTTTGAGTAAATATACTTTCTTCGTTATGTTCTGGATCGGATAATTTTCGTCAAAGACCAGTTTCTGAAAAAAACGGACTTCATGTTTTGACACGATCCCGATAGGACCGAATGTCGGTGTTCTGAAGGTAGCGACATTCGTCGTGTGTGTCTTAGTCACGTAACGGGCTGTATGGATCTCTTCATTCATGACGACGAGAACCCCTTTATCACTTGAACCAGGAGCAAGGGCTGTCCAGATGGCATTCTGAAGGTTACTGACCCCATCCGAACCGATCTCATCAGTGGGGCGCATGGCTCCGGTCAACACGATAGGAAAGGGTGCATCGAGAGTTAAATCCAGAAAATAAGCTGTTTCTTCCAATGTATCTGTTCCATGCGTGATCACGGCACCATCGATACGGTCTTCTTCGATCGCTTCAGCCAGTCTTTTCTGTATATCCAGCATATGCTGCAGCGTGACGTGGGGAGAGGGCAACTGAAAAATATCTTCTTCAACGATTTCTATATTTTCTTCAAATAAGTGACTGTATTTGTGGAGCGGGTGTTCATCACTCGGTTTAACAGCACCCGTACGCTGATCCGTGCTCATGGATATCGTCCCGCCAGTATGCAAAAGTAAAATGCGCTTCATTCTATTTCTCCTTTCTCTTTCTGAAATAAGGATTCGTCCGTATTTCATACGCAACTGTTGTTGATTTGAGGTGACCTGGATAAACCGTATAGTCATCTGGGAGAGTCAAAAGTTTTTCTTCAACAGCTGGAATAAGTTTTTCGGGTTCACTGCCGGGAAGGTCCGTCCGTCCCACGCTGCCTTTGAATAAGGCATCACCTGAAAAAACACATTTGCCTTCTTCAAAAATGAAACTGACTCCTCCAGGTGAATGGCCCGGTGTCTCGACGACTTTGAATGAAAAAGGACCGATCGTTATAAATTCTGATGGCTTAAACGTGAATTCAGCGGGCCTGGCAGTGATTTCGTGAGTACCGTAAATAGAAAGATTCAGTTGCGGATCACCCAGCCACTCCTGTTCTTTTGGACTGACGTAGACCGGGATCTCATAATCGACACGCATATCCTCCAGGGCGCCAATGTGGTCATAGTGAGTATGTGTCAATAAAATAGCCAGAGGCGTGACCCCCAGCAGTTCCAGTTCGTTTTTAATTTTACTGGTTTCGTCACCCGGATCGATGATCAGGGCATCTGAACCTTTATAAATGATATAACAGTTCTCCTGAATAACACCTGTTTCGATTTGTTTAACTTGAACCATGAAAATGACCTCCTTCGTTCTTCATTTAGTATAACTAAATAATTATCTTCTGTCGATTCAAGCATAATAGTTGAGTATGTGAAAGATTTGGCTTAGTCTATGCATAGAAGGAAAAAATATTAATAGGAGGAATAAGTATGTCAACAAACGAAGTAAAAGAATGTTTAAATAATCTGGTCGCTACACAAGGTCTATTTTACACAAAACTTCATCAGGCACACTGGTACATCAGAGGACATCATTTCTTTGATCTCCATGTCAAGCTGGAAGATTATTACGATGAAATAACAGTTCACATGGATGATACGGCAGAAAGACTCCTGCAGCTCGGTGGGGAACCTTATTCAACGCTCCAGGAATTTATCGATCATTCAGCCATTGAAGAATCGCTTGATAATAAATATATTCCTGAAGAACCTTTTGTCAAAGCGGTCATCAAGGACTTTGAAAAGCTTAGAGATGAACTGGCTAAAGGCATCGATTTAGTAGATGAAAATAACGATGATGTAACTGTCGATATGCTGATCGAACAGAAAGCGTATATCGATAAAGTGATTTGGATGCTATGGGCCTATTCAGGTAAAAATGCCTTAGGTAAATAAAAGATAACAATCAATATGGGGAGCCGGTATTCATCCGGCTCTCTTTTTATTATGGAGAAGCGTGACTTAGTCTTTGTATTAGAGCGATTCGGATATGACGATCAGCCCGTATATCAAAAATGAAAGATACGTGCCCTTCAGCATGCATCAAAGTAGACGGAGGGCACAAAAGTAGTGGATATGTGCCCTTCAGTATGGAACAAAGCAGACGAAGGGCACAAAAGTGACGGATATGTGCCCTTCAGTATGGAACAAAGTAGACGGAGGGCACAAAAGTAGTGGATATGTGCCCTTCAGCATACATCAAAGCAGACGAAGGGCACAAAAGTGACGGATATGTGCCCTTCAGCATACATCAAAGCAGACGGAGGGCACAAAAGTAGTGGATATGTGCTCTTCAGTATGGAACAAAGCAGACGAAGGGCACAAAAGTAGTGGATATGTGCCCTTCAGCATGCATCAAAGCAGACGGAGGGCACAAAAGTGACGGATATGTGCCCTTCAGCATACATCAAAGCAGACGAAGGGCACAAAAGTAGTGGATATGTGCCCTTCAGCATGCATCAAAGCAGACG
>NZ_FOBL01000032.1 GCF_900109825.1 Alkalibacterium putridalgicola | reverse complement strand
GAGCAGAACTAGATTAAGGTGGCTTAAGGGTAAGATGCGGTGTTGTAGAAAAACGTTGTGTGTACGTAAAATCAACTGTCTAGTTTTGAGAGAACAGAGTTCTCAAAAAAACAAAAAGAAGAGTCACTGTGCGGTGACGATGGCGGGAAGGACCCACCTGTTCCCATTCCGAACACAGCCGTTAAGCTTCCCAGCGCCGAGGATAGTGAAGGGTTTCCCTTTGTGAAAGCAGGACGTTGCCGTGCAGCTCTTTTTTTTTATATAAAACTTACCATTCCGCAATAGCTCAGCTGGTAGAGCGCATGACTGTTAATCATGATGTCGCAGGTTCGAGCCCTGCTTGCGGAGTTTTTTTGTGTCTTTTTTTACAGAAATTGAGTAGTATATTCATATCAGAATAAGAGAAAACGAGTGGATAAATATGCATGCAATCAAGATAAAGAATTTAGAGAAATCTTTTGATGGCCAGACTAGTGTGCTTAAGAATATCAATTTTAGTATTTTAGAAGGCGAAATATTTGGGTTCCTAGGACCAAATGGATCCGGGAAGACAACGACAGTGAGAATATTGAATGGACTTCTTTCAATGTCTTCTGGTCACGCAGAAATTCTGAATAATTCAGTTGCAGAAAACCCAAAGGCTGTACATCGTTTGTGTGGGGTTATGACAGAAACGGCACATAGCTATAGACACTTGACTACGGAACAGAATTTACGGTTTTTCGGTAATATGCATGAAATGGAAGAGTCACTGTTGAGCGAACGAATAGAGTACTTGATCAGTAAGTTAGAATTGAGAGAAGTGCGTGAACAAAAGGTACAGACGTTAAGTACCGGTATGAAAAAAAGAGTGTCGCTGGCGATTGCTTTGATTCATGATCCAAAAGTTTTATTTCTGGATGAGCCGACTTCCGGTTTAGATCCGGAAAGTGCACGTAATGTAACTGGTTTGATCAAGAACCTGGCCACTGAAAATAAAGTCACTGTTTTCCTCTGTACACATCAGTTGAAATATGCTGAAGAGATATGTTCGCTCTATGGGTTTATACATAAAGGGGAACTTCTTGGTTTTGGAACATTTGACGAATTGGCCGCCTTAAAGCAAGCTCGCGTACAGCTAACGGTTAGAGGGAATTCGATCCCTTCCAACCTCGGATTTGTTCAAAGTCGAGGGGGAGTATATGCTAAACATGTTTCAGATGATGAGGAAGCCAGTGCCATGATAACTGCCATTGTTAAAAATGGTGGAAAGATTTTTGAAGCGAAACAGCAGAAATTGACTTTGGAAGAACTGTACTTCATGTTTATTAAAAATTCCTTCAGTGAGGAGGAACAGGATGAATAAGAGTGAACAAGCACTTATAAAAAAAGATATTCAGGAACTATTGAGTAATAAACAGGTCTTATTGCCTATGATTATTGTTCCGTTGCTTTTTGTCGTTATCTTCCCTTCTGTACTGCTAATTGGTGCTCAATATGTAACAGACATGGATTCGAATGTGTTTACGGATATCGAACCCCTTATAAAGCAGCTCCAATTTGACTCTTCTGCTTATACTCCTGCACAACTTTTAATCAAGATCACGGTCGATTTTCTTTTTCCACCATTCTTCCTTATCATCTCTATACTAAGCTCGAGCGTCATGGGCGCAAGCAGTTTTGTTGGTGAAAAAGAACATCATACCATGGAAAGTCTTTTCTACACACCTATCTCCATGGAACGATTACTGCGTGCAAAGATATTTGGTGTCTTTCTGCCTTCTTTTGTAGTCACTCTGTTTTCATTTCTCATTTTTACAGTCATTATCAATGTTGGCGGCCTAGTGTATTTTGATCAATTGATTTTTCCGACTGTTCAGTGGCTGCTGATTGTCGGCTGGCTGTCACCTGCACTTAGTATGCTGTCTCTTGTCTTTACAGCTCTTGTTTCAGCGAAAGCGAACAGTTTTCAGGGCGCCCAACAAATCAGCGGCTTACTTGTCCTGCCTGTCATCCTGCTCCTGGTTGGACAAACATCCGGCCTGTTTTTGCTGAATGACTTTTTCCTGGTTGTGATAGGAAGTTTAATGTTCCTTGTAGATTTTTTCCTGATAAAACAAGTGTCTAAAAGATTTAGTCCCGAAAAACTGATTTAAGAAAATGAAAAGGTGAATTCTAAAGACTCCCCCATGACTGTTCTGACAGTTAAGAGGGAGTCTTTTTGTCAGACGGCATAAAAAAAGAGCAGAAAGATTCTACTCTCGAAATGGTAGCCTGATTGCTGTTAAATAAAAAATGTGGTCGAAGCTATTCATTGCTTTCAAAGTGATAGATCGGTTCGTCTTTCTTTTCGTCATAATCTACAACTAAATCATATCTGCTGAAAAACCAGTCGTCTTCTGTACCGGCATAGTAAGTGATTCCGTTGATTTCAGTTTTCCCCAAGACCTCGTCGTCTGGATGCTCGACGCTCATACCTACTGAAAATCCATCATGGACTTCCGTCTTCCCGTAAGTTTTACCAAAAAAACGAATAGCGTCTCCAGAATCCAGAGCCATTTCATCTTCAAACCATTTAACCGCTTTGTCTGTTACTGTGATGTGCATAATCAAAATCCTTTCTTTACACTTTCTATATTAAGCATACCATTTATTTGTACTCTGAGCACAGGTTGATTTCTTATTCACGTATTGGGATCCACTTAGGAATTGAAATGAGAGTGTTCCATAAGGGGTCAGGGATATGGTAGGCTGACTTTTTAGATAGCCTCAATGTAGTTTGGATCGATTTTTCATCGTTATTCTCGACCTTTTGGACCCATTGTGGATCAATGATCAATGGCTTTCCTAACGCCACTAATTGTGAATAGTCCAAAGCCTTTTCAGCATCAGTCGGCATTTTGATCGCCCCCACACTTATAAGAGGGACTCTGCTATTGATATGTCTGCCAATCTGATAGGGAATCTGTTCTTTATAATTCCGAAAACCGACTAAAGATGGCTGATAATAATAATTGACAGAAAGGTGAAGATAGTCAATGTTTTCCCTGATCAATGCATCGACCAGAAAGAGCGTATCATGGAGTCGTATACCAGGTGTTTCCACTTCTTCTGGGGAAAATCGGTACCCTAGAAGAAACGGTCTGTCAGCATATTCTTCGATTATGGCCTGACAGTGTCTGACGACCTCAAGAGGAAAGTTTACCCTCTTTTCCATCGATCCTCCCCATTTATCACTCCGCTGGTTGGAATGGGGTGAAAAGAACTGCTGAAGCATATAGGTATTCGCTCCATGCAGCTCCACGCCATCAAATCCTGCCTCTATGGCTCTTCTGACGGCAGAACCGAACTGATGGATAAGTATATTTATACCACCCTCTGTGAGTTCTTTTGGCGTATCTGCCCATTTTCTCTCAGCGCGTACAGAAGAAGGCGATATAGGTTGTCTCCCGCCGTTATATTTTCGCTGGCTCATTCGTCCTCCATGATAGATTTGCAGGATCGGTTTAGCACCCTGAAGCTTTATTACTGTTGCCAATCTACTTAGTCCGTCAATGTGACTGTCTTTTGCAACACTCATACCATTGGGGAAAGCTTGTCCTTCTGATGAGATATAGGCACAGGCGGTTATCACTGCGCCTGGTCCATTTGATCGGACTAGATAATAGATAAGCTCGGCATCAGTGACATCGCCTTCTGTGGTACTTGAACTTGTCGTCATAGGAGCCATCAACACTCTGTTTTTTAATGTCAGTCCTTTTTTAATAGTAAAAGGATCCAAAAAAGTATAGGTCATTTAATTCCTCTCCGGTTTATCCTGAGTATATGGATAAGGTCAATGTACTGGTTTTTTTACTGTATAAAAGTAAGTCGCTCTCCTTATTTTATAGGGAACGATGTGGGTTGTCAACGAAACTGAAACCATGATATGAACACAAAAGAGAGCGTTTGAAATGTTCATAGAAAGTCTATTCAAAGCTTTATCAAGCACTGCTGTAAAGCGATAAAATCACCACTGATCAGTTATGAGAACTCATTGTGCTTCACCTTGAGCACCTATATCTGCCTTGTTGAATAAAATATATAGTCAGCCGAATATTCCAAAGGTTACGTTGATCAACGATTCGACCTCTTTCTCTTTGTCAACGTGCACAAACCGCTTACATCATTTTTGTGCACGATTACATAGGAATGGTAAAACGTTTTCAATATAATAAGAATTGTCAACTAAACAATGTTTGATTCATAAATAAGGATCATAAAACTCAAAAGAAGAAAGGTGTTTTTACTTATGGTAGAAATCGCAATGAAGAATATTTACAAACGTTATGATAACTCAGATGATTTTGCAGTATCCGATTTCGATATGCGCGTGAAAGACCGTGAATTTATCGTCTTCGTTGGACCTTCAGGCTGTGGTAAGTCAACAACGCTTCGTATGATCGCTGGACTGGAAGAAATCACTGACGGTGAATTATGGATCGGTGACACAATGATGAACGATGTAGCGCCTAAAGACCGTGACATCGCGATGGTATTCCAGAACTACGCTTTGTATCCGCATATGACTGTGTTCGACAACATGGCTTTCGGACTTAAGCTGCGTAAGTACAAAAAAGACGAAATCAAAAAACGTGTTGAAAATGCTGCAGATATCTTGGGACTGACAGAACTGTTGGACCGTAAGCCAGCCGCTCTATCTGGTGGACAACGTCAGCGTGTAGCTTTAGGCCGTGCGATCGTTCGTGATGCTAAAGTATTCCTGATGGATGAGCCTTTATCTAACTTGGATGCTAAACTGCGTGTTGCCATGCGTGCTGAGATCGCTAAACTGCACCAGCGCTTGAATACAACATCTATCTACGTTACCCACGACCAGACTGAAGCGATGACAATGGCTGATCGTATCGTTATCTTGAAAGACGGTTTCGTACAGCAGATCGGTTCACCTAAAGAAGTTTATGACTTCCCAGTCAACGTCTTTGTTGGTGGCTTCATCGGATCACCTGCTATGAACTTCTTCGACGTTACACTAGAAGGCAACCGTATCAGTAACCACGATGGCTTAGATATCGAAGTACCTGAAGGTAAAATGAAATTACTTCGTGAAAAAGGATATGGCGACGGAGCAAAACTTGTCTTCGGTATTCGTCCAGAAGATATCAAGAGCGAGCAAGTTGCTTTGGAATCATTCCCTAACTCAGTTGTCAGATCAAAAGTTACCGTTTCTGAGCTTTTAGGTGCTGAAACCATGCTTTATTCACAAATTGGAAGCACTGAATACATCGCGCGTGTTGATGCACGTGACTATCACAAACCGGGTGAAGATGTTGACTTGGCCTTTGATATGGGCAAATCTCACTTCTTCGATCCAGAAACAACTAACGTTATCCGTTAATTCGAGATGACCTGGGTTGTATTAGAATAGCCCCCTTTTTTCCTCTCTGGTATACAGTGTATACTCAGAGAGGTTTTTTATATTACTCATTTATGTTAAGCCGTTTTTAGTGTAAAATGGAAGTATTATAGTGTGCATTGAAAGGGGAGTTGATCTGCACGTTTTTCTGTGCAGAGCGTAAAATGACTAGACTTAGAGGATTTGAAATTGTAACGAAGTATAAAGAAGCAGACCTGGTGCTGCCGAAACGGGCCACGAAAGGGTCAGCCGGGTATGATTTAACGGCTGCAGTAGATGTGGTTGTTCCCTCCGCATTCAAGGAATCGAAAGAAACAGATAAAAGCGGTGAGAATCCGATGCGGTCGACGCTCATTCCGACAGGAGTGAAAGCCTATATGCCGGAAAATGAGTACTTGCTGCTGGCTAACCGGTCAAGCAACCCGATGAAACGTCAGCTGGCTGTTCCAAACGGCATAGGCGTCATTGATTCTGACTATTATGGGAATGCAGGAAATGAAGGTGAAATCTTTGTTCAGGTCATTAACTACGGGCTCGAAGATGTCACGATCGCTAAAGGAGAACGCATTGCTCAGGGCATCTTTTCCAGATATGAAGTCGTGGATGAGGAAGACCATGCCTTTGACAAGCGCATAGGTGGCTTCGGCTCTTCCGGCAGATAAGGAAGTAAAAAAGGCCGCTGGTAGAGCAATGAATCCTGTTCAGGCGTTGTGCAATGAAGAGAAATCAAGTAATGTCGATATTTTTACATCAAGTTGATAATTGAAGGAGTCTATGAATTGGCAAAAAAGAAAGCAACTGTATTTGTCTGTCAAAACTGCGGCTATGAATCTCCGAAATATTTAGGGAAATGTCCAAGCTGCGGCACCTGGAATCAGATGGTCGAAGAAAAACTGCCAGATAAATCCGACAGCCGAAGCCGTGTGACCATGTCGGGTAAAGCATCCAAGGCGGAACCTATTACAGACATAACCATAGAAAAAGAAGAACGTGTAAAAACAAAAATGGTTGAATTCAACCGTGTCCTGGGTGGTGGCGTCGTTCCCGGCTCACTCGTTCTGATCGGTGGAGATCCGGGTATAGGGAAATCCACGCTGCTCCTGCAGGTTTCAGCACAGTTGAACCAGCAGGGCGGGAAAGTACTGTACGTTTCCGGTGAAGAAAGTACCGCTCAGATAAAAATGAGAGCGGAACGGCTGGAACTTCGCGGGACCGACTTTTATTTATATGCGGAGACTGAAGTGACTGCCATACAGGAAACGATCGAAACGCTGAAACCGGATTACGTCATCATCGACTCGATCCAGACGATGCACCACGCAAATATCGACAGTGCCTCCGGAAGTGTGTCTCAGGTAAGAGAATCGACGTCCACATTGATGCAGATAGCGAAGATGAACGAGATCGCTATTTTCATCGTCGGTCATGTGACCAAGGAAGGTGCGATCGCCGGTCCGAGAATGCTGGAACATATGGTGGATACTGTACTTTATTTTGAAGGCGAACAGCACCATACCTTCCGTATCCTGAGAGCCGTTAAGAACCGTTTTGGCTCGACGAATGAAATCGGGATATTTGAGATGAAGAATGGTGGTCTTGAAGAGGTCTTGAACCCGTCACAGCTCTTTTTAGAAGAACGCTTGGCGGGAGCGACAGGTTCGGCCGTTGTTGCAGCGATGGAAGGGACACGTCCGATGCTCGTTGAGATCCAGTCACTGATATCTCCAACTGTTTTCGGTAATGCCAAACGGACATCCAGCGGACTGGATTACTCGCGGGTTTCCCTGATCATGGCCGTGTTGGAAAAACGCGCCGGCCTCCTGCTGCAGAATCAGGATGCTTACCTGAAAGCTGCAGGTGGCGTACGCCTGGACGAGCCGGCTATCGATCTATCCATCGCCATCAGTATTGCCTCCAGTTATAAAGAGAAAGAGACACGGCCAACGGACTGTTTCATAGGCGAAATCGGTCTGACAGGTGAAATAAGAAGTATTTCTAAAATCGAGCAGCGTGTCAAAGAAGCGGCTAAATTGGGGTTCAAGCGTATTTTTATTCCTAAAAACAATAAAGACGGCTGGGACATGCCCAAAAACATAGAAGTGATTGGATGTACCACGTTGTCTGAAGCGATAAAACGGGCTTTTTCGTAATGAAAAAGCCGGATTTATTCGTATTTATAACTAAGGTTGGTATACTGATAGAGTATAAAAATATATTAACGAAAAGGAGGGAGTAAATGGTAACGAAATTGATACTGCTCACGTTTACTTTAGTTGGTGGCAGTTTAGGTTATAATGTCTTCCCGGATTTGATAGCAAACTGGGAGGGTGCGCCTAGCTGGCTTTTGCATCCAATTATTGGCATGGTTTTAGGAGCAGCACTATTTTATATGGGGGCTCTGGCAGCCGTTAAACCGATAGAAAAAGCTATTGCTAAGGTGGAAAAGATTTTCAGTGAAATGAGTATCTCTTATCTCATGTTCGGGAGCATTGGTGCGATTATTGGACTTATTCTTGCTTTATTATTTAGTTATGGTTTGAATGCTCTGAACATTATCTTCATAAGCGACGTGTTTCCATTCATCTTAACAGTGGCCCTTGCCTACGGAGGGTTCCAGCTGGGGACGTCACGAAGGGAAGAGATCAGACGTCTCTTTACACCTAAGATCCCCGAGAAGGAGAACAGCGATGTATTAGATCGAAAAGAAGGTGAAACCTTCCGTAAATACAAAGTGCTGGATACAAGTACCATCATTGACGGGCGCATCCTCGATGTCGTCAGAACAGGTTTTCTTGAAGGTGTACTTGTCGTGTCTCACTATGTACTCAAAGAACTGCAGTATATTGCAGATTCTTCAGACAGTCTGAAACGGGTAAGAGGGCGCCGCGGACTGGATATCTTGAATGCCCTGCAGAAAGAAAAAAGTATCGCGCTTGAGATGGATGACAGTGACATTCCTGAGACAGAAGAAGTCGATTTGAAACTGGTTCATTTAGCAAAAAAACTGGATGGTATGGTCATCACTAATGACTTTAATCTGAATAAAGTGGCTGAGTTCCAGAATGTATCTGTTCTGAATATCAACGAATTAGCCAATGCTGTCAAGCCTGTTGTGATACCGGGAGAAGCCATGCGGGTCATGATCGTGAAGCACGGTACCGAACGCAGCCAGGGAGTGGCTTATCTTGATGACGGCACAATGGTCGTTGTGGAGGAAGGCAAGCACCATGTCAATGAAATGGTCGATGTTGTGGTGACGAGTTCACTTCAGACCAATGCCGGACGTATGATTTTTGCCAAACTGGCGAACGATCAGAAATCACTGGATAACAGGAAAGATGCCAATGGCTGATCCCTATGAAGTCATACTCCTGGCTGCGGGATCGGCTAGGCGATTTCATCATCCGGAAAAATTGAACAAAGTCCTGATGCCTCTGGCAGACCGGCCTGTATTCGATTATTCTTTCAGACTTTTCAATAAGGACACTGACTGCCGGAAAATATGGTTTGTCGTGAACGCTGTTAATCAGCCCCTCATCCAAGACTATCTGATCGACCTATACAAAGAGATGCCAGAAAAAATACAATGGGTCATCGGCGGCAGAGAAAGACAGGATAGTGTCGCACGTGCCCTGGCTCAAATGACTCGCACAGATCAAGGGAAAATCATGATCCATGATGCGGCCAGGCCGTTTGTGACAAGAGACCTTTTGGATGCTCTGATCCAGGCGGGAAAAGCATCGCCTGCTGTCACGCTAGGCATACCAGCTAAAGATTCGATAAAAATCGTCAGAGACAAAAGGGTGGTTCGTTCACTTTTTCGACCGGAAGTCTGGCATATTCAGACGCCGCAGCTGTTTGACTCCATAGTATTGAAACAGGCGGTGGATCAGGCCGAACAGGAGCATTTTTATGGCAATGAAGAAACTGAGCTCGTCGAGCGTGCAGGTTATCCAGTCAAAGTCATTTCGGGGTCGGACGATAATTTCAAACTGACCACAGCCTTTGATTATCAGATGGCGCGCATGCTTAAGGAAAGCTGAGACCAATCATTTAGTATTTGCCGGTTCTAGTGGAAGAATCTGCGAAATAATGGTAAGTTTATACTACTGCGACAATGAAAAATATTTGAAGTAAAACAATAAGGAGCGTTCAATTATGACAGAAAAAGTTCGTGTACGTTACGCACCGAGTCCGACTGGACATTTACACATCGGGAATGCGCGTACGGCGTTGTTCAATTATTTATTTGCCCGTCATCACGGCGGAGATTTCATCATCCGTATCGAGGATACTGATCAGAAAAGACATGTAGAAACTGGAGAAACAAGCCAGTTGAACAACTTGAAATGGCTTGGTATCGACTGGGATGAAAGTTCAGACGTAGGCGGACCATACGGACCTTACCGTCAGTCCGAACGTAAAGACATCTATGATCCCCTGGTGGACCAGCTTTTAGCCAGCAATAATGCCTACAAGTGTTACTGTACCAGTGAAGAACTGGAGGCCGAACGTGAAGCGCAGCGTGCCCGTGGCGAAATGCCTCATTACAGCGGGAAATGTGCCAATCTTTCTGCGGCTGAACAGAAAGCCAAACAGGAAGAAGGCATCACACCGGTCGTTCGTTTCCGTATTCCTAAAGGGTCTACGTATACGTTCGATGACATGGTGAAAGGGAACATATCCTTTGAAGCTGATTCGATCGGCGGCGACTGGGTGATCCGCAAGCGTGACGGTATGCCGACCTATAACTTTGCCGTAACGGTGGATGATCATTACATGAAGATCTCTCACGTATTGAGAGGCGATGATCATATCGCTAACACACCAAAACAGATGATGATCTATGACGCATTCGAGTGGAAAGCTCCGCGTTTCGGACACATGACACTGATCATCAACGCCGAAACAGGTAAAAAGCTGAGCAAGCGTGATGAAACGATCCTGCAGTTTATCGAACAGTACCGTGAACTGGGTTACATGCCTGAAGCTTTATTCAACTTTATTACCCTGCTGGGCTGGTCTCCAGTTGGAGAAGACGAGTTATTCTCCAAAGAAGAATTCGTTGAAATGTTCGATCACAACCGTCTGGGTACATCACCAGCTGCTTTTGATGCAAGCAAACTGGAATGGATAAGCAATCAGTACATGAAAAACATGGATACAGGTGAACTGACATTGAGAGCGATCCCGCATTTAGTTGAAGCGGGTTATGTCGAAGCCAACCCTTCGGAAGAAAAAAGCGAATGGATCAAAAAGCTGATCGGTCTGTATCAGGAACAAATGAGCTATGCGGCACAGATCACTCAGCTTGCCGGTTTATTCTTTGAAGACACACTGGACTGGTCAGAAGGAGCACAGGAAGTCTTGAAAGGTGAAACCGTACCGACTGTCCTGGATGCCTTCACTGAGCAGCTGAGAACAGTTGAACCGTTTGAAGCGGACGAAATCAAAAAAGCGATCAAAGCTGTTCAGAAAGAAACAGGGATCAAAGGTAAGAATCTCTTCATGCCTATCCGTGTGGCAGTTTCAGGACAGGAACACGGGCCTCAGTTAAACGACACAATTGAATTACTGGGAAGAGAAAAAGCGATTGCCAATATCAAAAAAGCACAAGATTTGATCAAATCCTTTTAAGGCATAAGCTGTTAAGAAAGGCCATGAAGCCATGCAACCCGAACTTTCTTTCAACCGGTTGTGTGGCTTTTCTTTTTGACGGATTCTGATCAGTCAGAAGTCCGGAACTCGTTTACAGAAGAAGGGAGTCGCGCAAGATGATACACATTTATAATACACTTACACGAAAAAAAGAAACCTTCGTACCCTTGGAAGAAGGAAAAGTGAAAATGTATGTCTGTGGGCCGACGGTCTATAACTACATTCATATCGGAAATGCAAGAAGTACCGTTGCGTTCGATACGGTAAGGCGTTATTTCACTTATAGAGGGTACGACGTCGATTACGTCTCCAACTTCACAGACGTGGATGACAAAATCATTCGAGCCGCGAAAGAGCTTGGCCAAACGGCTCCGGAAGTGGCAGATAAATTTATTGATGCCTTCTATGCTGACACACTGGCACTGGAAGTGAAAAAACCGACCCATGCGCCGCGCGTCATGGAGAATATCCCGGATATCATAGCCTTCGTTGAAGCGCTTATAGACAAGGGTTATGCCTATGAATCAGAGGGGGATGTGTATTACCGTACCCGTCGTTTTGAAAAGTACGGAAGCCTGAGCCGGATCTCCCTGGATGATCTGGAACTGGGTGCAAGCAACCGTGTAGGTGATGAAACGGACAAAAAAGAGGACCCGCTGGACTTTGCCTTATGGAAAGCAGCCAAAGAAGGCGAGATCAGCTGGGATTCACCTTGGGGCAAAGGCAGACCGGGCTGGCACATCGAGTGTTCAGTGATGGCAACGAAATATCTGGGGGATACCATTGATATCCACGCCGGAGGTCAGGATCTGGCGTTCCCTCATCATGAGAATGAAATTGCCCAGACAGAAGCCAAGACCCACAAGACCTTTGCGAATTACTGGATGCATAACGGCTTTGTCACGATGAACGAAGAGAAGATGAGCAAGTCCATCGGGAATGTGGTCCTGGTGAAAGATCTGCGAGAAAAGCATGATCCGAAGGCGCTGCGCTTCTTTATGTCTACCGCTCACTATCGCCGTCCGATCAATTACTCACTGGATGCGATAGAAGAAGCCAAGACTAATTTAAACCGCATCGAGACGTCTTATTTCAATGCGTCTCGTCGTCTGGAACAGGCAGAAACAGCGCTTGATTCGGACAGCGAAAAAATGGATCAGCTGGAAGCATTTAAAGAGGAATTTATCCGGCACATGGATGATGACTTTCAGACACAAAACGGCATCACCGTCGTCTATGATTTGGTACGTTTCCTCAACCGTTATCTCGAAGAACCGGAAGTTTCCCGGGTCGTTTTAGAGTTTGCCATGCAGCTGATCGAAGAATTCATGTATGTTTTTGGTATAACGATCGAAGCAACGAATGATCTTTTGGACGATGACATCGAAAAACTGATCGAAGAACGAGAAACGGCGCGGAAAGAACGCCAATTCCAGCGGGCAGATGAGATCAGGGATCTATTGAAAGAGAAAAATATCATTTTAGAAGATACGCCTCAGGGTGTGCGCTGGAAACGGGGAGAATAAGATGAACCGAACGGTCGACCCGAAACAGCTGAATGGTCTGGCGCTCGCTTACATGGGAGATGCCTTATATGAACAGGCGATAAGAGAACACCTTATTTATTCCGGTAAAACAAAGCCGAACCGACTGCACGTCTCTGCGACCGGCTATGTCTCGGCGAAAGCCCAGTCTTTTCTGATAGGAAAAATGATTGACCAGGAAATATTGACCGAAGAGGAATTGGAGTACTATAAACGCGGACGCAATGCCAAGAGTTATTCGAAAGCCAAGAACGCAGACTCAAAGACCTATAGTCAGTCCACGGGCTTTGAAGCGCTGATCGGTTTTCTTTACCTGACTGGTGAAGCAGACCGTCTGCAGGAACTGATCAGCTGGTGTATCGAAAAAATCGAAGAAACTTAAAAAATCAAAGAACTGTAAAGAGGGAGGAGATGTCAACATGGCAATAAAAAAACGAAACACTAACGAAAAACCGAAACACGACAATAATGAATCGACCATCACCGATGATGAAATGGTCTACGGCAGGAATCCGGTTTTGGAGACACTCCGGTCCGAACGGGACGTGAACAAGCTGTTCGTTCAGGACGGTCTGACTGATAATAAGATCAATAAAGTGGTCAGCGAAGCAAAAAAACGCAAAGTCCAGCTGTCCTTTGTACCTAAAACAAAACTGGACAATCTGTCTGATGGCGGCAATCACCAGGGCCTCGTTTTGGCTGCCAGTCCGGTGAACTATGCAACCCTCGATGAGCTATTCGAAAAAGCCGAGGAGAAAAACGAAGCACCATTCTTTCTGCTTCTGGATGGGATCGAGGACCCGCATAATCTGGGATCGATCCTGAGATCTGCCGATGCCAGCGGGGTACACGGTGTGATCATCCCTAAACGCCGCGCAGTAGGGTTGACCTCTACTGTAGCGAAAGCCTCTGCCGGAGCGATCGAACATGTCCTGGTAGCCCGTGTGACCAACATGGCGCAGACCATCGATGAACTGAAAGACCGTGGTCTCTGGATCTTCGGGACTGATATGAAAGGCAAAGACTACCGCTACTGGGATGTCGAGTCACCAGTCGGTCTCGTCATCGGCAGTGAAGGTAAAGGGATGTCCCGCCTGGTGAAAGAGAAAGTGGATGAAACCCTGTCGATCCCGATGGTCGGGGATGTCCAGAGCCTGAACGCCGGTGTGGCTTCAGGGCTTCTAATGTACGAAGTATTCAGAAAACGCAACGCCTTATAAAATCATAATAAAAAACTTGAAAGGAGGGGAGTTAAGTGAAAAAAGAACTGCTGTACGTGGATGGCTATAATATGATTGGAGCCTGGCCTGAACTGGTGAAGCTGAAGCGGCTGGATAAAATGGCAGATGCACGGGATCTTCTCCTGCATGAGCTCTCAAACTATGCCAAGTATGAAGGGATCGAGATACGCATCGTTTTTGACGCCCAGCTGGTCCCCGGCATCGCTCAGCGCTATGACAAGTACGAGGTGGCGGTCATCTTTACAAGTGAAGGGGAAACAGCCGACAGCTACATCGAAAAGGCTATCGGAGATGAAAACCTCCTTGTCACGCACGTCCAGGTCGCCACGTCGGATCTGGCAGAACAGTGGCTGATCTTCCAACGCGGCGCCACACGTAAATCCGCCAATGAACTTTACAAAGACGTCAAGCGGACAAAGAAGAACATCGCCCTGGACAGTACGCTGTACCGCATGCAGAACCGGTCGCGCAACTCCCCTCTAAAAGATAAGGATCTGAAGAACCTCCAGTCGCTGTATTATAATATGGTGAAAAAACAGGATAAGTAAAATACAGTGTAAAACATGCGTAGGGCTGATGAATCCTGTCAGTCTTACGCATTTTTTATATATATATTTATTAGAATTCACTCACAAACAAAATAAAAATAATGACTTTTTAATTTAAAAGTAAGTATAATTAAATGAAACGCTTTCAAAGGATACATCACCAGAAACTATAAATGTACTGTTCTGTTATTGTTAGACACAATAAACAGAAGGAGAAGAAAGGATGCAGTTATATACAGAAAAAGAAGAGACGAAAGAAAGGAAAGAAACGAAAGTATATAAGGATGTAAGTGACCCGATCGTCGACAGCATGATCATTCGGATCCAGTCAGGAGACTCTTCACTTTTTCCGGATCTTCTGGAACGTAGTGAAGCCTTGTTAAGAAAGTCAACGTACCGGCGCTTTATCAAAGGCTATGAACGGGATGATCTATATCAGGAAGCCTGCTTGATTTTAGTGGAATCTGTAGAAAAATATGAACTAGATAGAGGGATGAGTTTTAATCAGTATGTCTGCTTGAATCTGGATAATCACTTCAATCGCCTGATCAGAAAGAGTAACGCATTAAAACGAAAGTCTTATAAAGAGGCCTTATCACTGGAAAGTGTGCTGGAAGAAAACGGCTATCAGCTGGCCGGTCCATCCAAAACTATTCAACCAGAAGATAAACCAATAGTGAATGAAACCATGGAAGAATACATAAACTATTTGTCTTCTTTCGAAAAAGAAGTATGTCTTTGCTGCTTTTTAGGTTACTCTTTTGAAAAAATCGCTGTAGACCTGGAGTGCACGAAAGAGAAAGTCATGAATGCCAAACATCGCTGTACTGAAAAGTACCGCAAACATTTCATGTGATGGCTAAGAATAGAGCAAACATTTATATAACTTCGTATTCATTGAATAGTTTCTGTCCAAACAAAAAAAGCCTCTCCGGGCTTTTTTTGTTTACTATGATAAGCTCTCATTCAGCTTTTTTCTGAATTCAGGGCTTTTTTTTTCATCGTTCTCCTGCCGGAAGCGCTGGATGGTGGAGACTTTTTCCATCAAAAAGTTGGCGGCGATCCCGATGGCGATCCCAGACAGGATCCCCATAGAAGATAATACCGGGAGATACAGAAGCACCGTCCAGGTCTGGGCAATAGAGCTGGCTACGAGGAGCTGTCCCAGGTTATGGAGGATACCGCCAGTCGCGCTGACCCCGATGATGCTGACACGTTTACCGCCCGCAAACTTGACGAACAACATGCCGAAGTAACTGAGCAGGGCACCGGCTGTACTGTAAAGAAAGGTGGACAGCGTGCCGCCGAGCAGGGTGGTCATCAACAGGCGCATCCACACCACTTTGAAACTGTCTTTAAACGGCAGGGTGTAGATGGCGACAATAATTATTAAGTTGGCGATCCCGAGCTTTGCCCCAGGTGCAAAAGCAAAGGGGAAGGGAATACTGCGTTCGATCAGACCCAAGATGACAGCCTGAGCTGAGAGCAGCGATATATAGATCATTTTTTGTGTGCGGTTCATAGGAAAAATCCTTTTCTACTAGGCTTAGTTGTACTAGTTATAGTTTGCCATAAATCGGTCCAGTTAGCTATCTACATTAAAAAATTATTATACCAGAACTTATCTTGTGAAAACATAGACAGGATAGCACTTTTGTTGTAATATGTACAGAGAAAATGAATGGAAGGATAATGAGAATGAGAAAGCGCAGTAAACTCGCTTTAACGTTAATGAGTATCCCTTTAGCTACAGTGTTTTTAACTGGTTGTGAAGAAGGGGATCCACGAGGGCTGGCTGAGAATCCGATCGAACGAACAGAGTTTCTACTTGGCACAGTCGCTAATATAAAAGTATTTAACGAAGGTGAAGAGGAGGCTTTGGATCTTGCCTTTGAAAAAGTCACCGAACTGGATGAATGGTTTGCAAAAGAAAAAGAAGATTCACAGATATCAGAAGTGAATCGTCAAGCTGGTATAAAGCCTGTAAAAGTATCGGAGGAAGTCTTTCATGTTATGGAAAGGGCTCTTTACTATGCCGAAGTATCAGATGGTAAATTTGATCCGACTATCGGTGCAATGACCAGTTTATGGAATATCGGGCAGGAAGATGCAGCAGTACCCGAAGAAGAAAAACTGGAGAATGTTCTAGATGTCGTCGACTATAATTTAGTTGAACTGAATGAAGAAGAACAGACGATATATCTTGAGGAAAAGGGAATGGAATTAGATCTTGGGGCCATTGCGAAAGGTTATATTACAGATGAAGCGGCCCGTATATTAGTTGAAGAAGGTGTCAATACGGCTATTGTGGATCTGGGTGGCGATATCGTGGTCGTCGGAAACAGTACCCGTGGAGAAAGTGAGCCGTGGCGCGTTGGGATCCAGGATCCTTTTGATGATCGCGGCGATATCATGGGAATGGTTGAACTGGTAGACTCTGCTATCGTTACATCTGGCATCTATGAACGAAACTTTGAAGAAGATGGTAAATCCTACCATCATATACTCAATCCTGAAACGGGCTATCCTTTTGAAAACAATATCTCCGGCATCAGTATCATTTCAGATAACGCAATGGATGGCGATGCGATAGCGACCGTTGCTTTTGCAATGGGCGTAGAAGAGGGCCTTGACTATATCAATGAGATGCCCGATGTGGATGTTATCTATGTTACAAAAGACAAGAAAGTATTTACTTCTGACAACCTCACTCACAAGGTCGAAATCACTGATGAAATGTTTGAACTGGTCGAATAGACTGATTTGACAGGCTTTGGTATAGATGTTAAAGTTAATAGGATACTGATCAACTTAAGATATGGAACGTAAGAAGCGAGGAAAAAATAATGAAGAAAAAATTAGCATTAGCTTGTACAGAGTGTGGGTCACGCAACTACACGAAAGATGTAGGCGACAAAGTCCGTACGGAACGTCTTGAAATAAAAAAGTATTGCCGTTATTGTAAAAAACATACATTACACAGGGAAACAAAATAACATGAACGAAGTGAAAGTGGAAGGAGCAGCCCACATGAGTAAAGTTAAGACATTCTTAGGCGAAGTGAAACACGAGCTGAAAGAAACGACCTGGCCGACAAAAGAAGCCATGCGTAAAAATACACTGACTGTATTTGGTGTCATGGCATTCTTCGGTGTATTCTTTTATGCTGTCGATTCAGTCATTACCTTTTTATTGAATTTAGTATGACAAAACATAAAATCAGTAGAATTTACTAGACCTTCGTGCTATACTACAGTACGAGAACCGATGGAAAACCTTCTCTTTCACAGTGTGTAAAGAAGGTTTTTTTAGTACGAAAAAATAAGACTTAAAAAAAGGAGTTCAAAATGGAAGAATTAGAGAGTTCAAAAGCGTGGTACGTGCTGCAGACGTATTCAGGTTATGAAAATAAAGTAAAACAAAATCTGGAATCACGTGCACAAAGTATGAAAATGGAAGATAACATCCTGCAGGTGCTGATACCGGAAGAAGAAAAAACCACTGAAAAAGACGGCAAGTCAAAAACCGAGATGGAAAAAACGTTCCCGGGTTATGTCTTAGTGGAAATGATCATGTCAGATGAAGCCTGGTACATCGTCAGAAACACACCGGGCGTCACAGGCTTTGTCGGCTCGCACGGTGCGGGAAGCAAACCGTCTCCGCTTCTGCCGGATGAAGTGGATCAGATCCTCCGCAGCATGGGAATCAATCCGCGTAAAGTGGAAATGGACCTTGAGTTAGGTGAACGTATCCAGATCACTGATGGCGCCTTTGCCGGTATGGAAGGTAATGTCACTGCTCTTGAAACCGAAAAAGGTAAAATCAAAGCATCGATCGAAATGTTCGGGAGAGAAACGACGGCTGAACTGGATTACAATCAGATCTCAAAAATCGATTAAATAACACCTTGCATTTCCAATTAAAATATGGTAATATTTGTCAGTGCGCCTTATACACATCCGTAGTGTGAGGTGTAGTAACATAGTGGGAGAGGAAAATTGAAACCTCATTTAACCACTCACGGACACAAATCAAGGAGGTATGTCTCGTGGCAAAAAAAGTAGTTAATGTCGTGAAATTGCAAATACCTGCAGGGAAAGCTAACCCAGCACCCCCAGTAGGACCTGCATTAGGACAAGCTCAAGTAAACATTATGGGATTCTGTAAAGAGTTTAACGCTCGTACAGCTGACCAGGCAGGGATGATCATTCCTGTAGTTATTTCTGTTTATGAAGACCGTTCATTCACATTTATCACTAAAACACCACCTGCAGCAGTATTGCTTAAAAAAGCAGCTGGCGTTGAGTCTGGTTCAGGCGAACCAAACACTAAAAAAGTGGCAACTGTAACAAGCGATCAAGTAAGAGAAATTGCTGAAACAAAAATGGAAGACCTAAACGCAGCTAGTGTTGAAGCAGCAATGCGCATGGTCGAAGGTACAGCTCGCAGTATGGGATTCACTGTCAAAGGTTAATTTGACGATCACATTGCTTGCTGACTCCGCATCCAGTCATTCGAGGCCACTCGACGTGATCACCAATGGTAACTGACTGATCAGTCCATTGCGTGCGGAGATCAAGTGGGAGGTCAAACCGTTAATACCACAATAAGGAGGAAAAATAATGGCGAAAAAGAGTAAAAAATTCTTAGCTGCTTTGGAAAAAGTAGACAGAGAAAACAAATACGATGCAACTGAAGCATTAGAATTAGTTAAAGAAATCGATTACGCTAATTTCGACGCAAGTGTTGAAGTAGCTTACAGACTTGGTGTCGATCCTAAACAAGCAGACCAGCAGCTGCGTGGCGCAATGGTATTGCCGCACGGTACTGGTAAATCTCAGACAGTGATTGTTTTCGCAAAAGGCGATGCTGCTAAAGCTGCTGAAGAAGCAGGCGCAGACTTCGTTGGCGACAGCGATCTTGTAGAAAAAGTTCAAGGTGGATGGTTAGACTTCGACGTCGTCGTTGCTGCACCAGACATGATGGCTGAAGTAGGTAAATTGGGCCGTGTCTTAGGACCTAAAGGTTTAATGCCTAACCCTAAAACAGGTACAGTTACACCAGATGTAGCTAAAGCTGTTAACGACATCAAAGCCGGTCAAGTCACTTACCGTGTCGACCGTCAGTCAAATGTACACGTGCCGATCGGTAAAGTATCATTTGAAACTGAAAAACTTAAAGAGAACTTGGCTGCTTTACACGATGTTATCGTAAAAGCTAAACCAGCAAGCTCTAAAGGTGTTTACATCAAAAACATGGCAGTGGCCAGCACGTTCGGCCCTGGTGTTAAAGTAGACCCAACAACAGTTGCTAAATAAAAAAAGTTGAAATTTCTCTTGACCTGCAGGGTATAGCTTGCTATACTTATGCAGGTTAAGGAAATAACTTAAATTAAATATGCATTGATGAATGATGGTGATAGATTCTATTACCGGATAATACCGAAGACAGTATGTGGCTCACGCCTTAATATCATACCGAGGACACATGTGATTACATTAATCAACTATGATCCCTCTATGTCTACGGTGACATGGGGTTTTTTTATGCGATAAATTCTTTTTGGATGTAAGTATAAGGGGAAATCCTCATTTCAATCGATCAGGAGGTGAAACATCAATGAGTAAAGCAAATGTCATTGCAAAAAAACAAGAAGTGGTCAATGATATTACGAAGAAATTTCAAGACGCAGAAGCTGTCGTAGTCGTTGACTACCGTGGTTTGACAGTGGAACAAGTCACTGAATTACGTAAACAATTACGTGATGCAGGAATTGAAATGCGCGTATTGAAAAACACTATGCTTCGTCGTGCTGCAGAAGCAGCTGATTTGTCAGATTTAGTAGATGTCTTCAAAGGACCTACTGCTGTAGCATTCAGTAACGAAGAAGTTGTTGCCCCTGCAAAAATTATTGCAGAATTCGCTAAAGATGCAGAAGCTTTAGAAATTAAAGGTGGCGTATTGGAAGGTAAAGTTGCAAGTGTTGAACAAATCAACAAAATTGCTACACTACCAAGCCGCGACGGCCTACTTTCAATGCTATTATCTGTACTTCAGGCACCTGTTCGAAACACAGCCTTGGCAATCAAAGCTGTTGCAGAGAAAAAAGAAGAAGAAGCTGCGTAAAGCAGTCGATTCAACTGACTTACTGCTATACAGTCGTATGGCAAGCTGAAACTAAACTAATTTAAATTACAAATGGAGGAAAACAAAAATGGCATTAGATATTGAAAAAATCATTGCTGACTTGAAAGAGTCAACTGTCGTAGAATTAAACGACTTAGTAAGTGCGATCGAAGAAGAATTCGGCGTAGAAGCTGCAGCTCCAGTTGCAGCAGCAGGAGCTGGCGCAGCTGCAGAAGCAGAACAAACAGAATTTACTGTTGAATTAACAAGCGCAGGTTCAGCAAAAATCAAAGTTATCAAAGCAGTTCGTGAAGCTACAGGTCTTGGCTTGAAAGAAGCTAAAGCTTTAGTAGACGGCGCACCAGCACCAGTTAAAGAGAATGTTTCTAAAGAAGAAGCAGAAGAATTAAAAGGTAAATTAGAAGAAGCTGGCGCTTCTGTAGAAGTTAAATAATTTAATTTAACTTAAATACATTGAATCCCTTTGCTGTAAAGAGTATCTTTATAGCAAAGGGGTTTTTTTGTTCTACACTTTTGTGTCAATTTTGTTATAACGTATGAATCGGACCGAATATCTGATAAAATGTGTCATTGAATGGGATCTTCCCTATAGGCTTACCAGAATTCTATGTTTACTTAAGAAAGGGAGAAATAAATGAACAACGATAAATATCCTCAACGTATAGACTATGGCATAATTTTATCAGTGATGCTACTCGCCATCATCAGCATCGTATCGCTCTATTCAACGACCGTACTGATCCAGGATGCTTCGCTGGGAATGACTCTGAGGCAGATCATGTGGTATGGGTTAGGCACGATCGCCATGCTGGTTATAATGCAGTTTGATTCGGAACAGTTATGGAAAATGACCACATATTTATATATTCTAGGCATCATCGTGCTGATACTAACGCTTCTTATTTATGACCGGAACCTGGCGATGCGTACGGGAGGGAAATCCTGGATACGACTTGGACCGCTTGGGACCATACAGCCGTCGGAGTTCGTCAAGATTCCCTACATCCTTATGCTGGCTAAAGCGGTGACCAGACACAACAGCACCTATAAAGTCAGAGATTATTCAAGTGATTTTCTGCTGATGGGAAAACTGATGCTGTATTCAGCATTACCTATCCTGCTCGTTTTCATGCAGAACGATCTGGGGACCGGTCTCGTGTATATCGCGATCCTGATCGGAGTGGTGCTGCTTTCAGGCATCAAGTGGCAGATCCTGCTTCCCATCTTCCTGGTCATATCGACCGTCGGTATTACACTCATCTTATTAGCGGTATATAATCAGGAGTTTCTTTTAAATACAGGGCTTTTCAGTCCGTATCAGTTTTCCCGGATCAACACTTGGCTCCGGCCGCATGAAGGATCGACGGATGCAACGTATCAGGTGACACAGGCCTTCAAGTCCATCGGCTCAGGCGGTGTGTTCGGTAAAGGCTTCGGCGAAAGTGAAGTTTATGTCCCAGTCAGAGAGTCGGATATGATTTTTGCCACGATCGGTGAGAACTTTGGCTTCGCCGGCGGGTCGTTCCTGATCTTCACCTACTTTGTTCTGGTCTATCATATGATAAAGGTCGTCTATGATACAAAAAATGAATTTTATGCGTATATCGCTACTGGCGTTATTATGATGATAGCCTTCCACGTTCTGGAAAATATCGGAATGAATATCGGCCTGCTTCCTGTGACAGGTATTCCGTTGCCTTTTATTTCGCAGGGAGGGTCCTCTCTTTTAGGTAACATGATGGGGATCGGCCTGATCATGTCCATGCGTTTCCATCATAAATCATATTTCTTCTCGGGCGAAGGAGAAGACTTTCATCCGGGAACGTCATAAAATGTGTAGAAGAGGAGTGGAACGATGATAAAAGAAAGACTGAAACACGTAGATAAATATATAGTCGTCCCTTATCTTTTACTGACAGTATTCAGTATAATGATGGTTTACAGTGCGAGCAGCTATAGCGCACTGAATGACTATGGGAATCCGCACTATTACCTGCCGAGACAGATTATATTCGTAGGGATGTCATATGTCTTGTTTCTTCTGGCGCTGTTTTTTCCGCTGAAAATCTTGAAAAACAAGAAATATGTTATGATCGGTATCTTGATCACTGCCCTTTCCCTTGGTTTTTTACTATTGTTCGGAAGGGAAATCAATGGCGCGAAAGGCTGGATAGAAACGCCGCTGTTCAATATTCAGCCAGCTGAATTTACTAAATTCACTGTGATCTGGTATCTGGCTTATATCTTGTCGAAGAAGCAGAAAATAATAACTGAGAATTTCTTCAATGCTATCGTTGCGCCTATAGGCTTAGTGAGCCTGATCGTGCTTATGATCTATGTCCAGCCGGATACAGGCTCGGCATTCATCATCGTTCTGATCGGAACTGTCACGATTTTTGCGAGCGGTGTTTCTCCTAAATTGGGCACCGGCTTCGGATTAATCGGCGTAACTTCTCTACTGGGGCTCACTCAGCTGATCAAAGTGTACGGAACACGTTTGTTTTTTCTTAATGAAAATCGCTATAGACGATTTCAAGGGTTCTGGGATCCGTTTCAGCTAGCTGAAGGAGCCGGTCTACAGCTCGTCAATTCCTACTATGCTTTGAGCCGAGGCGGTCTGCTTGGTGTAGGCTTCGGAAACAGTGTGCAGAAAACAGGCTACCTACCGTTTCCTTATACAGATTTTATCGTCGCGATTATTGGAGAAGAATTCGGGCTGCTTGGCATTACGATCTTTTTATTCGTCTTTGCCTTGATGGTGTCACGCATGATCCTGACTGCGATCCGTTCAAAGAGTGCCTTTAATTCGATATTGAGTATCGGCGTAGCCGCGATGTTCCTCATCCAGTCGATGGTCAATCTGATGGGCGTGGTAGGTCTGATGCCCATTACGGGAGTCACTTTCCCGTTCATCAGTTATGGCGGGTCCAGCTTGATGGTGCTTTCGGTTTCTTTAGGTCTGGTCGCCAATGTTTCTGCCCGTGTCAATTATCAGCGTGCTCAATCACAACTCTAGGAGGAACGTCTATGCGTTTATATATCAAACAGAAAGTCTGGTCGTTTAAAGACCGCTTTTCAATAAAGGATGATGTTGAGCGAGATAGGTACTATGTCGAAGGGGAATTCTTCTCTTTTGCAAAAAAACTAAGGCTCTTTAATATAGATAATGAAGAACAGCTTTATATCGAACAATCCTTATGGAGGTTTCTGCCTGAATACAACCTCTATGAGAAAGGGGAAAAAGTAGCTACTGTTAAAAAAGACTTTACCCTTTTCAAAAATAATTATACGATTTTAGGCCCCGACTGGCATATTGAAGGCTCCGTTATGGCGCATGATTATATGATCAAAGAAGGCGATAAAGTGATCGCGGACATCAATAAAAAGTGGCTGTCATGGGGAGATACTTACGAAATAAATATTTATGATGAAGCCTCTGTCAATGTTCTGCTTGGCATTGTGATCGTCATCGATGCAGTGATTTCTCAGGCTCGTGCCAGCAATTCGGCCACCTGAACACATAGTCGTCAAGGGGATCAACTTATTCCACAGATGAGTAATGGAAGCAAGTACAGAAAAAAAGAGGTGGGGACATTGAGTGATGTCCTTGCCTCTTTTTTGTTAAGATATGACAGAATATAGTCACATGCCTGTAGATATGATTAGTGTGTCAGATTCGCTTTGGTGCATGCTTTTGAGCAATGAACAGCAGTGGGATGTTGACCGCGATGAAAATCAGAGCGATCGTGAAAGCCAGGACATAAGAACCGGTAAAGTCATAGGCATAACCGACAAGCGTCATCGACAAGGCGGCACCGATCCCTGCTGAAAAAGAGAGGATCGGATAAATCCGGACGTACAGCTCTTTTCCAAAAAACTCAGTTGTTAATAACGGTAAGGCGACAGCCGGAACTGTAAAGACCGTGCCGAATAAGAAAGCAGAAAAGATGAGTAAATACGTGTTTGACAGCGTCAGCAGCATAACGATGCTGACAGCCGTTAATACCAGCATAATAACACTGGCTTTAACGATTCCGACAGTATCACTTAACGAGCCGATAATGAGCTTGAATGTGATATTGCCGATCATCACAGCAGACAGGAGGACGCCGCCTATCTGTTCAGAAAGAAAGTTGGATTCTGCGTATCCGGGCAAATGCTGGGATATGCCTGCGATAGATGTATGGGTAAACGCAATGATGAAAATCAGTATGAAAGCTATATTCGTATAAGAGAAAGTGGTCCAGTTGGGCTGCTTGATCAGGCGCTGCCTGGATTCTTTTGCTTCATCGTAGCCGTAAGGAAGCAGGCCTTCGTCTTTCGGGTCCAGTTCATAACGATAAAGGATAGCCGGCAGGGCAAGGGCGATCATAATCAGACCCATCACGACAAAGGAATACTCCCATCCCAAAGCATTGATCAGTGCTGTGAAAACAGGTGAGAAGATAGCGCCCGCAATACCGGTAGAACCAAAGGAGAGGCTCATGGCAAATCCTTTTTTCTCTTCAAACCAGTTATTAATGATCATCGATAAAGGGATCATGGCGTACAGACCCGCACCGATGCCGCGAATCATGCCCAGAATATAAAAAACCCACAGCTGAGTCGTGAATGCCATTGCCATGGTGGATAAAGAAGCAAGAGTGACACCTGCGATCAAGACCTTTTTCCAGCCGTAACGATAAAGTAACGTAGTAAAGAACAAAGAGATCACGGCTAAAGCAACAGAAGCCAGAGTGGCATGAAGAGCGAACGACCCACGATAAATATTCAAATCCTGAGCAACCGGTGTGTAGAAAACCCCTATCACATTCATTGTAAGGCCGACTGCACTGGCGGACATACCGCAGGCGATCGCGAGCACCAGCCAGTGTTTCAACGTTCTTGACAGATCATTCATTATGTGTAACCTCTTTCAAAATATGTTAAATCTAGTATACAAGTTCGCCCTCTTCTAAGTAAAGGATAATTATTAAAACACGCCGTTAAATTAAGTCTTGCTTTTAAAGGAGGCACTTGGTAAACTAAGTGCAAGCAAAATTCCTTTAATTCTATCCCGTGAGGTAGAAAAGGATGGAAAAATTTCATATAGCTGAAAAGCACAGGAACAGTCTGTACACAGAAACTGATGTAAAGATCTGTATCCCGATGCCGCTTAGCATCCATCTTATCTAAAGGTCCTTTTTGCGTAAAATAAAAGGGCATTTTTTTATGCCTAAAAATAAGAAAGAAGGATGATAAGTTATGGCCATTCAACAACGACCGTTAATATTAGACGTGGAGGCAAAGCCGCCCTTGGTGAAAGGGATGTTCTTAAGTCTTCAGCACGTATTCGCAATGTTTGGGGCAACGATCCTCGTCCCCATCCTGCTCAATATGCCCGTATCCGTCGCACTTTTAGCCAGCGGTGTGGGAACACTCATCTACCAGATCGCAACGAAAGCAAAAGTACCGGTGTATCTCGGGTCCTCATTTGCCTATATCGCAGCCATGCAGATAGCGATAGAACAAATGGGCGGAGATATCAGCGCCGCACAGACAGGTGTGGTCATGGTCGGACTCTTATATATCATCATCGCAGGGATCGTTCGGGTAGTCGGAACGTCCTGGGTGGATAAACTGCTTCCCCCGATCGTTATCGGCCCGATGATCATGGTCATTGGTCTGGGACTGGCAGCCAACGCGGTTCAGAATGCGGGATTTGTCGCTGATTCAGACTGGCGCGTCATCGTCGTATCCGTTACGACCTTCCTGATCGCGGCCTTTATCAACACGAAAGCAAAAGGCTTCCTGAAAATCATTCCATTCTTAGTTGCCATAATCGGAGGCTACCTTTTAGCCACAGTTCTTGGGATCGTGGATTTTACTGCGGTAAGAGAAGCGAACTGGATCGCTCTGCCGGAACTGTACCTGCCTTTTGAAACAAACACCTTCCAGAGTTACGATTTCTACTTCGGTCCTGAAGCCCTGGCACTGCTGCCTATCGTTTTGGTGACAGTGGCTGAGCATATCGGGGACCACTCGGTATTAGGGAAGATCTGTGACCGTGAATTCCTGAAAGAGCCGGGTCTGAACCGCACACTGATTGGTGACGGAGCAGCAACAGCTGTGTCTGCCTTCTTCGGTGGACCGGCCAATACCACTTACGGAGAAAATACCGGCGTGATCGGAATGACGCGCATCGCATCGGTCTCAGTCATCAGAAATGCAGCCTTCATTGCCGTCGCTCTGAGCTTCATGGGTAAATTCACAGCACTGATTTCAACCATCCCGGCTGCGGTTTTAGGCGGCATGTCGATCCTCTTGTACGGCGTCATCGCAAGCAATGGGTTGAAAGTGATGATCGAAGACAAAGTGGACTTCAATCAGTCAAGGAACCTGATCATTGCCAGCTCAATGCTGGTGATCGGCCTGGGCGGCGCAGTGTTCGATATTGCCGGACTTCTGACTCTCTCTGGAACAGCCTTGAGCGCCATCACAGGCATTCTTTTGAATCAGATCCTGCCGAAAGAAGAACCGGAATATGAGCCGGAATACGAAAAAGAGTCGAAAAAACAGTCAAAGTATAATGCAGACTATGAACCAGCCAGCTAATGCGCTTGTCTTTCAGTATCTGACTGAATGATTGAGATGCCGAGGTCTGCATAGTATACTGTTAGGGAAAGAACTAACGGAAAGAGGCGTTATACAATGGCAGATCATTATTTCACATCCAATCCAAATGCGAAACATAAAGAACAAAACTTTGAAATGACTTTAAAAGGCAATACGCTGAAATTTAATACAGATTCAGGCGTTTTTTCTAAAGAGCGAGTCGATTACGGTTCGCAGGTCATGATCGAGGCTGTTGACCCGTCAGTATTTCCAAATGGAAAAGTACTGGATATGGGCTGTGGCTATGGTCCGGTCGGTTTGTCTCTGGCAAAAGCCTACCCTGAACTATCGATAGACATGGTAGACGTCAACGAGCGTGCACTCGATCTCGCTCGTAAAAATGCTGAGGAAAATGGGATCAAGAACGTCGATATCTATCTTTCTTCCATATATGAGAAGGTTGAAGAAAAGGGATTCGGTGCTGTGCTTTCCAATCCGCCGATAAGAGCAGGAAAGAAAGTCGTGCACCAGATCATTTCCGAAGCCTATGATCATCTGGCTGAAGACGGCGTGCTCGTCATCGTGATTCAGAAGAAACAAGGCGCCCCGAGTGCCAAACAAAGAATGACCGATGTCTTCGGTAACGTGGAACGTATCGCCCTGGATAAAGGTTACTGGGTTTTACAAGCAAAGAAATAAACTGTTCTGATGGGACAAGTAATGAGGGCCTGCGACTATAGAGTCGCAGGTCTCTTTTCATAAAAGACATTGAGGACAAAGCCGAACGAGTGCCGATCGTGTTAGTTGATGGTTTTTTTAGCGTTTGCGTGCCCTTCGAGTGAGAAAGAGGAGATAGGAGGTCACAAAAACAGCGTATATGTGCCCTTCGCACGAACGCCAAGTATCTGGAGGTCACAAAAGAGGCAGATATGTGCCCTTC
>NZ_FOBL01000021.1 GCF_900109825.1 Alkalibacterium putridalgicola | reverse complement strand
AAAGGAAGAAGTTTACCAAAAGAATTATCCTGATTTCGATACGGCTTATAGAGAATTATTTCAATACATTGAAGCCTTCTACAATCGGAAGAGAATCCACTCGGCACTTGGGAACCGAACGCCCCTGGCCATTGAGCAAGCATACTTAGATCAAGTAGTCATTTAAGTTAGACGGAACCATAGGACGGTTAAATAGAAAGACTTTAGCTATCCTCATGGTTTCGGTAAATGTTCTAAAAAGCGTCAGCGGTTAGAACATTTACCGAAACCTTGAGGCCTCAAAACGGGTCCATGTTTCATTAAGAAATTCTCTTAAATCGTGTCCAAGATATTGACGTAATACCATTTCCTAGTATGAAAAGGATCGTTATCACTAACGACTTTTTTTCACATAGTGGTAAAATAGACTCAAGAAAGATAGTCACGATGGCTTTCTGTCCGCTACCTTCTCATCCGTTTATTCCATCATCTACTTCCGCTCAGTAATCCCTGTCTCGATCACGTTACTTTTACTTACCAAGAGAGGTGTCCTTTATATGAAGATTAAATAGCTGCCAGTCCAGTTTTTCAGAAAAAGGAGGTCAATTATAATGAAGCAAATCAGTAATAAACTAAGCAAGCGAAAACTTTCAGTCATCATTTTTTTCTTACTCTCACTCGTTGTTATGGCCGGTACCGTCTCAGCACAGCCACACGTGTTCAACCGCGAGGCCAGGCATACGCATCAGGAAGGAGAAACGATCGACGGCCCCGGATTCTTTGCGGGAGACACAGTCCAGATCGATGGTGACATCAACGGGACGACGTTTGCATCCGGCGATCAAATCGAAGTCAACGGCGATATTAATGGGGCCCTTTTCGTCATCGGCGAATCGGTCAGGGTAAACGGTGAAGTCAATGGTAACGTCTACGGACTCGGCCAGAAAATCCGCTTCAGTGGTCAAAATGACGGAGAAGTCTTCCTTGCCGGAGAAACAGTCACGATCGATCAAGAAGCTCAAACAGGTCGTGATCTTTTTGTAGCCGGTATGGATGTACTGATATATGGTGAAGTCCCGCGTCACCTCTTTTTAGCAGGGGAATCTGTCACCCTCAACAGTATGATCGGTGGGGACGCCAATGTGACCGGTGAAGACATCACCTTGAACGACTCGGCTTCTATCGAAGGAGATTTCATTTACGAAAGCCCTAACGAAGCGAATATGTCTCAAAATGCAACAGTAGCCGGTCAAACTGATTACACCGAAAGAGAACCCTGGGACAACATGGAATGGACGATCGGCCAGCAGGAAAAATGGCTGTTCAGAGTATTGTTTGCTTTATGGAGCCTGATTTCGGCACTCGTCGTCTGGCTGGTCATCCGACTCCTGCGCCCTCACTTTTGGACGGACAACACCAGACCCATTTCCACCATACCTCTTAAAACGATGGGGTTCGGTTTACTGGCATTGATCGCCACACCGTTTCTGATCATACTTTTAATGGTCACTCTCATCGGTATCCCGATGGGAATCATACTTGCCCTGCTGTATGGCATCGCGCTGTATATTGCAAAGATCATCGTGGCGCTGTTTATCGGTTCACTCATCCTGAAAGCCTACGACCGGGAAAGTCTCGGTAAGGAATTCCTGCTCGTCCTTTTAGGTCTTTTCATACTGGAACTGCTGATGCTGATCCCTTACATCGGCTGGATCTTTGGATTCATCGTTGCCATAACCGGCCTCGGTGCCTTGCTTGTGCACAGGCGGGAACCGACTGAACATGAAGCAACCTATTAAGAGTTAATAGAATTTTAAGGTTAATAGAAAAGCGACCATTCTACTTTTTTAGAATGGTCGCTCTTCTTTTTTGCAGGATTATTGATAACTGACATTGAATACCGCTATTAAGATACGGATACGGTATCCTTCCATTTATGCGGCTTTGTTGCTCACTCGCAAACGATACATTTGCTGAGTGGGCATGTATCCGAAGAAAATGTCGCACTCGCTGAAAGTAGAATCTCCGAGCCGACACTTCTTTCTTCTAGATGTCGCATTCATTCGTCAAAAACCACCTGAGTGAACATTTTGGGGACTGAAATGTCGTACTGATGAGCAATGCAATGCGCCAGTCGACATTTTTCTACGCTAAATGTTGCACTCATCTAATGATAAAATGTTGAGTCAACATTTTTCCTTATGGAAGGTCGCAGTCAGTAAATATGTCAGCTGTGAGTGAACACTTTTCAGCCTCGAATGCCGTATTTCTAGTTAATGCTGCGAATAGATCGTCTCCATTCATTTCACTGTGACAAAGTCAGTTAAAAATAACTTTTGAGCTAGTCATCGGCGCCCTCAAATGGCAAGCCCACGAGAAAAAAATATATGACCCTGTCATTATCAAGCAGATATGACAAAGTCGCAGACAGATCACGAGCCCCGTTGGTCATCCGAAGAGAAACATGACCAACCCATCCCATTCTGCTCTCTGACTTTGTCATTTATCAGCTAAAATGACTAGCTCATAATCAAAATTCAGTGAGCCTGTCATTTCATGAAGAAAATGACAGGCTCAGACAGCATTTCTTTCCCAGTCTGTCATGCCATCCTCGAAACGACAAACCCACCCCACTTCTTTCCTTGAGTCTGTCATAAACCATGCCAGAATCAACAAAAAACCCTCACATACGAAAAAGTGGCATCAGCGAGCTTACACTCACCGATGCCACTTCTTTAAATCATAAGGTTTAGCCTTTGTATTTCAGTTTTTCAGGGTAGAAATAAGTGATTTCCTGACTGCCTTCGGGACGATCCAGGAAGGCTTTCTTGCCGGAATCATCATCTGAACGCAGTGCGAGTTTACCTTCATCATAAAGTTTTTCAACATCGTCGATGATTTCGCCATCTGGAAAAGCCGGTTTCAGTTCAGCGATCTTTTCGTTGATCCCGTCATCACTCTTGTAAATTTCCAATATACGGTCTCTTAATACATTCTCTGCCACAATAATTCCTCCTGTCTAAGTTCTTCACTATCTTAATTATAGCAATTGACGAAATAGACATCAAAGCATAAGGTTTAGCTACAAAGATGAGCTGTTATCATGATTTTAGATGCTGTTCATAAGCATACGCCCATTCAAGAAGTGTCATGTCCTGATCTGCTTTGCCGATAAAAGTCACCCCGACCGGTTCGCCACTCAAGCGTTTGTGCCCAGGCAGCGTCACCGCCGGATAGCCCGCCGCAGCGTACAGCACTGTCGCATAGTTGCTCAAGGTAACTATAAGATCGACTGATTCAAATGCTTTATCCAGGGCTTTCCTGGCCGATCGTTGGTTCTGTCTGATCGTTTCCGCCATTTCCTCATTGGTGTAGGTTTCTTCGATCGACTGACGAATCAGTTCCTGGTTGTATGGTGCAAAGTCTTTTTCATTCTGCTGGTTGAAAGCCAGAACGTTATCTAAAGTAAAGGTACTGGACTCAAAATAGGATGCAACACCCAAATTGAATTCATTTTTCAGAATGTTGAGGTAATTGACATTAAACCCTTCTTCATCGATTTCCATAGAAGAAACAACTGCTCCTGCTTCATTCAATTTACCTTTGACTCTGGATAATATTTCTTCATCTTCAGACCGGTATACGGCTTTTAAGGTTTCATTGTCTATGATGCCGACTTTGATACCAGATAAACTTTTCGCATCCCAGTCAGCTGTTTCTTCCAAATCAGTCTTCGCCTGGAGTAAAACAGCCGCATCCTTGACGGTTCTAGTGATCGGTCCCGCCGTATCATGCGTTTCTGATATCGGGATGATCCCCTCTTGAGAAACCAGCCCCAATGTCGGTTTGAGTCCGACCACACCATTCTGACTCGCCGGATAGATGATGGATCCCGATGTTTCTGAACCGATCGTGACTGGTGCCATGCCAAGAGCGGCAGCCACCGAACTTCCAGAACTTGAGCCGCCCACATCAAACTCGCCGTATGCATTCTTCGTCTGTCCGCCGATGGCTGAATAACCGTTCGAGCTGTCGGTCGACATGAAGTTGGCCCACTCGGATAAATTGGTCTTGCCCAAGATCAGCGCCCCTTTATCTCTCAGCCGCTTGATGATTTCTGCGTCCTCTTCTGGCTGATAGTCTTTCAGCACAGCTGCACCGGCAGTCGTGGGCATATCTTTTGTAGCGATATTGTCCTTGACCAATACAGGCATCCCGTACATCAAGTCGTTAGCTTCATTATAAGTTAAGGTCTCTGCCTGTTTCATTACATCTGGATTCAAGGCGATCACAGCATTATACTCTTTGTGTTTTAAAACCTGGTTCCAATAACACTTAGCGATATCAACATAAGTCGCTTCCCCGTCACGAACGAATGTCTGCAGCGTTTCGATATCACTACCAGTAACTTTTTCCATCAACGTTTCATCCACTTCAAACGGTTCATATTCCAGTGTCTGTTTCACCGACGATTCTTTCGGATCACGGTACTGCTTGGCGATCTGCCCCTTTAAGTAGTCATCATTGTTAAATCCCATCGTTTTCTCCCCTTATAATCTATTAAATTATTTATTATGAATAGCTTTCAGCTTTTCAACATGAAGTGCTTTTGTTGCATCATCTGCCAATTGATATCTTTTTAAATTAGCATAGATCGTATTAACTTGCTGATATGTAAGTATAGATGGCATGGACTTTAAATCCCTAATTAAATATGGTGTCAGCTGACTTTGCTTAATGACTTTGACTTCATCAGACAGCACAGTGACATCTTTTAAAGTACAGTCGTCACCAAATACGATATAAGAGTAATAATAATTTGGATTCTCTAAACCGCTTGCTGTCATTAAAGCTTTAACGTGTCCTTTATTCTGCCATATCGGATTGAAAAACTGATTTTTGATGCCATTCCTAAACGTCTGCATCCACTGTTTACGGTTTTCAGCTCCAAATATCCAACCACTATAATTCTTTGACTCAAAAACAAAAATCCCTCTCTGGTTGATCATAATCAAATCGACTTCAGTCGTATGACCTTTATCAGTGGGTATGTAAAGATTAGTCATCAAGTATTTTTTTATCTGAATAGTTTCCAGCTTAGCATATATCTTAAATTCTCCCCAATTACCTTTATCTGAGAATATTTCGAAAAAACTGTTCCCACTCGCTTTTTCATATGAAGTATCTATAAATTTCAAATAACTCGGTAGTAAAATAATGATTATCACAAACAGAACAATCATTAATGGTATAAAAAGCATCGATCTCCCTCTTCTGCTGAATGGATTTTTACTTATTATGTATAAAGAAGTTCATGGACCCAAATAAGTATATATACTCTAGTATACTTTTAATTTGGATTCATTTCATTAATATTTATAAAATCGAGGTACAAGTGTATCAATTATTTCCTGCTACTTGTGCTGTATAACGTTTCTCGGCACAAGTAAAGTAAATACATTCGGTCACTTGTTCCATATAAGTCTATTCGGTGCAAGTGACTCGCTATATTCATCAAACATGTTCCGAATACTATAATTAAAGGTCGTTCTCAGAAAATCAGTTGCTTTCATTTTCATTTAAAATGAATCTGTATTCATAATAAATTCAACTAGAATCAGGTGGTGCTTTTTTTATGCCCAAAATTATTAAAGATGTCGAACAGTCAGTATTCAAAGCCGTGATGGCGGTCATGACGACTGACGGGATCGACCAGCTGAGTATGAAACGGATCGCAAAAAACAGCGGGATTGCCGTCGGGACATTGTATAACTACTTCCCTGACCGCGAGGAACTGATCTCAAAAGCGATTCAGTACAGTTGGTACCAGTCTTTTCAAGTATTAGACGATGTACTTAATGGATCTAAGGACAGTCTGACCAAGTGGCTAGCCTTTCACGATGCCTTGTATTCTGAAATGAGCCAACGAAAAGCGGTCGGTCATGAACTGATCCGTCAGAAGGTCATCAGCGATGACGTGAATCAGAAAATAGTGAACGGTCTATTTTCACGCTATGCTGACCTTTTTCAAGAACTCTCTGGCGAAACCGACAAGTCATACAGCGAACAGACTCGACGACGGATCCAGGAAACACTAGTTAGTACCATTCTACGGCTGACGATTTCCTTCCCTGACGATAATCAGGCTAACCGAGACTACTTAAATCAGTTCGCTCGACTGATACTAAACATTGAAGACAACAACTAAATAATTGATTTAAAGGAGAAAGATTAAATGAAGATGTCAAATACTGAAGAGCGTCTGCGCACAGAAAACGTCAAGAAACTGCTTTTAACTTTATCTATCCCGAATATTGTCGCCCAGCTCATCAATATGCTCTACAATGTGATCGACCGTATGTTTATCGGTCACATCCCGGAAGTCGGTTCCCTGGCTCTGACCGGTGTCGGCGTCGCCTTCCCGATCGTGATGCTTATCATGGCATTCAGCTACTTTATCGGTATGGGCGGAACTCCCTTAGCTTCCATAAAAATGGGCCAAGGCAACAAGGAAGACGGCGAACGGATCTTAGGAACCAGTGTTGTGATGCTGGTTTTGATTTCCATCACCCTGACGGTACTCTTCCTCGCATTCGGTGAACAGCTCCTGGTCCTCTTCGGTGCCAGTGCTGAGACCCTACCTTTTGCCTGGGACTACATGAAACTTTATACACTCGGAACGATTTTCGTCCAGCTGGCTTTAGGATTGACGCCTTTTATCTCAGCTCAAGGCTTTGCCAAAGAAAGCATGCTCGCTGTCTTGATCGGGGCAGTCTTCAACATCGTTCTCGACCCGATCCTGATTTACGGCTTCGATATGGGCGTTCAAGGTGCAGCGATCGCCACAGTCATCTCGCAAATGATGTCGGCCATTTATGTCCTGCACTTCTTGTTAGGCAAAAAGACGACACTGAAAATCAAAAAGGAACACCTGAAAGTAAATAAAGGCTTTGCGATCGGCGTATTGAGTCTAGGGATCTAACCCTTCATCATGCAGAGTACCGAAAGTTTACTCAACATTTCATTCAATACGGCCCTGTCGACATACGGTGGTGACATCAACGTCGGCGCCATGACGATCATCGCGAGCCTCATGCAGGCTTTGATGTTGCCGCTTACGGGACTGACGCAGGGTGCTCAGCCGATCATCAGCTACAACTACGGTGCGCAGAATAATGAACGCGTCAAAAAAGCCTTCACCTGGCTGTTCGGACTATCCATGGGCTATTCAACACTTTTCTGGCTGGTCATGAAACTGACACCGCGCTTCTTGATCCGATTCTTCACGACTGATCCGGTCCTGATGGAAACGACCATTGCCTCCATCAATGTTTACATGGCCGTCGTCTTTGTCTTAGGTGCACAGATCGCTACCCAGCAGACCCTGATTGCATTAGGTCAGGCACGTCAGTCACTGATTTTAGCCTTGCTCAGAAAAATCATTTTACTAATCCCGCTGATCTATATCCTGCCGCAATTCATGGACAATAAAGTCTTTGCAGTCCTTGTTTCTGAACCGATCGCTGACTTTTTGTCCGTCACGATCACCGTCATCGTCTTCTTTATCACCTTTAAGAAGCTGCTGGCGAAGAATCATGCGGAAATACCTAATCACCCGGATGATGTAGAGGAAGGTTCTCCTCAAGTATCAAGTAATGCAGACGCAGTGACTGATAATAGGTACTAAGACAGTTGTTTAATCACCACAAAGTTAATTCTAAGTGGATATTTTGTCAGGTAACTGACAAAGTAAACATTATATAAGAGTTTTTTCTGCTGTATATTAAGAAGTGACCTGAACAAAGTCAAAAACTCCTTAAGATTAGCCATTATCTTCAGGAGTTTTCGTGTAATTAGCATTCACTTCTTTAATTAAGTTGTTATTTTTCGCCGGGCGAAAAATTTCATCTCTTAAATCACTTTAAACCCAACGTTCCGATTCACTTTCTCGACATCCTTGAAGGTATTGATCAACCTATCACCGTAAGGTCCTAAGTGTTCGATTAGTTCGGGTTTGTTGATCAACATGATCGACAGGTCTTTGTCATAGACACTCAAGGCGTCATACAAGGCATCGAGGTTGTAGCCGAAGTAACTGGGGATATCAAGTTGTTCCTGGATATAGCGATGGGCAGCTTCTCTGTTTGTCATGCGCTCGCCGTCTAATTTTACTGTTCTCATCTACTCGTCCTCCCCGTAAAGCTGCTGGAAACTGTCGTAATGATCGTCGGTATAGTAAATCAGGCCATCGTTGGAATAAACAAGACGTTCGGGCCCGCGGTAGCCGCCTTCATAATTGACGTCGGCTTCGTAATAGTCCCGTCCTTCTTCTTCAGGAAGCAGGCCTTCACGGTTCCCAAAATAGTCCCCGCCGATAAGCATCTCGTCAGTCACTTCCCACAGGTTCCCTTCGCTGGCTTCCCAGCCCAGGTCACGTGCTTCTTCCTTGGTCAGGTAATTATCCGGTAATTCATCATATGTATGGATATATAAAGCCACGTCTTCGGGGGAACTGTAATAGCCGTCTTCATCGATCGTTTCATTCCGGATCTCGTCGGTCGTCTGGGACAGTTCCTCTTCAATGACATCATCCAGTATCGGCTCCACCTGACTGCACCCTGACAGCATCAGACCGGCCCCCAGCACAAGTCCAGTGAATATCTTTTTTTCCATAATATTCTCTCCTTATATCCGTTCGTGTATGTGTGAGTTATCTAAAAGTATAGCACATCTGTCACCCTATGTATGAAAAGAAGGCCCCATAGTTGAGGCCCTTTTCCTCTATTGTCTTTACAAGTCATCTGCGGTATTGTATAGCACGATGCCGTCTTCCAGCCACAACAGAATATAGTCATCGTCCAGTGGGTTCAGTAAGATGACGCCGACTTCGCTTGCTTGATAGACTACTTCGCTCAAGTAAATAAAACTGTCGATCATAAGCTCAAACTCTTCCTTGACTTCAGGCATATCCGAGAACACGAAGGCATCGGCGATCGCCGGATCATGCGGGGTGACGGCAACGGCCATAATGTCTTCATCGTAATGAATGTCAGCCGTCTGACCTATTTCATCGTCCTGCAGGAATTCCACGATGACTTCCGGTTCGAGTATGTTTCCTTCGCCTATCCCTTAGATACGCTCCGGCTCGACCATTTCGTCCTGGATCAATTCTTCCTCAGTTTCTTCGGTTTCTTCCACTTCAGCTTCGATAGGTTCCTCTGCAACTGCCTCTTCGGTTTCAGTGTCTGTTTCCTGATCATCATCCCCAAGGTCGTCTCCTGCTTCTATATCAAAGAACACGGTGCTGTCTTCGGACCATTTGATCAGATACGGCTCGTCGACCGGTTCGACCGGTGCGATCGCTGCCTGCTTGCCGCTGGTCGTTCCGCCGTCAAACAAATCGATGTAACCGAATTCATTATTCAGCGTAGCATAGTGCCCATCTGGGGATTCCGCGCCGCTTTCGGAAACGGTGGAGATCGTCGGCATCGGCATATACGGTATGTTCTCGTCGCCTTCCAGCAAAGTGGCCTCGATATCGAACACGATCCATTCATAGCCTTCGGGTGCTTCCTCATTGAACTGATTTTCTTCCGGAATGAATGTATAGGCATCGTCTCCGCTCATGAGGTTGCTCAACGTCACTTCTAAAAGACCTTCCTCGGGGTTATACTCCTCCGCTTCATAATCAACGATCTGAACAGTAAACTGGATCGATTCGTTTAATGGGACCGGATTGGTCCGCTTGCCCAGATCCACTGTCGTTTCTTCTTCCGTCTCTGCTTCGGTCTCTGGCTCTTCAACTTCCGGTTCTTCAACGTTCTCTTCGACGTCCAGTTCTTCCGACGCTTCTTCATCCTCTTCTTCGACCACGGTTTCTTCGATTTGTTCGGTCTCTTCCGGTTCGTTTTCTGCGACCACTTCATCTACACGACTGACTTCTTTTACTATGTCTGCTTCGTCCTGCGTCTCTTCTGCGTCACAGCTTGCCATTGCTAATACAAAAGGTGACATGACAATCAGAAGAGGCGCTTTATTATGAATAAACTTTCCTGACATTATTCTTTTCACCTCCTAACTTTTGTTCTTATTTAACTTGAGATTACCACTATAAGGTTTTAATATCCAAATGAAACGTATCACAATGAGACACCTTTTGGAAAAGCACCTGTTGAATAGGCTAATACAAGTCCAGTTATTCCTTCTAGTCACTTCAGGTATAGAAATGCTTTTGTGTAGATGATTTTTTCAGCTTGACTGCCAAAATCTACCTTCTTAAAGAACTATGTGCACTTTTCGGTACAAGTGACGTTAAATTTGCAATCAACTTGTGCCAAATAGACCGTTGCGAGACAAGTAAGAGGTTCAACAGCGGCCACTTGTACCGTAAAATCGATATCGGCACAAGTGGCATGAATATATGTAGACACTTGTTCCAAATACGATATTTTAGACCAAGGATGTTATTTTTCGTACGGCGAAAAATTTCATATTTGTCTTTTTATTACACTGTCGTTGATTTTGGCAGCTAGGCTGACAAAATCCACCTTCTAAAGGATCTTTAAGTTCTTTTCGGAACAAGTGAAACTTAATATCCTGTCTACTTGTTCTGAATAGACCGTTGCGGCACAAGTGAGCGGTATAAAAGTATGTTACTTGTCTCGCAATTCGGTATTCGGTACAAGTGAGCACCTTTTCCACCTTCACTTGTTCCAAATAAACCTCTCCAAAACAAAAAACAAGACCCAGGCACAGCTGAATCATCAGCTATACCTGGCTCTCACAGATTTCTTTATGAAATTATCAACGTTCAATGAACTTAAAGCTTGTCCATGGTTCTAAATAATCCAGCAAGAAAAGGGCATCTTCTTGAACAGTCCCGACGATGTTACGTGTTCCATCATCTTCCATCTCCTGAATGACGACTTGCGTTTCCCCTTTATACTGGCCAAAAGTGTCGTTGCCGATAACAACGTCTCCTTTTTGCATCGTGTCCGTTTTGCCTACCGGGAAGGTTTCCTCTTTATACTTCACGCGTGTCTGGGTTGAGCGGATCATATAGGTTGAACGATCTCCGCGATAGCTGTGCACTTCATTCAAAATGACTTTTCGTTCCAGTTCTGTAGCATCCTTATTGAATACAATAGGCAGAAGATGATGAGGGCTGTGGAAAATTTCGCTGACTTTTCTCAATTCTTCTTCACTCGCATAAGCATTTCCAATCAAAACATCGTCGATCGTATCCATCAATTTGTAATGGGCAATCTGCAGTTCAATGGGTAATGTTCTGTGTGATTCCAGTGTGCAGAGTCCATCCTGCATCTCCCAAGGACCCAGTTCGCCCACTTGTGAAGTGATGAAGGCTGCCGTGTTCAATCGGTAGTCGTTGTACTGAGCAGTAGTCTGTTCAAAATGATCGTGAGCAAGCCCCGAATACCTTTGGGGGTAGAAGTTCTGTGAAGCAAGCAAATGCTCCCTGTTGGGACAGTAGCTCATAACATTATCAATGTATTTGGTCCCACTGCTCATATTCACTTCGATCTTCAAGCCGTGCTCATTTTTCGTCATCAATGCTTCTTCTGCTCCAGAGAAACCTAAGTCCAGACGAATACCAGATGCACCAAAAGACTTAAAGAAACTCAAATCATCGTAACTTACCCCTAACTGGCCAAACAATTTAGGATTGATGTCCAGCATCGTTTCCATTCCCAGTTTGTTGCCATATTCAATGATTCGTTTGTACTTTTCAATGATTTCCGAACCGTCGCCTTCGATTTCCAATAAACTGGTAAATATGCGAGTAAATCCATATTTATGTGCCAAATCCAGATACGTTTTGTCTTGTTCAAATTCACTTTTAGATGGATAGATTGAAATCCCTATTTTTTTCAACTGCTTCACTCCTATTATTCTCGATTAAACTCTAGATATATAAGTGTCATAACCTGTCTGTTCTACATGAACAAGTAGAATCGTTTACGGTCTCTCTTACTCGTCCGGATTCTATCATTTCAAGTATCGATAAGCTCCTCCTGGTTCAAGCCGCATTCATAAACTCACTATCCGATTAGAAGAAAAGGCTAAGTAATCAGATTACTTAACCTTGTTTAATTCTCTATGCAGATAGATGACTTCTTCGGTCATGTCTTTAAAACTCATGGCATTCATGATGTGATCCTGAGCATGAACCATCAACAGCGTAAGCTCAACCGTTTCTCCTGAAGCTTCTTTTGTCAGCATACTTGTCTGCAGGTTATGTGCTTTATTTATTGCTTCATCAGCCTCTTTCAATAATACATCTGCCTCTTCAAACTGATTTTCTTTTGCCAGCTGGAAAGCCTCCATGCATAAACTTTTGGCGTTACCTGCATGTGTGATGAGCCCCATGACAAGTTCCAAGTATTCCTGATTTGAATCGTCCAAATTTTTGTCCTCCTCGATCGAATCTTTATTTTATCAAGCTTAGTGCAGTATCCAGTACTTTTTCGCCGTTGACCATACCATAATCTTTCATATCGATGACTGCGACATCTATGCCTTTACCTGCCACTTTCTTTTCAAATTGGCCTTTCATATATCTCACTTGTGGGCCGAGCATGATGACGTCGATCTCCTTTTTCTCTATATGTGTGTCGGCTTCACTTGCGGATACGGCGAAGATATCAGCATCCAAATCCCGTGCCACTGCTGCCTTTTCCATTTTTGCTACGAGTAGTGATGTGCTCATGCCTGCAGAACAGACGAGCATGATCGTGTTTTTTGCCATGATGAATTCCTCCATTATTAGTTGATTGATTTTTAAGCTTTTTCCATGCTTTCGAGCATAAGTTTAAGGCGTTTCTTTCTGAAGTAGCTCAAAAGCGTTCCCACTAGAGCATCATTCAGTTTCTGCATGTGTCCGTAAGACTCTAACTCTTCAGTATACGTGACCCTGCATGATCCTTCTGAAAGGGGTTCGATATCATACTTCACCAGAAAGTCATTCTTGGTCGTTTTAGTCCTGTAATGGTAAGATTTGTTTTCTTCAACCTGATCGATTTGAATCGTGGCTCGACTGTTTTTACCAAATGTCTTAGTGTATTCGAAGCCTTCTATCTGATCTGTTGACACACTTTTTCCAGTTTGTTCTTCAATGTCATAGAGAACGGAACGGGTGATCGTATTAAATAATTGTTCAGCTGACATATTCATTTTTCTTTTGAATTCCATTTCATCACCTGCTCTTCTTTCGTGTCTTGTCTTTTAGTAGCATGAATAATCCTGACACTATAAGCGTCAATGCAGTCGTCATGCTGAAAATATCATAAACTGCGGTCTGAGCATTGGCACTGAACATCAAAATAAGGCAGCCAATACTTAATAAAAATAGTCCGTTTTTTGACATTGTTTAAATCCTTTCTATACTTTCTATGCGGGAACGACCTGAAAATAAAGAACAGATCCCCAGCTTTGACCTTTGATTGTCGATTTTGCAAGCTTGGCGGCTTTTTCAAGATCCTCAGCATTCGTTTCAAACACTAGGGATATCCCCTGTTTTTTACTGTAAGTAAATGTGATGCCATCCTCCTCAAAGTCATTTAAAAGTTCAATGATTTTGTCCTGCTGCAATGCTGAATTAACTTTGATCATAAACGATTACTCCTTTAATAATAAAAATCAGACGGCTGACTGACTCTAAAGACTTAGAGGATCAGCCGCTGATTTCAGTTTTCTATTCTGCTTTTTCCATTTCCTCTTCGCCTAAAGCCGGATCCATTTTGTTAGCGGCCAGTACGAATGGCAGCCAGATGAAGAAGGATACGACGAAAGCAACTAAGGTCACGATCGGTGCACGCCAGTCAGCGCCTGTTGCCAGGAATGACAATAGGAACGGCGGTGTGACCCAAGCGACTTGCTGCGATACCGGATTGACCAGTCCCCAGATCGTGGCGAAGTAGCCTATAGAGACAGATGCGACTGGTGCCAGCAAGAACGGCACGAACATGATCGGGTTCAATACGATAGGCAGTCCGAACATCAGTGGTTCATTGATGTTGAAAATACCAGGGCCGACAGAGAGTTTTCCGACTGTCTTGTAGTCTGAACGTTTCGAGAACATCAGTAAGGCAATGATCAGAACGATCGTCCCTCCTGATCCGCCAAACCATGCATAAGCATCAAACGATCCACGAACCCAGTGATAACCTTCTTGGATAACGAGCTCTGCTCCACCTTCCTGGAAAAGGTTTACATTTTCAAGTTGAGCAACACCAAAGACTCCTTCCAGAATCGGTGCCAGAACGTTCGGTCCATGGATTCCGAAGAACCAGAAAATCTGTACGAACAAAGTAGCCAGGATAACGGCGCCAAAACCTTGCGACATACCTAAAAGTGGCAAAGCAACCGTTTCTTGCACCCATGCCAGGAATGTGGTTCCAGGGAACATAAGTGAAAAGACCCAGTAAAAAATAGCTGCCGCATAAATGGCCACTGTAGCCGGAATGATCGATGCAAAAGCTTTTGACACAGCTGGTGGTACTGTATCCGGTAATTTGATGGTCATATCAGCCAGCATCAGTTTAGCATAAATAACAGTAGAAACGAATCCGATAATCATTGCTGTAAAGAAGAAATTACTGTCTAAGTTATTGAGTGGCAGCCAGCCCCAGCCGGTTGCTGTGATGCCTGTCGTCGTTGCGGTCCATCCTGCTTCATTAATGGCATCGATGGTTGTCTGGTCCAGATTTAGACCCGTGATCCCACCGGCAAAGGCAAATGTGATACCGGCAATCGATGAGGCAGTAGAAACGATCCCCCCGGCGAGCTCATTGACTCCGTATGCCCGGGCAAGATTATATCCCCACGAGAAGACGAATATCAGTCCCGCTACGGCCAGTGTACCATTCCAGACATACCCATTGATCGTAATGATCTGACTGATGACTGGAATCGAACTCCCATCATACCCTTCAAAAAATTGCGGCGGGAGATCTCTTAAAATAGCATTGAGCATAACGGCAACTGAACCGGCCATAGTGGCAGGCAGTGTTCCGATAAATGCGTCACGCAATGCGACAAGGTGTTTCTGTGACCCGATCCTTCCGGCTATCGGAAGAATGTATTTTTCTAACCAAGCTGTTAAAGCGTCCATTTAGTACCCTCCAATTAGTGTATAAGTAGTGAAATGATTCTAATTAATACTATTGCTTCTTCCTAACTATGTCCACAGTTTTCCAGATACATACACCTCCTTCAAAAATATGAGACCCTTGATTGTTTTGACACTCTAAACAACCGATAAACTGAGTAACCCGTTAATAGATAATCGATCGTGTAAAAATAGGTTATCAGTTAAACTGAGGCAAGTAGTCTTTATGCGCATCAAGCAGCTCATCCAACACCATCTTGGCTGTCTTTTCCTCTTTGATCAAAGGATTCATAATAAAGGCTCGATAGGCGTCATAGTAATCTCCCGATAGGCTGGCTTTAATGACCTGTTCTTCAAACGCTTTCATCATAAGGATATCTGCTTTGATCTGCTGCGGAATACGTCCCACAGTTAACGGGATCGGTCCGTCTTTGGTGATGAAACAATTAACTTCGATAACGGAATCATGCGGCAAGTCAACGATCGCTCCGTTATTCAGTGTATTTACCGTCATGATGTTCTGACTGTTATTGTAAAGCGACGACATCAGACTGCAGGCCACATCACTATAGTACGCTCCCCCGCGCTGCTCCAGAGCTTCCGGTTTAATATCCAGATCTGGATTTTTGTACGTTTCAAACAGTTCTTCTTCGATCTTCTGAACCTGTTCGGCGCGTGTCCCGTTGTCTTCATAAGCTTCCAGGTCTTTCTTCAATGTGGAATCTTTCTGGAAGTAATACTGATGATACGGGTTCGGCAACATATTGACTGCTCTCAAAAAGGTCTCCGACCAGCCGGAACTCACGATATTGGCTGGTGAAAAGTCTACGGACTGACTGACTAAAGCGTCGATCACCTGATCCAGTTTGTTTTCCCCTCTGACCAGTACTTTTGATCCAAACACGAAATGGTTCATACCGATAAACTCAATACGGACATCTTTGGGGTCTTCTTGCAGTATTTCTGCTGCTGACTGGGTCATGTTGTAGGGAATATTACAAACACCGATGACTTTTTTATGTGCACCGTATTTCAGTAAAGCCTCCGTAACGATCCCTGCCGGATTGGTAAAGTTGACGATCCAGGCATTCGGACAGATCTCATTAACGTCCTCAGCCAGTTCCATCAGTACAGGAATCGTTCGCAGTGCTTTGAAAATACCGCCCGCTCCATTTGTTTCCTGACCGATCAGACCATGGCTCAAGGGAATCCGTTCATCCTTTTCTCTAGCTTTCAAACCTCCCACACGGATCTGAGTAGAAACAAAGTCAGCATCTTTAAGAGCCGCACGTCTGTCCAGAGTCCATGTCAGTTCTATTGGAACACCAGCTTTGTCGATCATACGTTCAGCCAGCTGCCCGATGATCTCCAGCTTTTCTTTCCCACTCGCGATATCGACCAGTGTGATCGTATCGACAGGGAACTCATCGTGTCTTAAGATCAGCCCTTCAATGATTTCTGGAGTATAACTTGACCCTCCTCCCACGATAACTATCTTCATTCTCATGCATCTCCTTTGTATGTATTGTAATTAACTACAATCAAAATGTATCATACAAATTTATAATTGTAAACACTTTATATAAACTATTTTAAAATGTACATACATTTATTTTTTTGCTATAATGCAACTATCGAACCGAAGGGAAGTCTTGTGAGGATGAAAAAGTCATTACATGCATTTATAAAAGAAGAATTGATCGATCGTATAAAAACCGGTGTGTATAAAGTGGGCGACCAGTTCCCTACAGAAAATGAATTATGCAAAGAATTCAATGTCAGCCGTACGACAGTAAGAATGGCGCTGACTCAGCTGGTTCAAGAAGGGTATCTTATCCGTCAGCGTGGTAAAGGAAGTTTCGTCGCTGAGCCAAAGGTCAATCAGACACTTTCAAACACTGACGACCGCTTCACTCAACAACTTCAGGCCCAGGGCAGAAAAGGTAAAATCACCCTGCAGAAAATCGAGGTTGTCCCCGCTAAAGATACGCAGCAGAAACGCTTTAATATTCCGGAAAACGCACCGATTCAAAAAATCAAACGGACGCGTTCTGCCAATGATGAAGTGACACAATATGAAGTAGCCTGTGTGCCCTGGGATGTCGCTCCAGGATTGACAAAAGAACAATTGGAGAATTCTTTATACAGCACATTGAAAGATACCTATAATATTTCTATTCACAAAACCACCGAAATCGTTGAGATCACACTGGCGGATAAAGACATCAGTCACTATTTGGAATGTGAAGTCGGCCTGCCCTGTTTCTATATTGAAACAGTCGCTGAAGACAAAGATGGTCGCGTCATCGAGTTTTCCCGCTCCTACTTCAGAGGAGACAAGACGAGTTTCAGGATCGAACGTTTCTACCAGGATAATTAAAGGAGGATCCATCTTATGAAAGTAATTGTAAACGCAGATGATTTTGGATTGACTAAAGGGGTAAACGCAGGCATTATCGACGCTCACAAAAACGGCATCGTCACACGTACAACTCTGATGATGAACGGGCATGCACTTGAAGACGCCCTCAGGCTTGCTAAAGAAACGCCTTCACTAAAAGTAGGTATCCATTTAACATTGACATTTGGACACCCTTTGAACAAAAGCAGTGCGACAGAACTAATCGACGACAATGGGAAGTTCAAGTATACGAGTATTGAAACATCCCTGACTCCTAAAGAAGTGGAACAAGTAAAAAATGAATGGCATGCTCAAATCGACGCCTTCTTGAATACAGGACTGACTTTGGACCATATCGACAGTCACCATCATGTCCACGGGTGGGAAGATTTAAAAGATGTCGTCCGGGAATTGAGTGCTCACTATAATGTACCTGTCCGCTGCGTTGACACCTTGAAAGATACACCGGAATGTCTATTGACAGAAAGTCTCTGGTTGAACTTTTATAAAGACGGCGTGAAAGAAAGTCTGCTGAAAGAACTGACCTCCCTTCCCTATCGCTCTGTGGAAGTCATGGTCCATCCGGCAATAGTGGACGACGAGTTAAGACGGTTGAGCAGTTATTCTGATTTAAGAGAAGAGGAAACTCGCCTGTTGAAGTCGATCGATCTTGTAGACGGCATACAGCTTTGTTAAGTTTGTTAGCTTAGGCGAATTTTAATGTACATACATTCAATATATTGGGTCAGTGGTTCTACGAGATGTCGTTGGAAGATTCTTTTGGTACAAGTGACAGCTTGTCGGACCTCCACTTGTACCGCAAATGATTATTCAGTACAAGTGGTCCCCGTTTTTAGCGTTCACTTGTACCGCAACCAAGTATTCGATACAAGTGAGCTTCATTTATTATGTCACTTGTTCCAAATACAGTTTTTTAGATCAATGCAGTTATTTTTCGCCCGGCGAAAAATCTCATCTCAATCTTTAAGTGCAAAAAAGTTGGAGGTATTGGCAGCTCAGCTGCCAATACCTCCTTTCTATACATCTTTTCAATAAAATCGCTTTTACTCATAGAATAAACCAGTTTAGTTGAGATACTAGCAGCTTTGTACGGAACATACTTTTTTACTGACATTACCATACTTCATTTCCAGTCGTTTTCATATCTGCCCATATATCCTCTTCATAATACTCTCCAGGCTTCGCATTTTTAAATGGATTGTCAAGTTTAGGAATCAACATAATAATCCCGTGTTCATCCTTTTTAACGATGTATTCTGAGTTTATATCAATTCCCTTTGCTTCAGAAGCTGGTATCGTCACAACAACTGAACTGCCTTGTTTGCGTAGCTTAGCTGTTCCCATAATAATCACTCCTCGTCTTTAATTATACTGAGCAGTCTCGATTAATACAATGATCGTACCACAGTATTATTTGAAATCTACAAATGAACATTCTGGATCAAGGTATTTCAGTTGAGGTACAAGTGATGTCAGAATAACTGTCAAGTTGTTCCGAATAGCCGGACTTGGCACAAGTAACCCTGAGTTAAAACAGCTACTTGTACCGCAAACCACTTTCCAAGATAAGTGAGCTAACTTTCTTTTACCACTTGTTCTAAATAAGACTTCTTTGGTAACAAGGTTGACGATTTTGCCAGCTTGCCTGTCAAAATCGACCTTTTAAAGATTTTCTTCCTACTATTGATGATTATTTTTAATTTTCATCTCATACCAGCCTCTCGATAAGCAAGAAAGTTCCCTCACTTGATTGTCTTCTTTCCGGTTAAAACAAAAACACACTTAAACACCCGCTCCTTGATTTGAATGCGGGTATTTTAGTGCATATACTTATTCATATTTTCATATATTAGCTTTCCAATTTTTTTAAATGTTTTGTTATCTACCATCGCTTGAAAAGGTGGATCTATATAGGCAGTCTCGGCACAAGTGAGCTGAATTTTATTGCGTATTTGTACCAAATTCGTTTTTCTCTAGATTAATGAAGTGATTTTTAGCTAGGCGAAAAATGCCATCTCTCTTTAACTACAAGGCTGTAAATTTTGTCAGCTCGGCTTCCAAAATCGTTCTATATTAATGGTCTTCTGACACTATTTCTATCAAACATAAAAATCGATCCAACTATTTTCGTGAGTTTTTGATTCGTTTGCATATATTAATAGTAACGACTTTTAAAGGAGCTAAACGAATTGATACTTAAAGAACGCACGAAATCTGTCACTCACCGTATTTTAGAATCGCTGGATCACCGAACTACATTATCCCCCAGTGAAAAAATTCAGTATGATAACCAGATCAAAGGGTATGCTGGTGAACTCGAATTCGATAACAAATTGAAAGATGCCAGAGTGCCTGGGATACTGATCAGTGACTTGCTGCTGAGTACGAAAGACACCTCTTATCAGATCGACTCACTACTCATAACCGACACACGCATTTATCTATACGAGATCAAGAATTACACGGGGTCATACCACTATAAAGACGGTGATATTTATTCTGATTCTGGCCACTTGATTCAAAGTCCGGTGAATCAAGTCGAACGAAAACGTGCGTATCTTCATAACTTACTCTTGAATAACGGTTACCACATCGAGATTATTGCTCACGTTGTCTATATCACTCCGAACTTTTACATCTATTCATTACCCAAAACGTCGTCGATTCTATTTGTTGGGCAGTTGACTAGTCATTTTGAATCACTCTCATCTCACCAGGAAAATAAAAACTTAAAGTTGGCTAACACACTTATAGCTCTGCACGACGCTTCGTACCGGCCGACAAACTTGCCTAACTATTTGCTGACAGAGTTAAAGAATGGAACCATGTGCAGTAAATGTTTTTCATTTGCGTACACGACATCAAGACAATGCCGAACCTGCTCTAAGTGTGGTTATCGAGAAAATTCAGCAGAGGTTATTCACAGAAGCATCGAAGAGTTTCGCCTTCTTTTTCCCGAGAAACCTGTCACTAAGAAGGGGATCTATGACTGGTGTGGAAAAGACTGGTCCGAATCCAGGATCAAAAGGGTTTTAAAGAAGCATTATCAGCTGCATTCATCTAGCAGAAGCAGTTATTATGACTAAATGATTTAAATAATATGCAGTTGTTTTTCGCCAGGCGAAAAACTTCATCCCTAGCATTTAAATGCTGTAGATTTTGGCAGCTATGCTGACAAAATCTACCTTCTTGAAGCTCTTTTGGGCTTTACAGGTACAAGTGATACGTTAATTACTGTTCACTTGTTCCGAATAGACTGTTGCGGAACAAGTGCCGGTTGTAGGAGTTGGTTACTTGTTCCGCAAAACGGTATTCGGTACAAGTAATCCTCTTTTCATTATCCACTTGTACCGCAAACGTCTATTTACAATAAAAAAATAAGCCAAGCGCAACTGATTCATCAGCTGCACTTGGCTCTTTACAGTTACGATTATGATTACACTTTAGCCCATCCACGAGCGATGGCGCGGCTGACGTCCCAGGCGTCCTTTCCGATTTTGTTAGGGGTGTTCACGGTGTCGATCAACAGTTTGTAGGTCCAGTAGAAGTAGCCGTCGCCTTTGTTCCAGGCATCGACGGAGGCTTGCCACAATTCATTATAGAAGTCTGTGACCTCGTCGTCAGTCATGTTCGGCTTGTTTTTAGCGATATGCTGGTTGAACAGGCACCACTCGCCGGCCACGACAGGCACGTAATTTGAGATCTCCTTGATCTGTTCACCGATCCGGCTCAGGTGTACCTGATAATTCTTTAAGTTTTCTTGATCCGGCTCACCGTTAAAGACTAAGTAATGGTGGGTATCGAGCATAACGTTGTCAAACTCTCGCTCCTTGAAAAACCCTTCCCACTTCAACAAATCAAAGCCGTCATGAAAGACGATGGTCTTGTCTGACGGCAGGATCTCACGCAGCCGGTCATAGGCTTCCTGATAAAAGTCATACAAGAAAGCAAAGGATACCGGCGCGCTGCCTTCGGCCAGTTCTTTATCACGCGGTTCATACTGGTCCTGGGGATCGATGATGTCCCACATCTCAGGAGTCAGCGGTTCGTTCAGGACTTCGATGCCAAACAGAGCGTCATCTGCTTTGTAGCGTTCCGCCAGTCGCGACAGGACATCCAGAACGAATTCGACTTCTTCGGGATGCTGGGCCCACTTGCAGACGCCGGAGATCCCGCCGTTGTCAAAGGCATTCTGGCTGCACGGCGCCGTGTGCAGATCGATCAGCACTTCAAGCCCATACGCCCGCGCCCAGTTGAAGGCCCGGTCCAGTTCATCCAGACAGCCGATGAAGGGCTTGCGGTCACCGAAGATGAAATACGGAACAGGGATGCGTACGACATTGAAGCCGGCCGCAGCGATCTTGACGAAATCACCTTCCGTAATAAACGTCGCTCGGTGCGTCTTGATTTTCTCTTCGTAAGGCGCTGGATCCATATCATGCGCTAAGCAATATTCGTCGTCTGAGGGTGTCCGGTCGAACAACCGTGGCGTCATCCACTTCTCCAGCACCAGCCAGGCGCCCAGATTCACGCCTTTGATTTTTTCTTTCATCAATCACTCATCTCCCTTTTCAGTTAGAATATTTCCTGCTGTTCCTTACATCTTGTCGTCCACGCCGCTTATGTAATCCTGAAGGCCATTTTCTTCAATCACCTTCTGATACCAGGCAAAGGATTCCTTTTTCCGGCGCTTCAAGGTCCCGTTGCCCTGGTTGTCTTTGTCCACATAGATGAAGCCGTAGCGTTTCTCCATTTCACCGGAGCCGAAACTCACGATGTCGATGACTCCCCACGGAGTATAGCCCATCACGTCTACACCATCGATAGCGATCGCTTCGTGCATGGCTTTGATATGCGCTTCAAGGTACTCGACCCGGTAGTCATCACGGATCTTGCCGTCAGAGTCGACCGTGTCGTAAGCCCCCATCCCGTTTTCAACGATAAATAATGGCTTGTTGTAGCGCTGATAGACGGTGTTAAGGGTGTACCGCAAACCGTCCGGGTCGATCTGCCAGCCCCAGTCGTTGGCTTCGAGATACGGGTTCCCGACCACTTTGGCCTCCGGGAAGTCCCTTATCGGCTGACCGTCCAGATCATCCAGCGTCGTGACCGCTGTCGACATATAATAGCTAAAGCCGATATAATCCACCGTCCCTTCTTTAAGACTCAAAAGATCCTCTTCTGTATACTCCAGATCGAACCCTTCTCTCTCCCAGCGTTTCAAGGCATAGATTGGGATCTCGCCGCGTACATGGACGTCACTGTAAAAGAAGCGGCGTTCCATCATCTTGCTCGAAGCCAGCATGTCTTTCGGGTGGCACGCATAGGGATACACCGGCACGTAGGCCATCATACAACCGATCTGAAAGTCCGGATTGATGGCTTTTCCTATTTTAACTGCCTTGGCACTGGCGATCAGCTCGTTCAGACTGGCCTGCACCGTGACTTCTTCTTTATTGTCCCCTTCTTCAAACAAAACTGCCGAGTTCGTCCAGGTATGCAGCTCGTCAAAGGTGTCCAGCTGGTTGTTGATCTCGTTGAAGGTCATCCAGTAGGTGACTTTATCCTTATACCGGTTCATGACCGTCTCCGCGTACCGGACAAAGAAGTCGATCAGCTTACGGTTCTTGAAGCCGCCGTAGTTCTCGTAAAGCGCGTAAGGGATCTCAAAGTGGGACAAAGTGATTACGGGTTCGATGCCATTTTTCAGCAGTTCATCGAACAAGTCATCGTAAAACTTGAGGCCTGCTTCATTCGGTTCCACGTCGTCCCCGTTTGGAAAGATCCGTGACCAGTTGATCGATGTCCGGAAGGCTTTCAGTCCCAGTTCCTTGAACAGTTTGATGTCTTCTTTGTAGCGGTGGTAGAAGTCGATCGCTTCATGGTTCGGATAATACTGCCCCGGCAAAACGCCTTGGGTGATCTGTCTCGGACTCTCCCTGTTCCCAGCCGTCAAAACGTCCGCTGTCGACAGGCCTTTCCCGTCCGCATCATACGCCCCTTCGATCTGGTGCGCAGCCACCGCTCCACCCCACAAGAAGTCTTTGGGAAACGTGTCGTTCATTTGTGTCATCATTAAAACTCCATTCTTTTAGACAGTTTAAAAATCTTCGTGCATGCTGGCATAAACGGCGCCTAGGATATTCGAATTGTTCTTGAAGGCGCAGGTATCAAAAACCAGCTCTTCAAAAACTTGTCCAAAAATTGGCGACACCTTTCTCAGCTCCGCGTACTGCCGCTTAAGTTCATCCAGCACGATCGGCTGCTCACTTATGCCCCCGCCGATCAGAACTTTTTCCATGTTCAAAATGGCCTGCAAGTTTACAATGAGGTTCAAGAGTCTTTTTATGTAAGCAGCTAACATGGCATTCAGGGTCGGACTATCTTTTTTGCAGATTGCTTTAAAGACCTTCTCGCCGTCATAGGGCTTCTCAAGCTTCAGCATGTCCCCGCACTTTCCGATGAAGTCGACGGCCGACAGCTGATAGCCGATGAGGTTTTCTCTGTCCGGGTTGAAAGGCTCCTGCGTGATAAAACTCAGCTCCCCGGCCTGAAACGTATTGCCCTGGTGCAGCCTGCCGTCAATGATGATGCCGCCGCCGACACCTGTCCCTAAAGTAATGACCAGCCCGTCTTTCACGCCTTGAAGGTTCCCCAGCCAGAGTTCGCATAAGGCGGCTGCTTTCCCGTCATTGATGATCGTGCAGCGTTTTCCAAATGTCTCACTGAAGTGTTTTTTAAAGTCGAAGCCATGCAGATACGTCACGGAGCCGCCGAAATAGACGATGCCTTTTTCTGAATCGACTTTCCCCGGCAGACTGATCGCCACCGCTTCGATCATTTCTGGATCGAACTGCTTATAGATCCTATCGAGCTGGTCTAAAAAGCTTTCCAACGTGTCCGGTGTATCGACTTTCTGTTTTTGATCCAGTGTCCCGTCAGCAAACACCCGCGCATATTTGATATTCGTCCCGCCCACATCAATGCCGAGCGTAAAAGTTTGGTTCATATTATCCCTCCAGCTACTTAAGATTTCTAAGAAAAGTCATGATACAAGTATAACGCTTACACTTTCTTTTTTCTATTTAAATTCGAGTACAAAAAAAAATGATTTCATCACGTAAAAAAACTTCTAAAGAGTTGTATGGTCTTTAGAAGTTTTCCAAACCTATTATCTATACCGCATATCCTGCAGTGCTTCATGGATTTTGAAAATCACTATGACGAGTTCACAATTCACTCGGATCACTAATGGACCTATGATTAAAATAGCTAATCCTAAAAAAACGGAGTCGCCACTAATTATCGTCGTCAATCCCGATACTATACTTACAGCGAGTCCAATGTAAAAAATGATTTGTATGATTTTCGGTGTGATCATGGTATCAAAATTAAAGAATGAATCTTTTGGTTTTTCAGCATTATAATTCACTATAATCCTCCATATAAGTATCAGTTTCTTTCTATTTTCAGCATTGAACCAACATTAATTGTCATACTCCCCTTCAAACCGCTCCTTCGCTTTCCGGTAAATCTTCTCCAACCCTTCTTTATCCTCATGTATCTCCATGACCACGCTCTCGGCGGCTTCTTCGACGGTGAAGAGGCTGAATGGGAGCTGGAGGCGGTTCATGAGGTCGATGAGTTTCAACTTCAGTTCGTCATCTGACATGTCTTTTTCTGTTTGATACTTCTGGATTTTTTTCATTATACCAGGGGCCATCTTAGCTTGAGATTCACTATACGGGAAGAAGCGATCAGCTTGATCCGACAAATCCTCCATATTAAAACCATTAGATAGTCCGTTCAGGTCGATCCGCACGACTTCTGCCAGATTGATAAAGGCGGAATCGTCCTTGCCTTCTTCTTCAAGGAACTCGGCCATCGACAGTCGGCAGTTGCGGTACATCCCAAAGTCCGAATGCTTATAGTATTTCAGGCTTTTCTTGTTCATGTATTCCCAGACGATGTCTCTATAAGAATAACCCGGGTTTGCCTTTACTTTCTCATTCAATGACCAGATATCCAGATCCTCGATGCTGCGCCGGTGGATATAGGGAATGTGCTCCTCTGCTGAGAGAACGGCTTGCCCCTTATCTGTGAGTTCATACGTCCGGTCACGGAACAGATCGTCCAGCTTGTCTCTAGGCATTTCGTCGACTAAACGCTGCACGAGCTCCGCTTTCTTTCCAGACGTTTCCAAATGATGCGCTCTCAAAATCTCTTTCAAGTCTTCAGCCGTTTCATTCTGGATAGATGCTTCTATGGAGCCAACTTTCAAGAATCCTCTCTTTTTCAGGGACTTCAAGCTTTTATCAACATTTTTCACACCGTATCGGTACCACCAGAATTTAGGGAAGCTGTTCTTTTCTATGTAGTAAGTAGGGGCATAGGACAGGAGAAGGATTTCGTGCGGGTATAGGCCTGATTCATTCGATTTCATGCGCTTGATCCGTTTCTTGATAGGAAGGATATCCGATGTTTCACGCCGTTCGCTCCTGCTTCTCCTTGAATCCCCTCTCTTCCTATTGTTATCTGATTGCTTGCTTCTCTTTGTGAAAAACCCAAAATACTCATGTATTCACACCTCTCAAAATTAGAACCAATTTTTTAAAAATCTCTAATTCGTTATATTCGCCGGTAAACATCGCCCTATATATAAGCATCAAATGATAATAATTACAAATAATAGTGTATTCACCTTACCAATCAAAAGTATACCTGTTTTTAATAGGATTACAATTTTTTTCACAAGATAGACAAAAAAAGATCTTTGACATGATAAAGTTCAGTGTCAAAGATCTCTTTTTCTGAAAATCTACTGTTCTAGTGATTCATAAACGGTATCTGCTATATTTCTTGACAAGGTTCCAGTGCTTCGGTAAGAACCGCTTGGCAGTTGTCCATTGTTCTGCTTATTAGCTAGAACAATGATCTGTATATCATTGACGGGGTCAAAAACGACTTGAGTGCCTGTAAATCCTGTATGTCCAAAGGCTTCTTCGGGATGACTGTAGCCCATGTACCAGGATTTATTCAATTCCCATCCGTAGCCCTGGCCATAACGCTGTTCAGAAGTAAACTGGTCGACAACTTCCGATGAATAGAGAGACGTATTTCCGTAAGTCCCGCCATTAAGCATTGTCTGACCTAATATAGCTAAGTCTCGAGCCGTCGAGAACACGCCTGCGTGACCAGCTACGCCTTGGTGCGAGTAGTAACTGTTTCCGTCATTCACCTCGCCAACTAATGTGTAGTCTCTCCAGCCATCAAACATATCGGGATCATCTTCAACGTAATAACCGAAGTTGGGATCATCGACCATTTTGTATTCATAAGGATTTCCCCACGAAGTAGCTGCGATAGGACGATTAGTTTTCGCGCTTGCATTGAAGAACGTATTATTCATCTTCAGTGGCTGATAAATCTCGCCCTCCAAGAACTCGTCTAAGGTTTCATTCGTCACTGCTTCAATCACATACCCTAATACCATAAAGCTGAAATCACTGTATCTTCTATCAGTTCCTGTTTCATATTCAAGAGGAAGGTCATAGAGATAGTCTTTCGCTTCTGAAGTATTACTTGCGTACAGGTAAGTCGGTTCCCAAGGAGTCAACCCAGACGTATGTGTCAACAAGTCAGCGATTGTAACGTCTTCTTTACCATTTTGTCCAAATTCCGGAATGTAAGTAGCGACCGTTTCGTTGACATCTAGTTTCCCATCAGAAACGAGTTTCATTATCCCTTGCGTGGTCCCCATTACTTTGGTGACAGATGCTAAGTCAAACAATGTTTGGTTCGTCATTTTTTTGGGGTTCTTCAGTTCTTCCCCCATGTCATAACGCTGAGCATAGCCATAGGCATTTTCAAAGACGATACGTCCGTCTTTGGCCACTAAAACAACAGCCCCGGGGGTCACGTCATTTTTAATGGCTTCTTCCACTAGTGTATCGATTCCAGATAAAGTTTCCTTATCCATATCTGCCTGTTGAGGCGAGCCGTGACTCAATTTATCGGACGCACCCAGTGCAGTGCTTGGCGACATGAACATGAGACTGACGAGTAAACTTGCTGTTGTAATAAATTTCTTTTTCAACTTATTTCCTCCTACATCTTCTAAGACGACTATCACTCATCGACAACAACTTAAAAATCAGTATCCACTCTTTGACCCTAAGCACCACCTCCAAAAAGCCTTACTTTTTATTTCAACTTAGTCAAAAACGACTCGCCGTTCGCCGGTTTTCCGACGTTAAAGTACTCGCTGACCGTTGCGGCAACATCAGACATGGTCTCGCGGTTCCCGATCTGCTTGTCCTGCATACCTTTAGAATAGATCAGCAAAGGGACACGTTCACGGGTGTGCTGACTGTGGCCGATGGTCGGATCGTTGCCGTGGTCAGCCATGACGATCAGAATGTCATCTTCAGAAAGTTTCGGAAGCAGCTGGCCAATGTTTTTATCACTGACTTCCAGCCTGTCAGCATAGCGATCGACATCTTCACCGTGTCCAGCCAGGTCAGTCTCTTGAATATTTAGACAGATGAAGCCATGACTGATCTCATCCACTTGCTTTATCAGCTGGTCAAACAAGTACTGCGAATCTACTCCCGGGAAAAGACGGTCGCTTTTGGTCTGAACGATATCCGCGACTTTCCCGATCAGCGAGACGTCGATGTTTTCTTTATCCAGAATAGTCGGGATCTGGACATTCGGATCGATGCCGTAGCCTAAATGCACGACCTGATAACCTTTATCATAGACACCCGATTCCGGTGCATCCACACCTGCAAATCCCCCGTGTTTCACTTTCCGGGCATCAAGCAAATCTTCTAAGGAAACATTCTCCCCGCCGAACGTAATGACGCGCGAGACTTTCACGACGTCTCTGACGGCTTTGCCGATTTCTGTCAAATCTTCAAAAGAAATGATATCCAGACACCCCGAGACATTATAGACCTGTCCCAGATCCGTTTCCAGGTTATCTCCGACAGTCACGCAGTCATTGACGACTAAAATTTTGGGTTCGTTGTCTTCACCGACTTTTCTGACTGAATAGCCTTCTTCAATTAAGTGTGCTTTCACCCGATCGATCGATGCACTGAAAGGTTCATTCAAAGGGATCGGTGGGATCGTACCCATGATCTCCTGATGACCTAAAAATGAATCGGCTCCCTGATGAGATAAGTTAGACGTCCCCCAATTCGCCCCTTTTGAAAATGTGAAACCTTCCCACTCTTCGCCGATAGCATTCATAAGTCCCAGTTTTAGTAGATGCGGGATCTTTAAGTCGTGCTTATTTTTAATGATATGGAGCGCTGTATTGCTTCCTGTGTCCTGTGCCCTGACTTCGGGTACGTCATCCATGGCCCCGACGCCAAAGCTGTCCAGTACGATTACTATAAATTTTCCCATTTTAAATCCTTTCCACCTCACTGCCTTGACTGGTATAGATACCGACAAGTTCCGGTTTATTGTCATTCAATCCTTTAACAAGAGCGACCCGACTCCGGGTAACAAATATCTGCGTACGCGCGGCCATAATAGCCGTGGCACCGATCGTCTGCTTCCCATTGATTTCTAGGTAGTAATCGATATTGTCGCTCGGGAAAGGTTTGACTTTGCTTTCCGTTCGTTTGCCTTCGTCATCGATCAATATATTTTCAAGATTGCCTCGTGCATAGTAGCCGCCGCCGTAAACAAACGCACTGTCTTGACTGTTGTGTGAGACCTCACTGACATACACGTAGGCTGGTTTTTCTTCCAGTTCCACTTCCGCATGCATGGGCGATGTTCCTGATAAGGCATGCCCCGGTTCACCCTGAGTGCCTTCCATTTCTTTGAACAAGGGCAAGGTCTTAATAGACGTGGCGGACGGGACATTCATCTCTTGGATATCAAACCCGGATGCTTGCATGCTTTGTTTTGCTTTTTTGAGTGTCTTTACATTCTGTGTCAACTTGAAGTCTTTCAGTTCTTTGTCGTATAAAATACATGGGAACGAGGTCAAGCCTATAATGTCACAATGCGCAAAAGACTTCAGTTCATCCATTATTTCGTTCAAGTCATCTAGCTGAAACCCGCCGTACTGACCCGGGTACAACGCATCCCCTTCGTCGATCACACGCAGCATGACTTTTTGTTTCATACCCAGTTCTTCTGCGACAGCATCGATCTGCTTCAGTTTTTCCAGTGAATAGACGGTGATGAAATCCACACCATAAGTCATCACTTTCTTGATAAAGTGTTTCGGCAACTGGACGAGGTGTCCCACATTGCCGATAGGGATAGTGTGTTTCATCATGACTTCTGCTTCCCTGAAGTCGACCACAACGGCTTTTTTTATGCCTGCTTCAATAAGTGTTTCCGCTATTTTAGGGTTACGGCCGATTTGCTTGGTCATGAAGTAGAGTTCGACCCCCAGACTTTCTGCTTTTTTTGCCATTTTAGCAGCATTTTCTTTTATTTTATCCAGATCAATGACGTAAGTATCCGGCAAGATAATGCCTTGCTGGTGAAGAGAAACAGCATAATCGATCAATTCCGGATTGCGCTTCTTTACCATCTCCAAGAACATGTTATCGTCTCCTCTACTGCTTTTCTTGTAACAAAGTCACTAAATGAAGATGGAAATAGCCTTCTTCGTTGGTTTCAAATTCTGCTGGGGCAAATGCCTTGAGTTCATTCCATAATTCTTTAGCCTGGTCGTAATGACTGTCCGACTGAATCTCGGCCAGGATCGCATCATCCACACCTTCGATTTTTTCATCGGTGTTCTGACGCGCAGTTGCCATAGCCAGGTGCGTGATCAGTACATCTGCGTCATCATCTTCCTCGATGACCTTTTCCTTTTTCAAGTAAGCTAGAGCTTCCTGTGAGTAGTCATAAGCAGTCTGATCGATCACCTTGTTTTCTTTTAATAGATCTAGTTTCTCTTGTATCATAACTGTTTCCCCTTTTTCTAGAATCTTGGGACAAGTTGTCCCGTTTTTACTTTATGCTGGATGTCATGCATCCGTTCGATCGAAATATTTTTTTTGAACAGTGACTGGATCATCAGCCGTTCTTTTGAACAGACGATGACTGCCTCGCTGATACTTGCATGATACTCTTTCACTGGGATTTCGACATAATTCAAATCGGTATATGCCTTTTCGATAATTTCATCATAATTCCAGACTCCCGCATCGATTTCTTTTTCTCTGATGGCATGGATCAGCTGATTGGCTGGATAATTGACCAGTGTGACTTTTTTATCCTCTATCAAGTCCTTCGTCAGATGATAATGGTCAAGCGAGTCTTCATCGATACCGATCTTCATGCCGTCCGCGATTTCCGTTTTATCTTTGTCTGAAAAAATCAGGATATGTTTGGACAGATAAGTATTCGGGCCAAAGGCTAAAGCGATGGCAATATCTTTGCCATGATTGATTTCTTCTTCTGCCGCAAAGCGTGAAACGACAGCAAAGTCATAGGTCCCGCTTTCTGAGGCTTCGATGCGTTCTTTCGCTCCCCTCAAAAAGGCCAGGTTCAGCTTGATCTCCTGATCGTTGAACAGGGTATAAAGCCCGGTCGCCAGGCCTTCATAGAGCTTGGAATAAGGCAGTGGCATGGTCCCGACCAAGCGATCGGCATTCGCAAAGCTCTGTAGTTTTTTGTAGTCGATCTCCTCGAGGAAAGTCCCCAGGTGCCCCCGGCTCTTCGTCTTGATGGCTTCTTCCTTTTTTAAAAAAGTCAGCGCGTTTTGCACGGTCCCACGCGACAGCTCATATTTCTGCTGGAGCTCATTCATAATGGGCAGACGGTCATTGACGTTCAGCAAATATAGCTCTGACGCAATGTTTTCGATCGCGATGCCCTTTTTCTTGAAAAATGATTCACTCATGGGTGGTCAGCCCAGTCATTTTCCCTGACCTTCAAAATGGCCTCACCAAGAATCCTGATTACTGTTTCCGGTCCTGAACGCATCGGATTGACCCGGATCATGCGTTTTTCTAAAGTCGGATCTGATTCTAAAAAGGTGGCTGACACTCGGTAAAACATCGGGACGATCTCATATTTAGATTCGGCTCCGACGGGATGAGGGGCAGCCCCCAGTTTCTCCGCTGCTTTTAACACTTCTTTAGCGATCGGCTCATCCAGTTCTATCAGCAGCACTTTTGACTGGGCATTAGCGATCGTTGCCTGTTTCACGCCGTTGACGGCTTGGTTATTAAGGTCTTTATAAACCCTTTGCGTCGTTTCTGCTGAAATAGCTAGAGATACTGGCGCATAAGTCAGACCTTTCAGGACGTCCATCGCTTCGTGTCCCTGAACTTGCAGGCCGCCTGAATAATTATCCTTTTTCAGCTGCGCGATCATTTCTTTGTCGCCGACGATACAGCCGATGCCTTCTGGTCCAAGTAATTTAAATGTGGAAAAACAGGATAAAGTCGCACCCATTTCCACTCCGATTTTTGGTATTTTCATTACCGCATAGTTGTCATCTGTCACGACGAACAAGTCTGGTCTCAGCTCTTTCATCGTTCCAATAACTTCTTCCGAGTCGTAGCGGTCATCCGGCTTCTGACGCGTCAGCTGAACCAGCGCACCAGCGATCTCTTTATTTTCCAAGACCTCCCGCAGCTGGTTTAAATCGTTGAAGTCCGCCTTGACGACTGTGATGCCGAACATATCAAGCGACACGTTCGTGGTCGGATAGATCGGCGCATCATGCACGAGCAGGGTCCCGCCCGGTTTGACTGTCTTATATAAGGCGTAGCGGATAGCCATCGTCCCCGAACCTCTGACAAGCATAGCGTCTTCCGTCTCAAAAAAATCGGCGATGACCTGTTCGACTTTTTTTGTCGTCTCCGGTTTGTTCAATCCAGGCACGACCCCCAAGTCACCCCGGGTCAGCATGTCATTTCCGGGAAAAACTCTTGTCATGCAATCAACGAATCTGAATTGTTTTAACGTTGCTTCTTCTATACTGATACTCTCCAGTGGGTAGGTCTGCATAGTATCCCTCCTCTAGCTGTAAAATGTGTTCGGGTTATCTTTAAGCATTTTTTCGATGAACCGTTCGGATATGCCGTTTTCCTTCATTAACGGTACAAAAGTGTCCAGCAGATAGGAATATCCTAGTCCGCCATTCGCTTTCAGGTGTGACCGGCGGGTGATGTCCATAGACAGAAAGACTTTATCGTCGTAGCCTTCTGACTCAATGCGTTTCAGCATCTCTACGCGCGTCATATCCGGCATGTAGTTTTCCTTGCCCACAGTATCGAACTCCACATAGACCCCTTCTTTTAAAAGGTCAAGCACATAGTCGATATCTCCGGTCAAGTCGACATGTCCAATGACTACACGGCTGAGATCCATATTCTGTGATTTAAAGAAATGGACCTGTTCTTTCCCGAATGTGCCTAAAGTGGTATGGGTCGTGATCGGCACACCTGTCTCTTTATGTGCGATGACAGCTGCTTCAAAGACTTTCCGTTCGCGGCTGGTCATCTCGTTTTTGCTCGTTCCGATTTCTCCGATCAAGGAAGCTTTAATGTCTGTATCATCCAATCCTTCTCTGATGTCTTTGATCATCATGTCAGCGAGCTCGCTCACCGATTTCGTTTCGATATAATCGGGTAGAAACTTGTCCTGATACCAGCCGGTGGACTGCAGGATATTCATGCCACTGGCTTCGGCGACCCGTCTGACATAATCCGGGTTACGCTTCATGCCTCTGACGGTCACATCGATGACATTGCGCACCCCTTTGTCGTAGAGCTTTTTATACTCTTCCACTGTTTCATCGAAGAGATTCAAATTTGTATCTTCTGTTTTTTTCAGCGACGACAGATCGATCGTCGTGTGTTCATGTGCATAGGTATAACCGTCTACTAACATAATGATTCCCCTTTTTATATTTCAAGTAATAGTAAAGAGGCCGGTTTTTTAACTCCAGCCTCTAAAATGTTTTATGCAGCTGGTGTCCATAGGTTCAACAGGAATAGAATATTCACGATTATTCCCAGGACGATAGCGGCTACTGGACCGACAGCCATATCGACCAATGGTTTTTTAGCTGTACGGTTTAGGAGATACACACCGATGACCCAGAAGAACCCGATACCAGGAGCGATCTGTTCACTGGCTAATGCCCCACCAATCAGAAGGGCCACTTCCAGCACACGGTTCATTGCTGAACGGATATGTTCCCCCATCTCTCTAACACCAGGGAAACGGTCCAGCCCTTTAGCAGCTCCACTTAGTAGTGAGATTTCTATCAGCATGACTAAAGCACCTAAGATAAAGGCAAGGATCGGATTACCTTGAAGCAGTATCCCTACGACGAAAACGAAGGTTGCACCGGCAGGACTGTAGACTCCGGTAACAATAGCCGTTGAAAAGACTAAGGGAATGAATCCGATGCCTCGGGCGAATGCAGCTAATGCCGCTTCACCGAATTGCCCACCATCCATCAAGCTCAATGAAATCGGGTCACCGGCAATCAATGTCAAACTGGTTGCGGCAGCGACTAATCCACCTGTCAATGATAGAAGGATCATATTTTTTTTGATTTTTTTGACACGTTCTGCAAAAATATTGACTAAGTTCTGGTTTTCATTCGAATCGCCTTTAACTTTAATGGCGAAGTACAGCATGAAGATCATACCTGTAAGTAAGGTCACTCCTTCTGCACTGATTGTAACGGCTTGTCCGCCCGGTAAAGTGAATGTACCAAACTGTCTGATCAGCACTAAAACGAAGGCACTGACACCGGCAGTCAAAGCACCTTTACCGAAGCCATGCTGGTAGGCAACGGCAATACCCGGGAAGAGGGCAAAGGCCACGATGATCGGATTCCCAACGGCTCCCAAGGCTGCCAGGAAGTCGACCGGTAACATTGCAAATAAATCAACGATAAATTGCAAACCTAATGTTAACCCGATCCCCCATGCAGCACCTAAGACGCCGGCTAGGACCAACCCCATTTTAGTGTTGGGTGTCCAGGTACCGATGATGTCTGTCATCAAGAGGACACTATGAATAAGTAAAATACTTGCACCGATGGATACCGGAATACCAAAGCCGATAACCAGACCGAAGCTGACGGCGAAACTGGTCGCGGCAAGTTCCTGTCTGCTGATGGCATGATCATCAAAATATTCTGGCATGATGGGTCTCAAACCATCATTAAAAACGGCAATCCCTCTATTTGTTAAGATGGTAGCCATCGCACCCAGTGCACCAATCACAACTAACTGTAATACATCCATTTTTTAGTCTCCTTTATTCTTCTTTTTTGAGAATTTCTCTGATAATAACTGGAATGACTTTGTCTTTATGCTGAGCTGTAAAACCAAAGGCACGCTTGCCTGCCTGGACCTCTTCTGCAATTTTCTCATCTGACATGATATTTCCCGGCATAGAAACAGTTGAGGTATTCTTTCTGCCGATCATGGCAATCGCCATCGCTAGTGCACCACCGCCGCCTGTGTTGCAGGCACCCAGGTAATAATCTGCTTCATTGTTTTTCAGTGACATGGCTGCATCCAAGTCGCTCTTTACGACCACTTCTGCTTTATCACCCGCGTGTTCTTCGACCATTTTGGCAACTTCTTTTTTATCGATCTGTCCGCCGACTACAATTTTAATCATAGTGATTCTCCTTTTGATTTATTTCAATTTACATTTTTTTGTAAATTGATAGTTAAAAATATCATCTATCAACCTGTCGAGATAATAGATGGGCTTTCTTACTGTCTTACTATAAAACCAGCTAAAGAGTGACGATTTATCCTCCTCTCAAATTTACACGATTTAATAAATTGAAACGCTTTCTTGCTCATAGTATATTACGCCTATTTCTTTTTTGCAAGGTTTAATTTAAACTTAAGTAAATAAATCGAAAAGGATGAATTTACGTGAACGTAGACATTATGCGTCATCTAGCGAAGAAGACTTTTATTGCCTTGCAGAATCCCTACCATACTGTGGTAAAGGTCTACCCTCAGATCATCGACAAAGTGAAAAATGACCATTTCTCATATATCGGTGTAAAGGACCGACCAGAAATCCCAGATTCTTTAGTAACAACATTTGAATCCACAAAGCATTATGGCTTACACACAGTGGATGCTTTCAGTCTAGGTGGTAGAGCCATAGATACACGTCTGAGAAATCCGATCACAGGACGGCCTATGACCGGCTCGTCCAGCGGCACAGCCATCAATGTCCTGACAGGTATCAATGACCTTGGCATCGGAACGGATGGCGGCGGATCCGTTCTGGCTCCGGCAATGTCTCTTAACTTATTCGGCTTCATCTCTCCTTCCATCTGTAAAGAACACACAAGCAAGTTCAGGAAATATTCGACCGATGCACATGCCTTCACGCCCTCGATCGGTTTTATCACTCGTGAATTTGACGCATTGATAAGAGCAATAGAAGTGGTTATACCTGTACCTACTCAAAACAATCAGAATAACCATTTTGATCTTCTGGAAATCAATGGAGCATTAGAGAAAAATGAGCACCTAACAGATAGCATCAGCACTACTGACAAAGTAGATTTAAATGAATCAAGAGAACTACTCATTCCATATCTTGAAGAGAACTTGGGTAAACACGACTGCATCATCTCTAAAGAAGGGCCTGTGGACTTTCAGGGTTTAGGCGATACTGTCCTCGGGCATATGGGGCCCCAGGCGAAAGAACATCAGCATAAAGGAAACAAAGGACTTATCCGAGTGGCCAACATGGCAGGTGCTGCAGCCGTGACCATTCCAACAGGTGAGCATGCCACATCATATGTTCTCTTATGCAAAGATACTCCAGAGGACATTTCAAGGATGCTAGCCTTCGCTTCAGACTTAGCTAATAAGCAAGATCCTCTATTGAAGAACTATTTCATGAATTTTAGTCATTATTTCAGTGATGGTTTCAAAACAGCTGAATAAACGATAAAAAAACCTTCGAGAACAGAAAAAATCTGTCCTTGAAGGTCTTTTATAAAATCAATGAGTTTATTTAACAGGTGTCCCTGATTTCTATGCCAGGAACACCTTTTCTGTAAAAAAGAATTGATTAGTTAGACTGACACGGTCGCTTTTCGATGCCCTTCTCTCAAGAGATCATTGACATTCTTCACTGGGTTGAAGGTGGACTCAGGGACTTCGACAAACAGGGTGTTCCAGTGATGCATCGAGCCGTTCCACAGCCCGGGATGTTCAAGCGCCTTTAAGGGTCTCCCTTTATAAGATTTTTCGGTGATAAAGTAACGGTCTTCCTTTCGGTAATCCGTTAAGTTGAACTTCTGTCCTTTATAGTCTTTAACAAAGCACACTAAGTCTACGGGATTAAAAAACTGAGAAGAATTGAGGATTTCCTGCTTATGTGGATCATTTAAGTCGATCTCCGATTTCTCGCAGATCTGCAGGTCAAGATAATCGCCATTATCGACCACGAACGGTCCACCGCCGGGTTCTCCGCTGTTTTTGACCATCCCGCAAACGCGTAGAGGTCTGTCCAGGAAATATAGGGCCCAGTCTTTAGTGAGTTCTTTTTTGAGTGAGATATTCAGCGTATCCTTTAGGAAAGCTTCAATTTCATCCAAATCATAGTCGTCTGCTTTTAAGTCTTTTATATACGCATCAATCTGTGTCTTGACTTTTAGTCCGACAGAGGCCAATTCCTTCTTCGATTGGATCGTCTCTTCTACCTGGCTTCTGTGACACACATTATCTACATTCTTAATGAACAGTATGTCCGCGTCCAGATCATTCAAGTTTTCAAGCAAGGAGCCGCGCCCACCGGGACGATACAGCACTTCCCCATCCTCAAGTAAAAACGGCTCATTTTCCATATCGGCTGCCGGGGTCTTCGTTTCCTCTTTTTGAAACGAATAAGTGATCGCTATAAGCGGTTTATCCGCGGCGATCCCGCTGATATAGTCGGTGAACATGTCTTCATGCTCCGGTGCGATCGTAAAATGCAGATTCACAGACTCAGGATCAAGATACTGTTCGCCTTCAAAAATATGCTCATCGATAGGCGTCGCCATTGCGTCTTCATAGGCATGCATTTTGATCAGTGCCTTAGGAAAATTCCCGTACTTCAGCTTACTGGTTAATAGACGATCAATGATTTCCACTTTGTCTGCCTGATCAAGTTCGCCGGCATCCACCTTGTTTCCTTCTTCGACTAAATCCTTGTAAAAGGCAAAATGGTGAAGATTCTCAAAAAATCGACGGACGAAAGGCGTCTCTTCTCTGTTTTCTAGATATGTATATAAGTCTTTGAACATCCGCGTCGCTGCTCCGCTGGCAGGTATGAATTTCATACATTTAAAATTTGTATAGGCCTCATTGATCCCTTCAGCATTCGTCAATTCCTCAGCGGTGACTGACTGCACGATGTCTACATACTTGTTACCATTTTTAAATTTATCCATTTCCATACAATACAAACGCTCCTTATGTGAGATTTGAATAGAGTTGATTTAATGTCTCGTTATCTACTGTATCTATTACAGCTTACTATATCATTTTTTTCAAAGGGATTCTAATTAACTTACCCGTCGTGATAAGTTTCTAAGATACTTAGTCAGTTTAAATAAGGAATGGGATTAATGTCAGCACCTATTTTTAAATTATAGTACCCTTATTTCTGCAAAAAAAGAATCTGCCGTCATGACTCTTAGGCAGACTCTTTCTACTAATTAACTAAACACGTTATTTCACACTCACATACACTGGACTGGCAGTGATATAGAATACCTTACCTTTCGAGTTCTTCACTTTATATTGTGATCCTCGTCCGATAGTCACCTTTTCCAGGACAGTCGGGAAGCCCTGATCTTTGGTGATGTAGCCGAACACGTCTTTGTCCTCCCAGCTGGGCTTAGTGTAAAAGCGTAGCTTACCGTCGTGGTGGCTCACCAGTCGCTTCCCACTGTAATTTCCAGACTTGACTGCCTTAACCGGTGTTTCAGTCTCTACCTTACTAGAACCTTCTCTCTCCTGACGCTGATAACCGATCCCGATTTTATTGCATATCCCTTCGATCACTGCTTCTGCGGCAGCGTAGAACAACTCGTCATTTAGAAACACCTGATGATCCGTCACATTATCGATAAAGCCGTACTCGATGATCACGGTCTCGGTCTTGCCAGTCAGTCGATGCATATAGTAGTAATCCACCCCCGGCTTCATGGTCCGTGAGAACACCCGACGTAACGGAAGTTGTGTCGCTCCCAAAAGACGTTCAGCCAGATCCTCCGCAAAAGCCGGCTTGGCATGGACAGAGTGGATCACTTCGATCCCCCGCGCCTGTCCGTTGAAGGCATTCCAGTGATTGGATACACAGACGTTATACTGATTCTTGATCCGAGCCACTCGCTGCACATGTTCCAGCGTCACATCTTTGTCTCTCGTCAGGTGGACATCAGCCCCTAAGTCCTTCAATCGCTTGTACTGATACAATGTGATTTTTAAGTTCCAGTCTTTCTCCAGGACTCCAAAACCATTCGCTCCCGGATCGCTCCCGCCGTGTCCCGCATCCAGTATGATTGATTTACTCATTTCTTTTCCTTCTTTCTCTGATTAGTTTTTTAATACCGTCTTGTACTGCGCCAGCTTCTCAGCCACCCGTTGACGCCAGGCATATACCGTCTTCCGGCTGACGTCTCGTTTTTTCGCAATATCTGTCACCGACAGCTGATGTATCACAGCATCGTTCAAGTACGTCTGTTCCACTTCTGTGAGACACGCCAGCATTGACTGATACACATCCCGCATCAGCACATCTTCATCCACCCCAGACTTATCAACCACGACCATCGGCTCAAAGTCTTCCGGCATCGGCATCTCCCGCTCAGCCCGGCGGACCATTATCCGTATTTCGTCCAAGACACCCCACTTCACTTTCTGAAAGGCATAGCCTGTGAACTGATAAAAAGCCTCTTCTTCCGTCATGTCTTTCGGGAAGATTTCATAAGCTTCCACCAGTTTCATCCTTCCCATCTGCACATAATCCTCGTAGTCCGGATGATTATAAGGGATCTGGCATTTCTTCAGCGCCCCGTAGACGATAGCATCGTGCACAAAGAAAAAGTCGGCTGCCATCTCATCCGTCAATTCTCTCGTTTTCTCCTGCATTTTCATCGGTTTTCCTATTCCAGAAGATCTTCTAAGTGTAGTCGTACATGGCCTGTGTACACCCTTAATTTACGCTGGGAGGCTTTCTCATTCAAAGTGACGAAAAAGATGGATTTATGGACGAAAAGGACTTAATCTTGTTATTTGGTTTTGGATCTGCTCATAACGTCAGCTGGAAAGCACATATTTCAGCGAATTCTAATGTAATTTTTGAGAATCTTTACAAGTGAGTGCATTAATTCTGGTCACTCGTAAAGATTCTTGGTAATCGTTATAAGTGAACCGATTTTTCATTCCCACTTGTTACGTTTCTGCTCAATCGTTACAAGTGACTCCACTTATTCTCGTCACTTGTAACAAGAAAAGCTTTATATGTTGTTATTTTTCGCCGAGCGAAAAATTTCCTTATTTATTTTCGTGAGTTTTTAAATCGTTTGCGATTATATAGTATGTATAGTAAAAATGCTTAAAGTAGGCACACATGATACTTAAAGAACGTTCGAAGTCGATCAGCCACCGCATTTTAGAAGTGTTGAATAACCGGATGACTTTATCTGCTAACGAGAAAGTACAGTATGCAAATCAGATCAAAGGTCTTAAGGGTGAGAAGATGTTTGATCATATACTCAACGAGACTGGCATTGATGCCCTTGTCATTAATGACCTGCTTTTAAGTACAAAAGACACATCATACCAAATCGATTCACTGGTGATTACTGATGAAAAGATCTATCTATACGAAGTAAAGAACTACAGCGGAACATTCGTATACAAGGACAATGGGCTTTATTCAACGTCCGGTCACGCGATCCAGGACCCCGTCGCTCAAGCTGAACGAAAGCGTTCTTATCTCTATAACTTACTGATACAGTTGGACTATTCCATAGACATCGAGGTGTACGTCGTTTTCATAAACTCTAACTCTTATATTTATGATCTACCCAAGAAAGATGCTATCCTATTTGCAGGACAGCTTGCCGGTCACTTCAAAGACCTAGCTGAGCCCTTGCCGAAACAATCTGATAAGAACCTGGTTCTTGCCAAACAGCTTATCAAGAGGCATAACGATATGTATCACCCGACTAATTTGCCTGCCTACTCATTCGATCAGTTGAGAAAAGGGATCCGCTGCTCAAGCTGTGATTCATTCTCTTATAACAAAAGCCGGCAGAATATTTACTGCAATGTCTGTGGGAAAAAAGAACCGGCAGCACAAGCGATCCACCGCAGCATTGAAGAATTCAAGTTGCTTTTTCCAGAGACACCACTTACTAAAGACATCGCGTATACCTGGTGCGGGAATGAATGGAAGAAGTCCCGGATACGAAAAGTGCTGGAGACTCACTACCGAGTACATAACCGTGGCCGAGGCAGCTACTATACTGATGATTGATCATGTTGTTATTTTTCGCCGGGCGAAAAATGTCCACTTTTAAGCTTTAAACGTGATAAGTAGACAGGAAATATTGCGTCACTTGTCACGTTTCGGCTTGATTTTTATAAGTAGACCCACTTTAATTAAGCTCACTTGTTAAGTTTCCGGCTAATCATTACAAGTGAGGTTAAACTTAGCTCTCACTTGTAACGATTCGACTGTTTCAAACTACAAAAACTGTGAATCTGCCACACCTTCTGGTATCATAAAACTACAAAACTAAAGAAGGTGCTTAAATGATCTATCAATTCAAGGTGACACTAAAAGACGTGGGGATGCCAGTGTGGCGGATGCTTCAGGTGGATAGTGAGACGACATTCGCGGAGCTTCACTACATACTCATGGCGGCGTTCGACTGGATGGGGTACTCCTTGTATGAGTTTGATCTAAGAAAGTCAGGCGGTAAAAGGTTGAACGGTACCCGGATCGGTCCTGAGGAAGGTACGCCGATGATAGAAAGCGATCCGCTGCTGCTTATGCTTAGACAAAGGCTTTCTAATCCGGAAGACTATGACCTGCCCCGCTATCTGGTTGATGAGAAAGAAAAGCTGTCTGACTGGTTCAAGCAGGAGAAAGACCGGGCAATTTACATTTATGATTTTAGAGACGACTGGGAGCACGAGATCGTTCTGGAAAAGATACTTGAGCCTGATCCCGATGCACAGTACCCGCTTTGCACGAAGGCGAAAAATGACGCTCCTTTTGAAGGCGCTCGCCGGGATTTGATGTCCGGTCAGCTCGATCTGACTAACCCGAACGGCAAAGAGATCACCGAAGACATCAACGAGATCTACCGATTCGACGGATGGAAGGACGAGTTCATGAACCGAGATGACTTTATGTAATTTTTATATGTAAAAGCTGGCCTCGCCAGCTTTTTCTTTATGGCAAAATCGTTATCAGTAAGAGGCAAATAACTATCCACTTGTATCGTTTCGTCTTAATTGTTACAAGTGACTGTACTTCTCTTCCACCACTTGTAAAGTTTCCGGATAATCGTGACAAGTGGACTCAAATATCGTCTTCACTTGTCACGATTACTATTTTTCAATGCTGTTATTTTTCGCTGAGCGAAAAATTACCTTACTTCAATTCGTAAATCCCTCTGTCTCACGCTATATCAGTGAAAAAACTGTTAGATTGTAGTGCTTTTATGGTACACTAGCTATATCTGGGTAAAAGGAGAAAATTAATTATGAACGATAAGTTAATCGATACAATTAAGGAAATGGAAATCAAGAGTGCGCCTGAGGAACAGTCCTTAGAAGCAGCACTCAACCAGTACACAAAGAAGCAGCTGGCTCATTTTATCGAGCGCTTCGATCTGGACATTGCTAAGAGCTGGAAAAAAGCAGAGATTATCGATGCGCTCATCGAGTGGATGGAATCAGCACAAAAAGAATTGTTAGAATCTAATGAAGAGCTTAACGCGTTTTATTCAAATAAAGTAGTTAATGCAGACCAGCCACTTGAAATCAACGACGACCTGTCTGATAAAGAACAGGAAAGTGTATTAAGTCTTGTCGAACACGGACTCGTCTTTAACGCTGACGGGCAGCTATGGGCACCTGAAGCAGTTGCTAAAACTTTTGATACTGCATCAAATAAACCAGCTGAATCAAGTGAAGCAACCGAAGAAAAAGCTTCACAAAATGAAGAGAAATCTCAGCCAGCACAACCTAAAAAGCAGGGCAAACAAACGTCATCTCCAACGCTTTCGCCGGAAGAGCGAATCGCACGTGAGAAGAAAATGCGCTTAAAGTACTTCAAAAAGCAAGCTAAAAAGAAAAAGAAGAAAAGATAAGCAAACGACTACTTATCTTTTCTTCGCAAAAAAGCGTTGAGCTAGGTTTTCGGCTCAACGCCTTTTTGTTTATTATAATACTTTTCTGAGGAACGACTATCCTCAGCTCATCTCACTAATCTATTTTCATGTGATACCTATTGTGTATTGATTTCATTATTTTCTAATGAGTAGAGGTAATTGTTTGGAATACCTCTACAACAGTTTCACCTTTATTATCGATCTTACCGGGATCATACCGTCAAAAGTTAAAAATTTCAGACAATTTTTAACTTGTCGACCCACTGCTCTTTTTCTGACCATTTGATAAGTTCTATATCATAAGCCGATAGAGAATTTAGTAATGTTTTCTTTATGTTTTTGCCTAAGTCATTGGCGATGATAAAGAATTCGGCATCTTGACATGTGTCTTTTACATCAATAAATCGGAATGTTAACTGATTAGGATGTACATTTGCAGGATTATTTACTGTCTTAATAAGTTTTTCTTTTTTGTCTTTATTCGATCATTATGCATGTCAAGAAAGGGAGTTTCAAATTCTAAAAATGAATCATAACTAATAAATTTAAAACTTTGTTTATACCAATTTGTCAGTGCACGAGAAGCTTCTTTTTCAATCTGCTGTACATCGATCATTAGTTATTCCCCCTTCCTTATCAAATAATTCTCCTAGCGTTTTTATATTGAAATCACTTATATTTGCGGTGTTTATTGCTGTGAAAAAACGTTCGACCACTTTCACAAAGTCTTTTTTCTCTTCCTCTGAGAGATGAATAAGTGCTTCTTCAGCTCCTAAGGGAAAAGCTATACTGTCTCCATAATCTTCTTTTGCGATATGAATATGAGGCTTAGGAATTGATTCCCCTGCATAAGGGAAATCTCCTTCTGGGTTAGTGTGGATTTTCCCAATTAGATTTAATCTTATGACAGGTTTATCTAAGCTATTTGATCTTCAGATTATTCTAGTCATATGAATTTCAAGAGTAATCTCGTCTCTCCTAATTCCTCGAATCCTAGGTTCTCAAATTCAGTAAACTCTTCTTGATTAATATATTTTCGAGGATACGTTTCTCCTTTATTCCGGCGTCCCAAATGTTCATTAATCTCATCTTCTGAAAATCTTAAGTGTCTGTTGAGATCGATAACATTATCACCTGCAACAGAATCATCGTCCGGTTCTAATACAGAAGAGATTTTTTTATTTAACATATTTTCTCTGTCCTTAGTTAACTGCTTGTTACTTTCATACTCTTTAATTGCTGCTGAGTAAAAGCATAACACATCTGGAATATTATGATAGTGGTGGATAATGAATCCTTTTAACTGATCAATGACTTGTTTTTTCGTCTCGGTATCTATCTCAGGATTCCATAAAAGCTCATCGATATAAACAATATTACGCATTTTCATTTTGTCTTCATCAAACTCCAAGTTATACTCTTTTATGACAGAATAGACAAATTCTAAATCTCCAGAGTAATTATCACACAGTTCGTATGGATCATAAAACTCTTCTGATATGCTTTCACCTAATATAAGGATAGCAGATATTGTACAGATATCTTCCGTCTTATTTTGCTCAAGTAATTTTAGTGTTTCACTCTCTTCCTCATCAGAATCTGTTACCTCTGCTCCTTGAATTTTCAAATTGATATGGACCAGAAATTCAAAACCTTCTTCCAATTTATACCAATCTTTATTTCCAGGCGAAATAGAAACTACTGTATTTTGAGGAGTTAATTCAGTCGCTGCTAGTGTAGTATACTTCATAAAATCAGCCTCTCTAGCTATAGTATAAATATTCTTTTAAGTTACATTGCATGTTTTCTAAGTATAACCACAGAAAAGTAATGGTTTTTGAAAGTTAACTTCATTAAGTTTAATAACATGAAGGATCCGTTGTTTAATGAAACAATTGTTGATTCGGTCCTCTCGAGCTAGATATAGATTCCACGATTATATTTTCATCTACTTGAAGTTTCTGTAAATTACAATATCCACTAAACATCTTAACTTGAGATAAATTATATGCAATTCTTGCGAATTAACAATTGCAATTGAGTGTTTAGTAATATCATCTCCCCATGTTTTAATTATAATTTCATTGATTTCCAGAAATTTTTTTCATATGTTTATCTTTTATATTAATAGTAGGATTATGATTTTCTTTGATATCGTTTTTTAAAAAAGGAAAAGGTTCTGTGAGTAGAAAGATATCAGCTAAATATATACAGAAATCGGAATTGCCAGATTCAACCTCACTGGTCGGAAATGCATAATTATATCCTACATTTGAATCTTCTACTGATTTACAAGAAAAGTATCTTACTCCATAGTTAATAGTAGTATTATAAGATTCTTTCTTTTTCTTGTTCTTTAAAAACCGCATAAATAATTGAGGTATTAAATATTCATATGGGTAAATACCTTCATTTTTATCCTTCTGATTTCGTATAAAAGAACAAGCAGCAATAAGAGGATACCAAAATACATATCTCTTTTTTTCATCTTTTTCAGAAATATCCCTACCTGTCCAATCTTTAATTTCTTCTATCTTGCTCTCATCAAAAAAATCTTGAGGTTTTATTGCTAAATCATAAACGTATACTATGTTACTTGAATTAAGTCTATCAAATCTAAATCTAGAAATTAACCCTTCTTCTAATCCAGCTTCATTAATACATGTGGCTAGATTTGTACCTAAGTATAAGCATGGTTCTCCCTCTATACTATATCTAGATGAACTTGCTTTCCCCTTTTCACTAAACCGAATATGAAAGATTCCTTTCCTCCCGTATTTATGAGCAGGAGTATTTCCCTTGTAATACGGAACACTTCTATAGAGTTTTAACGGATCATCTCCATGAGTACTATAGAAATTTTTTAAAATTTTATCATCTCCAATTTTTGGTAGAATTTCAACAACTCTCTCAAAACATGAATCCATCTTAGCAAAATCATTAAAATCATACATTAATATTATATCCAAAAGTAATTTTATGATTTTGAGTAATTTCTTTCTCTCTTTTTTATTGAGTAAGTATTTTACTTCTGTATAATACTTTGTTAGAAGTATTCTTAAACTATAATAGTAATCCTTATCTCCATGTTCCATAGGTAGATGTAAAATTTCTTTATTCATAACTTCATAAAATAGGCTGTCATTCCAATAATACATTAGCATTTTTTCCTCCTGTACTTTTATAATATTTTTTTCACCTAGAGTCAGATTGTAATTAAATTATTTTGAATATATAAATTTATAGCGAATAGTTTCATTTCACTTATTATTAAATTCTCCACAAAAATAAGTTGTTTTCCAATCTTTTTTCCTCGGCTAATATTCAGCTTCTCATTCCTCTTCAAGTCTATACTCCTATATCAGCTATATTTCTGTTTAATAGGTTCCCATTATTGTAATGGGTATTTTTAATGTTAGTTTATTAATGAGTTTTGAAATGCAATATTTTAGACTGTTATTATGGTATTACGTCAATATCTTGGACACGATTTAAGAGAATTTCTTAATGAAACATGGACCCGTTTTGAGGCCTCAAGGTTTCGGTAAACGTTCTAACCGCTGACGCTTTTTAGAACATTTACCGAAACCATGAGGA
>NZ_FOBL01000050.1 GCF_900109825.1 Alkalibacterium putridalgicola | reverse complement strand
AGGTCACAAAAGAGGCAGATATGTGCCCTTCGCACTAACGATAAATAGCTGAAGGGCACAAAAACCGATGGAGGGTCATTCGCAGACGATAAAACCTGCGGAAAGGAGCGTAAAATCAACGGCCGATCAGAATAAAGAGAGTCCTACATAATGTAAGCAATCGGCTGCCGATTGCTATCCTTCTTAGATAACAAAAAACACCGGAAAGAGCCTTGACTTTGTCAGCTCTTTACTGTAAACTTAGTAGACGCTAAACAAAGTATGAAAATGAAATTCGTGCGAAATATTGTCCGTACGCGATTTCTGAAGCTAAACAAAAGAATGTGTGATGAATACGATTGTATCTTTCACTAATCTTTTGTATTTTTTTTGGTCTAAAACAGGGTAAAACCCTACTTCTTAATCGGATGTTAACATTTGTTACACGATTGTAACAAAGCGACGTTGGCGACTATCCGACTGGACCAAGAGCTTTTGAGTATGACGACTAGTGATTAATAATGAGGGGTGAAGAGGTTGGCAGGCCAAAATGTGAAATACGGCAAGCACCGTACACGTAGAAGTTATTCACGAATCAGTGAAGTATTAGAACTTCCAAACTTAATTGAAATTCAGACGAATTCATATGACTGGTTCCTAGAAGAAGGACTCAAGGACATGTTTAAAGATATCTCTCCTGTTGAGGACTTTTCTGGAAATCTGGCACTGGAGTTTACCGACTATCAGTTCCAGGAACCAAAATACACTGTAGATGAAGCAAGACAGCACGACGCAAACTATTCAGCACCTTTATATGTAAAACTGCGTTTGATCGTTAAAGATACAGGTGAAGTGAAAGAACAGGAAGTGTTCTTTGGTGACTTCCCATTAATGACTGAACAAGGTACCTTTATCATTAACGGTTCTGAACGTGTCATCGTTTCTCAGCTCGTTCGTTCACCGGGTGTGTACTTCAGCCCGAAAGTTGAAAAGAACGGCATGGAAGGATTCGGAGCAACCGTCATTCCTAACCGTGGCGCATGGCTGGAATATGAAACAGATTCTAAAGGCTTATCTAATGTACGTATCGACCGTACACGTAAGATTCCTTTAAGTGTTCTGGTTCGTGCCTTAGGTTTCGGTTCTGACGATGAGATTTTAGATATCTTCGGATCTAACGAAAGTTTAGCTGCAACGCTTGAGAAAGACGTGCACAAAAACATTTCTGATTCTCGTGTAGAAGAAGCGCTGAAAGATGTCTACGAACGTCTGCGTCCGGGAGAGCCCAAAACGGCTGATTCTTCCCGAAGCTTACTGACAACACGCTTCTTTGATCCTAAACGTTACGACCTCGCTCGCGTCGGTCGTTATAAAATGAATAAAAAACTCGACTTGAAAAACCGTCTGTTGGGACTTACATTGGCTGAATCCCTCGTTGATGGTGAAACAGGCGAACTGTTAGCTAAAGAAGGTACATTGGTCACGCGTGAAGTGATGGATGAATTAGGTCCACATCTTGATAACGGACTGAACGGCATCACGCTTCAGCCATCAGATGACGGTGTCGTACCTGAACCGATCGATCTGCAGATCGTTAAAGTTTACTCTCCTGCGGACAATGACCGCATCGTACACGTGATCGGTAACGGACACCCTGACAAAGAAGTCAAGTACATCATCCCTGCAGACATGATCGCATCGATGAGTTACTTCTTCAACCTGCAGGAAGGTATCGGCGAAACAGACGATATCGACCACTTAGGTAACCGTCGTATCCGTTCTGTCGGAGAACTTCTTCAGAATCAGTTCCGTATCGGTTTGTCCCGTATGGAACGTGTTGTACGTGAGCGTATGTCCATTCAGGACACTTCAACCACGACACCGCAGCAGCTGGTCAATATCCGTCCAGTCGTTGCGTCGATCAAAGAATTCTTCGGTTCATCCCAATTGTCACAGTTCATGGATCAGACCAACCCGCTTGGCGAGCTGACGCATAAACGTCGTCTGTCTGCTTTGGGACCTGGCGGATTGACCCGTGACCGTGCCGGTTATGAAGTACGAGACGTTCACTACTCCCACTATGGCCGTATGTGTCCGATCGAAACGCCTGAGGGACCCAACATCGGGCTGATCAACAGCTTGTCCACTTATGCGAAGATCAACGAATTCGGCTTTATCGAAACACCTTACCGTAAAGTAGACAAGAAAACAGGGCGTGTGACCGATAAGATCGCATACCTGACTGCTGATGAAGAGGATCTGTATGTTGTTGCTCAGGCGAATGCGCCATTGAATGAAGATGGTACCTTCGTGAACGATCTGGTATTGGCACGAACAAAAAATAACAACGAAGAGCTTGAAGTGTCAAAAGTGGATTACATGGATGTTTCACCGAAACAGGTTGTTTCTGTGGCAACGGCAAGTATTCCCTTCTTAGAAAACGATGACTCCAACCGTGCCTTGATGGGTGCGAACATGCAGCGTCAGGCGGTTCCATTGATCCAGCCGGAAGCACCGCTTGTCGGAACGGGTATCGAGCACACAGCTGCCCGCGACTCCGGAGCTGCAGTCATTGCTAAACACCCAGGTACTGTTGAATACGTGGATGCGAAAGAGATTCGCGTCAGACGTGAAGACGGGGCACTGGATAAATACCTTGTTGCTAAATTCAAACGTTCAAATGCGGGAACTTCTTACAATCAGCGTTCACTCGTTCGTCATGGAGAAGTGGTTGAAAAAGGAGATATCCTGGCAGATGGCCCATCTATGGAAAATGGAGAAATGGCCATCGGTAAAAATCCGCTGATCGCCTTTACGACATTTGACGGCTATAACTTTGAAGATGCGATCATCATGAGTGAGCGTTTAGTTAAAGATGACGTTTACACATCTATTCATATCGAAGAATACGAATCAGAAGCCAGAGATACAAAACTGGGACCTGAAGAAATCACCCGTGAACTTCCGAACGTCGGTGACGATGCACTTAAGAACTTAGACGACCGCGGAATTATCCGTATCGGTGCTGAAGTTCATGATGGTGACATCCTCGTCGGTAAAGTCACGCCAAAAGGAGTATCCGAACTTTCTGCAGAAGAAAAACTGCTGCACGCCATCTTTGGTGAAAAAGCACGTGAAGTCAGAGACACGTCACTCCGTGTACCGCACGGCGGCGGCGGGATCGTTCACGACGTGAAGATCTTTACCCGTGAATCTGGAGACGAGCTGTCTCCAGGCGTCAACTACCTTGTCCGCGTCTTTATCGTTCAGAAACGTAAAATCAACGTTGGTGACAAGCTTGCCGGACGTCACGGAAACAAAGGTGTTGTCTCACTGATCCTTCCGGAAGAAGATATGCCGTTCATGCCGGATGGCACGCCGGTCGATATCATGCTGAACCCTCTAGGGGTACCGTCACGTATGAATATCGGTCAGGTCATCGAACTCCACATGGGAATGGCTGCACGTCAGCTGGGCATCCACATCGCCACACCGGTATTTGACGGGGCCTCAGATGAAGATGTCTGGGAAACGATCAAAGAAGCGGGTATGGACGACGATGCCAAGACTGTTCTCTTTGACGGCCGTACCGGTGAAGAATTCGACAACAAAGTATCCGTTGGTGTCATGTACTATATTAAATTAGCCCACATGGTTGATGATAAACTGCATGCACGTTCAACTGGACCTTACTCACTTGTTACGCAGCAGCCGCTTGGTGGTAAAGCACAATTTGGTGGACAGCGTTTCGGTGAGATGGAAGTTTGGGCACTTGAAGCTTACGGTGCTGCATATACCCTGCAGGAAATCCTGACCTATAAATCAGATGACGTCGTGGGTCGTGTGAAAACATACGAAGCCATCGTCAAAGGGGAAACCATTCCTAAACCGGGTGTACCGGAATCCTTCCGAGTTCTTGTTAAAGAGCTGCAGTCATTAGGATTGGATCTGAAAGTCCTGGATATCAATAAAGAAGCCATCGATCTTCAGGATTCAGATGAAGATGATGACTTTGGAAACATCGACTCTTTAGAGAAAATGAAAAAAGAGCAGGATGAAAAACGTGCAGAAGAAGCGCGCAAGAAAGCTGAAGAAGAAGAAGCACGTGAAGAACAGGCAGAAAAAGATGAACAAGAGCAGGAACAAGAATAAAACAAAGTAGATCGGCGAGAGCGCGGTGACTAAACCGCCTCTCAGTCAACTACGTAAAAAAGAGTAATAGAAACGTGAAGCAATAGGGCAGCTTCATAATCTACAAAAGGGAGGTAGCCCCTTTGATCGATGTAAATAAATTTGAAAGTATTCAGATCGGATTGGCTTCACCTGATAAGATCCGCAGTTGGTCTTACGGAGAAGTTAAAAAACCGGAAACAATCAATTATCGAACACTGAAACCAGAAAAAGACGGCTTATTCTGTGAAAGAATATTCGGGCCATCTAAAGACTATGAATGTGCGTGCGGCAAGTACAAACGTGTCCATTATAAAGGCATCGTCTGTGACCGTTGTGGCGTTGAAGTGACCAAGTCTAAAGTACGTCGTGAACGTATGGGACACTTGGAACTGGCAGCGCCTGTCACACACATTTGGTATTTCAAAGGAATCCCGAGTCGAATGGGTCTTATCCTGGACATGTCACCGCGTGCGCTGGAAGAAATCATCTATTTTGCTTCCTACGTGGTCATTGATCCGGGTGACACACCATTAGAGAAAAAACAGCTGATGACTGAAAGAGAGTACCGTGAACGTCGCCTGCAGTATGGAAACAAATTCCAGGCCGACATCGGTGCAGAAGCCATCAAATCTCTGTTGAACAATGTCGACCTTGATGAAGAAGTCAAAGAACTGAAAGAACTGCTTCAGTCTGCAACAGGTCAGAAACGTACACGTGCGATCCGCCGTCTGGATATTCTGGAAGCATTCAGAAACTCAGGCAACGATCCGTCTTGGATGGTCATGGACGTTGTGCCGATCATCCCGCCGGAACTGCGACCAATGGTTCAGCTTGAAGGTGGCCGTTTCGCGACAAGTGACTTGAATGACTTGTACCGCCGCGTGATCAATCGTAACAACCGTCTGAAACGTCTGCTGGACTTGAATGCACCGCATATCATCGTTCAGAACGAAAAACGTATGCTGCAGGAAGCTGTCGATGCTTTAGTCGACAACGGCCGTCGCGGACGTGCAGTGACCGGACCGGGTAACCGTCCATTGAAATCACTGTCACACATGCTTAAAGGGAAACAGGGACGTTTCCGTCAGAACTTACTGGGTAAACGTGTCGACTATTCCGGACGTTCCGTTATCGTCGTTGGACCGACTTTGAAGATGTATCAGTGTGGTCTGCCGAAAGAAATGGCGATCGAACTGTTCAAACCGTTCGTCATGCGCGAACTGGTCGCAAGAGAAATTGCCAACAATATCAAAAACGCCAAACGTAAAGTAGAACGTATGGACGAAGAAGTCTGGGCTGTCCTGCAGGATGTCATCCGCGAGCACCCGGTCCTTCTAAACCGTGCCCCTACATTGCACAGACTGGGTATTCAGGCCTTTGAACCGATCCTGGTCGAAGGTAAAGCGATCCGTCTTCACCCATTAGTTTGTGAAGCGTACAATGCCGACTTTGATGGGGACCAGATGGCTGTTCACGTTCCGTTAAGTGACGAAGCGCAGGCCGAAGCACGTATATTGATGCTTGGTGCTCAGAACATCCTGAATCCTAAAGACGGTAAACCTGTTGTAACTCCTTCTCAGGATATGGTTTTAGGTAACTACTACCTGACAATGGAAGTGGAAGACAAGATCGGTGAAGGTATGGTCTTTTCAAGCAACGCAGAAGCGGTACAGGCCTATCAGACAGGATATGTCCACCTGCATTCACGTATAGCTGTCCATGTATCATCCTTACCGAATAAGCCGTTTACAGATGAACAGAAACAGCACTTCCTGATTACGACTGTCGGTAAACTGATTTTCAATGAGATCATGCCTGAAGAGTTCCCTTACTTGAATGAACCGACTCAGGAAAATCTTGAAAAACAGACTCCGGACAAATATTTTGTTCCTTACGGTACAGATATCAGAAAACATATCAGTGAAATGCCGCTTGTTGAACCGTTCAAGAAGAAAAACTTGAGTAATATCATTGCTGAAGTCTTCAAACGATTCCAGGTGACAGAAACATCTAAAATGCTGGATAAGATGAAAAACCTCGGGTACAAGTATTCGACAAAATCCGGGATCACTGTTGGTATTGCCGATATTTCCGATCTGAAAGAAAAAGAAGAGATCCTGGAACAGGCACACAAACAAGTGGACCGCATCAATGCATCACACCGTCGTGGCCTGATTACAGAAGAAGAGCGCTATACTGCTGTCATCGAAGTCTGGACGAAAACGAAAGACACGATCCAGGACCACCTGATGAACTCACTGGATAATCACAACAACATCTTCATGATGAGTGATTCCGGAGCGCGTGGTAACATCTCCAACTTTACCCAGCTAGCTGGTATGCGTGGTTTGATGGCTGCACCGAGTGGACGAATCATGGAACTGCCGATCACATCGAACTTCCGTGAAGGTCTGTCCGTTCTGGAAATGTTCATCTCCACTCACGGAGCCCGTAAAGGAATGACCGATACGGCGCTTAAAACAGCTGACTCAGGGTACCTTACTCGTCGTCTGGTCGATGTGGCACAAGATGTCATCATCCGTAACGAGGATTGTGGCACGAAACGTGGTTTGCTCGTCCAATCCATTAAAGACGGAAACGAAATCATCGAACCTTTAGACGAACGTATTATCGGAAGATATGCACGTAAGACAGTGAAGCATCCGGAAACTGGAAAAGTCATGGTTTCTGAGAACGAACTGATCACTGAAGACTTGGCTAAAGAAATCGTGGATTCAGGTATTGAACAAGTCACGATCCGTTCAGCCTTTACATGTAATGCCAAACACGGCGTATGTAAGAAATGTTATGGCCGCAACCTGGCTACCGGACGAGAAGTCGAAGTTGGGGAAGCAGTTGGAACGATCGCTGCTCAATCCATCGGTGAACCGGGTACTCAGTTGACCATGCGTACCTTCCATACAGGGGGAGTTGCCGGAGACGATATCACTCAGGGTCTTCCACGTGTACAGGAAATATTCGAAGCCAGACATCCGAAAGGACAAGCTGTCATTACTGAAGTAACCGGGGAAATCATCGCCATCGATGAAAAACCAGGTGAAAGAACCAAAGAAATTACTGTTAAAGGTGCAACAGATACACGTACCTATACTCTTCCTATCAATGCACGTATGCGTGTCAAAGAAGGAAGCTTCATCGAACGTGGGGATGCCTTTAATGAAGGGTCTATCGATCCGAAACAGCTGCTTGCAGTCAGTGATGTCATCAAACTGCAGAACTATCTGCTTAAAGAAGTACAATACGCTTACCGCTCTCAAGGGGTAGAAATCGGCGATAAGCATATCGAAGTTATGGTTCGTCAAATGCTTCAGAAAGTACGTGTTCTCGATCCAGGTGACACCAGCATCCTGCCGGGTAGCCTGATCGATGTCGATGACTTTAAACAAGCAAACAAAGAAACGCTCGTAACAGGTGGACTTCCTGCAACAGCACGTCCGGTGTTATTGGGTATCACAAAAGCATCACTGGAAACAAACAGTTTCTTATCTGCCGCATCGTTCCAGGAAACAACACGTGTCCTGACAGATGCCGCTATCAGAGGGAAAAACGATCCGCTGATCGGATTGAAAGAAAATGTCATTATCGGTAAATCTATTCCAGCCGGAACAGGTATGAAAGTGTATAACGACATGGAACCCAAAAAAGTAGGCGTCGTCAGCGAAAATGTGTATAGTATCAATGACGAAAAAAAGCAGACAGAAAATACTGAACAGTAATAAATGATAGGAATGGAAAACAGAGCAGCTGAGGCTGCTCTAAACTTCCGTTTATTTTTAAAAAATTATCAGATAATCTATTGACTCTAATCCTTACACGTGGTACTATGCTATAGGTGCTTTTGTGTACAGATTCCTGTTCTAGATTCATCTAGCTCGTAAGATTTAACAGTCGTTCTGACTGGCGCACAATAGCCAAAATTAGCCATATATTCGGGTTTTATTAAAGCTTGAGACTTCGCATCATTCATGCGATTATTCTTTTTTTGCTTTTCAATGAACCACCTGGATGTGTGGGTCTAGAAACGCACTCGTAATTTTAGTTTAAATGAAAGGAGGAAACATGAAATGCCTACAATGAATCAATTGATCCGTAAACCTCGTAAATCAAAAGCAAGCAAATCTGAATCACCAGCTTTGAACAAAGGTTACAACACTCAGAAACGTAAACAGACAACGGTATACTCTCCACAAAAACGTGGTGTATGTACGCGTGTTGGTACAATGACTCCTAAAAAACCTAACTCAGCGTTACGTAAATATGCACGTGTTCGTTTATCAAACATGATCGAAGTAACTGCATACATCCCAGGTGAAGGACACAACTTGCAAGAACACAGCGTGGTACTTATCCGTGGCGGTCGAGTTAAAGACTTACCGGGTGTACGTTACCATATCGTTCGTGGTGCTCTTGATACTGCTGGAGTATCTGACCGTAAGCAAAGCCGTTCTAAATACGGAACGAAGCGTCCTAAATAATTTTATTTAAAAAGTGTAGTGAGGCGTTTAATTCAACCCGACATTATCGCTTTAAAGCCTAGTGAGCAAGCTATAAGCTGCGCAATGGCTTTAAAAGTTAATGGAGCGGTGGATTGCCGAACGAAACTGGATTAAAAAAGTGTAGTGAGGCGGTCAGTCGTCTGACGAAACTGAACTAAAACTAAAATAATTTTTGAAACTATTATCTCTCGGAAGGAGGAATTTGAATGCCTCGTAAAGGTCCTGTTGCAAAACGTGATGTCTTGCCAGATCCAATGTACAATAGTAAATTGGTTTCTCGTTTGATCAACCGCTTGATGGTTGACGGTAAACGTGGGAAAGCATCATCAATTTTGTATGAAGCATTTGATCAAATTAAAGAACAGACTGGCAATGATCCAATCGAAGTGTTTGAACAAGCACTTAAGAACATCATGCCTGTATTAGAAGTTAAAGCTCGTCGTGTCGGAGGTTCTAACTACCAAGTCCCTGTAGAAGTACGTCCTGACCGTCGTACGACGCTAGCATTGCGCTGGTTAGTCAACTACGCACGTCTTCGTGGTGAAAACACCATGGTCGACCGCTTAGCTAAAGAAATCATGGACGCAGCCAACAACACTGGTGCTGCTGTTCGTAAACGTGAAGAAATCCACCGTATGGCTGAAGCAAACAAAGCGTTTGCTCACTATCGCTGGTAAGATGATCGCTTCTGACTTTCTATTTATAGAGAGTCAGGCAATGGTCGTCATTTAGATGTACTATCCGTCTTCATCACAAGGATGAAGTGAATTTATTTAAGAGAGGTGTAATGATTAGTGGCCAAGAGAAAATTTCCTCTAAAACAGACACGTAATATCGGAATCATGGCGCACATCGATGCTGGTAAAACAACAACGACCGAGCGTATCCTTTATTACACTGGCCGAATCCATAAAATTGGTGAAACTCACGAAGGTGCGTCACAAATGGACTGGATGGAGCAAGAACAGGAACGTGGAATCACGATCACGTCAGCTGCTACAACAGCTCAGTGGAATGACCACCGCGTAAACATCATCGATACACCTGGACACGTAGACTTCACAGTTGAAGTTGAACGTTCACTCCGTGTATTAGATGGTGCAGTTGCTGTACTGGACGCACAGTCTGGTGTAGAACCGCAAACTGAAACAGTATGGCGTCAGGCAACAACTTATGGCGTACCCCGTATTGTTTTCGTAAACAAAATGGACAAGATCGGTGCAGACTTCCTGCATTCAAATGAAACATTGAAAGACCGTCTGCAAGCCAATGCACATCCGATTCAACTGCCGATCGGTGCCGAAGATAACTTCAAAGGTATCATCGACTTGGTAGAAATGAAAGCTGTCATCTACGGCAATGACTTGGGAACTGAAATCGAAATAACTGAGATTCCAGAAGAATACAAAGAATTAGCTGACGAATGGCACACAAAACTTGTTGAAGCTGTAGCTGAAATGGACGAAGAACTCATGATGCAATATCTTGAGGGCGAAGAAATTTCTGTAGAACAGTTGAAAGACGGTATCCGTAAAGCAACATTGAGCGTAGAATTCTACCCAGTGCTTGTTGGATCAGCTTTCAAAAACAAAGGTGTTCAACTACTTCTTGATGCTGTTGTTGACTACTTGCCTTCACCGCTTGATGTTCGTGCGATCGTTGGACACGAGCAAAGAGATCCGGATGCAGAAGTTAAAGTAGAAGCTGGCGACGACCAGCACTTTGCTGCTTTAGCTTTTAAAGTTATGACAGACCCTTATGTTGGACGTCTGACATTCTTCCGTGTGTACTCAGGTACATTGGAATCCGGTTCGTATATCCTGAATGCAACAAAAGACTCTCGTGAACGTGTTGGACGTATTTTGCAGATGCACGCCAACTCGCGTCAAGAGATCCCAGAAGTATTCTCAGGAGATATCGCGGCTGCTGTTGGTTTGAAAGATACATCAACAGGGGACACATTATGTGACTTGGACTTCCCGGTCATCTTGGAATCAATGGAATTCCCAGAGCCTGTTATTCAAGTTGCTATCGAACCAAAATCTAAAGCTGACCAGGATAAAATGGGTCTGGCTCTCCAAAAACTTGCTGAAGAAGATCCAACGTTCCGTGCTGAAACAGACCACGAAACAGGAGAAGTCATCATCGCAGGTATGGGTGAGCTGCACTTGGACATTATCGTTGACCGCTTGAAGCGTGAATTCAAGGTTGAAGCTAACGTGGGGGCTCCACAAGTTTCTTACCGTGAAACATTCACGAAACAAGTCGAGTCTGAAGGTAAGTTCGTTCGTCAGTCCGGTGGTAAAGGTCAATACGGTCACGTATGGATCGAATTCACACCGAACGAAGAAGGCGCAGGCTTTGAGTTCGAAGATGCAATCGTTGGTGGTGTCGTTCCTCGTGAATACATCCCGGCAGTTAAAGCTGGTTTGGAAGCGTCACTTGAAAATGGTGTCCTAGCGGGCTATCCATTAGTTGACGTTAAAGCTAAACTTTATGACGGATCTTACCACGATGTCGACTCAAACGAGACGGCGTTTAAAGTAGCTGCGTCACTGGCACTTAAAAATGCTGCTAAAAAAGCCGGTGCTGTTATCCTTGAACCTCTAATGGCTGTTGAAATCACAGTTCCAGAAGACTACATGGGTGATATCATGGGTCATATCTCAGCTCGTCGCGGTAACATCGAAGGTTCTACTCAGCGTGGAAACACAACGATCGTTAAAGGATTCATTCCTTTATCAGAAATGTTCGGTTACGCAACAGCATTACGTTCTGCTACACAAGGTCGCGGAACATTTACAATGCAGTTCGACCACTATGAGCAAGTGCCTAAGAGCATTGCTGAAGAAATCATCAAGAAAAATGGTGGAGAAGCTTAATTCAGGGTCGACCCTGAAAGCCGCACTCATCCAGAATATCTGATTAGGACTATTTTGTATGAGTGTGTCTCTGCTATATATTGATTTTATACCGTTCTATCGGTATAATGAATGAGTAAAAATAGGAATAGAAAAATCTCTTTCTATTTTAAAAAATTAGAACAAAACCCTAAGGAGGAAATGTTTAAAATGGCTAAAGAAAAATTCGACCGTTCGAAACAACATATGAACATTGGTACTATCGGACACGTTGACCACGGTAAAACAACTTTAACAGCTGCGATCACTACTGTACTTTCTAAGAAAGGTTATGCTCAAGCACAAGCATACGACAGCATCGACGGAGCTGCAGAAGAAAAAGAACGTGGAATCACGATTTCAACTTCTCACGTAGAGTACGAAACAGATACACGTCACTACGCACACGTTGACTGCCCAGGACACGCGGACTACGTTAAAAACATGATCACTGGTGCTGCTCAAATGGACGGAGCTATCTTGGTAGTTTCTGCTGCTGACGGCCCAATGCCACAAACACGTGAGCACATCCTATTATCTCGTCAAGTTGGCGTACCTTACATCGTTGTTTTCTTAAACAAAGTTGATATGGTCGACGATGAAGAATTACTAGAATTAGTTGAAATGGAAGTTCGTGACTTATTGTCAGAATACGACTTCCCAGGCGACGACATTCCTGTAGTTGCTGGTTCAGCTCTTAAAGCCCTAGAAGGCGACGCTGAATACGAAGAGAAAATCCTTGAATTAATGGAAGCTGTTGACACTTATATCCCAGCTCCAGAACGTGACGCTGACAGACCATTCATGATGCCAGTTGAAGACGTATTCTCAATCACTGGTCGTGGTACGGTTGCTACAGGTCGTGTTGAATCAGGACAAGTTTCTGTTGGTGACGAAGTTGAAGTTATCGGTATCAAAGATACTGCTAAAACAACTGTTACTGGTGTAGAAATGTTCCGTAAACTGTTGGACTACGCTGAAGCTGGCGACAACATCGGTGCATTGCTACGTGGTATGTCTCGTGATGATGTTGAACGTGGTCAAGTTTTAGCTAAACCAGGTTCAATCACACCGCATACTAAATTCAACGCTGAAGTATACGTTCTTTCTAAAGAAGAGGGTGGACGTCACACTCCATTCTTCTCAAACTATCGTCCACAATTCTTTTTCCGTACAACTGACGTAACTGGTGTTATCGAGTTGCCAGAAGGTACTGAAATGGTTATGCCTGGCGACAACACAGAGATGGAAGTTACTTTGATTGCTCCTATCGCTGTTGAAGACGGTACTAAGTTCACTATTCGTGAAGGCGGACGTACTGTTGGTGCTGGCGTTGTAACAAACATCATCGAATAATTTCGATCCTGTTTAAATAAATTAAGCTGAAAGAGCCTGGAAGTATACTTCCAGGCTCTTTTTTTACATAAAAAGGCGATTTATTTCTCGAGAGACCTGTCATTTTGTGTTTTCCATTATCACAGGCATAATAGTAATAGAGTATCATCTGAAAAAAGCACTTTGATTTATCTGAATGTAACTGGAGGGTCATTATGAGAAAGTATACGGGCATCAGTTTAGTGATTATGGCTGCCATATTATGGGGGGTCAGCGGCGGACTCGCTGATATTTTAATGAACAAAGGCTGGAGTCCGGTCACTGTGTCATTCTACAGAGGCGCTGTCGGTTGGTGTTGTTTTGTTATCTGGTTTTTATCAAGGTTCAAACAGAATATCACGACCTCTTTATCTTTTTACTTATGGTCTCTTCTAGCGGGGCTTGGTGTAGCCGGTAACTTCACCTTGTATTTTGTCAGTATCCGGCAGGCAAGTGTGCCGGTTGCTGCGACCCTGATGTATACGGCGCCTGTATTCGTGCTGGTAACATCGATCATATTCAGGATCGAACGGTCGCGCTGGTATAAGTGGGCAGGCATTGCGGTGGTTCTTTTAGGCATCGTATTACTCACTGGGGCCTATGATCTGGAGTCGGTTTCTATGAGTCTGATCGGGTCAGCAGCCGGTCTCGGTGCTGGCCTGTCTTATGCCCTGTTTATTTTCGGGTTTAAAAAAGCATCATCAATCGGGAAACAGCCGGCGGTGCTGACAACTGCCTTTCTTGCTTTCTCTCTTGTTTTGTATCTGTTTATGGACAGAGAGGAAGCATTCAGCGTCTTGTCATCCAGTGACTTAGGCTGGTTTCTCCTGCTCGGTATTATCGGTACTGGTCTTTCGTTTACTGTGTATGTGATCGGCCTTCAAAAGACAGAACCGACGACAGCCTCGATGGTTGCCATGGTCGAGCCCGTGACCGCGTCGTTATTCGGTGTCCTGTTTCTAGGGGATGGGCTTACTATGATTCAACTGACTGGTATGGCACTTATCCTGATCACCGTCACATGGCTGAGCGCAAAGAAATCCAGTCAGTGATTTTAGTGAAAGCAGCCTCGGAGAGAGGCTGCATTCCAGTTGAAGTCAGTGTCCTTTAGTAATCATATACAGGAAAAACATACTGAAGTTTGATAGGATCGTCGTATTGCGACCACTTCCTTGAGAAAAACTGTATGAACTGGTCTCTAAACCGATATTGCGACCACTTCCTGAAGAAAAGCTGGAGGAACTGGTCTCTAAACCGATATTGCGACCA
>NZ_FOBL01000063.1 GCF_900109825.1 Alkalibacterium putridalgicola | reverse complement strand
AATGAGCTCCTCATTGGCATTACCCAACGCTACTTTTTCTGGAGTACGCCCAATGAGCTCCTCATTGGCATTACCCAACGTTATTTTTTCTGGAGTACGCCTAATGAGCTCCTCATTGGCATTACCCAACGTTATTTTTTCTGGAGTACGTCTAATGAGCTCCTCATTGGCATCGCTCAGAATAATTTTATTCTGACTACCCCTAATCAGCAGGCAGTTTCCACTTTTACTCCGTTAATACTGAATACACAAAAAAATCCCTTATTTATAAGGAAAAGGTTAGGACAGCCGTCCTAACCTTTCACTATTGAATACTACTCAAATCGTTCTTCTTCCAGTAGATCAGTGATGAACCACTGTAACTCATCGAAGGAAGTGGTTTCTATTTCATAGGGATGCCGTTCCTGATACTTCAGCGCCTGTTCATAGAAGTAACCGACTTTCCCTTCGTGTTCGGAATCATAGAACAGCAGGCAGCCATCAGTGTTTTTTACGATGAAGGCTTGATTGTTCTTCAACTGACCGGGATTGGCGTAGTCCTGATTTGATGTATAGTTGATATAATCAGCCCGTTCAATGATCGAGTTGTAGTACATCTGATTCACTTCATTCCACTTGCTGGAAAAATTTGTATACGGAAGCAGAACGGCCAGGCGAAGCTCCGGGTAATCGCCTTTCAGATCCAGTGCGACTTCACCCATCCATAGCTCTGTGCCCAGATTGCCTGATATGATCACCCATTCAAGCCCCTCTTCGATATATTCGATCAGTTTTCGCTTGAAAAACTTTTTGATGTAATCGATCTTGGGATCATCTGCCTGAAAAATAGACAGCTCGTAGGATCGGTAACCACTAACATATAAGTTTTTAATAAATTTGTCCTCCATTCTACATTCGCCTGTCGTTGTTTGGTAAACTAGAGTTAACTTAATTTAAGGTTGTGAACACAATGACTATTCGGTACCCTAACGGTAAACCTTATCGTATTAATAATGACAAAAAGACGAATGAAAATCAACCAAAGAAAAAGAAAGTGTCTTACAGTAATCGCGGAATGACATTGGAAGAAGATTTGAACGCGACGAATGATTATTACCTTTTGCGAAAACAAGCAGTCATTCATAAAAAGCCCATCCCCATCCAGGTGGTCAACGTGGATTATCCCAGACGAAGTGCAGCTAAGATTACCGAGGCTTACTACAAACGCGCTTCGACCACTGACTATAATGGGATCTATAAAGGGCATTATATCGATTTTGAAGCCAAAGAAACGCGCAACAAAACGTCTTTTCCATTGAAGAATTTTCATGACCATCAGCTGACTCATATGAAGATGTGTCATGAGCATGGCGGGGTCTGTTTCGTTATTATCCGGTTCAGCACCTTGAATCGGGTCTTTTTACTGAATTTCCCGCTGCTTTACAAATGGTGGAATCAGCAGTTTGAGGAAAAAGGAAAGAAGTCGATCCCTCTAAAAGAAATCGAAACGGATGCGTTCGAAATCAATTATAGCCTCTCTCCGCGTCTGCCTTATTTAAAAATTGTGGATCAGTTGATCAGTGAACGAAATGCTTAAGAGTGTTTTAAGAAAAATACAGCTTTATTGACTCTCTTCATTAAATAGTGTAAAGTCATTCTCTGATGAAACGAAATGAAATGAACCTTTTTACTGGATTTCAACTAAGTAGAAAGTAAAGGAGCGTAACATGTCACAAAAAGATAAAATGTCTCGTAAAGACTATAAGAAAAATACCAAGAAAAAAGAATCGAAGCAGCCGAAAAAATGGTTCAAACGTATTATACTGACCTTTATCACTGTCTTCTTACTGGTTGTCGTGGCCGGTGGAGCCTTATTTGCTTACTATGCATCATCTGCACCTGAACTGACCGAAGAAGATCTGGTTGGAACATTCTCATCAGAGTTGCTTGATAAAGATGGCAATGTTTTCTATACTCTCGGCGGTGAAAACCGTGAGTATGCTGAAGCCAATGAATACCCCGATGTAATGACTGATGCCATGACGGCCATTGAAGATCAGCGTTTTGATGACCACATGGGGATAGACCCTATCGGTATCGCACGGGCGGCTATTGGTTACGTTACGAACCAGGGACAGATCGTCGGTGGCGGAAGCACCATCACCCAGCAGTTGGTCAAACTGTCCGTCTTCTCTACAACAAGAGCAGACCAGACTCTGGAGAGAAAAGCTCAGGAAGCCTGGCTTGCACTGCAGCTGGAGCGCGAATTATCTAAAGAACAGATTATGACTTTATATTTGAATAAAATCCATATGGCAGGTAACGTGTACGGCGTGGCTACTGCGGCAGAAGAATATTATGGTAAATCAGTCAGTGAGCTAGAGATCCATGAAGCCGCACTGTTCGCCGGCATGGCCAAAGCGCCTAACCGCTACAGCCCTTACGCCAATCCTGAACTTGCAAAAGAAAGACGGGACACCGTAATCAGTGTCATGGCTGAAGAGGGCCACATCACGAGTGAAGAAGCTGAACAAGCCTATAACACACCGATCGATGCAGGGCTCGTTGAATTAAGTGAGTCAGACAACACTGCCTTAGTCACTGATTCATATGTCCAGCGTGTATTGGATGAAGTAGAAGAAAAAACAGATTTAAATCCCGCTACCGCAGGGTTGACTATAGAGACCAATATCGATATAGATGCCCAGCAGCGCGTCTTTGATGTATTAAATTCAGATGAATATGTGAATTATATCAATGACGAAGTTCAGGCAGCAGTCTCCCTAGTAGAAGCTGATACAGGAAAAGTAAGAGCCTTGGGTGGCGGAAGAAATACAGAGGTCCTTAGAGGGGTTAACCGCGCCACTCAAACCAAGGCTACTGGGTCAACGATCAAACCTTTATCGACTTATGGTCCGGCGATCGAATATTTAAAATACTCGACGTATCATCAGATCGTTGACGAAGCCTATAGTTACCCGGATGGGACTTCCTTGAGAAATTATGACGGTCAGTACAGAGGTCAAATCAGCATGCGAGAAGCTCTGGTAGACTCACGGAATGTCCCGACGGCGAAACTTTTCAATGAAGATCTGGAGATGAATCAAGTCGAAGAATTCATGACCCAGTTAGGTATCCCGATCGATCCGATGTCTCTAGAAGGCGAATTGGTTCCTTCTAACGCTATAAGTGGACAGATGTCTCCTTTACAAATGTCGGCCTCATATGCAGCTTTTGCAAATGGCGGACAGTATACCGAACCCTATACCGTCTCTAAAGTGATCACTCAAGACGGACAGGAAATCGATTTGACTCCAGAAACGAATCAGGCCATGTCTGATTATACTGCCTATATGGTGACGGATATGCTGAAAGATGTCGCGTCCAATTACAATAACATTGTAGGATTGGGTGGCATCCCACAGGCTGGAAAAACAGGAACGACCAATTTCACCGATGAACAATTAAGCGAATTGGGATATCCTTCAGATGCTGTGCCTGCTTCCTGGTACGCCGGTTATACCTCTAATTACTCCTTATCCGTATGGACTGGCTATGACAATAACAGAAAGGGTTATCTGACCTTCAATGACGACTCTCGTCTCCTCCCCCGTCATATCTATAGAGAAATCATGCAGTATGTTTCTCAAGATGTAGAAAACACTGACTGGCAGATGCCTTCATCTGTTACAGAAGTAACGGTTGAAGATGGAACAGACCCTGCCCAGCTTCCTGGGCCAAACACACCAGAAAGTGAACGAGTCACGGAACTCTTTGTAGAAGGAACTGAGCCAACTGAACAATCACTGAATTACGGTGAAGAACTGGAAACACCGACAGGACTGACAGCTGAATACGATGAAGAGAACGACGAACTGACTGTCACTTGGGATGAATATACCCTCGAGAATGAAGACGAAAGTGTCTCATATAACCTCTCTATTGACGGCGAGTCCAGCACTCTCTCAGATAATGAACTCACGCTGACTGGACCTCCGGCAGGCGATCTGGCTATCACGTTATCCGTTTCAGCTTATGACTCCACTGGTCCGGAAGCTACCACAACGGTGACGGTACCAGAACCTGTGGAAGAAGAACCGGAAGAGGAAGAGACTGAAGAAGAACCTCAAACTGAACCGGAAGAAGATAATCCTTCGGAAGAGGAAGAAACAAACACCGATAACAATCAGAATAATGATAATGAAGAATCAGACCAGGAAGAGGATGCCGGAAACGGTACCCCTCCTCCGTCTGATGAGGATCAGGACGAAGAAACCTCAGATGGAGACGAAAATCCTGAACAAGATACTTCTAATAATCAGAATAACACCGATGAAACACCCGATGATTCCGATGAGTCAACCAATACTAATGATGAAGAATAACATGTAAATAAAAAGGAAGAGACAAGGATCGTCAATGACCCTTGTCTCTTCCTTTTTACTATTCATCTTTTGGTGTGAAAAATGTTTTTCCTTTAGAGGTCCGGTAACCCATCAGCATATTCCATAACCCTATCAGAACTCCAACTCCACCAATGATCGGGTCTTTGGTAACTACATAAAGAGAAAGCAGGAATATCAGGATACCCATTATAATAAAAAACTTCCCGTGTTTTTCTGTCATCATATTCACTCTTTCCTATTTATTTAAATAAAAAGAAAACTCAATGCAGCTGCATTGAGTTTCAAACTTACTGGGCTACTAGGATTCGAACCTAGGAATGACAGGATCAAAACCTGCTGCCTTACCGCTTGGCTATAGCCCAATATAAGGGCGACTGATGGGGTTCGAACCCACGCATGCCGAGACCACAACCCGGTGCGTTAACCACTTCGCCACAGTCGCCATATTGGTTTTTCAATAAATAGTATACCATAAAAATCCAGAAGATTCACTAGTAAATTTACTGAACAGGGGTAGTAGGAATTGAACCCACATCGATGGTTTTGGAGACCATAGTTTTACCATTAAACTATACCCCTAACTAATGGAGGGAGTAGGATTTGAACCTACGAACCCGAAGGAACGGATTTACAGTCCGCTGCGTTTGGCCACTTCGCTATCCCTCCAGAATATTAAGTTGAATGGCGCAGGACAGAGTCGAACTGCCGACACACGGAGCTTCAATCCGTTGCTCTACCAACTGAGCTACTGCGCCAA
>NZ_FOBL01000047.1 GCF_900109825.1 Alkalibacterium putridalgicola | reverse complement strand
AATGCCATATCTACCATGGTATCTTCTTCAAGTCCCAGTTTTTGAGCTTCCTTTGTAGCTAATGAAATGCCGATCAGCATCGCTAGAGCAATAATCACACCGTACCAATTAATAACAACTGGACCCCATTCTATAGCGTGTGGGTTGATTGCTCCAATCAGTAAGTTCATTCCATCTCCTCCATCCGAACAGAATCTTAATGAACATAGTTAAGGCTGGAATTTTCACTCCAGCCTTAACACACATTATCTACTTTTAGTCTTCGTCGTCTTCATCATAGGCGTCGTCATCTTCCAATGCTTCTTTGCCTAAGAAGGCTTGCAACATCCAGATACTTTCATCTAAATGATCTTTGAAAGCAATCAATGTATCTTCTAACGCATCATTGCCTTCTTCTTGAGCCAAACGTATGGCGCGGACTGTAAATTCACGGGTGCTTCTGAAATCCTCTACAACATTTTCAGTCATTTCTTCTGCTTTTAAATATTTATCAGCCGGGTCTTCTGAAAGCATGGAGTATTGTTCGAATTCGGCGGTTGTGGAAGCTGGTTTGTGTCCTGAAGCCAACAGACGTTCCGCGATTGTGTCAAACCACTCTTCGTTTGCATTATACAATTCTTCCAGTTTTTCGTGTAACGAGAAGAAATGAGGACCTTTCACATACCAATGATACTGGTGCAATTTTACGTGCAGTGTATGAATATTTCCTAAAATGTGATCCGCAATGGCTGCTGCATTGATTTTTGTATGGTGTATGTGCTCTTTATGATCTTGCTCTTCTTGCAGTTTTTCTTGTGGTGTTTTATCTTGTACCATGTTTCTATTCCTCCTAATATTTTTCCTAATATTTTTAATTATTTGTTACCAATTTTAATAAACAGACTGTTGGAAGTAGTTTTCATTTTCAAACGTGACTCATGCTGCACTTACTTTTGATTTGATAATTGGATAGCCTAAGTCTTCAATCGCTTTTTCGATCTCTTCAATTGCTATTTTATCTTCCTCAAAGTTGGTTTTTACCTTACTCGAGTTGAACAAGACTTTCACACTGTTTTTGTCGATTCCATCCAGTCCTTTTACGGCACTTTCAATTTTTTGTAAGCAGGAAGGACAAGATAGGGTTTCTAGTTTAATGGTTGCTTTAGACATAGTTTATTTCTCCTTTTTAAAATTAGTTTTATGTTGTTATTCCCTTTGTTTATCTTACATTTAAAGTATACGGTACATTTGAATCGTTGAACTTGATGACCATCAAGTTTAGAGAATCTATTTGCTTTTTTTATAAAAAACTAAATTAAATTTGGTATGCTTCCTCTGCTTCAGCTAAAAGCTTGTATACCGTAGCGTGTGGCATGCAAGCATTTTTAGGAACGGTATAATTATGGGTTACTTCGCGTAGCTGGTTGAACTCCGTATCCAAGACTGGTTTATTTGAGCCAGCTTCTTATGTTTGGTTAAGCTGCTTTCACTTTTGATTTGATGACTGGATAACCCAAATCTTCAATCACTTTTTCAATGTCTTCAATTGCCAACGTCTTTTCGTCAAAATCAATTCTGATTTTGTTTACGTTGAATACCCCTCTCACGCTGTTTTGATCAATACCAATGAGTCCTTTAACAGCACTCTCGATTTTTTTCAAGCAGGATGGGCAGGACAAGGTTTCTAGTGTAATTACTGCTTTAGACATACTCCATCTCCTTTAACGAATTGTTCTATAAGATTTTGTTCTCGGTATTTAAAGTACCAAGGGTATTCCCTTACTAATAATTGTTAGAAATCAACTAATTCAACTTCTTTTGCAGTTCAATAAAAAGGCAACAAGGTTTTGTTAGTTTTAGCTATGCTCGCCATGAGCACCTACTAAAACAGTCAATTTCTCAACTACGGTATTTAAACTCTCTGGATCTAAGTCGGACGCATCAAACGTTTTTCCATGCCCTGAAATCAACCTATTCAATTTTGGCTGCAAAGCTCCCACAGACTCATCTCCTTCAGGAATGGTACACTTGTGGGCTTTCAATAGCTTGTCTGCTTTTACATGGAGGGAATGAAGGGTCTGTTTATCCAAACGGCTGTCATCAAACTTAACTCCATGGTCGTCGAGTAAAAAATCTAGTTTTTCGTGTATTTCAGTATACTCGTCCATCTTACATTCTCCTTTCTCATTCATTCTTATTTCGCTGTTTCGATTTCTTCTACACCCGTTTTCACATTATATCTGTCGCCTCTTAAGCGATACTTCAACAATCTCATGCCGTTGAAGATAACCACCAAGATACTGGCTTCATGAACCAACATTCCAATTGACATGTTCATCCATTCGCTAAATAAGAGACTGGCCAACAAGACCAACACGACACCGACTGCAATAAGGATATTTTGTTTCATATTGCTCGCAGTTGATTTCGTCAGCCCTAATGCATGTGGTAAGCGGCTGAAGTCGGAGTTCATCAACACAACGTCAGATGTTTCGATCGCCACATCTGTTCCGCTGCCCATTGCAATCCCGATATCTGCCAATGCCAAGGACGGGCTGTCATTGACGCCATCACCGACGAAAGCAACGATCTGCCCCTCTTTTTGCAATTTTTCAATGTGTGCGGACTTGTCTTCCGGCAACATGTGTCCATGTGCTTCCGTCAAACCGAGTTCTTTCGCAACCAAGTCAACGGTTCCTTGGTTGTCACCAGAAAGGACGACGAGGTTTTTCACACCCAACTCTTTCAAGTTTTGAAGATCCTGTTTCACACCTGGACGGACTTGGTCGCGGATACCCATCAGAACTTTTAATTCACCATCGACCGCCGTCAGAACCAGGGAGTTGCCGTTTTTCTCGAACCTTTGGACGTCTTTTTGTGCTTTTTTGTTTAAAGTGACTTGTTCTTTTTCCATTAAAGCGACGTTTCCGACTGCGACTCTATGACCATTTACTTGTGCGACAATTCCGCCACCTTTAACAACATCGGTCTCATCTACTGGTGTCGTGTCTACAGGACCAATATTTGCCAATACGGCTTTCGCCAAGGGGTGATCCGATTCTTGCTCCACGCTTGCCAAATAGCTGAGTGCTTCTTCACTATTGTCTCCATACACTTCTTTTTCCGCCACTTCAGGGTTTCCGACTGTTAATGTCCCTGTTTTGTCGAATACGATGGTGTCGACGCTGCTGAAGTCGTTGATTACTTCGCTCCCTTTCAAGAGAATGCCGTTGCGTGCACCGTTTCCGATACCGGCAACGTTTGATACAGGCACTCCGATAACCAATGCACCTGGACAGCCTAGGACTAAGATCGTAATCGCCAATTCAATGTTTTGGGTAATTGCCCAAACAATAAATGCCAGGACCAAAACAGTTGGGGTATACCATTTAGAGAAACGGTCAATAAAGCGCTCCGCTTCTGATTTGGAATCTTGTGCTTCTTCCACAAGCTCAATGATTTTACCGAACGTGGTGTCTTCTCCGACTTTGTCTGCCCGAATCTGAATGGTGCCATTTTCCAATATCGTACCGGCAAAGACTTCTCCGCCTTCTGTTTTTGTGACAGGAACGGATTCTCCTGTGATACTGGCTTCGTTGATATACCCTTCACCTGTTAAAACGGTTCCGTCTACTGGTACTTTCCCACCAGTTTTGACAAGCAGAACATCTCCTTCATCTACGTCATCTACATCCACTTCTTCAAATTCTCCGTCTTCTGTTTGGACCAAGGCACTTTCTGGTGCCATGTCGGTTAATTCTTTGATTGCCGAACGTGTTTGGTTCAATGTACGCTGTTCCAAATAATGTCCGAATAAGAATAAGAAAGTGACAACGGCGGATTCTTCAAAGTTTTGAATCAAGAACGCTCCGATAACGGCAATCGTGACTAAGACATCAATACTGACAACTTTCACTTTCAACGCTTGATACGCTTGAATGGCGATTGGAGCGACCCCAAAGATCGAGGCGATAATCAACGACCACTCAGCAAGAAATGCATTTCCTAAAGCGAAGTGACTGAAAAATCCGACTGCAATTAGAATTCCACTGATCAATGTAATTTGATTTTTCTTACTTAATATATATTGTTGCATATTTTTTCCCTCCAAGTATTTTTGTTATTTTTAGTATAAGGTACAGTCAATGATTTAAACTTGATTATCATCAAGTTTGCTTTTTTATTTTTTACTTTGCTCAACTGGGTTCAATTGGGTCACATACTGAACAGGGTGGCCGACAACTGTATATAGTCGGGATTGTACTTTACACGTACTTCCCCAACCTTTGCTAATACTTGTGTAAAATAGATACCTATTTGTTCTTCAAGGGTATATTAGATTTTCCGAGTGCAAGATATGAAGTCAAATGGTTTGATGTTTAGCATCACATTTATGGCAAGATTCATTTCTTGTCGTTGTGTTCTATATGTATCATATAGTTAATTCACGAAAGAGAAATTGATGGGAATCAAGTTTAATCATCTATCAATAATTTCCTAATCTTGGATTAATACCTGAGAGATAAAACTTTTGCGATCGCTTCATTGTTTATTCCTTGCCTGAGGAGACGAAATGAATTAAGAATTCCTTATTTTTTAGTTACTTATTGGAAGCAGTAACTTTCGTTCATTAAAAAAAGCTGAGCAATTCGCTCAACTTTTCTACGTAATCCTTTTTTGTTTTTTCCGGTGGAGTATATCATAAACGGATGGTAAAGAGCCTTAGATAAAGAGAGTGCTTTTGAGACAAAAAAGGACCGCTTTTTTATGAAAAAAGCGGTCAGAAATTATACTGGCATAAACGATTGTTTTTGATACTATCTGTTTTATGTATAAAACATGCCTCTAAATTTTTTAGAACTTTAGAGCCTTCATTAATTTGTAATCTAAGGACTTAAAAAATAAAAAAGGTCCTCTCCTCTACTTTCATTTAAGTAGTCGTATGAGAACCTATTTTTATCAATTAACCAAGTGCCACATCCAATGTCATCATAATGGCAAAACCAAACATAAACGCTATAGTGGCCACTTTGTTATGACCATTTGTTTGAGAATTAGGAATTAATCCTTCAACACAAACAAACACCATTGCGCCTGCTGCAAAGGCTAAAGCATAAGGTAAAATAATAGTGATTTGTGTGACCAACCAAGCACCTAAAGTAGCCGATACAATTTCGGGAAGAGCACTTGACTGTCCCATATTAAAAGCGTGACTCTTAGATCTACCTTTTGCTCGAATAGGCATTGAAAGGGCTGCTCCTTCAGGGAAGTTTTGAAGTCCAATACCTAATGCAAGAACAATCGCACTTGCAATAGTGGCAGCTCCTTCTCCGGCCGCACCAAAAGCTACACCAATCGCTAATCCTTCCGGTATATTGTGTATCGTCACAGCTAAAAACAAGAGAGCTGTTGACGATAATGAAGATGGTGTTCCTTCTGTCTCCTCAAGCCCCATTGGACGCATATGTAGATGGGGTACTACTCCATCTATTACTCTTAAAAAGAGACCGCCTACTAAGAAACCGGTTAAAGCGGGAACAAAAGACCAAATACCATAGCCACTTTGTTCAGCATAGTCAATGGATGGCGCTAACAAGGACCAAAACTCGCTGCAATCATGACTCCGGCAGCAAAACCATTCATAATCGCAAGTAATTTCTCATTTACCTCATGAAATAAAAATACCAGACTCGATCCTAAAGCAGTCATAAGCCAAGTGAAAACACCAGCTAATCCAGCCTGCCAGATAGGGGGTATACTTAAATACCAGTCAACCATTCTTCTTAACTCCTTCTCTAAGGAAGCAAAATCAAATTTTAACTTAACCACTTAAGATAAATTATTTGAAACGGGTATTAATTTTTGACAGGCTTAAAATTAGACCTTAACAATCGAAGTCCATTCAAAATAACAACCAACGTACTTCCTTCATGAATAATGACACTGATTGCAATATCCGTTAAACCTAAGAAACTAACGACAATTAAAAAGGCAACAACGGCCATTGAAAAAATAATATTCTGCCAAATGACACGGTTCATTTTCGAAGAAATATTATGGGATTGTACCAATTTAGATAAATTGTTTTGCATTAAAACTAAATCAGATACCTCTACTGCCACATCAGTCCCATCTCCCATAGCGATTCCCACATCTGCATTAACAAGAGCGGGAGCATCATTGACACCGTCTCCAACCATGGCGGTCACACCGTATTTTTCTTTTTGTTCGTCTATAATTCTGGATTTGTCTTCCGGCATGACATTCGCAATCACTTCATCTATTCCTAATTGTTTAGCAACCGCTTTTCCCGTCATTTCTGAGTCACCAGTAATTAAAGTAGTGTGTACGCCTTGTTCTCTGAAATAATCAATGGTTGCTTTTGCATGTTCACTTGGAACGTCCATGAGGGCAATAAGGCCTATAACTTCTTCATCGACTGCTACGTATACGACCGTCTTACCTTCTGACGCCCATTCGTTATTTAAACGGATATATTCATCTGAAACATCCTCAAACGATGTCGGTTTTCCTATACGATAATTTTTTCCTTTATAATTTCCTGTCAATCCTTTACCAATCTGGTTTTCTACATCAATAGTTAGTTTGTTTTTTTGCTCAAACTTTCTTAGAATAGCATCTGCTAAGGGGTGATTGGATTCTTTTTCAAGAGCTACTACGATATCAATCATGTTTTCTTCGTTCACGGAATCAGCAAAATAATAATTGGTTACTTCAGGTTTTCCTTTGGTCAAGGTGCCCGTCTTATCAAATGCAATTGCTTTAATATCGGCTAATTGAGACAGGTAAGAACTACCTTTTGAAAGGACTCCTTTTTTGGCTAAATTAGAAGTCGTCGATAGCGTTGCCGAGACAGTAGCTGCTGCTAAAGCACACGGTGAAGCTGCAACTAAAAGGACCAATCCTCTATAGACACTTTGTGACCATGTCCAATCAAGTAGAAAAGGAGCCAATAACATGAATAGAGGAATGGCAATTAAAACAACTGTGACATATTTCGGTTCAAATTTTTGGATAATACTCGCAGCTTTTGTTTGGTTATCTTGGTTCTGATTCACTAATTGTAAAATTTTTGAAAATACTGTATCTTTGTTTTCTTTGGTGACTTTCATCGTGAAGGTACCTGTTCCATTGATTGTACTCCCGAAGACGCCATCTCCTTTGGCTTTCTCTTTCGGGATACTTTCTCCATTAATAGACGACTCATCAATGGATGTAGATCCAGACAAAATGACGCCATCAATAGGTACTTGATCGCCATTCAACACTTGAAGTTGATCTCCCACTTTTAATTCACTGACATCTACATTTTTTGTACTACCATCAGGCAGGATTAACCGGGCAGTCGTTGGATTCATTTCGAGTAATTTCGTTATTTCTCGTTTGCTTCTTCCTTCTGCATAATCTTCCAAAAAATGTGCGCCAGAAAAAATAAGAATCAATAATGTTCCTTCCCAAAAATTCCCCATCAAAGAAGCTCCAATTGCCGCTAATCCCATTAAAATATGAGAATTAGGTATAAACTTTTTTTGTGCTTTTGAATTCTCAATTGTTTCTCCAAGGCCTTCAAGAAGAATAACGTGATACCCGGCACTGATTGTAGCGATTGAGAACAAAACATTTTGTACCAACTGATAATCTTCATTCAAAAATAGAGCAATCACTGCTAATGCTAAACCAACAAAGTACAAAACGACTGGCATTTTCCCATGATCATGGTCGTGATCGTGGTTGTGATTATGATTATGCTTTTCTTGAGACTGTTGTTCTTGGATAGTTTCCATTTCTATTACCTCCCTATATAATTTATAATTCCTTTGTTTTCCATCATTTACTTCCTGAATCACATAAATTTCCGCTATTTCTGACTCCTTTCGTTTATTCCAAAAGTAAATCGTAATGAATCCATTTTACATATGACTAACTAATCATATGTTTGTGTTCTCATTTTATATCGCTATATACGTTTTGTCAAGATAACGAGAACGCAACTTCTCTTTTATAAACAAAAGATTAGCATTGTTTCGCTCATATGGTAATATAGATATGAACGAAAGGTCATATGAAAGGAATAAAAACACTATGGATATAAAAACAACTTCTCCAATCGATAAAGGATCTATTCTGTCAATAAGCAAACTATTTAAAGTGATTAGTGATCCTACACGATTGTCGGTTCTCTTTCTTTTACAGAAAAAAGAGTGTAGTGTTGGAAATATCGCTATTTCTCTGGACATGGAACAGTCCGCTATTTCTCATCAATTAAAAACGTTGAAAGACGCACGCTTAGTGAAATCAAGAAGAGAAGGAAAAAGTATGCTTTACAGTTTAGATGACCTTCATGTTTTTAGTATTCTCGAACAAGTCTTAACTCATGTTAATGAATTAGAAAAATAAAACCAATTAGTATGTAGCATACAAACTTAGGAGGTTTTTAAATGTCAAAATCAGATAAAGACCATGATCACTCGAATCAGAATCAACCGAAAAAGAATATTAAAATTGCTTTCTTCATAAATCTTATTTTCTCTATAAGCGAATTTTTCTTTGGTTTTCTTTTCAATAGTGTGTCCATTATGTCCGACGCAGTTCATGATTTAGGGGACTCTATTTCAATTGGATTCGCTTGGTTTTTTCAAGGTTATTCAGAGAAAAAACAAGATGAACGGTTCACTTTTGGCTATAACCGCTTTTCTTTACTGGGCGCGCTGATAACTGGCGTTGTGCTAATTAGTGGCTCGTTTTTTATGATCTATCGTAGTGTGCCACGTTTGATTGACCCACAACCCGTAAATTATAGTGGCATGTTCTGGCTTTCTCTCGTAGCTATTGCATTGAATGGATATGCTGCTTGGATTTTAAGCAAAGGTACATCCAAAAATGAGGGTATGTTGAACCTCCATATGCTGGAAGACGTATTAGGGTGGATTGGAGTCTTGATTGTGAGTATTCTAATGAACTTTACCGAGGCATATCGTCTGGATCCTATCTTATCGATTTTGATTGCACTCTATATCCTCTACAAAACCGTTCCTGAATTTTTCACCACAATGAAAATTTTATTGAATGGTTCGCCTGAAAATGTAAACGTAAAGAGCTTGGCGAATTCCATTAAAAATGTTCCTGCTGTAAAAGACCTCTCACATTTTCACATTTGGTCACTGGACGGGGAAAAAAACGCCCTTATCGTCACGGTTCTTATAGACCCTTCAGATATAGATAAGGCTAGGGAAATAAAAGAAGAAATTGCAGAAGTCGCACACAAATCAAGCGTAGAGAATCATATCACAATAGAAATAACTACAAGCAAAGAAGAGCTTGAAAAGGGATACTCCCACAACACGTAAGATAGTCCTACGCTAAAAAACACTTCATTATTTGAAAAGAAAAAAAAGGCAACGAGTGAACAGATCGTTGCCTTTTTTTGCTAATTTGAATATAAAAAGTACGCCACTAAAGTTACTAAACATTTTAGTGGCATACAAGCTATAAAACTAATTAAATGTGTTACTTATTCAATATTCTCATTGAATTTAAAACTGCTATCACTGTTACTCCTACATCAGCAAAGACAGCTTCCCACATCGTTGCAACACCAAGAGCTCCCAGAATTAAGAACAACCCCTTCACTCCAAGTGCAAAGAAAATGTTTTGCCACACAATGCGACGAGTATTTTTCGCTACTTGCATGGCACTGCCAATCTTAGACGGTTTGTCATCCATAATAACCACATCAGCAGCTTCAATGGCTGCGTCTGACCCTAATCCGCCCATCGCAATCCCGATATCGGACCGCGCTAGAACGGGCGTGTCGTTTATTCCGTCTCCTACAAAAGCTACTTTCTCGTTTTTTTCTTTACGTGAAAGAATTTCTTCAAATCTTGTGACTTTATCTTGAGGTAGCAATTCACTATACACTTCTGTAATACCTAATTTTTTGGCTACTGTTTCCCCGACTGTTTTGGAATCTCCAGTCAGCATAATAATGTTTTTGATTCCTAATTTTTTCATTGCAGCAATACTTTCCACAGCGTCTTCTTTAATTGTGTCTGCAATCAGTAAGCGCCCCACATACGTGCCCTCAACAGCTAGATAGACGACTGTTCCGATTTCTTGCACTTCCTCAAATGCAACAGAGAACTTTTCCATCAGCTGAGCATTTCCGGCCAGTACTTCTTTACCGTCAATCGTTGCTTGGATTCCATGACCGGGAATTTCGTTGTATCCCCGAATTCTTTCTTCTTTAATTTCTTTGCCATAATATTCTTTTATGGAATCAGCAATAGGATGAGTAGAATGAGCCTCGGCATGAGCGGCCCATTCAACCAGTTGATCAGAATCTACTTCATTTTTTGGCTCAATGGCTGTTATCTCAAAGGTCCCTTTTGTCAATGTACCTGTTTTGTCCATTACTACATACTTGAGGTCATTCAGACCTTCCAAAAAGTTGCTGCCTTTCACCAAAATTCCTTTTCGGGAAGCAGAACCAATTCCACCAAAGAATCCGACCGGAATGGAAACGACTAACGCACAGGGGCAAGAAATGACCAAAAAGATACTGGCTCTGTATATCCATTCATTAAAAGTAGCTCCTGGTAACACTAGTGGAGGAACAATTGCCAGTAATGCAGCTGCTATAACCACAATTGGAGTATAGTAACGAGCGAACTTTGTAATGAACTGTTCTGTCGGAGCCTTTCGACCGCTAGCATTTTGAACCAGATCTAAAATTTTCTTCACAGTCGACTCCGCAAAAGGTTTTTCTACCGCTATTTTTAAGACACCATTTTTGTTAATAAAGCCGCTCAAAACAGTATCTTCCGGCTTCACGCTTCTTGGAACAGATTCGCCAGTTAAAGCAGATGTGTCCATCGCAGAAGTTCCTTCTACTACTTTTCCGTCTAATGGTACTTTTTCACCGGGACGAATAAGAATAATATCTCCAATTTTAATCGTTTCAGGAGCAACTTTTTCTACGTTGTTTTCTGTGACTAAATTGGCATAATCAGGTCGAATATCCATTAAATCTGCAATTGAACGTCGAGATTTTGACACAGCCATATCTTGAAAAACTTCTCCGACTTGATAAAATAGCATGACTGCGACAGCTTCTGGATATTCTTGAATATAGAAAGCACTTAACGTCGCAATGGTCATTAGAAAGTTTTCGTCGAATACTTGACCTCGGAAAATATTTCTAATGGCACGTCCTACAACATCATAACCGGTGATTAAATAAGCCAAAATGAACAATCCAAGAGAGACTTGTCCATCTATAGGAAGAAACATCCCCGTCGTCAATAGTGCTAACCCTAGTATTAAGCGAATAATGGTAATTTTAGTTTTGTTTCCGAAAATATTGGCAAGAGAAGCTCTGTTCGTCTGTTTGTGGCCAGTCTCTTCAACAGAAATCGATTCGATAGAAGCAGAATTTTTATGAGAATCAGCTCCATTTCCAACCAATGTACCATCCGCTTTTTTTCGCAGAACGACGTCAGGTTCTAAAGTTCCTACTGTTTGTTTTACACTAGCCAACACGTCGTTTCTATTTCCGCCTGCCACCTCGAAGCTCAGTGTCTCTGTCATGAAATTCACACTGCTTTTTGTAACTCCGGGAACTGTAGCAACCCCTCTTTCCACTTTAGCGGCACAGTTTGCACAATCGATTCCTTCTAATATCCATTCGTAGTTTTTTCGATCGTCTTTTAAATGACTTACCTTGGTTAATGGCGGATTTATTTCAATCAGCTTGCCGTCCACTTTATTTTTTAAAGTGACATCTGGCTCCAATTTTTTAACTTTTTGTTTCACATTGGATAAAACAAGATGTTCTTTGTCCTCTGTCACTTCGAAACTCAAGGTTTCTGTCATATAGTTCACACTACTATTGGCGACACCTGCAACCTTGGCGACGCCTCTTTCTACTTTGGCTGCGCAGTTTGCACAGTCGATTCCTTCTAATATCCATTCATGAGACTTTTTATTTTCACTCATCGTTTGCTTCCTTTCCTAAATGGGACTTCTATAAGCCTAATAACGTTTGAATGGTGCCGTTCTCTACCAAGATAAAGATCCCTAATCCAATAAACACGATTAGGACAATGATTCGTTCATACTTTTCTAACGTTTCGGAGACAAAGGAAATTTTTGCCAATTTATAACTGATAAAGCAAAGAATCGCAATCGAGATAACGAATACTACTAAGGCAATTAAAATTTCTGAAACGGATAGAGAAGCAAAGTAAGGAATATAAATGCCTAAATTGTCCCCACCTGAAGCAATAGTTATTAAGGCAACAGTCCAGAATAAGCGACTGGTTCCTCCAGATTCTAACTTTTCAACGACTTCCTCTTCTTCCTCCTCCTCTTCGCCTCCCACAGCGACTCGGATACCTAAATAAATCGGGATTAGCCCAAGAAGTCCAATGATCCAATCTTGAGGGATAAAATTCAGTACGTAAGCAGCAAACAAACTTACTGCGACCAAAACGCTTGTCCCAAGATATTGACCCCAAATAATATGGCGCATCCCTTTTCGTGTGTGGCTTTGAGAAAAGATAATTAGCAATATAAACAAATAATCAATGCTCGTAGAAATATAAACAGCGATAGCTGAAAAAATACTTTGTAACAAGTTGATTCCCTCCAAATTAAGATTTCACAGATAAATTTTCTGACAATCTTAAAAAAGCGCGAATAGCGGAAAGTACATCTTCATTTACTAAAGAGTAATAAACCATTTTCCCGTCTTTTCGTGATTTTGTCATTCCATGCTTTTTTAAATAACGTAAATGGTGTGACGTTGTAGCAATACTAGCGTCTAATATTTCCGCTAAATCGCAGACACACATTTCTTTGAAGGTTTCTAAAGCATAGAAAATTTTAATCCTTGAAGGATCGCTAAAACATTTTCCTAGCACAAGCAAATTCGACAAGTCTTTATTTTCTAGTTTGTTTTTCACCACATCCACTTTTTCAGGATGTATGATTGTTGTTTGGCAAACTTCAGTCACTTGATTCACCTCTCATTCAAACGTTCATTTGATTGTATCGTTAATATTATACATATGTTGTGCCTTAATAGTCAAACGCTTATTTGATTGTTTCGCCATTCGATTTCTTTACGGTATTAAAATCTTTAAATATATTTAAGGGATTTTAAGAGAAAACTACTAGGGTAGAGTATTTTAAAATCATAAATATCTCTTGACCATGTACTATGGTACATGGTGTATAATAAATAGAGGTGAAAAGAATGAAGTATCTGATTAGTGAATTTGCTGAAAAGAGTGGCGTTAATAAAGAAACAATACGATATTATGAAGGTAAAAAATTATTGGAAGAACCAATACGTACAGATTCAGGATATCGCTTGTATTCTGATGCGGATATTAAACGAGTGAAATTTATTAAGCAAATGCAAAATCTTGGTTTTTCTTTAAACGAAATTTATAAATTGCTAGGCGTTGTTGATCAAGACAGTGCTCGTTGTCAAAATATGTTTGATTTTGTTTCTCAAAAGCAAATAGAAGTGCAAAAACAAATTGCTGATTTAAAACAAATTGAAAGCATGTTAGGCGATTTAAAGGAACGTTGTCCTAACGAGAAAGAAATGTATGCTTGTCCGATCATTGAAACACTAATTTATGATGAATGAAGGAGCTTTTGTATGAAGAAGTATAAAGTAAGCATTCAAGGTATGACTTGTGCCAGCTGTGAAAACCATGTAACAATGGCGCTTGAAAACATAGGTGCAAAAGATATAAAAACAAACTACCGGCAAGGGGAAACAGAATTCAATTTAAGTGAATCTGTCGAAATTAATAGCATCGAAAAAGCGATTGAACAATCCAATTATCAGATAGAAAAGATCGAAAAAATAGCTTCTCAGTCTAATTTAATACTTAAAAATGAAAAGGAATACGATTATGACTTTCTGATTATAGGCTCTGGAAGTGCTGCTTTTTCAGCAGCTATTCAAGCAACAAAATATGGTGCAAAAGTGGGTATGGTCGAACGACACACAATTGGCGGAACTTGTGTAAATGTTGGCTGTGTTCCGTCTAAAACGCTTCTTAGGGCAGGAACGATCAATCATTTAGCTAAAAAGAATCCATTCCATGGGTTAAATACAATGGCTGGAGAAGTCGATTTAAAATTATTGGTGAAACAAAAAGATGAATTGGTAAGTGGAATGCGCCAAGAAAAATATATCGATTTAATCGACGAATACGGTTTTGATTTAATCGAAGGCGAAGCAAAATTTGTGGGGAGTGATGTCGTTGAGGTCAATGGAGAAGAATTAAAAGCAAAACGCTTCCTGATCGCCACGGGCGCAACTTCTTTTATTCCTGAAATTCCCGGCATTGAAAAGATAGATTATTTAACGAGTACAACTTTATTAGAGCTAGATGAAGTACCAGAAAGATTAACCGTTATTGGTTCGGGTTATATTGGACTAGAACTCGGTCAGTTGTTCCACAACTTAGGTTCTAAAGTCACACTCATACAAAGAAGCGAACGACTATTAAAAGATTATGATTTAGAAGTTTCAGAAACAGTCGAAAAAGCACTTCATGAACAAGGCATCCAGGTTATTACTGGGATTAATTATGAATGGGTTGAGCAAGATGGAGACATAAAAAAGTTGACAGTCACAAAAAATGGTAAGCAAAAAACTTTTGAATCGGATCAATTATTAATTGCGACAGGTAGAAAACCGAATACTGAAGCCTTAAATTTAGATGTTGCTGGTGTAAAAATAGGGATAAATAATGAAATCATGATGAATGATTTTGGTCAGACAAGCAATCAACACATTTACTCAGCAGGAGATGTTACATTAGGTCCTCAATTTGTCTATGTAGCCGCGCATGAAGGTAAGATTGTAGCGGACAATGCAGTCGGGGGCTTAAATAGGAAAATTGATTTGTCTGTTGTTCCTGGTGTTATTTTTACAAATCCTGGAGTAGGTACTGTTGGCTTAACAGAAGAACAAGCAAATGATAAGGGAATAGATGTTAAAACGTCAATCTTAGATTTAGATAATGTACCAAGGGCCCTAGTTAATCATGATGCAACTGGGTTAATCAAGCTTGTTATCAACGCTCAAAATCAACAAATAATAGGCGTTCATATTGTTGCTGAAAATGCAGGCGAAGTCATTTATGCAGGAACTTTAGCTGTTAAATTTGGCTTAACAGTCGAGGATTTAACAGACACAATGGCGCCCTATTTAACGATGGCAGAAGGACTGAAACTTGCAGCACTTGGCTATAATAACGATGTTTCAAAATTATCTTGTTGTGCAGGATAATATACAGAAAAGGGAGGCAGTTCCATTTGAGGATCTGCCGTCCTTTTTAGATAATCTGCGATTAAAAGATACATTTTTCAATAAATAATGGATTAACCAATTTTTAAATGAATTTTCATACGAGAATATTGACTATTTCAATAATCACGCATTTAAAATTTACTAAGAAAAAGTAAATATTTGTTACTTGGGAGTTTCCGAGCAATTAAAAACTACTATTTCTTATAAGTAAACTTTCAATAACAAACATAGAAAAAAGACTATTTTCCCCAGAAATAGTCTTTTTTATTTTATTAGTGCAAAGCACCTCTTAAATTTAATGCAAAATAAAATTACAATTTACACCCACTCTTCCTGGAAAATCACGTTAGAATGATGATCAGTGTCCTGGCTTACAACCTCGTCAATTTTTTAAAGACCATTGGATTTGAACAAGTGAATCGGGGGATGACGATTCATTCTATACGATTGACATTGCTCAAAGTTGCCGGCAAACTCGTTAAAACAGGCAGACAAGTCTATCTCAACCTGTCGAGTTATCATGTGTATCAAACCGAATTTTATAAGGTTTTCGAACGCCTACGGCGATCCAGACAATGTATTTAGAGGAGTTATCGCATAAAGTTTTAACTGATTATTTCAAGGGATCAGTATGCCCTTAAATAGACAAAGGATTTTTAATAGGTCCTTCTTCCCTAAGAATCCTGTTCGAAAACACAATATTTTAGAAGAAGGTATCTGCCTAATATAAAAATAGGCAATTTATTCAAGAAAACAGCTTTAAATTAGAGCTATGAATTATTCAGGAACTATAATCGCCTCAAAAATTAGAGGTATGAATTATTCAGGTGCACAACTAAAACATTAAAATTTCTTTATACACATCCGCCTTTCATCGTTTTTTCAAAATATACATAAAATTGTCACATCTCCATTTAACAAGTTTATGTATAACAATTCAAATGAAACGCTTTCAAAACTTGTAACTCTTTAAAACGTAAAAAAAACAGTGCAAAACCACTGAATGGTCCTGCCCTGTTTTTCATACACTTATTTCTTTTCCCAATTCGACTTAACTTCCACGCCTGCATCTTTGATTAAATTATACAAAGGGCATCGTCTTTCGACTTCTGCCACAAATGTTTCAAAGGCCTCATCGCTCTCATCCGTCTCAACGACCACATTCACTTCTATCGTTTGGTAATAAGTTTGCACGCCTTCGACGCCTTGATAACCGCGCGGATCGAGCTGCCCTTCCGTGCCAAACTCAAAATCCTCGTAAGTGAACCCTTGTTCTTTTGCGACCATGGTTGCAATTACCGACGTGCATGCTCCAAGCGCGCCTAAAAAATATTCCAACGGATTCGGCCCTTTATTATTGCCGCCGATTGCTTCGCGTTCGTCGACAAAGAACGGCTCAAAATCGCGGATGTTCACTGAAGTAGTCGTGCCTGCTTCTGCTTTTCCTTCGGCTGAAAGTGTGACCAATTTATTTTTTGACATTCCAATCTCTCCTTACTTTGCTGCTTTGGACAGTTTGGGCTCATCCTTATAATAGGGTACTGGCGGATAGGTATAGTACCTGCGATACATCCAAACACCCAGTGCTGCTACGAACAAAACGAGGGACAAGCCTTGTGAAACTCGTAAGAAATCGCCTATCCATAAGCTGTCTGTCCGCATGCCTTCAATAAAAAACCTTCCTGCTGAATACCAAATGACATAGCTGAGCGCCACTTCTCCTTGGCGAAGGAATTGATTTTTGTTCCGCAAAAGGAGCAACAATACGAAACCAACTAAACTCCATAAAGACTCATAAAGAAAAGTGGGATGGTAATAGGTTCCGTTGATGTTCATTTGGTTAATGATGAATTCCGGTAAGTACAAGTTTTCTAAAAATTGTCGGGTGACTGGACCGCCATGTGCCTCTTGATTGATGAAATTTCCCCAGCGACCAATCGATTGAGCTAGGAGGACACTAGGTGCCAGTATGTCTAGTAAAAGAGTTAGCGTCATTCTCTTTCTTCTTGCAAACCAGTATACTGCGAGACCACCCGCAATTAGCCCCCCATAAATGGCAATTCCACCATTCCAGATTGCGATGATTTCACTCGGATTCTGTATATAGTAGTCCCATTTGAATAAAACGTAATAAAGTCGGGCACCGATAAAGCCAAT
>NZ_FOBL01000048.1 GCF_900109825.1 Alkalibacterium putridalgicola | reverse complement strand
CGTACTCGCGGCATACCTTACCGCTGAGCCGTCATTTTTTTGTATAGAATGTCGTGCTCGCTGCTCTCACAGTGCCCCAGTGAACACTTTTTCCTCCAGAATGTCGCACTCGCCGGTCCACTGGTCGATGGGTGAACAGTTTCTTGACCAATATGTCGTACTCGCGGCATACTTTACCGCTGAGCAGTCATTTTTTTATATAAGATGTCGTGCTCGCAACCCACCAGATCACTGAGTCAACATTTCCGTCTGTCCCTTCCCACATAGCTGACACCTCACACCGAATGAGTCGGCTCACTCTCTCATCACAGCCCCCTAAAAAAGCTCTTTACAAAATAAAGAACCTGAATCCCTAAATGAGGCAGTCGCTCGTTCGAGTGACTGCTTCCTTTCAAGGACTCAGGCTTTTCAGTTTATCCGTTTATATAACTCGATCATTTCTTCGGCCAGATCCCGGTACGTCATGGCGTTCATCAAATGATCCTCGGCGTGGATCAGGAGTAAATTGATTTCCACGTTCTCTCCGGACGCTTCTTTAGCCAGCATATCCGATTGTACTTTATGCGCTTGACTGATCGATTCATCTGCGCCGTCAAGCTTTTTTTGAGCGCGCTCAAAGTCATCGTCCTTAGCCGCATGGATGGCTTCCATCGCACTGCTTCGTGCATCTCCCCCGTGCATGATAAGTGTCATGACAACTTCCATGATTTCTTCTCTACGTTCAGGCATGTCTTGTCCTCCTTAAATGAATAGGCTATTCAGCTAATTTCAGTGCAGTATTCAATACCTTTTCACCATTCATTGTCCCGTAGTCACGCATATCGATGACAGAGATGACGATATTATTCTTTTCGGCCAGCTCTTCAAACTTCGGTTTCAAGTACCGCACTTGCGGCCCAAGCATCATGACATCCACGGGCTTGTCTTTCAGTTTATGTTCCGCTTCAGTTCCTGATACTGCAAAAATATGAACATCAAGATTTCTTTCTTCCGCGATTTCCTGCATATTAGTAACTAATATACTGGTGCTCATACCTGCTGCACAGACCAGCATAATATTTTTTGCCACATCGACCACTCCCACAATGAATCATTACTTTGTACCAGACACATTTAAAGCGTTTTCTTTAGGTTAATCATACACCTCAGAACTTTTTGTGTCTAGCAAAGTGCGGTGGGAATACCTGTCTCTCGACTCAGCTCTGTTGTCTGATCTGATCCAGCACTTCATGTACATTATATGAAAGGGTCAGCCACTCGTCTAAGGCTTCTTTGTTTCCGGAAGTATCAGGATGCTGCATCACGTCCGCAAAAGCTTTGGCTTCCCATATCAAAGGATTGTCCGCAGATTTATCCAGTTCGACAGGCGTGCGTTCGCGTGTTTTAGCATCAACCAGTTCTGCCTGTTCGACCCCGGTGATGGCGTCCAGAACGAGGGTTTGATCGAGACTATATACTTCTGAAGGCACCGTCGCTGTTAAGATTTTACCGTAATGCAGGGTGACATCAAAATCAGGATAACGCAGGATCGCTGTACCAGAACCGTCAACGCCTGTCTGAACTTTCTTGGAAAAGGCATGGACAGATTCAGGTCGGCCAAACCAGCGCAGCGCAGCATAAACGGTGTAGATGCCCAGATCATTGACTGCTCCTCCTGCAAACTTCGGTGAAAAAATAGGCGGCTCTTCTCCGGCTAAAACATTGTCGTAACGGGAAGAATATTTGGCGTAAGTCAGAGTCGCTCCGTAAATGCCTTCAAAATCCTTGATCATCTGAGTCAGCTTGACAAAATTCGGTTCAAAGATATGACGGGCCGCTTCGACAACGACGACTCCTTTTGCCTTCGCCAATTCAGTTAATTCTGTCCACTGGTCAAGAGACGTGACCATCGGTTTCTCCACGATCGCATGCTTGCCATGCTTAATGACAGCTTTTGCTTGACTGAAGTGAAGGCTGTTTGGTGACGCAACATAAACGACATCGATGTCCGGGTCACTCAGGAAGTCTTCAAAATCATCGTAAGCTGATTCAGCCTGATAACGCCCCTTGAAGTTCTCCGCTTTGTCCATATGTCGGGAATAAACAGCCTGATAAGCGTATGCCTCACTCGCCTGAGCTGCTTCGATAAACTGTTCGGTGATCATGCTTGTTCCGATGGTGCCTAGTCCTAATTTTGTCATATTGAATCTCTCCTTTACTTCATTGTAAACAATCGACCTTGCAAATGAAACAGATATTCATTTCAACTGATGGTACTTTCTGACAATCAGTTCAATGTGATCGTGATGATCTCCGGACGGTTATTGATGCGGATGGGAAAAGATGAATTTCCTAACCCGCGTGAGATGATCATACGTTTAGACGGCTCTTCTTCATTATTAAAGAGCCCATAATCATATTTAGGGAACAGGCCTTGTCCGGGGGCAAAGACACCGCCGATGATCGGCAGACGAAACTGGCCAGCATGGGTATGACCACTCAATACCAGATCAGGTGTCTTGGTTTTATCCAGCATATAATGTACAAAATATTCTGGTCTGTGTGCCAGCAGGATTTTTGGACGTCGGACCATTTCATCTGTCAGCCCGATCGGTCCAAGTATCGGCTGCGGCAAGTTTGCCTGATTCTGTCTTTCAGCCAGTCCCATCAAAGTGATCCCTTCAAAAGATTGTTCCGGTAAGATCACCGCTTCATCTAACAGCAGTTTTACTTCGGCAGTTTCAAGGATAAACTTGAAATCACTGAATGAGGCACTCATGATGTCATGATTCCCTGTGACGGCATAAGTCGGCGCGATTTTAGCGCACTCTTCGGCAAAGTGGCGCAGTGGTGTATCCACAAAATCATCAAGTCCCGCCTGAACAAGATCCCCGGTAATGAAAATATAATCTGGTTCCTGTTTTTCAGTCGTATCCAGAATCGTTTCAATGAAACTCTTATTTGTTTTGGGATTCAAGTGCAGATCACTTAAATGTACGATTTTCTTTCCCTGCATCGTCTCGCCTAACTTCGGGACCGTTAAAGTGTAGTGTGAGACGTCTATCATATAATTTTGTATGTAGATATATACGAGCGCTGCTATAGCAAGCACTAAAAAAATCCAAGCCATTGTCGTTCCTCCAATATATTGATCTTTGCTGAAAAATCTAATCCTATTGTAACACAGAATGCGTCGTGTAAGCGTTCTTTATTCATCTATGTTAAACTATGACTAGTTAAACCAATTATGAGTATGGAGGGTTCACTATGCAAAACGATCCGAGTCTGCACCATGACCAGCAGAATCAGTCCGATTATTTCATCCAGGAACAAGGTGCTGAAAAAGGGGCAGAATTTGCCAATGATGCAGAAGAAAATGGTATGGAGGGTGGAGCTGAAACAGCAGGCCAGACAGAGCCAAAAGACTTTGAACCCTTCAACCTTGATGCTTTGGATAAAATGAATAAAGGAGAGGAATAAAATTGTCAAACAAAGATAAAGATAAAAACAATGAACCAAGTGCAAATCTTGTGGATAGATTTGTAAGGGATGACAATACTGATGATAACCAGTTTATACACAGGCCTGGTGAGAAGGTCAATGAAACGAAGACAAACGAAGCTGAAAAAGCGGAAGATACAAAAGCTAAAGATTTCAGGAAGTTTGATGTGAATAAAGCGGAAGATTTAAAAGAAGTTAAAGATGAGGATAAGTAAGTGATATAGTGGAAGAAAGCGAACCGCTATATGAAATGATAGGATAAGCGACAGTGCAGGCGATCCTGTAGCTGGTCGCTTATTTTTCTTGGAAGTAGTAGAGATTTTCGAATGAGATGGAGCGGATGACTTTTCTTTCATAGAAGTCTTCCTGCATGAGTGAGACGCTTGCGGCTTTCATCTGAAAGAGGTCTCCCCATTCCATATGGTAGCGATGCAAAATCAGATCCAGCGGACAGTCAAGTTCACCATCGGCATTTTCGATCAGTTCGTGATCTCTGACTAACAGTTCTTTTGATTCAGTTGGTGTGTCGATGACATAGACAAAACGTTTTTTCATGAGTACCCCTGCTCTCTGACAAGTTATACGACCTATAGGTATTCGTTATTTGTCCCAATTATACTAGAGATGTATGGGAGTGTCTGTGTCTAAATTAAGGCATTTGTGACGCATACCTCCCGATTCATTACCCAATTTTTTCTTCTCACTATCATGCAAAATCCTTTGTACATACTTAATGTATCACCGTGTTAAATGATTCGGACTCTCTCATTACATCTATCAGCTTTCTCAATAAATCATGGATAAAGTGTGAACAGTTTTTATTTTTTTCAAATAGTTGGTGCTAGTCGGCAAGACATCTCCCTTCTTTCTTCCATTGATTGATCTACTAAAAATAACGGTTATCCAGATTTTCAAACAAAACTGGATAAGCGGGATAAACGGGATACACTCCAGCTTTAACGACTGTGTGTTTTTGATTTTTCTGATAAGTATAAACGAGACTAAAAAGCTGGATCGTCAGTATCGGCATCATGGCGACAAGAGCGATCATACAAAAACCGTCGATAAGCACCGATGCCCTTCATAAGTCTGAGTTACAAAACAAAGCACATCCATATCTCCCTGCATTTTAATTTTCTCCTTAATCCATGGTTCAAATATGCCCACTTTCCCTAATTTTTGCACCCTCCCCTCATATTATTCCAAGAAAGCCTTTTCTTTGTACCTAAGCGATTTTATTTCAAAATAACTCTTGTAAAATAATCGGTAATAATATAGAATGAGAAACATCATTAAATTCTCATTATTTTTTAATGTGACAAAAACAAGGAGTGATATCATGGAACAAAAAAGAGAACAATGGGGATCCCGGTGGGGGTTCATCTTAGCAACGATGGGATCGGCAGTCGGTCTTGGTAATATCTGGCGCTTTTCATACGCAATGGGATCTAACGGTGGTTCAGCATTCTTAATTATTTATTTACTCAGCGTTATTCTGATAGGTTTCCCAGTTATGCTTATTGAATTCTCGATCGGTCGACGCGGCCAGGATGATGCTGTTCAGTCATTCAAGAAAATCGCGCCGAACACTTACTGGTACATTGCCGGTGGTTTGGGTGTCCTGGCAGCCTTCCTGATTTTATCTTTCTACGGTATCATCGGCGGCTGGTCCCTGCGATACACCTTCCAGTACCTCATGGGTGGTGTAAGTGGAGATTCAGCAGAATTTTTCACTAACTTTATTGCTCAGCCGGTGTCACCTGTATTCTGGTCCTTCATATTCATGGGTATCACCGTTGCCATCGTGCTGCTAGGTGTGCAAAAAGGGATCGAGAAGTCAAGCAAGTTCATGATGCCCCTTCTCAGTCTGCTGGTTATTGGTCTGGCTATTTACAGCCTGACTTTAGGTGGAACAGCTGAAGCCTTCGCTTTTATGTTCCAGCCCGAATGGTCAGCCTTTACTGATCCAAGTGTTTACATCGCTGCAATGGGACAAGCTTTCTTCACGTTAAGTTTGGGTATGGGAATCATGCTCACTTACGGCAGTTACCTGAAACCTGAAGAACGTCTGACTTCTTCAGCGGCCGTTATCATTCTTCTGGATACAGGTTTCGCTCTGGTTTCCGGTCTGATGATCTTCCCGGCTCTCTTTGCTTTCGGCTTAGATCCGACTGAGGGTGCAGGTCTTGTCTTTATCGTCCTGCCAGTTATTTTTGAAGCTTTAGGCGGTATCGGTGTCTTTGTCGGTCTGCTGTTCTTCGTTCTTCTTTCGATCGCAGCCTTGTCATCAAGTATTTCATTGCTTGAAGTATCTGTTGCCTTCCTGATGGATCGAGTGAAATTATCTCGAAAAGGCATTACTTTACTATTAGGAACGATCATCTTCTTATTAGGTATCCCTTCTTCTCTTAGTCAGGGTGCCATGGAGATCACTATCTTAGGCAGCAGCTTCCTGGACTTTATGGATCTGTTGACAGCGAATGTCCTGCTTCCATCGAGTGCTCTGCTGTCTGTCTTGTTCGTCGCCTGGACTTGGACCAAGGATGACGTGTTCAAGCACACGGATCTGGATAAAAGTTCCATGCGTAACTCTTTCTATGGTCTGTCACGTTTCTTCGCACCAGTAGCCATTACACTCGTGTTAGGCTTTGGTATTTTCAACTGGCTTTTCGTTTAAACAACTTTTGAAGTAGTATAGTCAACAAACAAGCACTTCTGTAGCGATCTCACGATCCTTACAGAAGTGTTTTTCTGTCTGATTGATTCAGACCTGGCTGTTTCATCATATGAAGACTGAAGTTCAGTCTTTCAGCATTGTCGAGGGTGCCATTCGACAGGTAGGTTCATTGACAGTCTTTCAAAGTGTCGAAGTCTGGGTACTTCGGTAAGTAGGCAAGTATAGACTGCATGTAATAGCCGAAGTTGCCTGCCATTCGACACTTACAGTTGATCGTATTGTTCTTAACTACCGAACGAGAGCTTTTTCGGTAAGTAGGTTCTCATCCTCTGCTCCAAAGTGTCGAACCAGGGTCAGATTCGGTAAGTAGCTTCCTTCGTTATCCATCTAATTACCGAACCTGACGAACTTCGGTAATTTGGTGTTTATAGTTGCTGTCTAACTACCGAATGCCTTATTATCGCCTTTAAAAGTAATCTTTTCAGATATAAAAAAATCCGGTAGAGCTCTTAGGCTCGACCGGATTTCTTCATTTATCATGTTCTTTTATTGCTTATAGATTGGGTTTGTCGCTTGACGGGCTGCTTGGTTTTGAGCTTTCTTTATCGATTTTCTGGTCAGCGCGCTCCAGCTGTTTTCTGGCAAAGTTGCGGCCGCCGAGACCGAATGAGAGAGCGAATGCTACAGCTAACCCACCGATAATGAATAAGAAAGCAATGTTTACAATGTTAGAACCGAAGTTCAGCTGGTCTAATGCCATGAATAAGGCAAAGACGATAACAATGTATTTCACCAGTTCTCCGGCAAACGTGCTGCCTGTTGAGCTCTTAATAGCGGATGCAAGCATTTTTCCTCCAATAAATGCAAGTCCGATAATAATTGCCGCAAAGAGAATGTTCGGCAAGTAAGCAATGACTGCTGAAACGATATTATTCAGCATTTCCAGGTTAAGTGCATTCAATGCTTCAACCAGGAAGAAGAGGCCGATCAATGCAGCAACTGTGTTCCCAATGATTTTAGCTAAGTCAAGGTTCATGTTTCCTGATTTATTCAGGTAAGAAGAATATTTATTGAAGCCTGTTCCTCTCAGCAAGTCAGTCAGCATATCTCCAGCAAACTTGGCTATAACCACACCAACAGCAAGAAGGATGATCGCTACCAGTATATTTGGAATAGCATTCAGGATGGAATTGAGTACTTCACTGATCGGTTCAGCGATCGTATCGATATTAAGAACATCCAATGCCATCAGGATGATCGGAATGAGGATCAGTACATATACGGTGTTAGCCAGTACTGATGCTAGGGTCTGTTTATTATCTTTCACCTTATCTGCATCCATGTCCGTATCCGCATCATTATCTGAGCCAGTGAACTTGCTCATCATTCTATCGACATTGGCTGCAACACCCAGGTTGTAGACTAAGTTCTTAACGAATTTAGCTACGTAGAAACCTAGCACGAGAATGATAAGTGCTGCTAAGATGTTAGGCAGGAATGCCAGGGCCGTATCGATCATGTTGGTCACCGGTTCGCCGATCGCCTCTAATCCAAAGGCGGCAAAGATCCCAGGTAAGAATAATACCCAAACTAAGAAATACCCCACTTTGCCTAGCGCTCTGACCATTGAATTACCTTGGTCGTCTGTGTCTGCTGCTCCCCATCTTGCCAGCTTGCTTGACATACCGGTTGCATCCAGCCCTTTGACGATGGCTTTTTTAACTAATGTAGCCACGATCCAGGCAACGATGATCAGTAATATCCCCATCAACAACTGCGGCAAATAATTGATAAAATTCGCCAGTGCATTTTCGAACGAATTAGCTATGTTATCCATTAATAACCTACTCCTTTTCCTTTGATTTTTGTTCTTATCTGAACAGTTTAAGTATATCGCTTATTGTATACTTCAACAAATAATATGCATTGATGCAAAAAAACACCCCTGCGGCGAAACAGGGATGTCAAATCTATTATTCTTCTATATACATATAGTGTTCCGGTTTTTCGTCTAAGTAGAAGACGCCGGCGCCTCCGATACCTAAATGGGACGCAAGCACTGCCCCGATGTCGAAAATCTGGACCGAGGCTTCAGGTAAAGCTTCCTTGACCATGGCTTCCAGTTTAAGGGCCGTTCCGTAATCGTTGACATGGCTGACGGTAATCAACTGATCGGTAAAGGACCCGACCCCTTTTTTCATGTCTTTGATGAGCCGTTTATAGATCCGATCCTGTCCACGCACCAGTTTCTTTAAATAAATGCCTGTTTCGTTCACCGACAGATACGGCTTGATGCTGAGGGCATCTCCGGCAGAACCGGCCACTTTCGGAAGGCGCCCGCCTTTGACGAGCCACATGAGATTATTCAGTGTGAAATGATACTGGATATGCTCGGTGTTCCATATCGTCTGCTGGACAACGGTATCAAAGTCCAGCTCATTCCTAACCATTTCCATAGCCTGAAGAGCCAGAAGTGCTCCGCCTCCGGATCCGCCTTTTGAATCGATGACAGCAATATTCATATCAGGATGCATCCTGCGATACTCTTCCATCACTGCCTGGGCCACTTGGTACGTCCCTGAGAACTGGCTGTATATGGTAATGTAGATCACATCGTCACCTTGTTCGCGAGCTTTGTCCAGCATATCCAGCATCGTCTTCGGTGCTACCTGTGACGTCTTTGGCAGGATACCCTGCGCCATTTTTTCATGGACCTCTTCAAGTGAGATCTCCACCTGATCCAGATGATCCTTTTCATCGATGATGACGCTCAATGGCAGGAAGTCATATTCGTACGTTTCTTTCATATAATCATTCTGGTCGATCCCTGAGTCAATAACTATTCTTATCATTCGTTTTCTCCTTGGTCATACTTAATTAAGTAATTTTTTAATTTCTTCTAGAGTCACCGGTTCATCGAAATAGTGATTCCACGTCTTTTGAAGGTGTTCCATTGAGACCGTGCCATATATGGTCATCGCTTTATCTCTCCAACTTTTCAGCAGTTCGGCTTGTCTTGTCTTTTCAGAAGATGATTCGCCCGTTTCCTCATTAAGGATGGCAGTCGTCTCAGCGGACAGATCCATGCGGTCCTTGACGCTGAACAAAACTTCTTCGGGGATCAGCAGCAGGATGCTGTCTCCATCACGGGTCACGAAGAAGAACCCTTTCTCTATAAGCGGGATAAAGCCTTCGATTTCACTCAAGTCTTTGATCCGATAGGCGTTCGTCTCCAGATCAGGCAGACGCAGCAGGACATCTTCCAGAACAGGATGGTAGATCGTTTCAGCCAGCTCTGTGATTTTTTCGGTGAGGATGGCAGCGGTCTTCGTTTTATTCCAGCTTTTTCTGACAGAAACAGAATGCGTATCGGCCAGTTCCAGCAGGTCTGTTTTCTTATGACCTTTCAGTAGATCGATCAGTTCAGTCTCTTCAGCTTTCCATTTGATAAACGACACATTTTCGGATGTATTTTTCATGATGACGTCCTTTCATCTTAACGTTTTTTCTGCAGTATTGATTCCTGATCAGGCTTCGATCCAGTTAAAATCAAGGATCTCCACTTCATAGTTTTCTTCCACTTCCTTGAGTGCCGCATCCAGTCTTTTACGGCAGAGCACGCGGTCATTCCCGACGATACCAAAACCGATCACGGCTTTATTGTGCAAGTCCATATCATCAACTTCGGCTGCGGACAAATGATGACGATTTTCTGACCGTCTTAAAATGCTTTTTATGACACTGCGCTTCTCTTTCAATGAATAGGAATCAAAGATCAATAGAGTAACTTCCACGCCCATCAGGACCATTTATACCGCCTCCTTGTGTAGATTAGTATTGTATTTTTCCAGTTGTTTTTCAGTAGCTTTTTCAATTATAACATATTCCATTTTGGCATAAACAGTTAACTATGTGTTCATTCTTCGGAAAATATCAGGTGAAGCCTTGTTTTATATAGGACCAATACTTTAGAATAAGACTTAGTATACAAAAAAGCTGGAGGGTATTATGAATTCAATCCGTTTACTGGACTGGTCAAAAATCAAATATGTATCAAAAGGCGTCCTGGTCGGTGCTGTGACTGGAATCGTCATCAGCCTGCTCCGTGCTGCTGTTGAACTGCTTTTGGAAACCACGATCGAAGTTTATCATTTTCTGAACGAACGTCCTGTCTGGATCATCGGCTGGACAGCTCTTATGCTGCTCTTTGCCTTTATCGTGGCCTTGCTTGTCAAGCATGAACCGGATATCCGCGGATCAGGTATCCAGGATATCGAGGGCCAGCTGCATGGATCGATGGATCTCAACTGGTCTTCGATACTCTGGCGTAAATTCGTGGGCGGAACGCTGGCCATCGGTTCGGGACTGGCACTTGGTCGTGAAGGTCCGTCCATTCAACTTGGCGGTGCTTTGGGTCAGGGGATCAATCACTACCTTAAAGGAAATCGTTCTCAGCAGAGTGTTCTTATCTCGGCCGGGGCCAGTGCAGGATTGTCTGCCGCCTTTAATGCTCCCGTATCAGGCGTTTTATTCGTGTTAGAAGAAATCCACCGTAAATTTTCCGGGATCCTGCTGCTCACTGCCTTTTCTGCGTCGATCACTGCTAATTTCGTGGCCTACCAGATTTTCGGTGTGGAACCGCCTATGCACTTGGGTGAAATGGTACAGTTCCCTCTTGAACATTATGGTCAACTGGCATTAATGGGCGCGACCCTGGCTGTCGGCGGCTGGATATACCAGGAAGTTCTCCTCTATATGCCAAAATTATACAGGATTCTTCCTATCCCGGCTTATTTGAATGGCTTTATTCCTTTTCTCCTGGTCATTCCAGTTGGTTTATTTTTCCCGTCAATGCTTGGGGGCGGGACAGAAGTAATCAATATGCTGAATGAAAGTTCTCTGACACTCTGGGTCCTTATCGGGATTTTTGTTTTCCGGTTTATCTTCACCCACCTCTCCTATGGATCTGGTCTTCCAGGCGGTATTTTTGTTCCAGTCTTGAGCCTGGGTGCTTTGATCGGAGCTATTTATGGGAACAGCGCCTTGATCCTGACCGGGATTGACGAAGCTTTTCTGAGAAGTTTCATTATTTATGCCATGGGCGGTTTTTTAACATCCGTGACAAAAGCACCTTTGACCTCTGTCATGCTGATTACAGAAATGACGGGTTCTGTCACTCATCTTATGCCGCTGGCCATTGTGTGTATGAGTGCCTACATTGTAGCAGACTTCATCGGGTCAGAACCTATTTACGAGGAACTGCTTCACCGTAAGCTCGACCGTAAACCGAGTGTCTTTCAAGGGGAGGTCACAGAAATCGAAATGCATGTCGAAGTGGATACAGCACTGGACGGCATGATGGTCAAACATCTGCTTATGCCTAAAGGAGCAAATTTAGTCAAGATCCGCCGTCATGACAAGGAGTTTATCCCTCATCTGGATACGATCTTTTCTCCTGGTGATGAACTTATCATCACGACTGATAGAGGATATGTATCTGATGTTAGAACACAGCTATACAAACTGAATTAATCTTTTCTTTATAAATGTGACTATTGATTAAGTAAAAACTGAATCAATTAGTCACATTTTTTTCAGCAAATCCAGCGATTAATATGTTAAACTATAAAACAGTTAGATTATCACTTTTTTAAGGAGACTTATATGCATTATTTATGGTTAGTTATTAAAGGTTCATTTATCGGTATTTCGAATATTATTCCAGGTGTTTCAGGCGGAACGATGGCGGTATCTTTTGGTATTTACGACGATGTCATCCACGCTTTCACACACGTCAGAAAAGAATTCAAAGCAAGCATGCATATTCTGCTGCCGCTGGTCGCAGGTGCTCTGATCGGTGTAGCCGGCTTTTCAATGATCATCGAATGGCTTTTAGCCGAACATACTTTATATACGGCTTTTGCTTTCGTCGGTCTGATCCTGGGCGGTCTGCCGATTTTATCCCAGTCGTTTAAAGAGAGCTTGTTTGAAACGAAACGAAAAGCAACGCCCATTCACCTGGTCCTTTTTGCCGTCTTTTTCATCATCGTATCCTGGATGGGTGTGGCAGACATCTCCGGCAGCGGTCCGGAAACGATCAGCTTAGGCTTTGGTCCTCTCGTTGCTCTGTTCTTAGTGGGACTGGTTTCTGCAGCAGCGATGGTCGTCCCCGGCATCAGCGGTTCTCTCCTGATGCTCATCATGGGATATTACTATGCAGTCGTTTACACCATCAACGGCTTCACATCAAATCTGGCAGCGTATAATCTCGCCGAAATGATGCCTTTCACTATTCTTCTTATGGCTTTTGCTTTAGGTATGCTGGTCGGAATCATTCTGATCAGTAAAGCGATCGACTATTTCTTCGTCAACTATCCGAGCTTCACTTACGCTTCGATCCTTGGACTTGTCATGGCTTCTCCTGTGGCCGTTATCGCCAATACGGATGCTTTGACCGATTTAACGACCGGCAACGCCCTTGTTAAACTTGTCGTTGCCCTGTTGATTGCTTTAGCCTGCTACGCCTTGACGTTTGCTTTAGGCAATACAAAAGATGCCACAGAAGAGATCCCCGAAGAAACGCGTGCTTAACTTATAAACTACGCCTTTGTTTAAGTCCATAGACATTAAATAAAGGCGTAGTTTTTTTATCCTTATTTTCATTTAAATAGAAAGGAAGCGTGCCATGAATAATCGGATCACACAGTTAAAAGAAATGCCACCGACTGATAAACCCTACGTCATCTACTGGATGCAGGCCAGCCAACGTACCGAATATAACCATGCGCTGGAATATGCGATAAAGAAGGCGAACGAACTGAGCAAGCCGCTGCTCGTTTATTTCGGACTGACCGCTGATTTCCCTGAAGCCAATGCCAGACACTATGCTTTCATGCTCCAGGGCCTAAAGGAGGTTGAAAAGGAACTGGGTAAGCGCAAGATCACCTTCATCCTGCAGAAAACGTCTCCGGAAAAGGGTGCTCTTTCGCTTTCAGAAAAAGCGGCCTTAATGGTCGTCGACCGAGGCTACCTGCGCATCGAACGGGACTGGCGCCAACAGGTAGCGGATCAGATTTCCTGTCCGCTCGTTCAGATCGAGACGAACGTCATTGTGCCCGTGGAAGTTGCTTCAGATAAAGAAGAATATGCGGCGCGCACGATACGGAGCAAGATCCATAAGCAGCTTGATGTGTATACCGAACCTTTTTCAGAAAACAAAGTCGATCGGCCATCCACTGATCTGGATCTACCCTTTGAAAAAATCGACCTGGCCGATATCCCCTCACTTCTTGATGACTTAGGCTGTGACGAGAGCGTGCCTCCCGTCGACTGGATCACTGGAGGGACTTCTAAAGCAAAAAAACGGCTGGCAGATTTTATTGAGCAAAATCTTGAAGATTACGCTGAGAAGAGAAACGAGCCGGGCCTTTCGATCACTTCTGACATGAGTCCTTACTTGCATTTCGGTCAGATATCACCGTTGTACATCTACCACCAGCTGGAAGACGTCCCTGCCTCAGAAAATAAGAAGGGCTTCATCGAGGAAGTCGTTGTGCGACGAGAACTGAGTATGAATTTTGTCTTCTATAATAATGCCTATGACACCTATGACTGTCTGCCGGACTGGGCCAGAGAAACACTTGCCGAACATGCCGATGATGAACGCGAAACAGTCTACAGCCTTTTAGAACTCGAAACGGCGGACACGGGTGACCCCTACTGGAATGCCGCCCAGTCGGAAATGGTCAAGACCGGTAAAATGCACGGCTACATGCGTATGTATTGGGGAAAAAAGATCATCGAATGGACAAAGACACCTGAAGATGCCTTTCTAAGGGCGCTTTATCTGAACAACAAGTATCATCTCGACGGCCGGGATCCAAACAGTTTCACCGGGATCGCCTGGGTTTTCGGCAAACACGACCACGGCTGGAAAGAACGCCCTGTGTTCGGTAAAGTCCGCTATATGAATGCCAAAGGCCTTGAACGGAAGTTTGACATGTCCGCTTATCTGGAGCGTGTGGGAAAGATGGCATCGACCGATTAGCTGATCAATTGAACTGATTTTTTCGTTTCAAATCTTATGTGTTAGAGTTAGCTGTTTTGGCTATTGTAACTGATCACTGAACCGAACAGTTTACTTCGGGGTGAATATAATGACATTTGGCTCCTGACTATGAGTTCAGCGGACATTTCATTCCCTGTTTAACTGTCAGCATCAAAAACAGTCTCTCCTTTTACGAACTGGCCCCACTTCCCTGCTGTACTTTATAAAAGCAGGCAAAACTTCTATCAACTTTATGATGTCAGTGTACAAAGTTGATAGAAGTTTCGTCATGTTTTAGCAACCCGTTTCTATTATTTCATATGAGTTGATAGAAGATAGTCGTTCTTTTTGTAACTAAAACGTGCCTTTCGCTGGAGTTACTAAAAGAAGGCCCTCCTTTTAGTAACTCGTCATCATTTCAAAAATATGTTGATAAAAGATCGCCCTTCTTTTATTAACCGGCGTGCATTGTTCGACATGAGTTGATACAAGTAAGGTCATTTTTTATGAACTCCTTTTCAACGGATCACTGAGTTGATGAAACTTTCCCTTGAATCCCTAAAGAACTCATCGCTAATGGAATCTCTATTAATAACAATGGCCGAGTTACTGAACTTGAATTGTTCAGTAACTCGGCCACAAAAGCATTAAAATAGAAAATCCGGAAGACGACGTTTACATCACATCTCTCCCGGATCACTTATTCAAATTATTCATTACGAAGAGTCGTGCTCATCACTGTCTGCCTAGTTTCCGCGCAATTCATCTAAAGGTTGTAATTCTTCGTCGTCTCCGTCTTCTAATTCTTCTATATATTGAGTCATTATGGCAATTTCTTCTCGCTGAGCCTTAAT
>NZ_FOBL01000049.1 GCF_900109825.1 Alkalibacterium putridalgicola | reverse complement strand
AACCTTGTCAAAACTTGTTCCAATACTGTTATTGCAACCTGTTTTTAGAAGATACCTTGTCAAAACCTGTTCCAATACTGATGTTGCAACTACTATTATGCAGTAATAACGGTAGAATTAGCTGTAAAGATCGTGCAGCATCAAGTTATTGCATGATGTGCTTCAGAAGTATCGTTAATCGATTAGATCAGTCAGTCGAAGGCTACTTTCATCTAAATGTTGCCAGAAAATAAACGAAAGAGGCTGGAACAACTGAGCTGTCCCAACCTCTTCCATTTACTTTTTCCTTCTTTTATTCCCCTCGTTCAGGTACGAACATAAAGGTTTCACCATTGTGGAGATTATCGAGCAGAAGATGGTACTTTTCACTCAACCTTCCGATGACATTCACCCGATCGTCTTTCGGATAATCGGCTTTTGTCACCTGGACTTCTCCTGAATAGCGTTTATAGCGCTCGTTATCCATCGTAACGGATCCTCTCAGACGCATGTCTGTCTGGTCCGGTTCGACGTGTTTTCCGGCTTGCGCGTACTGTCTGGACTCCTGGACACGGATCAGCGTGCCTGGTGAGTCTACCCGGACAGTAAATCTCTCATTATACAAATGATCCAATGCTGCCGGCAGTTTGACCGGAAGACGGATCAGTCCGTCCTCTAAATACTTCGTAATCAAGTCCAGTTCAAAGTCAGACATTTTTATGTCGCCCAGAAAGACTTTATCTATGCCATAATGCTTCATCAGATCGACACACTGGGCATAAGGAGAGAGATAGCGGTGTGCTTCAAGGGTCGGCAAACCTTCATACAAAGGCCCGCGTTTTTCCTCATCGCCGGATATGAAAGCCAGGGTCTGCCCAGACGCCTCTTTGATCCGCTGATTCAGCGAAGTAAAGAAGACGTCATCCAGCCCCGTTTCAGGTCTCGGATAAAAATTATGCATGTAGAAGGCTTCTGCTTCTTCACTATCCTGATTCAGCAGCGTTGAGGCATTATAGGTGAAACTGACATTCAACTCATCTTTTTTCAGTTGCTTTAAATCGAAGCCAAAGTCTAACCTCAAGTTATCTAAATGAAGACGACGAGCCAGAGAAGCCAGTGAGTCCTCGCCAAACCGTTTCAGCGTCAACGGCGATACATCCGCCATGATCCAGAACCCGTTCTCATGCAGCCATTGGCACATCTCTTCCACATCATCCACATAAGAATCCGTCATTTCTTCATTCATATGAAGAGAGGTAAAGACCGGTGCGTTTTGATTCTTCATCATTTCAAGGAATGGACGCTGCCGTTTAAATGCGGACACGTAAACGGCGAATCCAAAAATTTTAGATGTTTGCATTTCTTAAATCGTCCTCTTTAATGAATAGACGTGTGATGATGAATCCTCCAAGATAAGAGATCAGTATTCCGATTGCGTAATGAATCATTCCATCCTGCATCAATGGAAGGGCGACCCAGCCGGATGGTCCCCAGGCATTTGCCATAACACCCATCATCATGACATATGCGCCACCAAAGCCTGCACCTAAACCGGCCGTGATGAACGGTTTACCTAAAGGCAGTGTGACACCGTAAATCAGAGGCTCACCGATCCCCAGGATACCCGCAGGCAGTGCGCCTGAAATAACGCCTTTCATTCTTTCGTCGCCGACTTTTTTAGCGATCAAGTAAATGGCAATGGCTGCTCCAACTTGTCCGGCACCGGCCATAGCCAATACTGGGAACAGTGATACGCCACCTAAAGCTTCAAGTTGAATGGCATAGATTGGGATCAACCCGTGATGCAGACCAACCAATACCATTGGCAGGAAGACTGCAGCTAAGATATAGCCAGACAAGATACTTACAAATGTGTTTTCAGAACCAATGATCAGGCTTAATCCGCGTACAAGCCAATCAGAAAAGAAGCCTGAAACTGGCATGATGATAAAGACAAAGATCAGGGTCGTAATGAGTAAGGTCACGATCGGCGTGACCATCAAGTCCAGGACATCCGGTGTACGTTTTCGTACAGCTTTTTCTATCTTCGCCAGGATGAATACACCGAAGATAACACCGATGATCCCACCTTTACCCGTTGTCAGGATCGAATTCAGCGGCTGTTCAGCATCATACAGACCAACGAGTGTGGATAGATCGATCAGTGGTGCCGCAATTGACATGGCCCCGATCATCCCACCTAAGGCTTCTGTTGCACCAAAGCGTTTGGCCGCATTCACACCAGTGAAGATAGCGAAGTAGCCCAGGAACGAGTTACCGATCAATGCAAAGGTGATGCGGATACCTTCCCAGACATCGCCGCTGATCGTCCCTTCGCTGATCATTGTACCAAGCAGTCCGCTTAGTCCCTGGAAAATACCGGCGGCAATGATCGCAGGGATCATTGGGATAAAGATATTGGCGATCGTGGCTAAGGCTTGTTTGAATTTGCTTTGTTTCTGCCCGCCTTTGATCTGCTGTTTGTTTTCCTGCCAGTTATTGGCGCTGCCGGATGAATCCTGTACATTGTATTTTTCTACGAGCAGATCATTGATTTTTTTAGCCGTTCCCGGTCCAACAATGACCTGGTAAGTATCTGCATCATTCACGCCCATGACGCCTTCGGTATTTTTAAGTCCAGCTTCATCGATCAGGCTCTTGTCTTTGACGTTCATCCTGACACGGGTCATACAGTTCGTGGAGGAAGCGATGTTATCCTTGCCACCAACTGCATCGACGATTTCTTGAGCTAATTTTTCATTGTTTTTAACCATCTGTGTGTTGCTCCTTTTCATTTTTGTTTTTTATTAACGTATTTTTATTAAAGTGCTTTTCTAACATGTCCTTCTGATGTTTCCAGCTTGTTGACGGCAGCCTCTTTATCGATATCTAATAAAATCATTATAATGGCAACTTTGACTTTGCCGTCACTTTCAGCAAGAGCTTTCTTAGCCGTTTCTCGGTCAGCATCCGTTGCTTTCATCACGATGTTTTCTGCACGTGATACAAGTTTTTCGTTTGTCGGCTGAACATCGACCATCAGGTTTTTATATACCTTGCCGACCCCTACCATGGCGATCGTCGACAGCATATTCAGGATCATTTTCTGTGTGGACCCTGCCTTCAAACGTGTCGAGCCCGTCAGGACTTCTGGACCCGGGACCGCTTCAATAGCAATATCCGCTGCCTGACCGATTTTGGTGTCTTTATTGCAGGCGATGGCGATCGTTGGAACCTTTATTTCTCCCGCATAATTCAATGCACCAATGACATAAGGGGTACGTCCACTTGCGGCTAATCCCACCACGACATCGTTTTCATTCAACTCTAACTTTACTAAATCTTCTTTTCCTAACTCCTGGCTATCTTCTGCACCTTCGATGGCTTCCGTAAAGGCACGTTCACCACCTGCGATCAGACCCACGACTTTTTCTTTCGGTGTGCCGAAGGTCGGTGGACACTCAGAAGCATCAAGAACGCCTAGACGACCACTCGTACCGGCACCTGTATAGATCAGTCTCCCTCCTTTTTTCAGTTGACCGATGATCGTGTGGACGGCGCTTTCAATTTCAGGAATCACCTCCTCAATGGCTTCTGCCACCTTTTTATCCTCATTGTTCATTACAGTGAGTGCTTCTTTCACACTCATCTGATCAAGATTCATCGTATTGGGATTCTGTTTTTCTGTTTCCATCTTTCCTAACTCTACCATCAGTCCTGCTCCTTTTTTATCTGTGTTTTTTCAAGTATCTCGATAGTCTCTTCGTACATTTTATTGATATAGCTCGTAAAGAGGATATCGATGATATTCAACTGTGCAATACGCGACGACATCGCCCCGCTTCTGAAGCTGAACTCATTTGATGCGACATAAATCGCATAATCTGCTAATCTATTGATCGGTGATTCATCTGTTTTCGTGATTGAGATGATCGTGGCACCATTCTCCTTTGCCACTTCCGTACAGGTGATCATTTCTTCTGTCTGACCGGAATAGGAAATCACTAAGGCAACATCCTTCTCACTCATGTTTTTGGCCATGAGCAACTGAGTGTGCCAGTCTTCGCTGACATAAGACATTTTGTTGATACGTGTAAACTTCAGCTGGGCATCTTTGGCCACGATAAGCGAGGCTCCCATACCGAAAATAGTCAGTTTCTCGCACTCAAACAGTTTTTGTACACATGTTTTGATCGTTTCTGTATCGATCAGTTTTTCTGTTTCTTCCAGTGAAAGAATATTTTTATGTGTCACTTTATTAATGATTTCTTCTATTTCATCCGTCTTTGTCAGTTCAGCGATATGCTTCTTTTTGTAATTCGACCGAACAGCCTGTTCATAGATCAAATCTTTCAAAAAGTCCTTGTAGCCTTTGTAGCCAGTCTTTTTACATAGACGAATAATTGTCGAAGGGGAGGAGAACGTCTTCTCCGCTAAATCATATATCGTCATTCGACTGGTTTCTTCTGCATTTTTTAAAATGTAATCGATGATCGCCACTTCTGTCGGGCTGGCATCCTTTTTATATTCTTTTAATTTTAACGTTGCTATGGCCATAATTTATCTCCCTCTTCACTACTATATTAACATCATAAAACATAGTGTCAATGAAACGCTTACTTTATAAAACAAAGTACCGCCTATTGGATACTATTTGGTGAATACGCTTAAATTTATGAAACAATACTCACCCTATTTATATTATACTAAACGGACTGGAAAAGATATTATAGTCATTCTGACATAGGTCTGTTTCAATAATGGGCTGAAAAAGCAGAAATACCGTCAATTCAAGGATTGAATGTCCCTGAAATTGACGGTATGTTCTTTTTTAATGTTTTTCCAAAGCCTTCTTCATTTTTTTAAGCTTTGACCCAACTATCGTTCATTTTAACTCCTGCGGCTTTAAGTAAAGTGTAGATGGGACAGCGGGCTTCCACTTGTTTCTTTAACGCTTGAATTTCCACGTCGTCTTCCGGCGTATCCACTTGAACATTGACGGTCACCTGTTCATAGTAAGGATGAACGGATGCATCACCCATAACCCCAAATGGATCGAATACCCCTTGCACATCAAAGGACAGACCTCTCAAGTCAAAATACATTTCGCCGGCGATCATATTCGCTGTTATATTTGTACACGAAGCCAACGTCGCGAGCAGGGTCTCCATCGGGTGCGGCCCTTTATTTTGTCCGCCATACACTTCAGACTCATCGAAAATAATCTTATGCTCTCCTGTGCTTGCTCTCACCACAAGATTTTCACTTTGAGCATTTACAGAAACAGTCATTTTTCTCATCAATTCTATCATCCTTTACTAAATCATACCCTTCTCCATACTTACATTCAGTAAAATAAGAAACGAATCAAACTCTTCCTGGATCATAAATACTTTATATCATTGGCTTTTTCATAAATTGCTTATCTTTCGAAATCGATCATCATAGTTTCGGGCAAATAAACAGAGGCTGCCTTGGGTTTTGTTTCTGCTATCTTCTTTCCTTTACGGTAGGAGGCGAGCACTTCAGCCTGCTTTCTCAGTGCATCATATCGATTTGTGGCATTCAAGATGATAAAGTTAGCCGGCTTACCTTCTTCTATACCGTACACGTCTTGAATATTCAGTGTGACTGCACTGTTATCCGTTATATAATCGAACGAATCAACGATCTGATTGTAGCCCATCAATTGAGTGACATGGATCCCCATATGCAGGACCTGAAGCATATTCCCTGTTCCCAAGGGATACCAAGGATCAAATATATCATCGTGCCCGAAACAGACATTCAGTCCCGCTTCACTCAATTCTTTCACGCGGGTGATCCCACGGCGTTTCGGGTAGTCATCGAACCGTCCCTGCAAGTGGATATTCACCAGCGGATTGGCCACAAAATTGATTTTGGACAGCTTTAACAGCTTCATAAGCTTGGAGACATATGCCCCGTTATACGAGTGCATCGCCGTCGTATGGCTTGCGGTCACTCTGCTCCCGAGTCCTCTTTTATACGCTTCTGCCGCAACGACTTCCACGAACCGTGACTGCTCGTCATCGATCTCGTCACAGTGAATATCAATGAGTCGATCATATTTTTCAGCTAAGTCAAATGCGATCTTCATAGATTCCACTCCGTCTTCACGGGTAAACTCGTAATGAGGAATACCGCCTACCACATCCGCTCCCAGTTTCAAGGCTTCTTCTACCAGTTCCGTCCCATCAGAATATGAGAGGAAGCCTTCTTGAGGGAAAGCGACCAGCTGCAGGTCAATATATGCCTTCATTTCTTCTTTCACTTCCAGTAAAGCTTTTAATGCTGTCAATGATGGATCACAGACGTCCACATGGGTCCGCACCGCTTGAATGCCCTGAGCGATCTGCCAGTACAAGGCTTTTTTTGCCCGTTTCTTAACATCTTCTATAGTCAGTGTCTTTTTTCTTTCCGCCCACGTTGAAATCCCTTCAAACAACGTACCGCTCTCATTCCATTTCGGCTCTCCAGCTGTCAAGGTCGTATCCAGATGGATATGCGGTTCGATAAATGGCGCACTCACTAACTTACCTTCTACATCCAATGCGCCGTCGACCGAACGGGCTTTTTCTATTTTAATGAACTGGCCATTTTCTATGTGAATGTTCCATAGGCCTTCTCTTTTTACTAAAGCTGCATTTTGTATGATCATCGATTAAACCTCTTCCCCTAAAGTTGCCTGTTTCTGGTCCTTTGCTTTTTCTGCCAGTTTAGTCAGTCCCACAAACAGGACGACTGCTCCGATCATACTGTTCAGTGGCGGAATGCCCGGCAGCCATTGTGCTGAAGCAAATCCGCCTATCCAGGCGAAGATCGCCGGCCATTTGACCACTTCTAGATCCATATCGTCCAGCTTAAGATAATGTCCTTTGTTAAGAATAAAGTAGTCAGCCAGGATGATAGCGCCGATTGGGGGAAGTGCGCCTCCCAAGAGTGTCAGCCAGCCTATAAAGTTATTGTAAAGCCACATCGCCAGTAACGTTCCGACAATGCCGTTGAAAACAACCAGTTTACTTTTACTGATTTTTGTTATATTGGAAAAGCCTAAGCCAGAGGCATACAGTGCATTATCATTAGTCGTCCAGATATTCAACCCTAATACAATGACAGCCGGGATAATAAGACCCTGAGAAAACATCACATCTGAAATATCCCCGGCCCCTGTGGCAATGGAACCAACAGCTCCAAACAAAAACATTAAACTGTTGCCGACGAAGAAGGCTATCAACGTGGTAAGGACCGCTGATTTTTTAGTTTTTGCAAAGCGGGCAAAATCCGGTGTGAGCGTCCCTCCGCTGGCAAATGAGCCTACACAGATCGTCAGCGCCGCAGCCAGACCCAGTGACTGTTCAGGCTGATAGGCAAACAATTCGGACAGACCACCAAGATCACTGACAGCGATACCCACTGATGTACTTCCAAGAACTGCAATGGCAGGTACTGCCACAAAACTTAAGATGGCTAGAGCCTTCATCCCGAAGAATGCCGAAAAAGTCATCGCCGCTCCTGAAATCACGATCAGAGTAAACATGTCGATGCCCGTCACACGATTGACCGGTACGGCAAACATGGCTATCCCTACTCCAAACCAGCCGACTTGGGTCGCTCCCAGCAGAAAGGATGCCAAGTACGACCCCTTTTCTCCAAAGGCATATCTTGCCAGCAAGTGGGTGGAAAGACCGGTTTTCGCCGCGATATAAGCCAAACCTCCTGTATATGCACCCAGTATAAAGTTGCCAAACAGCACCATCCAGATGAATTCTTTCATCGTAAGTCCGAGGCCCAGTTCCCCGCCTGAAAGCATACTGGCTGAAAAGAATGTAAAGCCCAGCATGACGACAAACATTCTTAGATACCCATTGCGATCTGCCTGAGGTACTGCCTGTAGTGAAAAGTCTTTGTCCATTTTTCTTCCTCCTTGTTTGGTTGCTTATTAGTACCCATACCTGGCAGGTTTTTATACATAAATATTTGCATAAAAAAAGCTTCCTGCCCGATACGACAAGAAGCGTTCGAAAAAAAGACACACGTGTAGTAGATACACTTGTCGCCTGATTTTTCATCCGTAGTCCTTGTCAGCCTCACGGGACTGATTTAAAGGTACCAATATTCAATTGGAGTTATTATCTCAATACTTTGTCTGTTTGTCAATCTCAATTTAAGGAATATCTGATATCATGTAAATAATTTAAGGGATACTTTTTTGCAGACAAAAGAACAGCCATCACATCAGATGGCTGTTCTTCTTTTCTGGGTAATTAAGCTTTGACCCAGTTGTCATTCATTTCAACGCCGGCTGCTTTAAATAGTGTGTAGATGGGGCAGCGGGCTTCCACTTGTTCTTTGATCAGTTGGATGCGTTCTACTGATTCAGTCGTATCAACTTTTACATTGATCGTTACTTCTTCAAAATACGGCTGAACAGATGCATCGCCCATAAAACCACGGGGATCGAATGTACCCGATACATTGATCGTCATCCCTTTTAAATCAAAGTACATTTCTCTGGCAGCCATATTAGCTGTTACGTTTTCACATGAAACCAAAGCGGCTAGTGCTGTCTGCATCGGATTAGGACCGGTATTTTTTCCGCCCATTGTTTCTGATTCATCTAGAATAAGTTCATGTTTTCCAGCCTTGGCTGTTAATGCGAACCCATCAGTTTTAGCATTCACTGCAAATTTCATTTTTTTGTTTTCCATCATCATCCCTTTTCTCAAGTCTTTGCTCATTATATCGTTAATTCTACTTTTAATAAATAAGTACAAATAGTAAGTATGTGATATTTTTGTGAACATTTGTGCATGACTTAGTCCTTATTAATAAGCGTGAAGACAGTTATTTCAGGTACAGCATTTATCCTCATCGGAGTGATACTCATGCCGATGCCTCTGTTTACATACAAGCTGTTTCCGGCAGATCCATAATCTTCTTTTATCCATCCGTCTGTAGTGACTTCTCCACTCTGAAGCAGATTTAGATAAGACCATGTTTCTGTAAATGGCACACGTATCTGCCCACCATGGGTATGTCCGGCTACAGCCACAGGGGATACACCACCTGCCAGCGTCTTAAATGAATCGGGATTGTGCATCAGAACCATTCGGGGCGCTTCTTCAGGGACCCCTTCGAATGCTTTGTTCGCCAAGTCATTACCAGCCCAGTGCGACCCCAGTCCGACGACATATAAATCTGTATTTACACCTTCTAGAAGGATCTCATTTTTATTATCCAGCACCATGATGCCTAAAGAGGATAATTCAGTAGCCAGCCCTTCCGCCAGTTCCGTGTTTGGCTCAACATCTTGAGAGGACATGGCATAATCATGATTCCCGAGCACACTGTAAACCGGTATACCACTCTCTGCAAGTGGACGCATGACTTCCATGACTTCTGCTATTTCAGGGTCATCCATATTGTCTACATGATACACGTAATCCCCTGTAATAAGTATGGCTGCAGGATCCATATCGATCACGTCTTCCACTGCTTTTTCCACGGTCCACACGTTATCCAGCCACAAGCCTATTTGAAAATCTCCAATGACTGCGATTTTTTTACCTTCCATCTCGGAAGGGAGGTTCGTTATCGCTGCTTCTTCTTCCTCAACATCAAGGATGTAAGGTTCGACGAATCCCCATATAGCGATAGCTAACAAAACTGCGCCGGCAGCAACCAGCCATTTTTTTGTCTTTTTTTCATCTCATTCCACCCTCTAACTTATTCTTATACTTATTATACCGGATATAGGTCAAATCAATGAATATGAAGCATTTTTAAAAGGTTTTACCTGGTCTCTGATTTTATCTGATATACTAAAGATCAGATTAAGATATGTGAGGAGAATGAAAGATGAAAACAGCAGAACAATGGATCAGTGAATTGAACCTTGAACCTCATCCGGAAGGTGGATACTTCAGACAAACTGAATTATCTGATGAGACATATGAGAAAAATGGAAAGGATTTTGCTTTGTATACATCGATTTATTTCCTTTTGACCACAGATAGTCCCTCTCATTTTCATAGACTTGTTTCCGATGAAATGTGGTTTTATCATGCCGGTCATCCACTCACCGTCCATTCTCTTTTACCCGATGGGTCATACAAAAAGACCACACTAAGTTTGGATATCGAACAAGGGCATCACCTGCATCATACCGTTCCAGCAGGGACTATTTTTGGTTCCACAGTCGAAACCGGCTATGCCTTAGTCAGCTGCACGGTCGTTCCCGGCTTTGATTTCTCCGATTTCAGGTTGTTTACGAAAAAAGAACTGCTGGAAAAATACCCCGAACACTCAACTATCATAAAAAGACTCGCTTACGACACGCTCCCCGAATGAACAGGTGCGTTGTCAGCGAGTCTTTTATCAATCGATCAACTTGTCTTTTGAGGGGACTGCGGATCAAGTTCCATGAACTCAAGCCAGTTACCATCAGGGTCTCTGAGCCAGAACTGGGTGTTGGTATCTTTCCCTACAGACAGCTCCTGAGCAAAGTCGACTTCTTTTTTTCTCAGTTCCTGAGCTAGTTTTTCAATTTCTTCCACTTCAAAACAAATGTGATCATACTGGTGTTTTTCTTCTTTAGTCCCGCCATAGAAAAATTCCACAAATGACCCATCGGCAACCTTGACGTATTCGATCCATGGCTTTCCGTCATCGTCTTTCAGATCGAATGCATGCGTGAATCCCAGAATATCACAGTAAAAATGGAGTGTTTTCTCCATGTCGGTCACTTGTAGTCCTTTATGATGAATCCCTTTGATCATTTTCTCCACTCACCTTTTATATAGTATTGTTTTTCCTCACATACATAGCATACACCTATACTCAGCTGTTATTAAGCAAAAGTCTTCAGTCATTCCACTGCCGCTCTCACCCTTTACTGCTTTCCTTCAATAAAATCGATGATCCGCTGACTGACATGCTCTGTTTCTTCAATATGGACCCAGTGCGTTCCTTCCCCGAGCAGGAGACCTTTCCCGTTATCACAATACGCCAGACTCTCATGTGCCAGATCTGAATCCAAAAACTGATCCTTCATCCCCCAGATGACTAAAGTCGGTACAGTGACACGGATCGGTCCCTGTCCATTCATGAATGTTTTTCCATTAGCCCGATACCAGTTCAACATGGAGCTCATTGCACGGGGTTTTAACCAGGCTGAAACGTACTGGTCTAAATCAGCCTCTTTGAACGTCCCCTTCTGACTGCTTTTCTCCATTGTTTTGGTGAAAGGTTTCCAGTCAAGGAGACGCAGGGTCCACTCAACTATACCTCTGAACTGAAAAAATAAGATATAGGAACTTTTCAATAGCTGTGATGGTTTATGACGGATGTGCTTGATCATCGCTCTTTCATGGGGCGCATTCAAAATAACCAGTTTATCAATGAGTTCAGGGTGCTGTCTAGCGACATGCCAGGCTACGATCCCACCCCAGTCGTGACCCACGAGAGTGACCGTCTCTTTGCCAGACGCTGTTATCAGTCCCACGATATCCGATACCAGTTCATCCAGTTTATAGTCTTTGACTCTTTTGGGCTTATCACTCAAGTTATACCCGCGCTGATCCGGCGCCATTGCCCGGTAGCCGTTATCCGCAAAATAAGAAAGATGCTTTTGCCAGCTGTACCAGAATTCAGGAAAGCCGTGTAGAAACAGAACCCCTGTCCCGTCTTCAGGACCAGCTGCAGCGACATGCAAGTCGATCCCATTCGTTTGGATATAGTTATGTTCCAGCGCTGCCATTTTAATTTCCTCCTCTTGTTTAGTTCATGCATTCAGTTATCTATTCTTGTTCTCTTAGGTTCATATTATTTTACCTGACATAGATTATTCAACTGTAACGTTCAAAAAAGACTGTTTAGTTTTAAAGAACGAGAAAAAACCAGACGCTCTTCTCTTCATTTTGAGAAAAACGTCTGGTTGATGATCTATTAGTAAGATAAAATCAGTGGCCTTTCTAAGTTGTTTTTTCGTTGAGCAGCTCTTCTATTCTCTCTGCCCGCACAGCTTTTGAAAAGAGATAACCTTGTCCATACTCACAGCGGGCTTCGATCAGTTTAATTAACTGATACTCCGTTTCTATTCCCTCAGCCACGACATTCAAATGCAGATCATTACCCAAGTTAACGATGGTTCTGACCATGGCCTGCTGGTCGGCACTTGCCATATCCTCAATGAATGTTTTATCAAGTTTAATGGTATCGATGGGGAGCTGCTTGATGACATTGAGCGAAGAATATCCCGTACCAAAATCATTGATCGAGATCCGGACGCCTAATCTTCTCAATCCGCAGATGATTTCTGTGCTCTCTTTCGTATCCTGCATGATGCTTTCCGTCACTTCGATTTCCAGTAAGCGTGGATCCAATTCCGCCTCTTCTAAGGCTTCTTTGACCAGTGTTAAAATCGTCCCCTGCTGGAATTGCCGAACTGAGACATTGACCGATATATTGGCTGGCGTCAGCCCTTTTTTCTGCCAATTTTTACTTTGAAGACTGGCTGTTTTAAGAACCCATTCCCCAATGGAGATGATTTGACCATTTTCTTCGGCTATCGGAATAAATTCCGCCGGCGAGATCCAGCCAAGTTCAGGATGCTGCCACCTCAGTAAAGCCTCCATCCCTATTATTTTTTTGTCTTCAATTCGACTTTGGGCTGATAAAAAACTTCAAACTGTTCTTCTTCAAGAGCTTTTCTTAAGTCACTCTCGATCCTCATCTGTCGTGACATTTTCTGATTCAAGTCATCATTATAAAAACGATAGCCGTTTTTACCGCCTTCTTTAGCAAGATACATCGCAGCATCGGCATATTTAAATAATTCTTCAAACGTTTCTCCGTGAGTCGGGTACATACTGATCCCCATACTTGCCGTTACGATGATTTCATGGTTAAACATTGAAAGAGGCTGCTGGAACTTTTCAAGGATCGTTTCTGCAATCTTTATACACTTTTCTTCCGTTGCATTAGACAAGACCACGGTGAATTCATCTCCGCCAAGTCTGAAGATTTGAGTATCTGGACCCAGGATATGCTGCAGATATTCAGATATTTTCACGAGAATGTAGTCGCCGGCCTGGTGTCCCAGCGTATCATTGACCACTTTAAAGCGATCCAAATCGACCAGTAGTAAGGCCGTATTGCCATTATCGAACTGTTTCATCTCGCTGTTCATGTGCTCTTCGAAGCTTACCCGATTATATAAGCCGGTCAGTGGGTCATGATAAGCCAAGTGCCGATATTCATCTATCAATCGATTATTTTCCTTGATCACAAAAAGTTGTCGGCCGATGATCATGAAAACGATGATAACCAACCCAAGGCTTAATATATTAAAATCCCAGTTATAACTTTCACTGACCAATACGATCAGTATGACCGTACTGATATAAGGCATGACCTCATTCAATTTTTCATATGTTTTTTCTATACTTTTCAACGGTTTTTCGTTTGCTGCTGTCATATAATATCCAGCCAGACCGATCAACCATATACTCATCAGCCAGAGGAAATCTGATACGCCCCCTCGTGAATAGCTTTCTAAAGCTCCAGAATAGACAGAATACGAATCAGCCATCGTATGTAAAAAAACACCTGAGACTATAAGCAGCATCACACTTTTATCCCTGTCTTTATGAATCAGGTAATAAATAATACTTGCAAGGAAAAGTAAACTCAAGTCGACAACAGGATAGGCTAACATGACAGCCGTATTCCATACTGAAGCACCTGATAAGGTGATGATAGGCTCAATAAGAAAATGCAGACTGATAGAAGCTGCGGTGATCATAAAGATGATAATATTAAATAAATAAACACCTTTAAAGGCATTGGGTTTCGCCCACCTTATCCAGTAAATCAGTGAAGATAAAATCAGGATATACGCGGCCAGCCAGAGAGAATACGCACTCTCTGAAAAAACAGTCCTCACATCATCGATAAGAAAAAACAGCCAGAACAAATTGGCCACGAGATAGGTAAACAAGCCTAAATTAAGTATGGACCAGAATTTCCGTTCTTTATTTTTAGTGCGTTTGAACGCTCTAAATGTAAAAACATTCCCAAAAATCAATCCGGCTATATGCTGAAGGTTTACCCCTACCGCTAACAGCCAGGAATTCCCTCCACTGAACACTAGCCATCCATAAAAAATGATGATATTTATTCCCATTATGCCTATAATAAATCTTCCACGCTTGAACACTCTTATCCCTCTAATCTCTCTATATATGATTCGTTTACAGCATAAATCCTTGCAGCTTGTTCTTCTCCCACATCTCACTGCAGGCTTAACCTTGTATAAGCGTCTAAAATTATTTCCTTTTTAAGATATAGCGTTATTATATTAGACATCTACCACGTGATATAACGCTTTCTTTTTTATATAATCCACAGTCTTATTATCGCACTTTTCTTTAGTAAGTTAAGATTGTTTCAATAAAAATTTCAACTGTGAAGACAGGTCGTATTAAAACCGTTCACGCCTTGATTCCTTATTCATTTAAGGTATAGTGAATAGAGATAAACATCCTCAAATTAAGGAAGTGTCAGCATGCGTATCAATAAATTTATCAGCGAAGCGGGTAAATCCTCCAGACGGGGTGCCGACAGATTGATCGAACAAGGGCAAGTGACCATCAACGGTAAAAAGGCAGAGGTCGGCAGTCAGGTCGAACCGGGTGATGACGTCCGTGTCGGCGGCAACCAGATCTTTGTGGCCCGGAACAATGTCTATATCGCCTTGAACAAACCTGTCGGCATCACGAGTACGACCGAAAAAGACGTCAAAGGCAACATCGTCGACCTGGTCAACCATCCGTTCCGTGTGTTTCATATCGGACGCCTGGACAAGGATTCAGAAGGCCTTATTTTACTTACGAATGACGGCGACATCGTGAACGAGATCCTGCGTTCTGAAAATGAACACGAAAAAAGATATATCGTCTCGGTGGACCGCCAGA
>NZ_FOBL01000051.1 GCF_900109825.1 Alkalibacterium putridalgicola | reverse complement strand
TCCTCATGGTTTCGGTAAATGTTCTAAAAAGCGTCAGCGGTTAGAACGTTTACCGAAACCTTGAGGCCTCAAAACGGGTCCATGTTTCATTAAGAAATTCTCTTAAATCGTGTCCAAGATATTGACGTAATACCAATATATTTATAGTGTATTTATGCAATAGATAGTGAAACTTTACCCTCTTATCATGACAATAAGAGGGTAAAGTTTATTTTTTACTCCCACTCAACAGTTGAAGGTGGTTTGCTGGTTATGTCATACACGATACGGTTGACGTGGTTCACTTCGTTGACGATGCGGACAGAGATCTTCTGCAGGATGTCCCATGGGATGCGGGCGAAGTCTGCGGTCATGCCGTCGATCGATGTGATGGCACGAATGCCGATGGTGTATTCATAGGTCCTCGCGTCGCCCATGACGCCGACACTCTTGAAGCCAGGCAGGACCGTGAAGTATTGCCAGATGTCGCGGTCAACGCCGGTTTTTTTGATTTTGTCTGTGCAGATGGAGTGTTATATTAAAAAAGCAATAGTTATATATATTAAAAAATATATGAGTTTTGCTGAAAGCTTTCCTACTATAGTTGAAATCTGTTAAAATAGGGAGTAATTACAGTATACGTTTTAGTTATCCGACATATGAGAAACAACTAAAAAGAGTCTAGCGTTTTTGTTAATTGTGTAGGAATAAGAATTGAAGCCCGAGGAGGAAATAGTATATGAGTGATATACCAGCTGAACTGAAAAGTAAATTATTAAATTGTGAAGAAATAAAAAAAAATCTATATAAAAAGCCTCGATTTAGTGAATTCTATGAAGACATATTATCAAATATAAAGGATGATTCCATACGCTACTTTTTCTTAGAAAACAATAGAGAAAGAATAAAAGAAAATTTAACTAAATTAGGCTTTTCCTTCTCACAAGATACTCCTTCTCATCAATATTACAAATGGATTGAAAACCCTAAGATTATAAATTTTTTATTAATTAAATATCATAATAAGATGATTCCCGATGACCTTAAACACATATTGTACTTATTAGAAGCTGAAGATTTAATTGCCGAAGTTTCAGATTTTTCATTTTTCTATCAACCTAATTTTGATAATATTAAAAAAGAATTATTCAAATATGGATTTCTTTTTAAATCTATGGTGAGTTATCCAAAAGCAGAGAATCTAACTAAAGAACATGGAAAAACAAATAAAAAAGTCGTTGAAAATACAAGTAAATCCTTATTAATACTTAATGACAGTCATCCGGAATCCTATTATGCCTCAACTCGAAACATCCCAGAGATGATAATTAAAATGATGGACAATGGGATAAAATATACTAATGAAAGCCCTTATTATGAAATCTTTAAAAAAAATAATGATGAAATCGAAGATTATTTTTCTGCCAGAATACGCCGTAGAGGAAATGTAAGAAATGACAATACAGGGGCTATAATTAAATACGATACATCAAAAGAATTTCAAGAACTCCATTATCGCCTGATAAATCTTGGTGAAATCTGGCAAAAAGCGGAAGAGTATCTGAGTTTTTTTTGGGAGTTAGGGCAATATATTAATTCTTTCGAAGGAGAAATATCTCTGTATGTTAGCTATATTTCACGAATAATACCCACTGCTGTTACCTCTGCCGGTATTTTAGACTCATATTTAAATAATATGAGAACTGAGAATAAAAAGAATAACATTGTTGGTACAGAATTTAAACCTGGGGAGAGTGTATCGTATAAAGATGGAAATCAGTGGCGCACTGCTAAAGTAATTGCTGTCGAAGATATAGAGAAAATGGAAGAAAAATATAATCCATACTTACGAATTGAAGTTGTACGACCTGGAAACGAAGTTACTGAAAACAGTATTCCAAACTATTTATGGAAAGATAAGGTAAGAACGGGAGGAATAGTTACTAAGAGCAGAGGGCGTAGTAATATTGTTAAATTTAATGATAGAATATCTAAAGTACTTGAAAAAAGGTATGGCGATGAAGTAGTTAATGATATTCGAATTAAACCAAATCTGCATATTAATCTTATTGGACGGAGTGTAGTAAAAGAGCTACGAAAACTACAGCAAAGTCTACAATTTGGAGATGAAAAAGGAGTGTTTATGCTTTCTGATTTACTTTACTTTGATAACGATAGAGAATCAAACTATGTAAACGTTCACGTGATTAGTAGTCAGTCAGTTAAAAAAAATAATCAAAAGAACTCAGTAAGTATTTTTGTTGGAGCAAAGCGAGGATTAGATTTTGACAGGTTTAAAACGTCTAAAAATATTTATTTTACAAGTAGAATTAGACAAAACTATTTAGAGGACGGAGAGTTACTAATAAATCAACTCAGGCAGACATCTAATAAAAATTTTAAACAACAGTTGCAGGAAACTGAAAACATTAGAATTTATTTGTCTAAAAAAGGAATTAAGATACCTAAAGGAGTTGAGATATTTGTATATTAATGAGTTTAACATGCTAAAGAATTATGATTCAATTGAAAAACAGGTCTATTTTTTAGCACTACACAGTAATGAAATTACAGAGTTTAATGATTATTATCGATATACATTTGCACGAGTTAGGGATTTAGATGATGAAGATTTAACTGAATCTTTTGATGTTCTAAAGTACCTTTTCAATCAAATTCGAGGTTCATTTGTTGAATACCAAACAGAACTTGAGCAATTTAACTTTGACGATTTAAATATATTTTTTACTCTTTTAAGTGAGAAAGACTACAAGGAAGAAACGATAGATATATTAAAAAAGTTTTCCAACCTGATTATTAACTTTAGAGAAGGCAGCATAAAAAATACTCTAGAGAGAAGACTAAAAGAGTTATATTCTTCGAATAATGGGAACAACGCTGTAATTGCCTATCGATTTCCGCAAGAAATTGAAAATAAATATACGATAGTCACTGCTAATGAATATATTAGAAATTTGAAATATTATGATAATGTATTTTTTATTGGATCACCAAATTATTACTATAATATGAACTCTATATTTAAAGCAACAAATACTTATTTTTTGAGCTATGATATTTATCGCAATGAGTTAAAAAAGAGGACTATTATTCCCAATAATTATATTGAGAATTCGGGTATATTTACAGGGATTAGCTTCAATAAAAGTAGTATAAATACTCATAGTAAACTCGATGAATCCAATGATGCCATCCAATCAGAGTCCTCTTATCATTTTAATAAGTTCATTAATAATTTAAAAAAAGAGAGTCAAAATCATAGAAGTATTCAAGTTTTAACTGCTAGAGCATTAGAGTTAGCCAATGAAGAGTGTATTTTTCTCCCAATAAACTCTAAAGTTAGAGTACTAGATAAAAAAACTAAAAAAATTAATATTAGGAAAATTACAGATATATTAAATGATGACTGGGTAATTATAAAGCAATCATCTGACGAAGAGTATATTCATCAGAAGGCTAAAGAAATAGTGGGTTCTGGATATGGAGATATGTTTGAACGTATTACAAAGTATAAGATTGAATTACTCAATTATATGGATGAAAATGGAATAGATTTAATAGGATTAAAAGATGTTTTTGCTAATTTTGGTATTAAGGTTCGAAGACAAGTCTTACAGGATTGGGTATATGGATCGACAATAGCTCCTAGAGAATACAAGGAAATACTTGGGTTTCTAAACTATAATCAGAAAGCAATAGTCCAGTTAGAAAGTGAGTATAAGAGTATAAGAAGAGCTCATTCTTTGGCGGGTAGAATATTATTAAGAAACTTACAGAAGATAGTTGATACTTTTGATATGTCGGATATTGAGACTGCAATGTATAGATATAATACTTTTGATATGGATATTGAGAATATAGGTGAGTTTTGTATTAAGAAGGTAAAAGTTATAAATAAAGAGCCTGTTGAAGTTGAATATAGTGAATTATACAGAGTTTTAAAAATAAGTTAAAGTCAATTAGTTATTTATAGTGAAAAAGTGTATCTAGAGAAAGGATTATATACTATGTCGCTGACTCAAAATGTTATTAATAGAGATAAAATAATTTCTGCGCTTCATGAAGAGATGATTGGTCCAACTACTGATTTTTCTGAAGCAAAAGAATTAACTAGTGATATGTTAGAAAGTGAACACAATGGAAAATTTTATTACTACACATATGCTGGCGTAAAAGAAGAAGTTCATTATGGAAGTCCTCAACGTAAATATAATTCAGGTATCTTATATCCACTAGTATCAGCACTTGCTGAAGTTGAAAATATGGAAGAACTAGCTTTGGCGGAAGAGATAAATAAATCAGAAGTGGATTCAGACGAAGAAACTGAAACTACTACGAATGATGAATTAGTTTCAGAAAATAAATACTTACCTTCAACTTTTGGTATGACATTTGCTGTGTTACCTAGCGAAAGGGAGGTGTCTATTCAATTTAGTTGTGGGGCATATGAACAGTTATCAATCAATCCAAAAATACAAGGAAATGATAAAAACTGGTGGTTTAGGAAATCACTTGAAGCAAGTTTTCTAATACCTTTAAATGATGGAGCAAGAAAGCAAGTAAGAAAATTAGTCGATAAACAGAATAGAGAAGTACCGGAATTGGAACTAAGGATAGACACACTAGTTAGGTCGATAAGATTAAAATCTACTGAAGAGCAATTAAAAATTGTGACGGTAAGTATAACTAATATTACAAAAAGTAGTGAAAAGAAAAGCGATACTAATTTAATGTTTCAATGCGAATTGAGAGCAAGTGATTTAGTAGGTGGATTTCAACCTTATCCTTCAGCTGCTAATTTTGAAGCTAAAATAGAAGAAGAAGATAAAAAATTTGATTTATTGTATTCATCAGAGAAAAATTATGGCTTTGGGCAGAATTGTTCCACAACTTGGAAGGAAAAAAATAATCTTGTGGATGAAATATCAACTACTTTTTTACCTCAATATGAAATTAAGACAATGACTCCAGATATAGTAGTCGATGGAGAAAAAATTGAGATTTCACACGTGTCATTAGCTGCGGCAAAGGATTATACTGAGTTACAGCAAATCTTGCTTCCTTTATTAGATGGATATAAAAGCTGGTATTTAAAATTGAAACAGTCAAAAGTCGCTCCATACTATAAGACGGTTTTCGATTCAAATCTGAAGGAAATTCAATACATTATCAGCCGTATTGAAACTGGAATAAATAGACTATCTAATCCCAATATTTTTAATGCCTTTCGCTTAACCAATTTAGCTATGCTTATGCAAATAATGAATGGTAAAACCGTTAGAGAGATTGTAAAAGACGACGGAAAAATAGAATTTAGTAGAAACAGTGAAGATATTTTTAATTCATTAGATTTTTCAACGTTTGATAGTTTGTCTAAATCAATAAAGTTAGGATTAAACGATAAAGCTTTAAATACCAAATGGAAGAAATATAAGTGGAGAGGATTTCAAATAGCTTTTCTTTTGATGTCTATTGAGTCGTTTGTTGACAAAAATTCCGAAGATAGAAATGCAGTAGACTTAATCTGGTTTCCTACAGGGGGCGGAAAAACTGAAGCCTATTTAGCTTCGGCAGCTTTTTCAATTTTATATAGGAGAATAACTAATCCTAAGGATATAGGTACAGATGTTATTATGAGGTATACTTTGCGCTTATTAACCGCTGATCAGTTTCAGCGTTCTGCTCGTTTAATGTGTAGTTTGGATTATCTACGTAGGCATTTTTCAAGAGAACTGGGTGAAGAAGAACTATCACTGGGGATGTGGGTTGGAACTGCTAATACACCTAATAATATTGCGGCAGCAAAAGTAAGATATAATGAAATATTAAGGAATGAAAAATCAAAGTTTCCAATAGAATCATGTCCATGGTGTGGGGCTGAGATGTCGCTATCAAAATCTGGTACTTACCATGGGTATAAAGTGTCGAATAGTGAGGGTTTAATAGCTAATTGCCCTGATTCAAGTTGTGTTTTTCATGATAAGTTACCAATATACTTTGTTGATGAACAGCTATATAGGAATCCTCCAACGTTTATAATAGGGACGGTCGATAAATTTGTTCAATTGACATGGGTACCTAGCGCAAGATCACTTTTTGGAATAGATAAAAAGGGAGAAAGAATAGTATCCCCACCAAATTTAATTATACAAGATGAGTTACATCTGATTTCTGGACCGTTAGGAACACTTACAGGTATATATGAATCTCTAATTGAAGAGCTATGTGTAGATAGACGCAATGCAAATGAAATATTGCCGAAAATCATTTGTGCTACTGCTACGATTAAGGCTTATCAAAATCAAATTAAATCTCTCTTTGCTAGAGAGAAATCCTACTTGTTTCCGCCAGCCGGTAAAGATATAAATGATAATTATTTCTCTACAGTTCAAAAAAATAAAAATGGAGAAAATGCTCATGGGAGAAAATATGTCGGTGTCTATCCTTTTACTCAAGGAAAACTTCAAACAGAGGTACAAGTAATGTCTTCATTGATTTCTTCAGCAAAAATGTTACCCATAAATGAGAGAGATCCTTTTTGGACTGTTTTGTCTTTCTATAATTCAATAAATGACATTGGGAAAGCTTTAACTCTTACTGAACAAGACATTCGACACGCATTGAATAATTATTATGATTCCCGTAATTTTTCTAAAATAAAGAGAAGGGCTTTACAGAATGTGAAAGAACTTACCTCAAGACTTGATAGTGACAAAGTAGGATTGGCTTTGTCGGAAATGAAAGAACCTTATAAAGAAAATAATAACAAATCTATAGATATTGTACTGGCTTCCAACATAATTGAGGTAGGTGTAGATATTGATCGATTGTCGTTGATGACAATAAATGGACAACCTAAAACATCAGCACAATACATTCAGGTGAGCGGGCGAGTTGGTAGGAGAACAAGCGAAAGACCTGGTCTTGTTATTACTGAATATAACCCTACAAACAGTAATGATAAATCACATTATGAGCATTTTATCGAATTCCACCAGAGATTATATGGTCAAGTTGAAGAATCAAGTGTTACTCCTTTCTCGAGATTTTCAATAGAAAGAGGTCTTCCTGCAGTAATAGTTGGGTTTTTAAGACAAAAGTTTGATATTAGGCGTTTAGGAGATGCACCTGATTATAATTATCTTGAAGAGATTTATGATGACATTAATGGATTTATTAAGCGGTTAGCAACTCGGGCAGAATTAATTGACAATACAGAAATAGAATTTTTAAAGAAGAAAACAAAAGAAATTCTAAATAGTTTAAGTGATAAAGATTATGATGCATGGGAGTATAAAACTAGAAAAGAACCAAATAACGGGTTTATGGTGAGAATGACAAAGGAACAAGAAGATATACCTGATTCTGTCATACCAATGATGTTTTCAATGAGAAGCGTTGATTCTATTAGTAAATTACACGTCAGTTCACTTTTAAGTTCATCAGAAAAACAGTCATTCTTAAGTAATTCTAATAATACAGCACGTAATGGAACTAGAAAAAAAGGATGGTTTGAATGAGTAAAGAAATTCAAAGAGGTAAATTAGTAGGGCAACAAGGGCCCGGGAGTATTTACGTTGATACTGATGGTTCTAGCTATATTATAGCCGCTGTGGATAAGTGGTATGACAGAGAAATAAAAAATGCATATATTGATACTACAAAATTTGAAATGCAAGATTCACGTCTTGAAAAAGTATTAAAAGTACACAAGTTTTTAGAAGTTCCTGACTATCGAACGACACATGACAAGTCCCGAGCTAATAATACTCACCTTCAAATACCAATAACTCGTTTTCCTCTACTGGAGTATTGTTCGCATTGCGGGACTTTTAACGAGGCAAAACCAGGATTCTCTACTAAAAAAAGAAATTGCAAAAAATGTGAAAAAAAACAAAATTTCATTCAGTTTCCAATTGTAGTTATATGTAAAAAAGGACATATTAGTGATTTTCCATACTTCTTCTTCACTCACACCACAAAAAAAAGAAGTAATATCTGTAATCGTCAATGGATAGATAAAACAGGACCATCAATATTAAATTGGACTTTAAGGTGTAACTGTGGTGCCTCTCATTCATTGACTGGTGTAACAGGAAGAAGCAATGAGGAGGGAGGCTCACCCTTCGTAAATGAAATGAGAGGGGCAAAGTGTTACGGAAAAATGCCGTGGACAGGAGATTACTCAGAGCATGAATGTGATGCAACTCCTGTAGCTATATTAAAGAATTCCCTTAACGTGTACCGTCCTGAGACAGTAGAGGCTTTATCAATAACGGAAAATAATGAACCATTTAATCATGAAATTTCATTTAGTGAACTACTTAACCAAGAATTTGAAAGGCTTAATGGAACAAAAATCGACGATAATGTTGATAAGTTAAAAGTTAGAAAATCATTTTATAGAAACTCTCGAAAAATTATTAAATCAGTAAACCATGTAGATCGTTTACAACAGCTTGTTATTCAGACGAATTTCCATAGAGAAAGTCCTTCTGATGAAATGGAAAGTTTTAATAAAGCAGCAGTAGGACCTAATGAATCTTTAATATTCTCTAGTGCATATAAATATAAAAATTGGTATCCTGCCAAGAAAGTATACGGTGAAGGAATATTCATAGAATTTAATTCTGATATTCTTAAAAATTGGGAAGAAAAACAAGAGATTTCTGATCATTATAGTAATTTGAGTCATCGAATAGGCGAATTTTACTTACAGGATAGATTTAGTTCTCCTTCTGCTATACTGATTCATACTTTATCTCATGCATTAATAAAAGAATTAAGTCGCCATAGTGGATATCCAATGACAGCTATCAGAGAACGATTATATCTTGAGGAAGGTAGCCAGGGATTACTTCTATACGTTACGGATTCGGATAAAGCAGGGACTTTTGGTGGATTAGTACGATTAGCTGCAGAAGATAAATTCGAGTTACTTTTAAATAGAGCTATTAATACTGGAGACTGGTGTAGTTCTGATCCTGTTTGTTATGAATTAGGTAGAACTTCAGGACAAGGAATTCAAAATTCTAATGGTGCGGCTTGTCATAACTGTAGTTTTGTTCCGTCAACATCTTGTGGGAATCGCAATTGTTTTTTAGATAGAGACTATCTTTCAAGAATTGATAGCGATGTGAGAATTACAAAGTATTTTGAGTTTTTGTAAGAATTATGTCTTTAAGCTAATTAATCGGTAGAAAATGATTAAAATTTAAGAATAGTTAGAAAGCTTAGATAAACAATGAAACAACGGTTCTTTTGCTGTATAGTAGAATTTGATTTAAGAAAATTAAAAGAGGTTAATAATATATTTATAATTTAGATATGGAGAGATATTAATGGTTTATAGAGTAGTTGATTTCTTTTGTGGAGCGGGAGGCTTTTCTGAAGGGTTTCATCAAGCAGGATTCGAAGTTATAAAAGCCTTTGACATTTGGGAACCGGCTATAAAAACTCACAACAAGAATCATCCTAGTGTGACTCCAATCGCAACTTACGGTAACGTGCTAGAAATCTCTAAATTAGATAATGAAGAGTTTGAAAAGGTAGTACCTGATAGCGAAGTAATAATTGGCTCACCACCATGCGTAGCTTTTTCTAGTTCTAATAGGTCTGGAAAAGCTGACAAAACATTAGGAATTGTACTATTAGAGGCTTATTTGCGGATTGTAGCTCGAAAAAGATTTAAAAGTAATAGCGTGTTGAAGTACTGGATTTTGGAAAACGTAAGTAACATAGAAAAATATATTCAAGAAAGTTACACAATGCAAGATTTAGGCTTAACTGGAGACGATATTCTTCGTGTCAAAAAAGAATCAGCAGGTGTTTATAAAATGCAGTTTTACAATGTGCCTTCTACAAGAAAAAGGTACATTTGTGGTGAGTTCCCTGCCCCTTGTTCTAATTTAACAGAAGATAACTTAACTACTTTGCAAGATGTAACTGATAGTTTAGGTTTACCGCTTGAAAAAAAGGATGACTTAATTAGAGACATAAATTATAATTTTGAAATACCAGGGAATTTAGTAACTGATCATCATTACCTTAAGGAAATAGCTGATTTTGAATGGGAAAAAGCTAAACGTCAGAAACAAGACAAAGGATATATGGGGCGAATGTCTTTTCCAGAAAATATGGAGAAACCTGCGAGAACCATAATGGCGACTATGTCAGGTTCATCTAGAGAGTCATTTATACTACCAATTGAGAGCAACAGGTATAGGTATCCTACTATACGAGAAGTAGCTACAGTTATGTCTTTCCCAATTGATTATAGATTCTATGGTGATTCTGATTCAGTAAAGTATAAGTTAGTTGGTAATGCTGTTCCTCCAAAGTTTTCTTATGCGTTAGCTTGTGCAATTAATTCTGATAAGAATCTTAATAATGACTTATCTACGAAAAGAAAAGAGTTTGACAAAGAAGATGGATTTATAAATTTAAACGGGAAAGAATACGAATTAAAAAAAGAAAAAGAAAAAAATCGAAAAGCAAAGTTTAAGTACCATATTCCTTATTTGAAAATAAACACGTTCAGAACTGAACTTCTGAATTCATTTAACAATGATAAAGTTAAATGGTCTGTAGAGATTCACAGAAGTCAGGGGAAAAATGCTGAAGTATATAAGGGATTGAAAATTAATTTAAGTTTCATGACTTCAAAGGAAATTAAATTAATTGATAATTTTAAAAACTATATGATCAAAGAAATTGAATCGTATGAAAAACTACAATCGAATTATCGTAAAACAACTAAACAAAAAACTCAAAATAAATTGATAGGGCCTTATGAATTATTATCAGAAATAAAGAAATTATTGGTAGATAACTTTAATCACTATGATGAGAATATTTTAGTTGAAGGAGTTAATAAAGAAGTACCACAAAAAATACTTATAACCTATTATGTACTTGATAATATAATTCTTAATTTAAAAAATTAAAACTGTTATTTCACTAAGTTTGTTAATACTAATAGAATTAGTTTTTTTAAAAAATTTATTAAATATTAACTACGAACTAAAAGTCAGATAATTAGTGATTAATCAGAAAAAGAGAAGAAAAACTATGTCTCGTTATACTTTCGATTATTATGAGTAAGATCACTAGTGTTGCATTAAATTTTTAACCTATTCCATGATATAAAAAAATCCTTTATACTAGTACCTGGATGACTTATCCAAGACCAATACAAAGGATCAAAGCATGGATAAGTATAAAACAAAAATGACCATAAATAAATGGTTTGCATTGATAAAATTAGAAAACTTAAGTTCATCGTCACAAAAATCAATTCAAGACTTTAATCGGTATACCAAAAAACTGACGTTCATAAAGGTTTTAAAGCTCTTTCTGTTCGCTATTAATGAGGAAACGGAAAGCTTGCGTCATTTGAATCAACAGCTCGTTCATCCTAAATTGAAAAAAGCGATAGGAGTGGACACAGTAAGCTACTCCCAATTGTCTCGGGCATTAAAAGCACTGGACACGTCTGTTCTCTTGGAAATCTTCAACCAGTTACTCGAAAGGGTACATCAAAAGACACACATAAGCAGCCAAAGAAAGGTCTATCTGGTGGATAGTTCAACCTTTTCATTCAGTAAACCCTCTTATCCCTGGGCTAGTTTCCGACCAACTAAAAGTGGCATAAAACTACACCTAAAGGTGTGCTTGATGGATGAAGGACTGGTTCACCCTGAACAATTTGAGATATCTCATGCTTCTGAACATGACCATGATTATCTTGATGTTTTCGTGAACGAGCCACACGCAACTTATGTGTTTGATCGTGGATATATAGATTTTGAGTCTTTTGATCAAATGAAGTGGGATGGGTATTTCTTCGTTTCACGGATTAAAAAGAACACAGTCGTGCATGTAGTAGACAATCTTGATGTCCCTAAGGACACAAATTCTGACATACTCATTGACCAATATGTGTTGCTTGGAGGGAACGGTTATTTAACCAGTTTGATGCGTCTAGTGACCATTCGTCGAAAAAAGGACGTTCTGATTTGCGAATCATTACGAATGATGTCTTTAAGACCGCTGAAGACATCGGCAATCTCTATCACTCGCGCTGGCAAATTGAGTTGTTTTTCAAGCACATCAAACAACACATGACGATTAAGACCTACTACTCGAAAGCGGAAGTCGGTGTTGAGAACCAGCTGATCATGGCTCTGATTGTCTACCTACTGACGTTTCTCATTAAGCTGGAATTGAATTTAAAGCCAACCATTTTTCAGATTTTGCGTCACTTACGTTCAGTGAAATTTGAATCCTATGACTATTTCATAGCTCTTTTTGAACCAGGATAAGTGAAATCTATCGCAAAATTGAAAGTAAACCAATAAAATAAATCAAAAAATTCTGGAAAAAGTCATCCGCTGCGCCAGCATTTGACTTTTTTGGAATTTTGAACGAAAACTACTTGTGATTTATTTAACAATAACGGAATTCAGTAAGAACACAGTTTTATGCAACACTAGTGGAGTAAGATATTAATATAATTACAAAAAAAGAAGAAGTCACTTTTATAATTATAAAGTGACTTCTTCTGTAAGCGATGAATAGCTGAGTACCTACAAATAAAAATCGGACACCTCTATAATGAGAAATGTCCGAAGAGTATAATATACTGAATGTCTAGCGACATTCCATCTGCACCTTTGGATTCCATGGCAAATAAGCCTCCAAAGGTGTATTTTGTCGATTTGGAAGGTAAGTTAAGAGGTAGTCCAGATATTTTCGCGGATGTAATCCGTTGGATTTAGCCGTCTCGACGAGACTCAATATAGTCGCGACGGCATGTGCGCCCTCAAATGATTTTGAAAACAGCCAGTTCTTTCTGCCCATAACGAGTGACTTGATGCCACGTTCGGCTAGATTGTTGGATAGCACGAGACGGCCGTCCTTCAAAACGTTCATCATCCGCTCTTTCTGATTCAGCGCTTAGTTGATTGCTGTGCCAAGTTTGCCATGCGCAGTTAGGGATTCACACCAGTCAAAAAACGCCTCAAGCTTCGGCTTCACTAGTTCTAAGCGCTGATCATACCGTTCGCTAACAGATAAGTCCTTGAGGGACTTATCCAACGCAAATAACTCGTTACACAGCGTGACTCCCTTATGAGCGACACTCTTACTGGAATAGTTCTTTGGACGGGCGTCATAGAACTTCCGTCTGATATGCGCCAGACAGGCAATCATCGTCATCCCTGGAAGATTGTTGTACCCGGAGAACCCATCACTATGTAGATAGCCAGTGTACTCCTCTAAGAAATCTCTAGGAACAGATCCGCT
>NZ_FOBL01000052.1 GCF_900109825.1 Alkalibacterium putridalgicola | reverse complement strand
CAACGAACAGGACTTTATCGATCGTGTTATCGTCCTTTGTGAGTTCATAAACCGTACGGATGGCGATTTCACTGGCTTCTTCAAGCGGATAGCCGTAAATGCCGGTACTGATGGCTGGAAAGGCGATGGACCGTATGCCATTTTCTTTAGCGACTTTGATACTGTTCCGGTAGCAGTCTTTCAGTTTTTCCGGTTCGCCGTGTTTACCGTCCCGATAAACCGGACCCACTGTATGGATGACGTAATCAGCTGGCAGATCGAAGCCTCCAGTCAACTTGGCTTCGCCGGTCTCTGCTCCACCCAGCTTTCTGCATGCCTCTTTCAACTCTGGCCCGGCCGCGCGGTGAATGGCTCCGTCAACACCTCCGCCTCCTAGCAATGATTTGTTGGCGGCGTTGACGATCGCGTCGACTTCCAACCCTGTGATGTCGCCTCTAAATACTTCCCACTTCATACCTGTCCTCCTTCACTTAAGCATCATCAAACCACTTTACTATTACAGGTCAACTAAAAAGAAAGGAAATATCCTGTCTATATGATCGGTGACTATAGACCTATTCAATTTCTTTGTGACCCTCTTATTAATATGGTATACCTCAGATTAATTTCAGGCAAATAAAAAGCTTAGTCCTTATAGCAGTGTGTCTGAAGCCGGAAATCAGCATTTACACATTACTACAGGACTAAGCCAAGTTAAAGGTTATTCATCTTCTGTGATATTTTCTGTGGTATCGATTTTCTTGCCAAAGATATAAATGACAGCAACGACGGCTATCAAGGCTATCGGCAAGACAAGCATGACGGACATGCCGAATGCAGACGGAATATACCCAAAGAGGATGGAGATTCCTGCTACAACGAGAGCATATGGCAGCTGTGTTTTAACGTGATCCAACAGGTTGGACCCGGCTCCCATCGATGACAGGATCGTTGTATCAGAGATCGGAGAGGAGTGATCTCCGAAAATGGCTCCGGTTAAAACGGCTCCGGCTGACATGACGACAAAGTTCGCATCCCCTGGCTGTAAAGCTGTGGCCAAAGGAATCGCGAGCGGCATCAGGATACCCATCGTTCCATAAGAGGTCCCTGTTGCAAAGGAGATGATCGCGCCGAGCAGGAAGATGACGGTCGGAAGCAGGAATGCCGGCATCGTGTCACTCAGTAAAGAGACAAGGTAATCGGCTGTTCCCAGTTCGCCCATGACACCTGAAAGTGACCAGGCAAGCAGCAGAACGACCCCTGTGATCATTAGCGTCTTCATGCCGTTGACCCAGATATCGATCCCCTTGCTGAAACTGAAGTGTCCCTGCAAAACACCCATGATCAGGGCAATGATACTGGCGATCAGCGCAGCCTGGAACAAAACGACTGAGGCATCTGACGCACCGAAGACTTCTCTTAATGTCACGAAGGAAAAAGGCGAATTCTCGATTGTCTGGATAAGTGATGGATTATCTGAGCCTAGAATCGCTGAACGGCCATTGGTATAAAAGCCGATAAAGCTGAACAGGATAAGTGAACCGATCGGTATCAAGGCGTTCCAAATCGACGGTTTTCCTTTAGCAACAACTTCCAGCTCTTCCTCATCGTTGTCCAGATGTGACCCTTTGGCAATAAGTTCATGTTTATCACGAGAACGTTCCTGTGCTTTTCTCATCGGACCGAACTCTCTAAGGGTCATGGATGTCACCAGCACAAAGACCAGCATTAAAATGTTATAGAAACGGTAGGGGATCGTCTGAAGGAAGACCCCGTAAGCATTGACATTCTGACCGATCGACTGGTAGGCATCGTTGATGAGCCCGACTTCGTAACCGATCCAGGTCGAAATCAAGGCGATCCCGGCGATCGGTGCCGCAGTCGCATCGATGACAAAGGCCAGACGTTCACGAGACAATTTCACTTTATCTGAAACGGGACGCATGATCGGTCCGACGATCAATGCATTTGCGTAGTCGTCAAAGAAAATCAGCAGACCGAGGAACCAGGTAATGACCTGCGTGCTGACGGGCCCTTTAGCTCGTTTAGCCAGACTTTCAGCAATCGCACGTGCTCCACCAGAAGACGTGATAAGGGCGATCAGTCCACCGATAACAAGGACTTGTAAAATGATCCCGGCATTCCAGGGGTCAGCCAGAGAAGACAGGAGGTAATCGACGATATCTGTAAAGCCATATAATAAACCGATAAGGATGGACGCTCCTCCTGCATACTGAATGATGACCGTCCCCGCAAAGATTCCCAGGAATAGTGACAGGACCACGTTCTTGGTGACGAAAGCCAGAATGATGGCGATGATGGGCGGGATCAAAGTTAAAGGTCCCATGGATTGTGCCAGACTGGCTTCAGCTTCTGCAGCGAATACGGGTAGCGGTATGAGCCACATAAGTCCTGCAACGGCCACCAGCGGGCTCAGTTGCTTGAAATGTTTTTGCATTGTTATTTCTCCTATCTGTCTTTTTTTATTTTGTATAGAAAAAAGCACCCAAGGGCACAATTCCTCAGATGCTTTAGATTCGCATATTCAAGGATAGTGCTCCACGCAAGCGTGACAGTCATACGCTTATTCAACGTATGCCCAGGACAAGCAAGTTGACGCTCACTTTCCTTCGGCAAAGAACCCTTTCCTGTCGTTCGCAGGCAGTCAAACCTCCGGACAGTACTCTTATTCTTTGCGCCTCTATCTTATCTTCTATTTTCAATGTCTTTTAGTTTACCTTATTTATATAAATGTTTCAAGGATGAATTTTAAGTTCTGCTTGATTATTCACTTGAAAACATCCTGGAGTGGCTCTTTAAAACGCGATGCCTCAGCCCTTTAAGCAAAGAAGCACTCAAACAGAACGTTGGTTTCTATTGGACTTTTCTGTTTTTTTCAGATGCAATGATCGGTTGGAACTGCTCATCCGTATTGTCATATCGCTCTACTTTTCCTGATCCGATATCATAACGCCAGCCCTCTAATTCCAATCTTCCGTCAGCAATCCGTTCATTTATGAAGTCATACTCTTTCAAATGTTTCAGCTGTTCCAGAACATTCAATTCTTCCATCAGTTTAGCCTTTTCCTTATAGGGTTCGTCTGCCGCACAGGCCTCTACTTCTTCACATAACCCTTCCAAGGGCTGCAGATAATGTTGAGTATAATGCAGCTCTGATAATCCCTGTTTGCCTGAAAGGGCTGCGGCACAACCTCCACAGTTGGAGTGACCACAAACGATGATCGTTTTCACATTCAGGACTAAAACGGCATATTCGATCCCGGACAGGGTCGTTGTATCGTAGACGTCCGCATGTATTGACGGCACGCTGTTTGCAATGTTTCGCAGGACGAAGATATCGCCCGGAGCGGCATTCAGAAGTCTTTCTGGACTCACCCGTGAATCAGAACAGCCGATAAAAAGTGTGTGGGGGTGCTGCTGTGTTTCCAGTTCCTGGTAAAGTGTTTCAAATTCTTTATATGTATGCCTCTGGAAAGACTCCAGACCTCGCTTGATTCTTTCTCTCATTTTCATTCCCTTTCGTTAATTGCTCATTAAAATACCGCGTGAAAAGAATCTTCACGCAGCTGTGAGTATACACCTTTTTGATGTGAAATGTAAGTCCCTTAAGTGGACCTGAACCGGTCAACCAGCTCAGTCAATTATTATACTCTTCATTATCCTGCTTTTGTTTCGGGGAATATGCCTCATCTATTTTTTTCCCTATCACAAAGAATGTAAGAAACAGACCGGATATAGAAGCAGCCAGACTCGCTGTGATCGAAATTGCTGCGATGATGATTTTTTTCGTTCTACTCATTTTTTAGCCTCCTATGATTTAATAGCGCAAAATCCTTATCAGAAAAATATGTACACATATTTTTTCATTTTAGCTTTTTTCTTTGTTTGATGTTTCTGCTCATATCCCTCGTACCCCTCAAGATCCATATAAATATGTGTGTGTCTTCTACTCTTTTATATTAACAAAAATCATAGAAAAGTACTATTTATAGAATCTGCCGGTCAGCTTCCTTTGTAGTTCCTGTAGCCTGCAGCCAGCTCAATCGTTCCTTTGTCATGAGCTTGTCGTTTTATGCCGGGACTGACAGACTCAATAGTCAGATGTCGATGGGCTTGTCATTTCGCAGGAAAAATGACACGGTCGAGATTTTTTTCTTTGTGAGCTTGTCACTTTATAAAGAAAATGACTGACCCGCGTTTAGTCAACACACGAGTCAGTCATTCAATCAAATGTATAAAAGAATCCAGTTTAATACGCTTTAGTCATACCGCCGTCGACCAGCAGCTGCTGACCTGTGACATAGGTGTTGGCCCCTGAGACGAGGAACGTCGCCATCTTGGCCAGTTCTGCCGGCTGACCATATCGGCCCAGCGGAATCCCTGCTTCAATGGATCCAGTGACTTCTGAAGTGGTTTTACCTTGGCGCTTGGCCCGTTGGCTGTCGAGTTCCTTTAAGCGATCTGTTTCGATGCGTCCGGCACCGATCGTATTGACCAGGATGCCGTCTCCCGCCAGTTCCTGCGAGAGACTTTTAGACAGCCCGAGGATGCCCATTCGAAAGACGTTGGACAGGATCAGACCGTCGATCGGCTGCTTGATGGAAGACGAGGCATTATTCAAAATGCGTCCCTGTGTTTCTTTCAAGTCAGGCAGGACTTCGTTGATCGTCCGGATATAGCTCATCAAGGTCAGATCAAAAGCTTTATGCCAGTCTGTATCAGTAAATGTTTCAAAAGAACCCCCTGGTGGCCCGCCGGTATTATTGACGAGAATGCTGATCGTTCCAAAGGCTTCACGAGTAGCGGCTGCCAGCTCTTTGATACTCCGGGCATTGGTCAGATCCGCGACAAAATAGGCGACCCTACCTTTGGCATCTTTTTCGATCTCGCTTTTCGCTTGTTCAAGCGTTTCTTTCGTCCGGCTCGTCAGCATCACATTGGCACCTTCTTTTGCCAGTTCATGGGCTATAGCTTTTCCAAGTCCCGAACTTGAGGCCAGAACTAACGCTGTTTTTCCTGAAAGTTCTAAATCCATCCAATCCTCTCCCTAACTTTTCAACTTGTCTGCAGCAACGATTTCTATTGATATCCTGTTCGCAGGTGACACTTTTAAAGGCTAGTCTATTTACTCGGCTTTCGTGTCTCTCTGATACGTCACGATCGGTTTTCTCGCCGCAGTCACTTCGTCCAGTCGTCTGACCGATTTAGTATACGGTGCACCCGTCACGTGTTCCGGGTTTTCTTCGGCTTCTTTAGCGATCTCGATCATGGCATCAGCAAAGGCATCGAGTGTTTCTTTGGCTTCTGTTTCAGTGGGTTCGATCATCAGGCACTCCTCAACGATAAGCGGGAAGTAGACCGTTGGGGCATAAAAGCCGTAATCCAAAAGACGTTTGGCGATGTCCAGCGTTCTGACGCCCAGTTTCTTCTGACGGTTGCCGCTCAATACAAATTCATGCTTACAGATCGATTTGAATGGCGTGTCATAATACGGTTCCAGCCTGGCTTTCAGGTAGTTGGCATGTAAAACGGCATCTTCCGACACCTGCTGCAGGCCTGCTGCCCCCATCGAACGGATGTATGCATAGGCACGTACATTGACGCCGAAGTTACCGTAATAGCCTTTCACGCGGCCAATCGATTTAGGATGATCGTAAGTCAGTTTATACGTATCCGCGTCTTTTTCGATGCGCGGTGACGGCATAAAGTCAGTCAGATAATCGACCACGCCGATCGGACCGGATCCTGGTCCTCCGCCGCCATGCGGAGTACTGAAAGATTTATGCAGGTTCAGGTGTACAACGTCAAAGCCCATTTCCCCAGGTGTCGATTTACCTAAAATCGCATTGGCGTTGGCGCCGTCATAATACAAGAGCCCACCGGCATCGTGAACGATCCGGGCGATCTCAACGATATCGACTTCAAACAAGCCTAAGGTATTCGGATTGGTCAGCATCAGTCCGGCCGTATCCGGTCCGATAGCTTCTTTCAGCGCTTCGACCCCGACGCGGCCTTCTTTGTTGGATTTGATCTCAACGACATCGAAGCCGGCCACGACTGCACTTGCCGGGTTCGTTCCGTGAGCAGAATCGGGAACCAGGATCTTCTTGCGCTGATTGCCCTCACCGTTTGCTTCATGATAGGCTTTAAAAATCAAAAGGCCCGACCATTCGCCCTGAGCCCCCGCTGCCGGCTGCAGTGAGATAGCATCCATACCGGTCACTTCTTTCAGGTTTTCTTCCAAACGGTACATCAGCTCTAAAGCACCCTGAGCCGTCATTTCCGGCTGCAGCGGATGGATATTGGAAAATCCACTGTATCGTGCAATGTCTTCATTGACTTTCGGGTTGTATTTCATGGTACAGGAACCAAGCGGGTAAAAGCCTGTTTCTATACCAAAGTTTTTATTGGATAATGCCGTATAGTGGCGCATCACCTGCAGTTCGGACAGTTCAGGCAGCTCAGCTGGTGTTTCTCTCATTAAATGAGCGGGTATGACGTCTTTCAAGTCAGTCTTTTCGATCGACGACTCTGGGAGGCTGTACCCTTGACGTCCTTTTCTGGAAATTTCAAAAACTAAATCGTTATAGGTTGTATGCATCTATTTCCCCTCCCCTGTCAACACATCGACCAGTGTATCCATTTCTTCTTTCGTCCGTTTCTCAGTGACACATAAAAGCAATGCATTTTCTGTACCCAGATAATCGGACACATCGTAGCCTGAAACGATACTCTGTTCCAGAAGTTTCTTGGACACCTCTTCGATTGGCTCGTTGCATTTGACAACAAACTCGTTGAAGAAGGCATCATCAGACAGGATTTCCATTCCTTTGGCTTTCAACTGGTTTTTCACGTAATGGGCATGACTGATGTTCTGCTGTGCCATTTCCTGCAGGCCGACTTTGCCGACAGTGGACAGGAACACGGAACTGGCCAGAGCAGTCAGTGCCTGGTTTGAACTCATATTGGATGTGGCTTTTTCGCGACGGATGTGCTGTTCACGTGTCTGCAGCGTCATGACGAACCCGCGCTTGCCATCTTCATCGGTCGTCTGACCTACGATACGACTCGGTACTTTACGCATGAATTTCTTCTTCACGGCAAAGTAGCCGCAGTGTGGACCACCAAAATTCATCGGCAGACCCAAAGGCTGGGTGTCACCGACAACGATATCAGCGCCCAGTTTGCCTGGCGATTCAATCAGTGCCAGCGCTAACGGATTAGCCATCACGATGAGCAAGGTTTTGGTTGCGTCACACAACTCTTTGACCGCCTTCAGATCTTCGATGGTGCCGTAGAAGTTCGGATACTGAATGATGACGGCAGCCGTCTGCTCGCTCACCAGCTCTTTCAGTGCGTCCATATCGGTATACGTACCATCCAGGCCGGCTTCTTTCACGTCGTATTCCATACCGTATGCATAGGTCCCAACGACTTCCTTGGCCTGCGGATGAATCGCACCGGAATAGACGACCTCATTCCGTTTCGTCGCAGATGTGGCCAGGTTACAGGCTTCGCCAAGGGACGTGAACCCGTCATAGAGACTCGAGTTGGCGACATCCATGCCTGTGAGTTCACACATCATGGTCTGGAATTCGAACAGAGCCTGGAGTTCCCCCTGACTGGCTTCCGGCTGATACGGGGTGTAGGCCGTCATGAATTCAGAGCGCAGGAGCACATGATTCACGACACTGGGAATATAGTGGTCATATGTACCGGCACCGATAAAATACGCATGGGTATCGGTCGTGATGTTCACATCGGCAAGGCCCTTCATATAGCGGGTCAATGCCTGTTCACTCAATGCTTCTTCCAGCTCGACGGTTTTTTCTTTTGTTGCCCGGGTGGATTCAGGAATATCTGAAAACAGGTCTTTGATCGACGATACGCCGATGGTCTCCAGCATCTCTTTGCGGTCTTCTTTAGTCGTCGGCAGGTAACGGTGTTGTTTGTCCAAACTGATCACTCCTCATGTGGTTTTTCCACATCATTCTTATTATGAAAATCTTTAACGCAGTCGGTAATAAAAAGGTAGAAAGAAAAAGGCAGTTAGAGCCTTTTCTTTCTACATGGTCATAGGTTACAGTGTTTAAAGTGTATCCAGATAATCCTGATACGCTTTTTCATCCAGAAGATCAGAGGTGTCGACGGCATTTTTAGACTGCAGTTCGATGAGCCAGCCTTCCTCATAAGGGGATTCATTCATTTTTTCCGGTTCGTCTTCCAGACCGCTGTTGACCTTCGCCACAGAACCGTCCACCGGTGCATAGATTTCAGATGTTGATTTTACAGATTCGACCGTTGCAAACTCATCTTCCTCTGACAAGTCCGTCCCCACTTCAGGCAGTTCGACGAAAACGATATCCCCTAGCTGCTCGACGGCGTATTCCGTGATGCCGATACGTACATAGTCATCATTGACCAGTTCGACCCATTCGTGTTCTTTGGTGTAAAATAATTTGCCAGTATCTGTCATTATGCATTCTCCTCTATTTATAAGTTTTTAGTCTAATCAGTTCTTTAAGAAGTTTTTCTTGGTGATCGCTGCATCCACTTTATTTTTGCGGATCTGGATTTTGACGGTATCGCCCAGCTTGATGCCAGCTTTTTTGATGCGCATGAAGCCGATGCTCTTACCTAAGGTCGGTGACTGGGTCCCCGAGGTGACCTCGCCGATCTCTTCATCGTTTTCGTTATAGACAGGATAGCCTTCCCGGGCGATCCCTCGGCCCTTTACTTCAAAGCCGCGTAATAAGTACGTCGTGCCTGTTTCTTTCTGAGTTTCCAAAGCTTCCTGGCCGATAAAGGGTTCTGCTTTGTCCCATTTGACTGCGAAACGAAGGCCGGCTTCCAGTGGTGTCACTCTTTCAGAAAGATCTTGTCCGTAAAGCGGCATCCCTGCTTCAAGACGCAAGGTATCGCGTGCACCCAGACCACATTCCTGCAGCTGATACGGTTCGCCCGCATGTAAGAAAGCTTTCCAGAGTGTTTCTGTCTGGTCCCATTTGACATAGCATTCATAGCCATCTTCTCCGGTATAGCCGGTACGGGACAACAGGACATCATTCAGACCTTCCGCCGATATATGTTGTCTGAAGTGATAGTTCTCGATGTCCAGTGCTTCTTTTCCGAAGACTTCAGCCACGATATCTTTGGCTTTGGGCCCCTGGATAGCGATCAGCCCTGTGTCTTTCGACTGGTCAGTCAGCTCGATGCCTGCTTCTTTATGCTTGTTGAGCCATTTCCAGATCTTATCCGTGTTCGACGCATTCGGCGTCAGCAGATAGTCGGTCTCACTGAGTTTGAAGGTGATGATATCGTCTAATATCCCACCTGTTTCATTGGTGACGAGGGTATAGACAGCCTGGTCGGTATCGATTTTTGTCACGTCATTCGTGATCAGCCGGTTCAGCCAGTCTTCCGCCTTGTCCCCTGACACTCTGATTTCTCCCATGTGCGACACATCAAAAATACCGGCGTGTTCCCGGACGGCCTGGTGTTCTTCTTTTAATTTTGTAAACTGGACCGGCAATGCCCATGATCCAAAGTCGATCAGTTTGACATTATTTTCCTGATAGTACGGGTATAACGGCGTGCGCTGCAACTCAGTTTCTTCATTTGCCAAAGCTATCCCTCCATACATTTCTTCTGACAGAATGATCTTCCTTCCACACTCTGTCATTTCTTATCCATTTTAACATGATTCAGTCACTTCTGAAACTAGAAAAGGGAAAGATGAGAAACTTAAGTAAGCGCATTCATAAACCTCTAATCTTGTTCTCGCCGGATAGATAATTTGTACGGCCGCTTGCTTCTCTTTTAAGACTTTTAGAGACTTATGCTATACTTGAGGTACTAACTAAGGAGGTCACTTTTCATGGAAAAAGCAATGTCAGATTTTGTTTATTATAACCCTGTAAAAGTTTTATTCGGAAAAAATAAGATCAATGAACTGGGTGCACTTATCCCGGACGGTAAAAAGGTTCTGATCACGTACGGCGGCGGGAGTGTGAAGCGCTTCGGTACACTGGACCGCGTCAAGGAAGCCCTTCACAGCCACATCGTCGGGGAGTTCGGCGGTATCGAAGCCAACCCGACTTATTCGACCTGCATGGAGGCCGTTAAACAGTTTAAAGAAGGGCGCTACGACTATCTTCTTGCTGTCGGCGGCGGTTCAGTCATCGATGGGACGAAGTTCATTGCTGCAGCCATCGCATTCGACGGCGATCCAAAAGATATTTTTGGTCAAGGCATCGGAAAAGGCCTGCCGGTCGAATCAGCCGTCCCATTCGGTTCCGTACTGACTTTACCTGCGACGGCATCAGAAATGAACGAGACATCAGTCATTACCTTCAAAGAAGAGAAAGCGAAAATCAGTTTCAGTTCCAAGCACGTCTTCCCGGAATTTTCGATATTAGAACCCGAACTCACCTATACCCTGCCTAAGCGTCAGCTGGCCAATGGGATAACCGATGCCTTCGTCCATGTCATCGAACAGTATCTGACGTATCCGGTCAAAGGTATGGTCCAGGACGAATTTGCCGAAGGTCTGCTGCGCGTTTTGATCGAAATCGGTCCGGATGTCGTGGATGAAGACAATCACGACTACGCCCTTCGTGCCAACTACATGTGGACAGCAACGTTAGCCTTGAATCGTCTGATTTCCCGCGGCGTTCCCGGCGACTGGTCCACTCACGGCCTGGGACATGAGATCACCGTACTGAACAACACCGACCATGCGCGCAGCCTGTCAGCGATCCTGCCTGCTGTGATGGTTGTCCGCAAACTGAAGAAATGGGACAAGCTCGTCCAGTATGCCGAAAAAGTCTGGGGCATTACAGAAGGAACCGAAGAAGCCAAGATCGATGCGGCTATACTGAAAACAGTTGCCTTCTTCAAATCCATTGATATGCCTACAAATCTTTCCGACGTCGGTGTGGAAGAAGCCGATATCGACACCCTGGTCAGACAGCTGAAAGACCACGGCAACGAAGCCATTTCCGAGCGCGGTGACCAGACACTGGATGTCTCGCGGGAAATTTACCAAAAAGCTCTGGAACTAAACTTTTAATTGATACTGACTTGAATCAATCGAAAGGAGTGATGTGTGATGAAGCAACTCAAAATGACCCGCCTTCTGTCTTCCCTTCTCGTCTCGGGTGCCCTGTTAGCCGGCTGCGGCTGGTTCGATGATCCTGATATGGACACAGAGGACCCCGATATGGAAGAAGAAACACCTTCTGACGAAAACGGAGCAGCGGACCCTGGAGCCCCTGATTCAGAGGAGGAAACAGAGGATGATGAACAAGCTGAAGTAGAACAGGATCTGACTGTCTGGTTCCCCAAGTTTGAAGATACGCTGCTGGATTATGAAGGCGAAGGCAACGAATTTGCGCCTTTCACCCGTTATCCGCAGTTTGTCAAAGATGACTCGGTCCAGATGGTCGAATCGACCGGCGGAACGGATGTCGTGACGATCTATGAGTATTCCGATGAAGAAGTCAGAGAAGTTTTCGTACGGCCGGAAACCTATTTCCGTGAAGACTTCGCCGATACCGGTCTGGAAAGTGAGCAGGATGACTTTGAGATCATTCTGCAAAAGCCTTTGGAAGAAGGCCATTCATGGGAAAGCCCCAGCGGATCGACTTCTGAAATCACGGGCGTCGCTGTCGATAAAGAACTGTCTTTTGGAAAGGTGACCGCTCTGGAAGTCACGCGCACATCGGAGAACGGCAATGAAACGGTCGAGTATTACGCTGAAGACATCGGGTTGGTCGAACGGATCTTCAAGACTGAAGAGGGTGAAAACAATGTGATTTCCACTCTCGATACACGATCAGAAAATACGCCGGAAGAAATACCACTCACGGTCTACAGTGTTGATGACCAGGCGATGGGGCTGGACAGGACTTCGGTGACAATGGCACTCTATACCAACGAACCGGCCCGACTGGCCATGGCCGAAATCCTGAGAGGTCAGGCCCCCGACACTGAAACGGCCCAGGTCATTGCGGAAAGTACAGACATCAACTTCATGTACCTGCGTCAGGATGGCGTCGTACATGTGGACTTCTCGACCGATCTGGCTGATATGAATGCCGGCTCGGGAGTTGAGTCGATGATCCTTCAGGGTATCGTCAATACCATCGGCGGCTATTATAATGTCGAAGAGGTGCTCATAACGCTGGACAATGAACCTTATGAATCCGGTCATATCGCTCTCGATGAAGGCGAGACCTTGTCCGTCGACTATTCAAATGTCAACGAGTAACTAACTAAGGCTGTGCCGCTCTTTTGTCTTTAGACATCGGAGTGCACAGCCTTTTTCATTGGGACAGCTTTGGGGACCCAAAGCCTCCTTATTGGTCTTGGGGTTTGCGTATCCCCGTGTTTGATCGATATTCGGTGAAAGTGTTCACTGGTCGATCGACTTTGGTGTGACTGCGACATTCTGTCCGCTGAAGTGTTCACTCGTTGAGCCTGGCTGCCGTGACTGCGACATTTCGACCTCCGAAGTGTTCACTCGTTGAGCCTGGCTGACCTGACTGCGACATT
>NZ_FOBL01000057.1 GCF_900109825.1 Alkalibacterium putridalgicola | reverse complement strand
TGTGATCATCATTCGACGTACTCACGCGATTTCTCAGTTGAGTAATGCCTTTACGCCCTTCATTCGACGTACTCGCGTCATTTTACGAGTGAGTACTGTCATTGTGCCCTTCTTTCGGCGTACTCACGCGATTTTGCGGGTGAGTACTGCCATTGCGCTGCTCATTCGACGTACTCACGTGATTTGACGTGTGAGTACTGCTATTGCGGTCTTCTTTCGACCTGCTCGCGGAAAATTACAGCTGAGTTAACTGATCTTGGACCTGTGTTCACTAAAACTCCTTCAAAAACCAGGTGTCGCAGGCGTTGTGTTCAGATCCTCCGATCGGTTCGCTCAGCTTCACAAAACCATATTTCTCATACAGCCTGTTCGCTTCCTTCAATGAAGCAAACGTGTCGATATAAACCGCTTCGTAGTGTTCTTCAGCAAAGGCCAGCGCCTGTTTCATCAATACATGCGCATAACCTTTTCCTTGCGCTTCGTCACGGATATAAAGCTTCTGCAGCTCCCCAACTGTTTCACTTTCCCCGAATGAACCGATGCCGCAGCCTCCTACAATTTTACCTTCTTCTTCCAGCACCCAGTAAGCGCGTTTAGGCTCCTGATAATAAGCATAGAGCGAAAACAGATGCGGATCAAAGTAAGCTGTCCCCGGCAAATTCAGTCCTCTGCTCTTTAATGACTCCTGGACGATCTCTCCCACTGCCTGATTATCTTTCTCTGCGATTTTACGTAATTCAACCATCGGCTTCTCCCCTTTACTTACAGGAAAGTATACCGTTTATTAAAGGTTTCTTCAATATCATTGAGTATATGATTACATAATAATTAATATAGTTTGTTATACTAAGGTAATAAGAAGAAGGAGGACGGTGGAACATGATACGTTTTGATAATGTAACCAAGCGTTACGACGGTACAGCTGTGGTTTCTGACTTCGATCTGGAAATCAATGAAGGCGAATTTTTTGTCCTCATCGGCCCAAGTGGCAGCGGCAAAACAACAACGTTAAAAATGATCAATAAACTCATCCTTTTATCCGAAGGGTACTTATACATCGATGGCGAAAAAATCAGTGAATATGACATCCAGGAGCTCAGGTGGAATATCGGTTATGTCCTGCAGCAGATCGCCCTTTTCCCCAATATGACGGTCGAAGAGAACATCACGATCGTTCCCGAAATGCTGAAGTGGTCGAAAGAAGACATGCGGAACCGTGTGACCGAATTGCTCGAGAGTGTGAATTTAGATCCGGATAAATACCGAGGTCGTCAAATCTCGGAACTGTCCGGAGGGGAACAGCAGCGTGTCGGCGTCGTCCGTGCACTGGCGGCTAATCCGGATATCATTCTGATGGATGAACCGTTTGGCGCTTTGGATCCCATCACGCGAAACAGCCTGCAACAGGATGTACTGAAGCTGCAGCGTAAATTCAAGAAGACGGTTGTCTTTGTGACTCACGATATGCAGGAAGCCATTCAGCTCGGTGACCGCATCTGTGTGATGAATAAAGGAAAGATCGAACAGGTCGGCACAGCTGACGAGATACTGAAACACCCAGCCAATGACTTTGTCAAAGACTTCTTGCGTACGGGTCTCCCTTACTATGAAGGAGAAAAAACTGTACAGACCTTTATCGACAAAGGCTTTTGTACGAACAAAGAAACGCCTTTCGAGGAGACCGTCAAACTCGACACCTCTCTCGATGACTTGACCCTTGCCCTGGCACGTTCTGGTGCGGTTAAAGTGGAAACAGCCGCAGACAGTGAATCGCTTTATATCAAGCGAGAACATCTGATTCATTATTATGCAGATGACATCCTCGCTGAAGAAAAGTCAAAAAAGGAGGTTAACGCATGAGTGGCCTTTTAGAAACGCTGCAGGCACGCCAGCAGGACGTCTGGACCGCCTTGATCGAACATATGCAGTTATCCTTCATTTCCCTGTTTATCGCAGTACTCATTGCGGTTCCTTTAGGCATATTCCTGATGAACCATAAGAAGATCGCCGAACCGATCATTCAAGTCACTGCGATTTTTCAGACGATCCCATCCCTTGCGATACTGGGTCTGTTGATCCCACTCGTTGGGATTGGATCCATTCCGGCCATCATGGCCCTGATCATCTATGCCCTGCTTCCGATCCTGAGAAATACATACACCGGATTGACGGGTATCGACCCTTCGCTTAACGAAGCGGCTGATGCTATGGGTATGGACCGCTCACGGAAGCTGAGAAAAGTCCAGCTGCCTTTAGCGCTGCCGGTTATCATGGCGGGGATCCGAACAGCCACTGTACTGATTATCGGTACCGCAACGGTTGCGGCTTTGATCGGTGCCGGTGGTTTAGGAAGCCTGATTTTGCTGGGGATCGACCGCGGGAACAATTACCTGATCATATTAGGTGCCGTTCCAGCCGCCTTACTGGCTATCCTGTTTGACCGCCTGCTCAGCTATCTGCAGCACACGTCTTTCAGAAAAACAGCTATTATTCTGGGTTCTGCCATCGTCATCATCGGTGGCCTGCTGATCATCCCGCTGTTCAATTCAGAAGACGATGATCTGGTCATCGCAGGAAAAATTGGTGCAGAACCGGAAATTCTGATGAATGCCTATAAACTACTGATCGAACAGGATACAGATCTCTCGGCTGAAGTGGAACCGAATTTCGGAAAAACGACCTTTATCTTCAATGCCCTCCGTTCTGGTGAGATCGATATCTACACCGAATTTACCGGGACCGTATTGACTAACTTCTTTGAAGAAGTGCCTGAACCGGGTACGCCGAAAGAAGAAGTATACGCGGAGGCTAGAGACCGTCTGCAGGAAGAATACGACATGACTTTGCTTGATCCGATGGCTTTCAATAACACCTATGCCCTGGCGGTCACGTCAGAATTTGCGGAAGAGTACGATCTGGAAACCATTTCCGATCTGGAATCGGTACAGAACGAGGTTAGTGCCGGTTTCACTCTGGAATTTAATGACCGTGAAGATGGCTACCCTGGCATCCAGGACATGTATGGCCTCACATTCGGCGAAGTCATCACCATGGAACCACAGCTGCGTTATGAAGCGATCGAACAGGGCGACGTCAACCTGATCGACGCCTACAGTACGGACAGTCAGCTGGAAGTCTACGACCTGGTCGTTCTGGAAGATGACATGGAACTCTTCCCGCCGTATCAGGGAGCACCGTTGATGATGACGAAACTGATCGAAGAGCATCCTGAGATCGAAGATGCTTTGTCTGTGTTAGACGGCATGATCACCAGTGACCAGATGCGGGCCATGAATTATGAAGTCGACGTGGAAGACCGTCCGGCCGAAGAAGTTGCCCGTGAGTTCCTGATCGAAGAAGGCTTGCTTGAAGAATAAGCGAATCTCTGAGCATGCCAGCCAGATAAATTGACTGATCAGAAAGCAGTTCAGCCTGTGTGAAAGCAGGGCCTGGACTGCTTTTTCTTATGGACTTACAGGTTTAAGCCCGATTTATTGAGTTTGGCTCCTCTAAACATAAGTAAACTTCACTTAAATGCTAAAAAGTTAAGTTCAGCTGCTCTGGGAAGGCGTAAACTTCACTTGTTCATTAAAAAGTGGAGTTCAGCCTCTACATGATGGCTCGAACTGAACAAAAACGTCAAAATGTGAAGTTCAGGACTTGCAAAAGGAGCTGTACTTCACCTTCTGTGGGTTTGATTCCGGTTCAGATGGCCGGCCGGCAGATGAACTCACAGTAGTCAAACCGATAACAGATCAAAATAGTCCGATTTTAACATAATTCCCACTCTGAAGGGTATTCTTATTTTTGTAACAATGTTCGGATATTGCTGATTATATCCAGATGAAAAAGGCGAACATTCGCCTTTGCGACTTAAAAACTTAACATTTAATAATGTCTGCTCACGAAAAATCATTATATTTTGATTAGAATCGACTGCTCATGGTTTTATTTTTAAACATATATAATTTAATCGAACGCTATATTATCAAAGTTGGAACTGTTCTTAATTCGTGAAGTCACAATCGCCATTTATGATAAGCCTCTCATAATGACAAAGCCTTGAAAATACCCTTTGACCGCCTCCGATCGCTTTGATACACTAGTCCTTAAAATCAAAAGCCGGTCACACATATAATTCAAGGAGGCTATTCATTTATGTCACAATGGGAAACGAAATTTGCTAAAAAAGGGTTCACCTTTGACGATGTTTTATTACTGCCGCAGGAGAGCCATGTCCTGCCTAACGACGTGGATCTGAGAACCAGACTCACTGATAAAGTGAAACTCTCTGTGCCGATCTTAAGCGCCAGCATGGATACCGTCACAGATTCACGCATGGCGATCGCCATGGCACGTCAGGGCGGGCTTGGAATCATCCACAAGAATATGTCGATCGAAGATCAGGCGATGGAAGTACGTAAAGTGAAACGTTCGGAAAACGGCGTCATCATCGACCCGTTCTATCTGACCCCTGACCATCTGATTTCAGACGCTGAAGAATTGATGTCCCGTTACCGTATCAGCGGCGTGCCTCTGGTCAACACCATGGAAGACCGCGTCCTGGTCGGAATCCTGACGAACCGCGACATGCGTTTTTTGACAGACTACACACAAAAGATCAGTACAGAAATGACAGATGAGGAACTGGTGACCGCTCCGGTCGGAACTTCTTTAGAAGAAGCTGAAAAAATCCTTCAGAAACATAAAATCGAAAAACTGCCGCTCGTTGACAAGGACGGTCGACTCAGCGGACTCATCACGATCAAGGATATCGAAAAAGTCGTCCAATTCCCCAACGCCGCTAAAGATGGACACGGCCGTCTGCTTGTCGGTGCCGCGATCGGTGTGACGAGTGATTCCTTCGAACGCGCACAGGCCCTTGTAGACGCTGAAGTGGATGCGATCGTCATCGATACCGCTCACGGTCACAGTGCCGGCGTGATCCGTAAGATCAGAGAACTCAGAGAAGCTTTCCCGGATGTTGCTTTGATTGCTGGAAATGTCGCAACCGGCGAAGGCACACGCGCACTCTTTGAAACCGGCGTGGATGTCGTGAAAGTCGGGATCGGACCAGGTTCAATTTGTACCACACGCGTCGTTGCCGGTGTCGGTGTACCGCAGATCACAGCCATTTACGATGCCGCGACCGTCGCCAAGGAATTCAACAAGCCCATCATCGCAGACGGCGGGATCAAATATTCCGGCGATATCGTCAAAGCCCTGGCTGCCGGCGGACATGCTGTCATGCTGGGAAGCCTGCTGGCCGGAACGGACGAATCACCGGGTGAATTCGAACTCTTCCAGGGACGCCGCTTCAAGACCTATCGTGGGATGGGTAGCTTAGGCGCCATGAAAAAAGGCTCCAGCGACCGCTACTTCCAGAATTCAGTGAACGAAGCCAACAAACTGGTTCCAGAAGGCATCGAAGGCCGCATCGAATACAAAGGCAGTCTCGAAGAAGTCATATTCCAGATGCTCGGCGGACTCCGTTCAGGCATGGGTTATGTCGGCGCCAAAGACATCCAGGCCCTGCGCGAAGAGACCCAGTTCGTTCAGATGAGCGGTGCCGGACTGAAAGAATCGCATCCGCATGATGTTCAGATCACAAAAGAATCACCCAACTATACCATGCGTTAAACAATTTTACTTTTGAAAGGTGGGAAACGAGTGACTTCAGTCATTGATACAACCAAACTAGAAAAATTAGTCGTTTTAGACTTTGGGAGCCAGTACAATCAGCTAATTACACGCCGCATCAGAGAATTCGGTGTGTACTCTGAGCTTCTTCCCCATACAACGACGGCAGAAGAACTGAAAAATATGAATGTGAAAGGCATCATCTTTTCCGGCGGCCCGATGAGCGTCTATGATGAAAATGCCTTCTCCATCGACCCTGAGATATTTGAGCTGGGCATCCCGATCTTAGGGATATGTTATGGCATGCAGCTGATGACTTATATGCTCGGCGGCGAAGTGAAGCCGAGCCTGAACCGCGAGTATGGCAAAGCTGAAATTTCAATCAGCGATCGTACGGCTGACCTCTTTACGTCCCTTGAAGCCAGCGAAAACGTCTGGATGAGTCACGGCGATTACGTCACAGATCTTCCAGAAGGCTTTACAGTGACGGCATCCAATGACCACTGCCCGATCAGCGCCATTCAACATGCAGACAAGAACTTCCATGCGGTCCAGTTCCATCCCGAAGTCCGCCATACCGAACACGGCAACGAGCTGCTGCGCAATTTTGCCTTTGGTGTCTGCGACTGTTCCGGCAACTGGAGCATGCAGAACTTCATCGATATGGAAGTTGAAAAAATCCGTGAACTCGTTGGCGACAAGAAGGTCCTTTTAGGCCTGTCCGGCGGCGTGGACTCCAGTGTGGTCGGTGTACTTTTGAATAAAGCCATCGGTGACCAGCTGACGTGTATCTTTGTCGATCACGGCCTCCTTCGTAAAGATGAAGGCGATCAGGTTATGGACAGTTTAGAAGGGAAGTTCGGTCTGAACGTTATCCGCGTCGATGCCAAAGACCGTTTCTTGAATAAACTCGAAGGGGTTTCCGATCCCGAACAGAAACGCAAGATCATCGGGAATGAATTCATCTACGTCTTCAATGACGAGGCTGCTAAACTGGACGGTATCGATTACCTTGCCCAAGGCACGCTTTACACGGACGTCATCGAAAGCGGCACAGCCACCGCTCAGACCATCAAGTCTCACCATAATGTGGGCGGACTGCCTGATGACATGGCTTTCCAGCTAATTGAACCCTTGAATACTTTATTCAAAGATGAAGTACGTGAACTCGGACTAGAACTCGACATGCCCGAATCCCTCGTCTGGCGCCAGCCTTTCCCGGGACCTGGTCTTGGTATCCGAGTGATCGGTGAAATCACCGAAGACAAACTGGAGATCGTGAGAGAAAGCGATGCAATCCTGCGCGAGGAAATCAAAAAAGCCGGCCTAGACCGCGACATCTGGCAATACTTCACGGTTCTGCCTGGCTTCAAGAGTGTGGGAGTTATGGGTGACGCGCGAACTTATGACTACACCATCGGGATCCGTGCCATCACCTCGATCGACGGCATGACCGCAGACTTTGCCCGCATCCCATGGGACATCCTGCAGAAAATATCTGTGCGCATCGTCAACGAAGTGAACCACGTCAACCGCATCGTGTACGACATAACGAGTAAGCCACCTTCAACTGTGGAGTGGGAGTAAAAAGAAGAAGGTAAGCGATGAATAGCTAGGTACCTGTGAGTCCTCGCGGCCTCCTGTTAAACTTGAGATATCTTAAGTACACAGGAGGTTTTATTTTGGAAAAGAATAAACAGTCTATCATACCAGTAACCCTACATGACGATAAAACTGATCACCAACACATTTCGAAGTTCCAATCACAGAAAATGGTGGCACATTTAAAAAATAGTCAGACAGAGCTACTTATTTACGAGGGGATCAAACCCTCGACATTGAGAGTTCTCCTCGCGGAGATGCCATTCAATGAAACTCGTTGACTTTACTCAAGTAGAGAATATTTTTATTGTGTGTGGAAAGACGGATA
>NZ_FOBL01000054.1 GCF_900109825.1 Alkalibacterium putridalgicola | reverse complement strand
CGTAACGTTACCGCAAGTTATACACTGACAGCTCCAAAATTGACCATTGAAAGTGAAAATTCACGTATCCAAAACGGTACATTTGCCGGAGATGTTTACGTTGATGCCAACGGTTTCCAACTGCCTGGCGGAACGATCGATGGCGACTTGATCTTCATGAGTCAAGAGTTTCAGGACTCAGCTACATTAGATGAAGGCGAAGTAACAGGCGAAACTCGCGTCGAAGAATAATCAAGTTAACTCCCCTATAAAAAACAAAAAAAGACTGCAGCTTAGCTGCAGTCTTTTTTGTAACACCTATCCTGTGCACGGGAATGAACAGACAGATGAGGGATTAGTAAGTAATATTAAGAAATTTAATTGACTTGTGAGAAAAATGGAAACAGCTTGAACGCAAACGTAAAAAGTATGTGAATGAGAAAAAAATGAAGGGATTTTTATATTTATAACAATTCTCTTTTGTTGACGACTTCACATATCTATTATATAGTAGGTTTTAGTAATGAACGAATCAGAATGTCCGAATACCATTAGATCTCTCCTTCTATTCTGTTCATTCTACGCGTTCTACAATTAAACTTCCATTAGGAAAGGTAAGGGATAATTATGAGTTTATTGAAAAAGAAATTAGCAGCAGGTGCTGCCGTTGTCGCTTTAGGCGGATTTTTAGGAGCATGTGATTCTGCTGAAGATACCACAGAGGAAGTAACAGAAGAAACAGAAGAAACAACAGAAGAAACTGGCGATGCTGTAACGGCTGCTTCTATTACAGATCAAGCCGATGAAGTTGTCGCTTCATTAAGCGAAGACGGTAACTGGATCACTGCGATCACAGCTGATGTAACTGTTGAGGAAGACATCACTGTTGCTGGAACATTCCACGACGGCGGAGATGAAGCTGAAGCTGAATACCGTAAATTAGCACTATATGCTCAAGATGAAGACCGTAATGTAACAGATGAATATACTTTGACAGTGCCAATGATGACTGTTGAATCTCCAAACTTCCGTATCCAGAATGGTACAGTTGATGGGGACGTATATGTTGATGCAGAAGGATTCGAATTAGCTGGTTCTACTGTTACAGGTGACGTCACTTTCGCTTCTCAAGAATTACAGGACGCTGCTATGATGGATGAAGGCACTGTAGAAGGCGAAGTAACTGTAGAAGAATAATTGCTGCATCGTTGCTTCAGATCGTGTATCTGTACAACAGTACGCAAACATGCTGATATTCACCCTATCGGACCCAGGAGAGAAGAAAATCAGCAGATGATTTAAACACACAAATAAAGCAGTTCTTCAGGTCAGTGTATCTGAAGAACTGTTTTTTATCTGGCAGGAGTTGACTAGACAGTGGACTGCTCTATGATCAGGGCGAATAGTATAGTGTGTTTTTTTGTGTGTCAGTGTGTTATTGTATTGAAAAAAGTGTATACTGTAACTACATGAATCAGTACTGTTCGAAATCAAAGAGGAGGATCAATGTGAACCGTAAACAACGCGTTTTAAACTATGTCAATGAGGCCTGTGCGTCCTTCACACACCAGGATATAGAAAAAGGCATGGGGATCACTACAAAAGAAGTGGCGGATGCACTGGAAAGCATACGAAGCAATATTTCTAAAGATTTGAATCAACTTGCCCGGGAAGGTCAACTGAAAAAAATCGATGGGAGACCTGTGCGGTTTATACCGATCGAAAAAGCCCGCCACAAGCCGCTGACCAGGCATGTTTCCAGTTATAAAGAAAAAAGTCTGCCGTCTGTTGGGGTGACACAGGAAGTTCTGGACTATTCATATAATCAGACCCGTGACATCTTCAAATCGATCATCGGTGCAAACGGGAGCATTAAAAATGCCGTCGAACAAGCAAAAGCGGCCGTTCTGTATCCGCCGAAAGGGCTGAATACACTCATTACCGGTCCAACAGGTTCGGGGAAATCATTCTTTGCTCACGCGATGTTCCGTTTTGCTCAGTCGCAGGAGCTGATCGATAACGAAAAAGAACTGGTCGTCTTCAACTGTGCCGACTACGCGTCGAACCCTCAGCTTTTGATGAGCTACTTATTTGGTTATGCCCAGGGAGCTTTTACAGGTGCAGCCAGTTCTACAGAAGGCCTGATTCAGCAGGCTGACGGCGGAATGCTCTTTCTCGATGAAGTACATCGATTGCCGCCGGAAGGGCAGGAAATGGTGTTTTACTTCATGGATACCGGGATGTACAGCCGATTAGGCGAGACGGGGAAAAATAGACATGCCAATGTCCGCATCGTCTGTGCGACGACTGAAGATCCTAAATCGACTTTTTTAGATACCTTCATGCGCCGGATCCCCATCAATATCCACTTGCCCTCATTTAAAGAGAGACCGGTCAGCGAGCAGCTTGATCTGGTCAAACTCCTGACGGGACTGGAAGCCAATCGTATCCAGCGTAAAATCATTTTAAATGAAGAAGTGGTGAAAGGACTTATAGCCAGTGTAGGATATGGGAATGTCGGGCAACTGAAGTCGTCTATCCAGCTGGTTTGTGCCAGAGGGTTCATGAATCAGTTGAATAAAGATGAGATCTCCTTGACGGTCAAGGATCTGCCGGAAACTATCAAGGATCATTTAGTCGGCTTATCGTCTAATCGACTGGAACAGGCTGATCTTTCCAAGTACGTGGAAGCTAAAATGATGATCGACCCTAACGAACCGTTTTATAAAATGGCGATGGATTCATATGAGCTGCCCTACAATATATACGATATTATCGGAGATAAAGCAGCTTTGCTGGAAGCAGAAGGCTTGGACCAGGACTCGATCAATCAGTATATCTCCACAGATATAAATGTTCATCTGAAATCCTTCTACCGTAATCATGGATTCTCCTTCCAGACAGAGTCGAAGCTGGCAGAAGTGGTCAGTAAGGAAGTGATACAGTTTGCTCATCAGATCGTCGGGGAAGTCGAACTGGCCTTGGGCGGCTCATTTAAACAGAATTTTATTTATGCCATGAGTCTGCACATCAGTTCATTGTTAAGTAAGATCAGCAGTGGACAAGAGCGTATCATCAATAACCGTATCCGGGAAATGGCCATGACATATGCGAATGAGTATGCTGTCGCAGAACGCGTAAAGACTAAAATCGCTGTTTATTTTGATGTAGATATTCCTGACAATGAAGTCTATTACTTAACGGTTCTGCTAGTCTCTCTTAAAGAAGAGTTGGCTTCTGGCCGCGTCGGCATCGTTATTGCTACTCATGGGAATTCGACTGCAAGCAGTATGGCGCGAGTGGCAGAACAGCTATTAGATACCTCTGGCGTTGCAGCGATCGATATGCCGCTTGATATGTCACCGACGGTCGTCTACGAACGGATAAAAAAAGCTGTTCTGGATGTTAATGAAGGAAGTGGGGTCCTGCTGCTTGTCGACATGGGTTCTCTGGCCACGTTTGAAACGACGCTGCAGAAAGAAACAGGCATTCATATCCGTTCGATCGATATGGTGTCGACAGCTATCGTTCTTGAAGCTGTGCGAAAAGCCTCTTTAGTAGATGCAGATATTGAATTGCTGTATGAATCACTGACAAAGTTCAGTGGTTATACGAAAGAACTACCTAGACACGATGACCAGCGTCAGCCTTCAAAACGTAAACCGCCTATCGTGATGGCAGTGTGCGCAAGTGGAGAAGGGACAGCTCAGAAGATCAAAGAAATCATTGAAAAAGCCCTGAGAAAATCGAATGAATCCGGGATACAAGTGAAAACCTGTTCAGTGACGGAACTGGATACCAGGATAAGTGAATGGCAGAAAGATTATACGATCATTGCTTCGACCGGTATCGTCAATCCTAAAATCCAGGCACCCTTCATTCCCCTTGAACGGTTTATTGAAGATAAACCTGAACACCTATTGAAGAAGTTTGTCAGTATGACGACAGTCGAACCTGAAGATGCACTAGCCGATGATGAGCAGGCGAAAGCAATCATCTATTCATATATCGAAGAGAATTTTGCTTTTATCAATCCTCAAAAAGTGGTGCCGATCATCTGGTCATTTGTCAGTCAGTGCGAAGAACTCCGTACAGAAACAACAAATCAGTATGCTTTCCATATCAATCTAGCGTTTCATATGGCTGGATTAATAGAAAGACTGCTGCAAAAGGATAAGGTGCGGCTAGACCGTGAGGAGAAGAGGGAAACTTTGAGTCACCCCCTATATTCTGAATTACAGAAAGTGATCAGAGGTTTTGAAAAAAGCATACAGTTGACGGTTCCGTTGGAAGAATATGGCTATATTCTTTACTTCATCACAAAAGAAGAAGGAAATATGGAAGATATCGACACACTGTTAACTGAATAACACACTTAAACACAAAAGCGACACACTATTATAGTGTGTCGCTTTTGTGTTTTGTCTGGAAACGCGACACAAGGCATTATTTCATCATAGTGTGTTGGCACACTTCTTGCTTATATATAAGTGAAGGGAATAAATAGGCATTTTTATGAGATTCCCGAGATTAAGTGGAGGGAGTGTTGTTTATAGCAGGAGGGGTTATGGAACGATGGATATTCGATTGATTCGTATAGATGATCGGCTTATTCATGGTCAGGTCGCAACGACTTGGTCTAAATCTACAGGTATTAGTCGAATCATCGTGGTGAGTGATGAAGTCGCACGTAATCCTTTGCAGAAGGTATTACTGACGCAGGCTGCGCCACCTGAAGTGAAGTCTCATGTTGTATCCGTTACCAGACTAAAAGATATTGCCCAGCATTCATTGATGGATGGTGTCAAAGTCATGCTATTATTTACTAATCCTAAAGACGTCATGCGCGTACATCAGTGCGGCCTGGCGTTTGACAGCGTTAATATCGGTGGTATGAAGTATACGGAAGGAAAACAGATGGTGACACACTTTGTATCCGTTGACCAGTCCGATATCGAAGCCTTTAAGTATTTAGACGATAAAGGTATCGATCTGGAGATCAGAAAAGTTCCCGGCGACCGCAGCCAGAAGATGATGGATGTATTGAGAAAAGGGGACTTTCTGTAAATGTCACAGAAGAAAAAATAGTTAGCATAATATGCTAGTAGTAGGAGGGAAATAAATGGTAGGAATTATATTGGCAAGCCATGGCGAGTTTGCCGAAGGAATTTTACAGTCAGGACAAATGATTGTAGGAGAACAGGAAAATGTTAAAGCTGTTACGTTGATGCCAAGTGAAGGCCCTGACGATATCAGACGCAAGATGGAGGAAGCGATCGCTTCTTTTGATTCAGATGAAGTGCTGTTCCTTGTTGATTTATGGGGAGGTACGCCATTTAATCAGGCCAACACATTGTTCGAGGATCACAAAGATAAATGGGCAATCGTTGCAGGTCTGAACTTGGGGATGCTGATCGAGGCGTTCACAGGTCGTTTTGGAATGGACAAAGCACAGGATATCGCTAAAGCGATCATCGAACCTGGTAAAGACAGTGTAAAAGTAAGACCGGAAAGTCTTCAGCCTGCAGAAGCAGCTGTGGAAACGAAGAGCGAAGAACCGAACCAGCCATTACCTGAAGGAACAGTGGTGGGTACCGGGAAAATCGATATCCGTCTTGCTCGAATCGACTCACGTCTGTTACACGGACAAGTAGCCACTGCCTGGTCAAAAGATGTTCAGCCTACACGTATCATTGTTGTTTCCGATGATGTGGCTCAGGATGATCTGCGTAAGAGCCTGATCACACAAGCTTCACCACCAGGGATCAAAGCTAACGTTGTACCTGTAGACAAAATGATCGAAGTAGCGAAAGATCCGCGCTTTGGTAAAACAAGTGCGCTGCTTCTATTTGAAAACCCGCAGGATGCCTTGCGTGTCATTGAAGGCGGCGTAGAGATCGAAGAAGTAAACGTTGGATCCATGGCTCACTCAGAAGGTAAAGTCATGATCAATAACGTACTTTCTGTAGATGAAAAAGACGTTGAGTCATTCAAGAAAATGAAAGACCACGGCGTGACCTTTGATGTGCGTAAAGTACCTTCAGATCAAAGTAAAGATATCTGGCCAATGCTTAAGAAAACAAAATACGTTGATTAAGGAATATTTTAAGGAGGGAAAATAAATTATGAATATATTTGTTGTTATATTAGTATTACTCGTCGCCTTTCTGGCGGGGATGGAAGGGATTTTGGACCAGTTCCAGTTCCACCAGCCTATTATCGCTTGTACATTGATCGGGCTTGTAACGGGTAACCCTATCGATGGTTTACTTCTAGGTGGTACCTTGCAACTGATCGCCTTGGGGTGGATGAACATCGGAGCTGCCGTAGCACCTGATGCCGCGCTTGCATCTGTCGCTTCCGCTATTTTAGTTACTTTACGTGGTGCCGGCGTATCAGAAGGTATCGCTTTGGCTATCCCACTAGCTATTGCCGGTCAAGTGCTGACGATCTTCGTTCGTACACTGACAGTTGGTATTGCTCACGCTGCCGACGGAAAAGCAAAAGAAGGCTCATTCAGAGCTGTTGAATGGCTCCACATTGGTGCATTGATGCTGCAAGGTCTGCGTATTGCGATCCCAGCAGGTATCATTTTAGCTGTACCGGCTGAACTTGTAACAGACGGATTGAATGCTATCCCAGCCTGGTTGACTGGCGGACTTGCCGTTGCCGGTGGCATGATCGTTGCCGTTGGTTATGCAATGGTTATCAACATGATGGCTACACCAAAATTATGGGTATTCTTCGCTCTAGGTTTTGCACTATCAGCTATTGGCGAACTGAACCTTATCGCAATGGGTATTATCGGTGTTGTCTTAGCCTTGCTTTACCTGCAGTTTGCACCTGAATTCAATCAAGGTGGCGGCGGCAATGGAGGAAATTCCTCTGGCGGAGACCCACTCGATGATATTCTAAACGATTACTAAAAAGGAGCGTTGAAAAACTATGGATGAAAAAAATAAAGTAAGATTAACAAAAAGCGACCGTTTAAAAGTTTTTTGGAGAAGTCAATTCCTGCAAGCTTCATGGAACTTTGAACGTATGCAGAACGTTGGATGGGCGTATTCCATGATTCCAGCGCTTAAAAAATTATATACAACAAAAGAAGACCGTGCACTGGCTTTAAAGCGTCACTTGGAATTCTTTAATACACATCCTTACCTTGCTGCACCTGTACTCGGTGTGACATTGACACTTGAAGAAGAAAAAGCTGCCGGAGAAGATATCGACAATGCAGCGATCCAAGGGGTCAAAATCGGTATGATGGGACCTCTTGCTGGTGTGGGTGACCCGATATTCTGGGGTACTCTGCGTCCTGTATTAGGTGCCTTCGCCGCTTCACTTGCATTAAGTGAAAGCTGGATGGGTCCAATCATCTTCTTCCTGGCCTGGAACATTATCCGTATGGCATTCCTATGGTACTCACAGGAACTTGGTTACGTTCAAGGGGGTAACATTACTCAGAACTTAGCCGGCGGATTGATGCAGAAACTGACTCAAGGGGCATCTGTTTTAGGTATGTTCATCATGGGTGTACTGGTACCGCGTTGGACAAGTATGAACTTCCCGATGGTCATCAGTCGAGTTGAAAATGCAGAAGCAGACATGATCGACTTTGCTGCGATTTCAGAAGCGGCAAATGAAGGTGTCTTATCTGGTGATATGCTGAGAAACGTTGTTGCGGATATTCAAGCAGGCATGGCTATCCAGCCTGAAGAAGTAACAACATTGCAAAACACATTAGATCAGCTGCTGCCTGGTGTGGCTCCCTTACTACTAACTCTCTTCTGTGTGTGGTTATTACGTAAGAAAGTCAGCCCAATTACAATTATCGGCGGTATCTTCGTAGTCGGCGTTATCGGTTACGTTTTAGGTATCTTAGGATAATCTGACAGATCTAACTGAAAACAATTTTAAAAAACACTTCCTGAGAGTGATGCGTCAATCGACGCGTCGTTCATCAGGAAGTGTTTTTTTATTCTTTTCTCTGTTTAGATGAAGGGATATCCAACTGCTTGCGGTATTTCGTTACACCTCTTCGGGATAGTGTCATGTTCTCTGCCTTAAGTGCATCAGAAATGGCTTGATCCGATAGAGGCTTAGCTTTATCTTCTGACTGAATCAGATTTTGAAGAGCTTGGAGAATGTGATCTTTAGACAGCTCCGACTGACTTGAGCGACGAGACAGGAAGGTTTTTAATTCCTTGGATCCATAAGGCGTTTCGATATAGGTCTCCCTGACGGCCCGACTGATCGTTGACTGATTCAGATGCAGTTCTTCTGCTAAATCGGTCAGCTGAAGAGGCACAAGGGGTGCATCGGCATCTTTAAAATAGGTATGCTGGTGCATGACGATGGCAGTTCCTACGCGTAAAATCGTCTCTTTACGTTTTTCAAGACTTGTCTGAAGGATATCGTATTCCTTTTTCTTCTCTTTGATGTAGGATTTTAGCTGCGGATCATCAGAACTGCTCAATTCTTTAAAGTAAGATTGGTTAAAACTGACTAGAGGCGTTTTATATTTCGTTTCACTGATGACGAGTTCATCCTTATCGATACTGACACTAAGTTCAGGAAGAACAAAAGGCGTATAGGATGCCTGGTACGCTTCACCGGGTGAAGGGGTTAGTTTCTTAATAAACTGATAAACCTCTTTGATGTCTGCTTCAGTCACATCGTAAGTCTGTGCAAGTGATGACCATTTCTTGTTGATCAGTGATTCAAGATTTTCTTCGATCACGATATAGGCTATCGATGGAGCAAAGTCCAGCCTCTCTGTCTGAAGAAGCAGGCATTCTTTAAGATCCCGGGCACCGACACCTGGGGGATCAAGCTGTTGAAGAAGAGTCAGGGCATCCAAAAGTTCGACAGAAGCCGCTCCGGTCTCATCCATTGCTTCTTCGATCGTTTTGGTCACATAGCCTCTATGATCCAGCTGATTGACCCACCAGAAGAGCAGTTCACGCAAATATGTTTTTCTGTAAAACAACTCGATTTGTTCTTTTAAAAAGTCAAAGAGCGAAGGCTGACTGGCAGTCGTTTGTTCAATGGTTGAAGCGGTTTCGTTTATAGCCGTTTGAATCAGGCGGCTTTCCTGTTCTGGCATATCCACAAAAGGATTCTCCAGGATCTGATTACTCAAGTAAGTGGAAAGCTCTATACGATTCAGCTGGAGTAGGTGGACGCCCTGCATGAGATTCGGGATGTAGGACTGCTTCTGTTTCTGCAGCTGCTGTGGTTGATGTCTAAATTCCATATCATCTTTCCTTTCTATTCTATTTTACCATAAACAGCATCATTATTATTATGTTCTTATAGAGTTACCTATTAGGGGGAGTCAATTGAAACATAGAAATACAATCTCAGGAGGGCTGATCAGTCTCTTAATTGACGCACTCGTAAAGACAAATAGTTTGAGCACTGCTAATGAGCTCCACATTGGACGTAGTCAGGAACATAACAGTTTGAGCAGTGCCATGATCTCCACATTAGACGTACTGACAAGAAAAATAGTTTGAGTAGTGCCAATGAGCCCCGCATTAGGTGTACTGACAAGAAAAATAGTTTGAGTAGTGCCAATGAGCCCCGCATTAGGTGTACTGACAAGAAAAATAGTTTGAGTAGTGCCAATGAGCCCCATATTAGACGTACTCACCAGGAAAACAGCTTGAGCAGTGCTAATGAGCCCCACATTAGACGTACTCATCAGAAAAATAGCTTGAGCAGTGCTAATGAGTCCCACATTAGACGTACTCACCAGGAAAACATATTGAGCACTGCTAATGAGTCTCGTATTGGACGTGCTCAGGAAGAAAACAGTTTG
>NZ_FOBL01000055.1 GCF_900109825.1 Alkalibacterium putridalgicola | reverse complement strand
GATCGACATGCCAATTTGAAATATCGATATGGAAATCGAAAAGTTTTGGTGTCGGGGGTACTTCGTCGACACAGTCGGTCGAAATAAGAAACAGATTGAAGAGTATATTAGGAATCAGCTTCGAGAAGACTATATGAGCGATCAGCTGACATTATTTGAAGAATATGATCCGTTCACCGGACATAAAAACAAGAAGAAATAGACGATTCTTTTAGAATCAGTGAGTAAATGTGGTGCATAAGGGAAACTCACTCAGTGGGCCTTTCAGGCCAAGGCCGGTAAGAGAGGCTTTCAGCCGCAGAGCAAACCACCAGTTCACACTGGTGGTTTTGATTTCTTATAGACGCCGACCAATATAAGTTCAGGAATAGAAGATGGATATTGATTAATAAGGGGGAGAGATTTATACTTGTTAAATCATGCCAGTGAAGGAGATACCTTATGTTCTATGAAAAAGAGTCGAAGACGAGTCATTCCTTTAAAGATAAATACATAAATATCAGTCAGAAGTTTATGATCTCAATGCTGTTTGCATTAGTATGGCTAGGCTTTTCAGTCTATCTGTCATTACCCTGGCTGAGGGATCTTTCAAATATAACAACGCCATTAACAGCAGTATTGATAATAGCGGGGATCGGGTACCTACCAGGTCTGATAAATTCCTTTATCGTCATGAGTCTGCTGCTTGATCGACAACCTAAATTCAAAACACCCGATCCACATATACCCATATCGATTATTATTGCCTGCTACAATGAAGAAAAGGTGATTGCGAACACTTTACGATATATAAAAGCACAAGATTTTAAAGGGGATATCAGAGTGTTTGTCGCCGACAATGGCTCAACGGATTTGACTGCGATCCAAGCAGAGAAAGCCGGGAAAGAACTTGAACTTGATTTAATTGTTAAAAGCGCTGAAAGACCAGGGAAATTTAATGCGTTAAATGAAGCACTCAAATCGGTTGAAACTGAATACGTCATAACACTTGATGCAGATACTTTACTACATAAATCAGCCATACGCTTTTTGGTTTCTAGGGTTATTACCGCTCCAGCTGATACAACGGCTGTTGCAGGTTCTGTACTTGTCCGAAACAGCAGAGATAATCTCCTGGCAAAAATTCAGGAATGGGAGTATTTCCTGGGGATCGCAAGTATAAAAAGGATGCAGGGGATGTATCAAGGAACTTTGGTTGCTCAAGGAGCCTTTTCGCTTTATACGACCGAGATGCTGAAAAAGGTAGGTGGATGGCCGGATGCGATAGGTGAAGATATTGTATTAACATGGAAACTTTTAAGAGAGAACAAGAAAGTATACTTTGAACCAAAGGCTGTTGCGTTTACTGAAGTACCGACAAAGTTCATTCATTTTTACAGACAGAAAAGCAGATGGGCTAGAGGTATGATAGAAGGGTTGAAAGTTGTGAAGCCTTGGCAACAGCCGATTGTGTATATTCGTTTTTTAACTAGCATCAATTTAGCTATGCCTTTTTTGGATATGGCATTCACTCTAGCTTGGATTCCAGGTTTGATATTAGCTTTTTTTGGAATCTATTGGATCATAGGGCCAATGACACTCCTTGTTTTACCGATAGCAATGCTGCAAAATTTCATTCTATATGTTTATCAGCGGGAGGTATTTCGTGAACTAAAACTGAATATTCGGAATAATTTCTTAGGGTTTATAGTTTTTGTTCTGTGTTATCAGCTTATTATGAGTCCGATATCGCTCGTAGGCTATACACAAGAAATATTCGTAAAAAAGCGTGTTTGGAAGTAAATGAGATGATCGATCAAGCTACTTAATCTAAAGTCGTTCCTTCAGCAGAAATGTATAATAGAACTGTTCGAAGAAGGGATTTTAGTTCTTGATCTATATCAATCCTTCTGCATCCATACTATGGTATAGTGTTTTTAGATAAAAATGTTTAAATAGCAGTGGATCATAAAAAGAATCGTAACGATTTCCGGAAAGGATAGATAACATGACTGAATCAGATCAGAATCAAAAACATACTTGCGGCCTTTCGCATAAAGGCTGTGTTTCTCTGGTCCCAATATTCAACCACCTCGACGTACAGCAGATGGATGAAATAATGGAGACTGTACAGTCCCAGTCGTTTGAAAAAGGGGAACTGGTTTACCGTGCGGGAGATAAGTCGGATGTTTTGACGATCGTTAATAAAGGCAGCCTGCGTATTTATCGGCTTTCAGAATCCGGGAAAGAACAGCTCGTCCGAGTTCTCAGGCCAGGCGAATTTACTGGCGAACTGGCATTGTTCAATGAAAAAGTACATGAAAACTATGCAGAAGCGATGGAGCCGGCATCAGTCTGTCAGATCACGCGTTCTGATCTTCAGACACTTTTGGTGAAGTACCCATCCATCTCACTCAAAATTCTCCAGGAGCTCTCAGCTCGGGTGGACCAGAGCGAAACGCAGGCTGCCCGGTTTACGACTGAATCGACGGAGCAGCGTCTGGCTCTTTATCTAGCCGATTTACTTGGACCGGGTAGTGAATCAAATATCGTGACCTTACCTTTGACGAAAAAAGATCTGGCGTCTTACATCGGAACGACCCCTGAAACAGTGAGCCGGAAACTGAAAGAACTGGAAGAGCTGAACCTGATCAAACGCCTCAGCTCATCCAAAATCAAGATACTGGACGAGGATAATCTGATTTTTCTATAAAGTGAATCGCTATGAAAAGACTAGAGATGTTGTGTCTCAGGTCTTTTTTTTGCGAAAAATTGAAACCTTGATCAAAATCAAGGTTTCTTTCACAGGTAATGGCCTATACTTTAACTGTGAAAGGCAGAGGACAGACAGGCTGACTGAGCAGAACAAGGAAAAGAGTGGTTTAGTGGAGTTATTGAGCTGAACTTGATGAACGTCAATTCCACTTCAGCGTTCAAGACTTATACTAGGAATGTAAGAGATAGAGACAAACAAAGAGATAAAAACTAAAGGAGAGAGTAGACATGAAAAAAGCGATATTAAAACTGGAAACTTTGGCATGCCCAAGCTGTATGCAGAAGATAGAAAACGCACTGAAAGGCCTTGACGGTATCGACAAAGACAGCGTCAAAGTCCTGTTCAACTCGAGCAAAGCGAAAACGGCCTTTGACTCCGAAAAGGTCTCAATAGAAGAGATCGAGAAAGCGATAGAAGACTTAGGTTATCCAGTCATCAAGTCGACGGTCAAAGCAGCATAAACTAACTGAAAAGTAGAGAAAGAGGGAAAAAGAATGACAGAATTCGATACCGTAGTAAAAGAACATTTTCCAACACTTGAGATTTACACCCTGCCCCTGACTCGTGCACACGGGAAGAATCATCCGGAAGTCTTCAGAGTGCATGAACTGTTCCGGAGGATGAATGAAAAAGTGAAGGACAGTGGTTCAGACAAGCCTGATCTGGACGAGGAATTCACTGAACTCCGTGAGGTGACTGGTCAATACGCCTTGCCCGGCGATGCCTGCGAAACGTATGAAGCCGTCTATGAGATGCTGTCTGAGGCAGACGACGCTTACTATGCTTGAACCTGATAGAAAGAAGACTTTTTGAAATTCGCCCGGGAAGTGTGAAAAACTTTCTGGGCGGTTTTTTTTGATTTTAAAAGGGGTCAGGACACGCTGGGCGGTGCGTCTTTTCATATCAGTGAAAGATGGGAGCCAACTTTGGGTGCTATTAAAGAGACCACGTGTCCTGTCTTCATTGAATTAATACCCGTTCGACAATTAGGATTTTGTTGAAGTCTCCTAAGTACCGAATTTGAGCAAGTTCGGTACTTAGGAAGAGTTATTAAGAGCCTACTAGCCGAATATGGTCGAGGTTCGACAAGTAGAAATGTGAGAGAGCGTCCTAAGTACCGAAGAGAGGCGAGTTCGGCACTTTGCGAATGTTATCGTAAACGTACTTACCGAATAGTGATGAAGTTCGGTAAGTAGAAATCTCTGCAAGCATCCTAACGACCGAATAAGAGCACATTCGACACTTAGCTGGCAGTATCAGGAACGTAACGACCGAACGCAGCACAAAATCGCAAGAAAACAGAATCAAATCTGACACCGTACTAAAAAAGTCGCATGGATGAAGGGCTCAGGGTACTGCTGCACGTTTTTTTGCCTTTGATCCACCTGAAAACCATAAAAATGAATGAACTTGACTGTAGTCAAGTTCAAGCCGAACAAACGCCCGTATACTTAACTTAACATCAAGGAAATGAGAAAATAGGAGGAATCATCATGCAGAAAGTTATATTAAGTCAGAAGAAACTGATCACCTTATTAAGCGGGCTACTCATTGTCATCGGCTACTTCAGCCGGTTTGCGCTGGGGAACGTGGCTGTCCTGGAGTGGGCACTGATCATCGCGTCAGTGATCGGGATCGCTCCGATCGCAGTCCAGGCGTATCAGGCACTAAAGGTGAAAGTCGTCAGTATCGACGTGCTGGTCACCATCGCAGTCATCGGGGCCTTCCTTATTCAGAACTTTGAAGAATCAGCTATCGTTACTTTTCTCTTCCTGTTCGGGCATTACCTCGAACAGCGGACACTGAATCAGACCCGTTTGGCCATCAAAGAGCTTACTGAAATGGCTCCAGAAATCGCACTCGTCCAGACCGACTCCGGTGAATTTGAAGAAGTGGACATCGATGAAGTCGACGAGGGGGACATTCTGCTCGTTAAAACCGGGGCTAAAGTACCCGTTGACGGAACGGTCCTGTCAGGTGACGGCTATATCAACGAAGCGAGTATTACCGGAGAATCCGTTCCCGTTACGAAATCAAAAGATTCAGGCGTTTATGCCGGAACGATCCTTGAAAACGGAACGATCCAGGTCCGTGCAGACCGAGTCGGAGAAGAGACGACTTTTGGGAAAATCATCGAACTGGTGGAAGAGGCTCAGGATTCCAAATCAGAAGCGGAGCGCTTTATCGACAAGTTTTCAAAATACTATACACCTGCCGTTTTGCTTTTGTCCTTTGTGGTCTGGCTGATCAGTCAGGATATTGAACTGGCGATTACCATCTTGGTTTTAGGTTGTCCAGGGGCTCTCGTTATCGGTGTGCCGGTCTCAAACGTTGCCGGGATCGGTAATGGCGCCCGTCATGGTGTCCTTTTAAAAGGGAGTGAAGTGATCCATGACTTCAGCCGAGTAGACACGATCGTCTTCGATAAGACCGGGACGTTGACCGTTGGCAATCCGAGTGTGGCGAAAAAGGCAGTTTATGGCGAAGAGTCAGACGAGGCCTTGAACTATCTGGCCAGTGTGGAAAAAGAATCCGATCACCCGCTGGCTAAAGCGATCCTCGAAGAAACGAAAGCGGCGCAAATTTATCCGGTCGAAGAGACAGAAGTCGTCAAGGGCGGCGGGATCGTGGCTCAGGTCGGTGGTCACCGCGTCGCTGTCGGGAATGTGGCTTTAATGGATAAAGAAGGCATCGAACTCAGTGAGAAAGCGAAAGAAGACGTTCAAGAAGCAGAAACCAGTGGAAACTCCCTAGTCCTCACTGCTGTTGACGGTGAACTGCGCGTTTTGATGGGGATCAGAGATCAGGTCAGACCCGGTGTGAAAGACGACCTTGATCAGTTGAAGGATTTGGGTGTAAAGAATCTAGTCGTTCTATCGGGAGACAACCAGGGGACGGTCGATGTCGTCGCCAGCGAACTTGGACTGACGGAAGCCCACGGTCACATGCTGCCGGAAGATAAGTCTGCGCACATCGAAAAACTTGAGAAAGAAGGACAGATCGTTGCTTTCGTGGGCGACGGGGTGAACGACAGCCCGTCGCTGGCTCTGGCGGATATCGGTATCGCTATGGGAAGCGGGACAGATGTCGCGATCGAAACATCTGATGTGGTCCTGATGAATTCGGACTTCAGCCGTCTGCCGCATGCGTTAGGCCTAGTGAAAACCACAGCGAACAACATGATCCAGAATATCGCCATTGCAGTGGGCGTCGTTTTCGTCCTACTGGCCAGCGTCTTCTTCAGCGACTGGATGAACATGTCCATCGGTATGCTGGTCCATGAAGGCAGTATCCTGGTCGTTATCTTCAACGGGATGCGTCTCTTGAAGTATCGCCTTCGTGGAAGCAGGAAACACGAGGAAGTGAAGCACGTTAAAACAGCTTAATATTTAAGTGAAAAGCATTCTACTCAGGTAGAGTGCTTTTTTTAATGAAAAAATGAAGTACAGCACATTGGAGATGTCCTGAACTCGACTATTTACTGAAAAAATGAAGTACAGCACTCTGAAGAGGCTCTGAACTTAATTATTTTTAAAAAAAGTGAAGTACAGCACTTTGGGCCCAGTCTGAACTCAACTATTTACTGAAAAAATGTAGTACAGCACTTTCTTGGACTCCTGTACTAAAGGATGATCTATTGAAACCACGGCTGCATCTTGGTTTGGAAGTTTATCATAAAAGAATCAGCTTTAAAATTGGCTCCATACGGATCGATTCATCCAGATTAGCCTCGAATGGATATAAATAGACAGTTTACTGTTCAAAAAGTCTTAAAAACGTCACAGTTTTCCTTCGGCGGTAGAGTTGACTCACAGATTAAAATTGTGTAAGCTAGTAGAAGTAAACCCCTAGGGGTATTTATAATAAAAAAGGCTTTTATTAACTGATTAAATGAATGCTTCATTAATAGAATTACTTATAAGCTTAAGAACTAATCACCTTTTTACCCGTTGTGGTATAACTAGTCAGGAGAATGTACGTGGAAAATATTATTTCCAACCCGATGTTCAGCGCGGTCGTGTCGCTGCTGGTCGGTATATTGCTATGGTACGGTTTGACGGATGAGTCAGCCAGCGTGAAAAAAAGCGTTGTATCGGTTTTCATGGATAGTGTGTTTTATTTTGTTGTCGCACTGTTCGGTATCAATGCGATCTTAAACATCAGCGAAATCATTCAGGTCCCTTACCGGATCCTGCTGTTCTCGTCGAACGTCGTCTGGATCGCTTCACTCGGTGTACTGATATACGGAAGTTATCTTTATGGAGATAGATTATGGGAAAATAAAGAGAAAGCCAAAAGTGCAGCCAAGCTTTTAACGACGATCGGCTTAGCAAATCATGCTTACATGTATTACCGCTATGCATCGGTCACTACATTGCTGCTCATCGTACTCTTCGTGAGCCTGCTGGCACTTTTAACATTTACGAACCTTACTCAAAAAGTGCCGCCCGTCTGGATCGTTTTAGGATTCGGTGCTTTGCATCTTCTGATCATGGGCACGCGTTCGGTCATTTATTTTAATTTTGTCTTTACACCCCTGGCGATCCTATCACTTTTTATAGTGTTCAGCGGTCTGCTCCTGGGTTATAAAAGGGGGATCTTACCATCGAGACAGAACTAACAGCACTCTTGGCATTTGGCGCAGGCGCTTTGTCTTTTTTCTCGCCCTGTACCTTGCCGCTGCTGCCTTTATATTTATCTTATATTACCGGTAAAAGTGTGAAAGAAGTGAAAGAGAATCAGTCGGCCGCGTTCAAAAGAACGGTCATGCTGCACTCGATCCTATTCCTGATCGGTGTGTCAGTCGTTTATGTTAGTCTGGGACTCAGCATCAGCTATTTGGGTGGCTTTTTCAGTCAGCTGCTGACTGGATCGACGAGCCTGCTGCTTCAGCGTATCGCGGGACTACTCATTATCGTTATGGGACTGGTCACAGCTGAATGGCTCCAGATACCGGCCCTATTGAAAGATACACGCAGGATGGCAGGGAACCGCACGACCAGTTATTTTTCAAGCTTTTTCATCGGCTTGGGTTTTGCAGCTGGATGGACGCCGTGTATCGGCCCGATTTTTTCTTCTATACTGCTGATCGGCGTGTCGACCGGTTCGCCGCCGGCCCTTTATTTGACCCTTTACATTTTAGGCTTTGCTCTGCCGTTTCTTTTAGTGTCTTTCTTCCTCGGCAAGATGGACAACATCATGAAACACAGTCAGAAGTGGATGAAAGTCGGAGGCATACTCATGATCGTTATGGGTCTCCTGCTTTTCACAGGAACGCTGGAAATAATATCAGAATGGATCGCACAGTGGCTCGAAGGTACACCGTTTGAGTTGCTAGGATAGGAGTGTTGACATGGTGAAAAAAGGTTTATGGGCGGTCATCGCCCTCATGCTCGTTTATGTCGTCTTTGACTTTGTCACAGGATTGAACCGCGAACAGGAAGTCATGGAACAGGCGTCGGTTCAAAACGAACTCAGTGTACAGGACGAGCTGAATGAAGAAATGGATACTGAAGAGATGTCTGAAGAAGAGCTCCAGGCGCTGATGGATGAGATCGCTGAGCAGAATGCTGAAAGCGAAACGGGATCTAAGATAGAGTTTGGACTGAATGCCGGAAACGTTGCCTATGATTTTCAGCTGGAAGACATGGACGGCAATACGGTGCAGTTGTCGGATTACAGAGGAAAGAAAGTCTTTCTGAACTTCTGGGCCAGCTGGTGTCCGCCTTGTCGCGTAGAAATGCCGCACTTGCAGGAATTTCATGAAGAACAGGACGAGGTCGTTGTCTTAGGCGTCAACGTCATCTCCTCTGAAAGTGATCCTGAAAACGTTCCGGCATTCATTGATGAATTCGGTCTGACTTTTACGAACGTTTATGCACCGAGTGAAATCACCGATCTGTACCGTGTCGAATCCTTGCCGACCTCTTATTTCATTGGCAGTGACGGTGTGATCTATGAGCGTGTCGTGGGACCAGTCACGAAAGATATACTGGAAACGAAATTCGAAATGATCGACTGACTACCCAAAAGACTTCTTAAAATTATTGCTACTGGAAGGTCATGAGTGTATCGCTTCGACTTCATCGTATTGTGATTCAGTCAAAAGCTGAATACTGCAGCTCGTGTGGGAGTATTGTAAGTGACCAGGCTACTGATAAAAAGGATCGATTCCTGGTAAGCAAAGGCTTGACCCGGAAAAAGTGATATGCTATCATGAAGGTAACTTCACAAGGGATACAGACTTGTGACAGACAATCACGTCACTTGAAAACTTAATATGAAAGCTTTGAATAGGCATAATCTATTCATTGTGATCTGAACAGGCGGTGAACGCATTAAAAGGTTCATGCAGCCGGGCTGCACATGTTGCGGCAGCAGACTATGTATTTAAAGGACATATCTGTGGGACAGTTAATTCTGTTCTACGGGTATGTCCTTTTTTTATTGTGACGAACTTATAAAGAAAGACTAACTATATAAAGTCAAGCAATAAAACCTAATATTTCTACAGTCTATTTTGGAATTTAAGGGCGCATCAAATAAACTTAAGCAAG
>NZ_FOBL01000056.1 GCF_900109825.1 Alkalibacterium putridalgicola | reverse complement strand
TTTACCGAAACCTTGAGGCCTCAAAACGGGTCCATGTTTCATTAAGAAATTCTCTTAAATCGTGTCCAAGATATTGACGTAATACCAATATTAAGTGAACTGGATATCGTAGTCTATAAAGATTTTAATAATTAAAGTGAATGCGTGCTGAGTGATAGTGTTATAATGACATCATAAACCTTATATTAAGAGGGTAAATTGTAATGGATAAACATAATATAGATAAAGAGATAGCTAAAGAAAAAGCATCCTCATGATTCAGTATGTATATATTATTAAAACTATCCACTTTTCTACTTGTTGTGGTATTTATAGGTTATGTTTTGGTGAATTTCTTAAACTGGTAGTTTTTTAAGACTTCTTTAATGAAATAAAACGTCGTAAAATACTATATATTTATATTGTATAATTAAAGGGGAGATTTAAATGTCGTTTCCAATGAATGTTCCATCAGCACTTATAATTTCTGCAATACATATTCTTATTTCGTTTAACCTCAAATTTTCTAAGAAGTATAAAAACAAATTTCGTATTTATTCAATTTTGGTGAATTCCAGTTTCCTTATATTTTTGGTCGGGTTTCCTATGTTCCTTTATGACGCCATATCTACACCAACAGAAGCAGCTGGAATCTATTTTGAAGGTTTAGCTACTTTTTACTTTTTACTTTTTATTCCCTTGATTTTAGCGATGATGCTGCTGTTTAGAATGTGGTTATTCCGATCCGATGCTTTCTCGAAAACAACAAAATATATAACACTAACAGGACTGGCCCTTCTCTTAGTAGGTTTAGGTATTATGGGGTACTTTCCTTTTATGTTGTTTTTTTATGGTTTCTCTTAATACTTTTAAAAACAGCAATACAAATAATATATGGTGTAGCCAATTAGAAGGCATAAACATTTGAGAGCATGATAACTTTAAACGTTTTGTTTAAAATTATCGTGCTCTATTATATTTCGGATCCTGAATTCTAATCATATTTAATAAGTAGACCCTTAATGTTTGAAGAAATCAAAAAATAAGAACCATTATACTTACATAATAAACTGGTAGAAAACATTCTGGATTTTCCTCAAAAAAACCTGACTAACACGACTCTACAAATAGTACTATTTATTATTAGATTGAGTTCTTATTCTATAGTTAATTCTATGGATGTCGGTTTTAACAGTGTCTGAACGTCTTTCGGATCAGCATCCAAGTCAAGATACTGTTTTTCATCTTCAGGATTCAGTATCACAGGCATGCGGTCATGGATGGGACGCATCTGGTCGTTGGCCTCTGTGGTAAGGATCGCGTAAGTCAGGTAATTGTCGCCGTTATCGTCAGTGTAGCGTTCGCAGATACCGGCCATGGAAAAAATCGGCACGTCTTTGACTGCGATTTTTTTCTTGTCCTTCTTCTTCTGCCCTTCGATCGGCTGCCACTCGAAAAAGTACGTCGCCGGAACGATGCAGCGTTTTTTGGCAAAGGGTTCTTTAAAAGTCTTTTTCTCCAAAACACTTTCTGAGCGTGCATTGATCAGCGGGCGCTTGGCAAAGCTCGGTTCGAATCCCCACTTCACAGGATGCAGGCGCTGATTGGGCAACAACACGATATTTTCAGTCGTCGGAAAAATCTCTTCGCTTTCTTCAAATGAATAGCCGTCATCTTCAAGGTCATAGCGTTCTTTCAGTTCTTTATAAGAAGCCGTCAATCCGTATCTTCCACACATCTCGCTCACTCCTTTTTGTCTCCTTCATCGTATCAAAAACCGCGGGAAAGGGCGACTCATAACATCCTATAGAGCCTTTGGGAATGGGTATCTTTTTCATTCTGAAAAGGAGCGTGCTATACTCAAGAAAACGTTAACACTTTATAGTATAGGGAGGATTTCCATGGATAATAAACAACCAGATTCACAGATCTCGCAGTTTCCTAATTCCTACTGGCACTCACATCAGAGACCTCACTTCTCTCCTTTAATTCAAGATGAATCGACAGAGGTCGCCGTTATCGGCGGCGGGATTGTCGGCATCGTTACGGCTTACTTACTGGCTAAAGCCGGGAAAAAAGTGACGTTAGTCGAAGCCAGAGAGTTTTTCCATGGCGTGACGGGCCACACGACCGCAAAGATCACGGCCCAGCATGCCCTTATTTACAATGAACTGATCCAGACCTTCGGCAAAGAAAAAGCCCGACTCTATTATGAAGCCAACCGGGATGGGCTCGACTTCATCCGTGAGACGTCAAAAGAGTTGAACATCGACTGTGATTTTGAAGAAAAAGATGCGGTCGTCTTTGCATCCAGTGCCAAAGGGCTTAAGCAGATCGAAAAAGAAGCCCGCGCCTACGAAACGCTTGATATCAACGGGACGCTGACACATGGTCAGCTGAGGGACTTACCTTTTGAGACGTTAGCTGCCTTGACTATGCCCTACCAGGCCCAGTTTCATCCTGTTAAATACTTGAAAGGACTGCTGGATGAAGTGTCGCGTTTAGGCGGCCAAATCTATGACCGTACGCGTGCCGTTAAACTTTCCAAAAGTGACAACACAGTAACGATGGAAAACGGGGCTGTTTTATCCTATGACGAGATCGTTGTGGCTTCACACTACCCCTTCAATGATTTTGACGGCCTTTATTTTTCAAAACTGTCCATCAACCGGTCTTATGCCATCGCCGGAAGAATCAATAAACCGATCCCTGATGGTATGTATATCAGCGCCGAGTCCCCTATCCGTTCACTGCGGTCGATCCCTGTCGAAAATGGTAACGACTTGTTCCTGATCGGTGGAGACAGTCACCAGACCGGTAAAAGCAATCCGCCCAACCAGGTCCACTTTGAGAATCTTTTGGCCTTTGGCAAAGAATGGTTTGAGCTTGAAGAAGTGGAGTATCACTGGTCCGCACAGGATATGACCACACTGGATAAAGTGCCGTATATCGGACAAATGACCCGCACATCAGAAAATGTCTTGGTCGCGACCGGCTTCAATAAATGGGGCATGGCGATGGGCGTTTCTGCCGCTAAGATATTGACTGATATCATAAACGGAGAAGAAAATGACTACGTGGAATTATTTGATCCGACACGGAATAAGCTGAAAGGAAAAGACATCCAGCGCTTCTCCAAGAAGAATACATCGGTAGGTAAGAATCTGCTGGAAACGAAACTGCAGCGCCCTGACAAGTCGCCGGAAGATTTAGACTTGGACGAAGGCGGACTGGTATCCATTGGCGGAAAAAAATTGGGCGGCTACCGCGACGAAAACGGCGAGCTGCACCTGGTCAAGACGACCTGCTCGCATATGGGGTGCGGTTTGAACTGGAACAACAGTGAACGATCTTGGGATTGCCCATGCCACGGTTCCCGCTTCTCCTACTCGGGCGATGTACTGAACGGACCGGCAGTGAAACCGCTGAAGAAAGTGGATGAGAAAAAATCTGTGGAGTAAAGTTAGAAATGCTATTCAGAAGTCCGCCAGGTGATGGATCATCTGACGGACTTCTAGCATGTTTTAAACTTATAGGCTTTTTTATCTGTCTTGGTAAATATCAGATCCAAACACAAGCAATAAACTTACTATGATATTCTTAACATCTATTGCAATATAAATTTATTCCTTTATCATTATAAATATACATAACTTATATAGGGATATGCAGAAACTAAACAGGATAAGGAGAGATAGGTATGGCCACAGTTTCACAAGCAGGTATGGAACAAAAGTATGGAAGACCTTCATTTTTTGACGGAGGATTGTTTGAACTGATCGCCTGGTCGGTGTTAGGAGCGATTCTCACTTTATTCTCGTTGGGACTCTTATATCCGTGGGTATTGTGCCGGCTTTTTGCCTGGAAGATCAATCATACGGTTATTGACGGTAGACGCATGTCATTTTCCGGCTCCGCTGTCGGACTGTTCGGCAACTGGCTCAAATGGTGGGCACTTACCGTACTAACTTTTGGCATATACGGCTTCTGGGTCAATATCAAGCTCGAAGACTGGAAAGCCAAACACACGCACTTTGTTCAATGATACATAACTAAGATATCCTTTTGGGCAACTTTTAGCTTAAAGAATTTTTTAGTCACCAAAATTCATCTCTTCTATTATAAAATAAGGGTTTAAATGTAACCGCTTTTATAGTAATGTAAAGACACAGATCAAATACTGATCGTCTGTTCTATTTTGTGAGTGACAAATCAGTAAAACTATTGATTCCAAAGGATGGCTACATTATGGTAAATAATAATCAAAGAAAAACAATAGGGATAGCTTTACTTATAATCAGTATTATCGGATTAGGTGCATGGATCATTTTTGAGAATTCAAGACCACAAACGAGCGCGGAACTGCTGGATGAAATAATGATATTTGAGGACTTGGCCGGAGACTTGTCTTTCAGCGAAGCCACGGATAACGAACAGACTGTTGACATCATCTCAAACTACCTTCCTATAGAAGATAGTTCACACATCAGCCAGTTCTTTACATTAGACAGCGGAGACGACACTGTCTTATTAGTCGAAACGACTCCTGGCTTAGTTGACGAACAGCTGCAGATAAAGCATGCCCGAGAAATCGACAGAGATGTGTACGAAGACTTAATGGACTGATTCTGTGAATAAAAATCAATTAAATTAAAATAATTTAATATTTCTCTTGACTTACTCTCATTTATCTCGTATTCTAGGAACATCAACTTTTACAGGAGTGACGACGATGTTAATGACACAGCTTCATACTAAACAATTGAATCACTTCTACTTTAGCTATTTTAGATACTGTTTGTAGACACGCCGACATCGTGGATGCAAACATCAGCATAAAAACTGATTTTGTATCTGTGATGGCTAAAGAAATTTGAGTTGATCAAATTTAGCCACATAGATGAAATAATCTAAGTGGCTAACATACGCGTGAACTTTTGGGGCACCCATTTAGATTATTTATATCTAGATGGGTGTTTTTATTTTTAGAAAGAGCGAGTTGACCTATCGTTAACTCAAAAAAAAGAAGAAAATCATAGGGGGAGAAAAAGATGAGAAAATTAATGACAAAGAAAGCAATGGGTATGGCAGTGATGGGACTAGTGGGCTTGACTTTAGCAGCCTGCGGGTCCGATGATACGGGAGAAAGTGCCGCCGGGGAGCAGGCAACAGTTAACGTCGGTATCCTGCAGTTCATGGAACATAATTCCCTGACCGCCGCCAAAGACGGTTTCATCGCTGAACTGGAAGATGCCGGCTACGTCGACGGTGAATCGATCACCTTCGATGTGATGAACGCCCAGGGTGACCAGTCGAATCTTCAGAGTATGAGTGAACAACTGTCCGGAAACAATGACTTGATGCTATCCATCGCGACACCGGCGGCTCAGGCCTTGGCTACAGCTGAACAGGAAAAACCACTCTTGTTCACCGCTGTCACAGACCCCGTCGATGCCGGCTTAGTCGAGAGCAATGACGCGCCCGGAGCTAATTCCACCGGCACAAGCGATATGGTGCCTATCGAAGAACAGATCCAGTTGCTGCTGTCGATCGTTCCTGACGCTGAAACAATCGGAATCATCTATAACTCCAGTGAACCGAACTCGGAGATCCAGGCTAATATGGCCATTGAAGAACTGGAAGCCGCCGGTGTAACAGTTCAGGTCTCAACAGTCACAACGACGAACGACGTGCAGCAGGTCCTGACCAGTCTGGCGTCAGATGTCGACGGCCTATACATCCCGACAGACAACACGTTGGCAAGTACAGCGGATACTGTTGGTGAAATCGCCATGGAATACCAGCTACCTGTCGTTGCAGGATCGACTGATCAGGTCGAAGCCGGTGCACTAGCCACTTACGGCATCAATTATGAGTCTCTTGGCCGTCAAACAGCACAGATGGCGTTGGAAATCATTGAAAATGATGCATCACCTGAAACGATGGCCGTACAAATGTCTGACGAACTGGAACTCTACGTCAATGAAGACATGGCGGATGCTTTAGGTATCGATCCAGACAGCATCTCACTTTCAGAGGAATAAGGAGGAACTATTCATGGCTTTACTATTATCAAGTATCTCGCAAGGCCTGCTCTGGGCAATCATGGCGATCGGTGTCTACCTGACATTTAGAATATTGAATGTCGCCGACTTAACGGCTGAAGGCAGTTTCCCTTTAGGAGCTGCCGTCAGTACCAGTCTGATCGTGAACGGCGTGGCTCCCTGGCTGTCCGTCCTGATCGCACTTCTGGGTGGCATGGCAGCCGGTTTTGTATCAGGATTCCTTTATACGAAATGGAAGATCCCAGCACTCTTGTCCGGTATCATCACGATGACTGGTCTCTACTCGATTAACTTACGTGTGATGGGACAAGCCAATATTTCACTGCTTGGTGAAGGAACGCTGATTCGAACAGTCGAAAGTTTCGGCTTGAACAAAACGAATGCTGTCCTGCTTGTTGGATCGATCGCTGTTGGACACGTTATCCTTGCCCTTCATATGTTCTTTCACACTGAAGTGGGCCTGGCTATTCGTTCAACCGGTGACAATAATGAAATGAGTGAAGCGAACGGTATCCGGACCAACGTGATGAAAGTGATCGGCTATATGCTGAGCAACGGCCTGATCGCGACATCCGGTGCCCTTTTAGCCCAGAACAACGGCTACGCGGACATCAGCATGGGGATCGGGACCATCGTTATCGGTCTGGCTTCTATCATTATCGGTGAAGTGTTTTTCCGTAACTTATCGATCGCAAAACGTTTGATGACAGTTGTTTTAGGTTCAGTCATTTACCGTCTGCTCATCCTGATCGTTTTAGAAATGAACGTGAACCCGCAGGACTTGAAGATATTCTCCGCGATACTACTGGCACTGGCTTTACGCCTGCCTGCCGTTCAGGATCGCTTGTCTAAACCGAAAAGCAAAGTTAACGTTTCAAAAACGACTAAGAAAGGCGGTGCTTTATCATGGCTACAGCGTTAGAACTGAAGAATATCCATAAGACATTTGAAGCAGGCTCGGTCAATGAGAACCATGTTTTGAAAGGTATCGATTTCACCGTAAATGAAGGTGATTTTATTACGGTCATCGGGGGTAACGGAGCCGGAAAATCCACTTTCCTGAACAGTATCGCCGGAAGTTTCCCTGTCGATGAAGGAGAGATCCTGCTGGGTGGATCAGATATCACGAAAGAGTCTGCCTATAAACGGGCTTCTCACATCAGCCGTGTGTTCCAGGATTCCAAGATGGGGACGGCTTCCCGCTTGAGTATCGAAGAGAACCTGGCCATCGCCTGGAAGCGCGGGAAAAAGCGCGGGCTCGGTCGAGGCATCCGCAGAAAAGAGCGCGAGGTTTACCGAAATGAGCTGAAAAAACTGGGGCTCGGGCTCGAAGACCGCTTGAAAATGGACGTGGGACTCCTTTCCGGTGGTCAGCGTCAAGCTTTGACACTGCTCATGGCCTCACTCGTCACACCAAAGTTGTTACTTTTAGACGAGCATACGGCAGCACTGGATCCGAAAACCAGTCAAATGGTTCTGAACTTGACGGATCAAATCATCAAGGAAAAGAACCTGACAACCTTGATGATCACGCATAACATGGAACAAGCGATCCACTACGGCAACCGCCTGATCATGATGAACAACGGTCGCATCGTCGTGGACGTCTCCGGCGAAGAAAAGAAAAACCTTACCGTTCCAGACTTACTCAACCTATTCAAGAAGAACAGCGGCAGTGACGTATCGGAAGATGCTCTCCTGCTTGCATAAAGAAAAACCAAGTCTTCGGACTTGGTTTTTTCATATTAAAGGACCTTTTGTGACCCTCAGTATGTTCTGCGATCTGCGAAGGGCACATATACTATCTTTTTGTGACCTTCGAAACTCCTGCTGGTTCATGAAGGGCACATATAC
>NZ_FOBL01000058.1 GCF_900109825.1 Alkalibacterium putridalgicola | reverse complement strand
ATGACCATTTTCGTACAAACTGACTAGCGTTTTCTTATAGTCGACATCATAGGTTCTTCGGTTTGACATCGATAGACACTCCTTTTCGATAGTTTATATTCTATCAAAACGTGTCCAGGATTTCATACTAACATCAATAGACACTCCTTTTCGATAGTTTATATTCTATCAAAACGTGTCCAGGATTTCATACTAACATCAATTGTCTCCCTTTATCCTGAAGTATCTGTAGAAACTAGCCATGTTGACAGTGATGTGGACTCAACGGAATTAATGTCTACAATAACTACACAAAGTAAAGTAGAGGAAAGTATAGTAAAAGAAAGTAAATCATCATCACAAGTTGAAAAAGAACTAGATGATTCCGATGATGATTTATTACATATCCTTAAAGAATTTGAATCAAAGGTTCAAGTGCCTACACCCCAAATAGAAAAACAACTGAAAGACTGGCTAGCTGTCTTTGAACAGTCTGTTATTCTAGAAGCGATCAGACGAACGCACATGAGTGGTAAGTCGTTTGCTTATATGAATGCCATACTGACAGACTTCCAGAAGAAGGGCGTAAGGAGCTTTGAAGACATTTCGGCTTATGACCGATCCTTCAAGAATCGCCAGAAGTCATTCACTAACCATGTATCAAAGAGTGAATCGCTACCAGACTGGACCAAAGATGAGTACACTGTTGTAGATGATCCGGTTGATGAAGATATAAATCAGGAAGTTATGGATTCACTTAACCGTATACGACAAAAGCGGCAACATTAAAACAGGACTACCAAGTGATGGCAGTCCTGTTGAGGTAGTGATCAGTCTTAGTCGTTAATCTCGTTTTCGTCATTTAATTTTTCCGGTGGAAGTAGATCCAGCAGTGGGTCGCCTTCTTTGAGTAGATCCTGGACGATCCAGCGTCCCTGAAGGAAACTGAGGGTCATCAGCCACGTTGATAGAAGAGGCAGAGGCTGTGAGAAATGACTGCTTACAGTGCACCGCGTCACGACGTTAGGCCGGCTGCTGAATTCTTTTTGATGATGCATGAGTGCCAGCCATTCTGTCACCATCCGCTGCTGGGAATCAGACAAGATCTTAGTCTGCCTGATCAAACGGCTGGCCGTTTTATGCGAAACATTGAGTGTCAGTTCGTGCTTGCCGTCGATATTGAAATACGTTGCTTTTTGGTGCGCCGTGATTGCCTGTACATGATGCAGACCGAGCCAGCTGACAGGTTTCCGGCTCGCTCCGTTAAGCGGTGTAAAGCAGAGTGTCCCGCAGACGAAGGGACACTGACTGAAGATACCAAGTGACTTGCCCAGCTGCATCGTTGCTTTATAGTCTACACCTATGTAATTCATGTAGCGGGTGATGATGTGGGTCGTGATCTCTTTTGACTTAAGCACGCTGCCATTGGTCTGAAAGACTAGGGTATTATAAGGTGAGCTGATTTCCTTAGACAAGTCGCAAACATAAAATGAATCATCATCGAGCAGCAAGTATGTCTGCTCGAGTGCGACGTCTAAAAAGTCTTGCACGCGGTCTTCGTTGATCGACAGGACCCTTAAGTCAGAGCCTTTCTGTTCCGGTATCAGCGCATAAGGTCTGGCTTTTTGATCTTCTGAACATCTGATAAGGGCATCGAAACGGTCCATCATGCTGTCCATATATTCTTTATCATAATCCAATAAACATTCCTCCAGGAAAGTAATAAACTACATTTTGATAGCGATTTCATTAATTATTATAATATATATTTTTGTTTAACGTACATTATGAGAAAAATATTATTTTAGTTATAAAAAACAGAGTTAATTTGTAAACGTGGTCTGTTTTATCGCATACCGGATAAAAAAATCGGACAATCTTATCAGAACCCCGTTAGGAGATCTGAGCAAAACTTCTAGTAAATTCTTAAGCAGACATTTTTCGCAGAGCGAAAAATAACTTTTCAACTACATTATGTTTCCGAGTCCAGAAACATAACAAGTGAGTGTGTCGTCCGGCCTCACTTGTCACGATTACCCTTTATCTTAATAAGTTACTCGTCGGGCACAGCCCACTTATTACGATTCGGTGGTAACTTTAAAAGTGAGCTGCTGCAATTACCTCACTTGTTATCATTCCTTCTCTTATTTCATCTAAAGTAAAGACATGGTAAACTTTTATTGACAAGAGATACGTTTTTAAATGACATAGAAGTGGAGATAGGAGAATGGCGAAAATGCAGAGAGATATTAGACCTGTGCGGCTAAGGCTGGAACTGATTAGTGACTACTTGTCCAGTGACGAGAAGGTGCTGCTGAAACGGTACGGCGAATCGTCTTCAGGCGATCGTATCACAAGAGAGGTGCTGATCCCTTCTGACATGACCCTGCATGCGCTGCACTATGCGCTGCAGAAACTGTTCGGCTGGCAGAACTCGCATTTGAGGCAGTTTAATTTACCGGAAGAAGTCTATCAGAAGCTGACTCAAGGAACAGTCAAAGGCTGGTCAGATCTGGTCGGGGTGCTGTTTCAGCCACCCGTCTGAAGCTGAGCATGATGTATTCTGGGACGATGATTATGAATACGGAAATTTCATTGCTTGGCTGCGGAAGAAATATACTGGTCCATATCAATACGGCGGTTACTTTGAACAGTATGACGCGGCAAGAGAGGATGTAGAAGCACTGCTGGACCGGTTTGAAGAACTGGAGATACAGGAGCCTTTCTCCGACTACCTCGAACGCAGACAGATAGAGCCAGATGCTGAACCGAAAGTTTTCGGAACCAAAGCTCTGGTCGATATGACCCTGGACGAAATGAACGCGGCCATCGCGATGGAAAGCGGCACAGAAAGTTTGATGGAGAGTCTTTTAATTACAGACGTGTTAGGCTATGCCGACGAAGCGGTGAGCGGTTCCGGCTTCCCCGTGACAAACGAGTTGTATTATGAATATGACTACGGTGACAGTTGGATAGTGAAACTGACCAAGCTGAAAAGCTGTGAAGACCTGGTGGCCAATCATTCTGTCACAAAAGAAGAACTGGACGAAGCCAGAGAAACTGTCAAAACTAAGCACAAACCCGTATGTCTTTCGAGAGTCGGACTAAACGTCATGGACGACGTCGGTGGACTGAGCGGCTTTGCGAACTTCTTAAGAGCGATCAATGAACCCGAAGACAAAGAAGAAGCGGCCGACTTCAGGCGCTGGGCCAGAAGCATGGGCTGGAAACAGAAGAAAGTCGATCCTAAGAAAGTACTCTAATAATTGATCCATATAGAAAAGCTTTGAGCTGTTTTGGCTCAAAGCTTTTTGTGTAGAAACGGTACATGAAAACGAAATAGAGTACTCACTTATTCCATTGAACACAAATGCCACACACTGGGGGGATGTAGACATCGATGAAAGGATACTATTTATATCAATATTACGGTGGGTCAAAAGAGATTTTTCACAAACATTAAGGTAGAATGAAACTAACTTTAGGGTAACTGATTTATATCGTTTTAATAGAATATTAAGGAGGGCAATAGTAGTTGCCTTCCTACTTGAGAATGTACTGAGCTCTGATGAATTTGGGAGGTGTACAGATAATTCTGAAAATCTACGCATGCACAAACAGTAGAAGAACGAATTATTACTGTAAAAATTGTTATTGATACTTTACGAAGCAGAGCTTTGATCTATTTTTGATAATGTTGTAGAGGAGATTACACAATGAGTAAATGGTTGACCCTACCCGTTTTGCTTGTTCTTGTGACCGCGTGTAATGACGGGACCGACGAAATATACAACAGTTCCTTTCAAGATGGACTCGATCATATAGCTGCAGAAGATTTTGTCCGTGCTGAAGTATATCTTGAACAAGCACTCGACGCACGTCCTGATGATCAGCGTACAATCGATCTTATGTTTCAGATTAAGCATTACCAGAAGGCTGTGGAACACTTTGACAGGGGAGAATTTGATAATTCACTGGAAGAGCTGGATCGTGTTATAGACACTGAGAATGGTTAGGCTGGCATGGTGAGTATAGCTCAAGACCTAAATCGTTCAGTGCAGCTTGCAATGGATGATATGGCTGCAGAAGCAGAAGAAGCGGAATCTGAAGATAGCGAAACAGAACAATCAGTTGATACTGTCAAAAAAGATAACAATTTATCTGTAGAACAATCTGGCGAAAAGTCAGAAGAGAATGTCAGTGAGGATGACGTAGTTCAAAATGAGAGTATTGATGATAGGATGGAAACTGAGACTTCAAATGTTAGTCACACACCTTCGCTCGAAGGCTACAGCGCACAAGAAACTGAATATGCCCGGGTATTGCTTATGACAGGCATGGTAGATTCTGCATCTTCTATAATTTATATCAGCCATTATCCTGCAGGAAGTCCTGTAGCGGATGGCTACGAAGATAGTATCAAGTTCCTTGATCCAACAACAGTAATAATGGGCGAATATGGATATTCAGGATCAATAACTTATGCTTCTCATGGAGACGGTAACATCACGATATATCCGATGCCTTCGCACTGGCATCAGGAAGATAAGTCTCCAGAAGGCTACAGAACCTATGCACAGGAAATATTAGACGAGGCTGAAACAGTATATGTCGAACCCGGTAATAATAGAGATATAATCAACATAATCGACAGTGTCATATTTGACTATTATGATTAATCAGTAATTTTTCTTTCTCAATTACTAACATTCATTCATATAAACCACTCCAACACCAACTATCAATGATCACTCACACATACTCCCCAACATTGCCAAGCAATTTACCAGTCATTGCCAGCTGATGTACCAGTCATTGCCAGGCAATGAACCAGCTGACACTAGTACCTTCCCATTACCTAATCAAGGGCAACACAAGAATCAGAGTATCTCTAATGGTAAACAGTACATCTGTGTCGTTGTGAAGCAAGAGGATGTCTGACAGCCATAGTGTCGGTACTTTAAACGATTCACTCGCCTTTCAAAAAATTGCAGTGAATGAAACGACAATATTATAGATTTCTTCTTTTCTTGTTCAATTAAAATGGATTATACATCAGGAGGAGAGTAAAAAATGGTTGACCCTGGCACTATTACTCGTATTAACGACCGCTTGCAATGACGAAACCGACGAGTTGTATAACAATTCCTTTCAAGGCGGATTGGACTATATTGCTGCAGAAGACTTTATTCGTGCTGAAGTGTATTTTGAACAGGCCCTTGAAGCGCATCCTGACGATCAGCGCACGACCGACATGATTTATCAGATCCAGCATTATCTGAAGGCTGTCGAACACTTCGACCTGGAACAATATGCTGATTCCATGGAAGAACTGGAATTTGTTTTAGATACAGAGAATGGCTCAGCGGGAATGGCAGCGAAAGCTCAGGACATGTTCGACAACGCTCAGTTAGAACTTGAAAAACTAACTGTAGAAGCTGAAACAGAAGCAGATGAAGAATCAAAACCAGAAGTAGAGGAAGCTGAACCCGAAAAAGATATCGATGCAGAAGAGTTAGTTGAGGATGACGTAGAGACTGGCACTTCAGAGGAAGAACAATCCGAAGAGAATGTGACGGATGAAAGTGATGCAGAAGTTGAGCAAGTTAATATGGTGGTAGCAGAAGAAACGGAACAGGCTACTGAATCCAGCAGCACGGTGGAAGAGAAGCCTGAAGAAGCGGCATATACCTTTGAAGATTTTCACGGGTACTATGCGAACTTTGAAGGAGAGCCATACAATTCAGAGATGGTCCATCTAATCATCATCACTGACAGTAAGTACTATGATATCGTCATAGGATGGGGAGAATATGCAGCGTACGATATCGTCGATTATAGCGTTGATGAAAACTCTTTGTTCATAGCTTATGATCCACCAGAAACTGAAGAAATTGGAATGGAGCTAGAAGCGGGTAGTATAAGTTACTCTATATCTGAGAATAGCAACAGCGATAAAGAATTAATAAGCCAATATAGTTATACTTACTATCCACTAACAGAGGCTGACTTCATCAATACAGGCTTGAACCCAGCTATAGGAGAACTAGGAGAGTTTTAGTAACACAAATTAAAGAACTGATAATATGAAACCTTCTGTATTCAAGGGGCATGTCGGAAGACATGAACTATCATTATACAGAAGGTTTTTTGATTTAGTTATATATCTATAGTTGCTCTCTTATGCGCTTTTATGGGAAGTGCACAGTTGTAGTAGCAGTCATAGAAACCAAAGCAGACACAGTGTCTATCTACGATATTGTATGGAGCCTTTAAATCAAAAACACAAAGAACAAAATCTAATGAACTTTAAAATAATGGTAGATTCATAATGCATTCACAATGAAAGCAGGGTATACTTGGTATATATATTTATAGCAAATAAAACATACGACTTAGTAATATGAAGGAGGGATAGTAGAGAGGGAATGGAATAATCGATAAAAGAAAAAATGTTGAAAGCGAATACAAAATAGGGGTTATGTTAGAATTAATTCTCTTTTAAGATGAAGAGATTCGCTATATGAAACGACAGGTTATAGTAGCTTATCAAGGTTATCAATTCAATAGGTTCATTAATAGCGAGAGAAGTACCTTTATATCACGAAAGTTATGTGTATAACATTTATTTACCTTTACTGGAGAGAGATATCGCTTTAAAGCTGCATTATTCAAAAAAAAATAAATAAAAGAATCTTTCAGATACAAAGTTGTGTAATTTATCGCTGCAATCTGGTGTAGAAAAAGTTTTGCAAAATACATCAGTGAAGAAACGATATGTGTTTATATCTTAGAAAAAACTTAAAGTAATGATGTTAGTATGAAATCCTGGACACGTTTTGATAGAATAAAAACTATCGAAAAGGAGTGTCTATCGATGTCAAACCGAAGAACCTATGATGTCGACTATAAGAAAACGCTAGTCAGTTTGTACGAAAATGGTCATTCAGTAAAGAATTTAAGTGAGGAACATGGCATAGCAGAACAAACCATTTATCGGTGGATCAAAAAATATTCCACAGATGAAAAAACCGGGTATTCTGAAGCAGATATCGAAAAAATTAAAGTAGAGAATGCCCGTCTTAAGACAGACAATGATATCCTAAAAAAGGTCTTAGCC
>NZ_FOBL01000060.1 GCF_900109825.1 Alkalibacterium putridalgicola | reverse complement strand
AACACATGAATGTGGTCTTTGCATGCATTTGCTTCGTGTATCTCCACTCCTTTTCTCTGACAAAGTTCTCGGATAATCTCACCGATGCTTTGTTTATACTTGCCATAGATTATCTGTCTTCTGTACTTTGGTGCGAAAACGATGTGATACTTACATCTCCATTGTGAATGTGCTAAACTGTTCTTGTCCTTCATGGGACGCCTCCTTCAATGATTTGAGTAAGTGGTCGGGAAACCAACTTTATCTTATCATGAAGTGAGGCTTTTTTTGAACCCACGCTGAAAGCTATCCTGAACCCCCGGCACAGCCGGGGGTTTTCAAAGTACATAAAAAAAAAAGGAGCTGGGACAAAAGTCCCAGCTCCTTTAGTATATCCTGATCAGTCCTGATAGGCATGACTACGACGGTTAAGCCATGAATAGGTCAGACCTATAACGAGGCCTCCACCAACGAAATTTCCTAAGCCGGCAAGTAAAAAGTTCATCCCGACAGTATAAACATTCATACCGGTAACTGCTCCAGCTGCTGCAAAATAAGCAAGAGGGAATGAAGAGAAATTAGCGATAAGGTGCTCAAATCCTAAGAAGGCGAAAATGAAGATGATGAAGATCATGGCAATGACCTTACCGGCATCGTCTTTCATTCTAATCGTACTGAATACAGCTGTATTCACAATGATGTTTGCAAATATACCTTCAGTGAATATTTGTAAAGGGGTTTTAGCTAATTTACCTTCTATTGCCTTGAATAAGAAGTGGTCAGCAGGCAAGTCCTGAAAAATAGAAGTTAGAGAAACCAGATAACTTGATATGATCCCACCAATAAGATTAAACAGCAGACAGGTGAACAAAAGAATAAGTGCATTTTTAACTGTTAAGTATTTTCTGTGTACCGCCACAGTTGTATACATCATATTAGATGTACCCAGTTCTGCATTCATATAAATAATCATGACCAGAGACCAGCTGAACATAAATGAATATAAAAATTTTCCGGAACCCGGAATTGCTTTTTCAGCATATTGAGCTGTAATGACAGCGATAGCAGTGCCTAATGTTAAAAATAGTGTGGCAAGCATAGCACGGGCACCATACCCTAGTTTACTGACCTCAAACAACTGTTTTTTCTTTTCAATACTCTTTTCAATACTGTAAAAGAGACCTTGATAATTTGCATCCATGAACATTCCATCCTTTTTGTTAGGTTTTACACAATATTTACATCATACACCTTTCAGTTCATTTTGAAAATGAAAATCAGTATTATTTTCAAAAAAAATTATGACAAAAAAGACACATATGAGCTATCTTTTAATTGGTTCCGTTTTCCTCTATAAAAGGATAGATAACTTCTTTAGATTACAGCCCGTTACCGGTATACTAGACGAAGAAATGACTAATTAACTGGTACAGATCAGAAAGGTGTAAAAATCATGAATAATAACGACCGACTGGTGCGGCTGAGGTATGCACTGGATTTAAAAGATGCAGAATTGGTAGAGATTTTCAAGCTTGGAGAAAAGGAACTCTCTCTAGGAGATGTAAGGTATCTGCTTTCGAAACAAGAAGAGAAAGATTCTCCTGAAGATGAAGAAAACAGTTTTTCAGAAAATCTATATCGAAAGGAATGTACCAATCGGACATTTGAAGCATTCCTGAATGGACTGATCGTTTATAAAAGAGGCCGACAGCTTTCCAAAACAGGTGAACCTGTCAAAATGACGTACGCCTTGAAACACGATAAAGACGTCAATAATATCTTGCTTAAGAAAGTGAAAGTAGCTTTGAAGCTGACAAATGAAGATGTTTTGGATATCCTTGAAGATGCCGATGTCTTTATTTCTAAAAGTGAGTTGAGTGCCGTTTTGAGAAAAGAAGACCACCGTAACTATCAGGAATGTGGCGACCGGTATGCGCGTAATTTCCTGAAAGGTTTGGCATTGAGAGAAAGATTGGACTAAACAGTAAAACACCCCTTTATTTCAGACAGAGATAAAGGGGTGTTTTACTGTTTAGTTGATTCCTTCTTTTAATAAGAAAGAGAGTGAAACGGGTCTTGCTGATCGACTAGAAAGACCTTACTGGCAGCAATGATTGATTCTAGAGGAAAGACAGTGAGATATAAGCAATGATTTATGTCAAAAAATAGTAACTCGTGCTTATCTTCCTGGGCGCTTGAAATGCGACAGAAAAAACGAAGAAGTGATGACTACTGAAAAACATTCCTGCCGTATGAGCTGTGGATCTTTGCGGCAAGACAGTTTAATATCTATTATACGTAATCTGTTATAAACTGAATATATGCTTTGAGCGTACTTAATGAATGAAGGACTGTTTCACATGATTGGAGGGGAACCTGTTGATAGAGGCATATCGTACAAATAATCAAGAGAAAGTTGTTGAAGTAAACGAAGCCGGGAACAGACCGCCGGAGTGGTTGCATATTACTAAAGCAGACAGAGAAGAAATGAAAGGAATTGCGCAGAAGTATGCATTCCCGCTTGATTATTTGACAAGCGCATTTGATCCAGACGAAGTATCCAGGTCTGAAAATCTTGAAAAATCTGATAAGGATCGTCCAAGTTTACTGGTTTTACTTTATCCGATCAGAATAGAGAATAAAGCTGAACTGGAATTTGTGACGCGGGCGCTATCTATCATTCTGACAGACAAACTGCTGATCACTGCTAGTGAAAAGACCCCACCAGTTATTGAAGAAATCATCAGGAACAAGCGCCAGCATCCTGTTAGAATTAAGAACCATACGGATTTTGTTCTGACAGTATCTGAATATATTGCCAGAGAATATATTCAGTGCCTAAAAGAAATCAATCGAGAGACAAGTAAACTGGAAGCCAATATAAAAAAATCCAGCAAGTCAGACAGTCTTTTCAAACTGATGAAACTGCAGAAAAGTATTGTATATTTCGATATCGCAATCGAAACGAATCATACTATATTTGAAGAACTGCGAGGAGCTGAACGTTATATAAAGATGGAAGAAAACAATGAAACGTTGCGGAATGTCAGTGTAGAAATGAATCAGGCCAAAAAAATGATCCGGCAAACGCATGAGCTTCTGGAAGACATCAGTGATACCTTCTCATCACTTATTTCTAATAATTTAAACAGGACCGTGCAGTTTCTGACGACGATTACGATTATTCTTACTATCCCGACCATTATTAGCTCGATGTGGGGAATGAATGTCCCTGTTCCATTTGAAAAGGTGAGCGACGGCTTCTGGATCATGTCGGCTATTATCCTGCTTCTTACCGGTCTGATAGCATATGGTTTGAAGAAGAGAGATTTCTTTTAAAGAAACCTTTGAACGGTAGAAAAAATAGAAGATCAATCGATATAAATGATAGCGCTTCATACTCTTAGGTGAATGCATTTTAAAATAATAATCATTATCAAGAAGATAGACAGGACCTGTGAGAAGAACCCTGCTTATTCCAATGACAAGGGCAGCGGTTACTAGCCGAATTTTTTTAACTTGAAGATATTATCTATGGAAGTAATCATAAGGTGAAAATCAGTAGTAATAATATGAGAAAGGTAGAGTTCTTCTGCAGGCGATTTTCTGTGGATATGTTATAGTCCGTTCATGAATTATCGTTAAACTGATTTTGACTGTTTGATATAATACGTTTCACTGAAACGGATGGAACGTGTTAATCTTGTCTAAAATTTGTCTAAAATCAAGTGTAATATAACTGTAATCCACTATAGATTCTATATTTTCGGTAAGAGTGTTACTATAGGTCTACGTTAAAAATTAAAAAATTACTTTTATAGAGCTTATCGAATCGCAAAAGACAAAGACATAATGGAGGAAATCACTTGAAGAAGAAATTGATCGTGGGACTTGTTTCCTCAATGCTGTTGACGACCGCTGCACCGATGTTAGACAGTGTTGTTCAAGCAGAGGAATCCTTAGAAGAATTACAAAAAGAAAAAGAAAAGATCGAAAATCGTTCAGAAGAGTTAGGTTCAGTGATTGAAGAAACTGAATCAGAAATGAACAGTTTGGAACTGGAAAGACAAGAATTGGAAGCAAACATCCAGTCTCTTCAGATAACGATCCAGGAATTGACAGAAGATGTTGAAAAACAGGAAGGTCTCCTGTCAGAAAAAAATAAAGAGATCGACAAATTAAATGAAGAAATCGCAAACCTAACTGAAGCGATCGAACTGCGTAATGAAAAACTAATGACTCAAGCACGTGCGACACAGACTAAATGGAACCCGACGAATATCATACATATGATTATTTCGGCTGAAGACATATCAGATTTAATTAGTCGAATGGGTGTTATCACTACATTAGTATCAGCAAATCAGACAGTGATCGAAGATCAGCGTCGCGACCAGGAAGCCCTTGTGGAAGCTGAATCAAAAGTACAGCTGGAAAAAGAACAAGCTGAAACATTATTAGCTGAAGTTAAAGCAAATCGTGAAGAACTGACGGTTCAGCAGGCTGAACTTGATGATGAAATCATGTATGTGGCTGAACGCTACCAGATGAATTCTGCTGAAAAAGACCAGTTCGTCAGTGAACAATTTGAACTCGCTCAGGAAACGATGGCCCTGAACGCCGATATCAAAGCAGAAGAAGAGCGTATCGCTGAAGAAAAACGTTTAGAGGAAGAACGTATTGCTGAAGAGAAGCGTCAGGAAGCATTGCGTATCGCTGAAGAGAAACGTCTGGAAGAAGAACGTATTGCAAGAGAAAAACGCGAAGAGGAAGAGCGCATCGCAAGAGAAGAACGTCTTGCTGAAGAAAAAGCCAAAGAAGAAGCAGCTAAGGCAGCAGCAGAAGAAGAAGCCGCTGTACTGGCTGCTCAAAAACGTAAAGAAGAAGCAGCACAAAAAGATCAGGCAGAAAAAGAGGCATCAGAACGCGCAGCAGCTGAACGACGTCGTGAAGAACAGCGTCAGGAAGAAGAAGCTGCAGCTCAAGTACGAGCAGAAGAAAAGGCACGTGCTGAAGAAAGAGCAAGAGAAAAAGCGAGAGCCGAGGAGAGAGCAAGAGAAAAAGCAAGAGCCGAAGCTCAAGCCGAAGCTGAACGTAAAGCAGCTGCAGCGGCAAAAGCTCAGCAAGAAAAAGAACAAGCTCAAGCATCAACCTCTTCAAACAGCGGATGGCTGCGACCTGCAAGCGGATATTTCAGTTCCAGCTATGGCTACCGTACTCACCCAGTGACCGGGGCTCGCGGATCATTCCATAATGGTCTTGATATTGCCGGTGGCGGACCGATCAGAGCAACACGTGCAGGTACGGTTGCAGCCGCTTCGTACTCAGGTACCTATGGCTATAGAGTGATCATCGACCATGGTGATGGATACAGAACATTGTATGCACACATGCAGCCCGGTTTGAATGTCTCTGTAGGACAAAGAGTCTCTCAAGGACAGCAACTAGGAATTATGGGCACGACTGGTCGTTCAACAGGTGTTCACTTACACTTTATTGTTTATAAAAATGGTAGAACTGTGAATCCGATAGATTACATTAGATAAGTATAATATAGACTAAGAAAGAGGGTAGGACTTTTTGTCCCACCCTCTTTCCTGCGTTTAATCAAGTTAAAGCATTCTTCCAGCGGTATTATGACCAGTTGGTGCCGCAGTTTCTCAGGAAGTAGCTGCAAAAACTGTTTAGTGACAAGTTTAGGCTGAGATTTTACAGGAAGTAGTCTCAAAAGCTGTTTAGTGACAAGTTTAGGCAGTGATTCTTCAGGAAGTAGTCTCAAAAGCTGTTTAGTGACAAGTTTAGGCAGTGATTCTTCAGGAAGTGGTCGCAAAAGCTGTTTAGTGACAAGTTTAGGCAGTGATTCTTCAGGAAGTGGTCACAAAAGCTGTTTAGTGACAAGTTGATACAGGATTCCACTAGGAAGTGGTGTCATGCAGCGAAATCACTCCTTTGAATGTCCTCATTCTCGAACAGTTTTAAAAAAGCAAAAAAGGCCGGGAGTTTTTGTCCCGCCCTCTTTTCCGATCAGTTTTGGAAACATGTTCTAAAAATTAGATCCGCCAATTATTTTATCAGAGCTGCTA
>NZ_FOBL01000062.1 GCF_900109825.1 Alkalibacterium putridalgicola | reverse complement strand
TTGGATTATATTACCTTAATCGACAGGAATCATCAGAGGAGCAACGAGAGTTTTTAAAAGCATAGTTTTTCATAGATTATTGGGAGTTACCTTATTTTGTTTTATATCTCTAATTCGAAATACTTACACTATCACAGTAACGTGAACAGTGGAATTTGTCAAAGAATAAGGATAGCATACAGAAAGACCCTCACGACGATCAATGTCAGAGGGCCAGAGTGTTTATTAATGATGTATTTAAATATTTGGTGATGAATTGGTATCGCTGGAACCAGATTCATTTGAGTCTGACTCCTCTTTATTCTTACGGATTTTTTCAGAGGCATCTTCCACTTCGACAGCTACATCGACATAAGCATCCTCAGCCGTTTCTTTCACTTCATCTTTCAGCGTACGTGCTTCGTTTTTGATTTCTTCTGAAGCGTTGTGCAGCTGATCGCGCAATTCCTTAGCTGTTTTAGTCAAGGTCAATTTAATGTTTTCTGTTGCTGTACCCGCTGTCTGAGACATTTCACCTGATTTTACTTTGGCTTTGTCTGCATATTCCCCAGCTGATTTTTTTGAGTCGTCCATTCTTCTGCGTAAGTCTTCGCGTGTTTCTTTACCGCTTTTAGGTGCCAGTAGTAAACCTAAAGCCGCGCCTAATAAAGCTCCTTTAATAAATTTCATACTATTTCCTCCTTGGTTGATAAATGGTTAACCTTCTGTGTTAATTATAGACTAAATAGGATTTTTTTTAAATTAGAACCACTCACAGCTCAAAAGTTGATGCCCCTTTATGGCATCTTTGGATAATAATGGTGTGTTTTAAGTCTATGTCTGAGGATAACGGTGAACTGAAACAGGAAATAACCACTCAATCGTTCCAATATTGAGTGTAATCGTTTCATGTTATACTGAAAATAACTAACCAGAAATAGTGTAGAAGTAACCGTCAAAGAAGATTTCCTGGGAGGAATACCGATGAAATTTAAAAACCGTACAGATGCCGGAAAGCAATTAGCCGAAAGACTTGAAGTGACCGATGCTGAGCATACCGTTGTACTGCGTTGCCGCGGGGTGGAGTCCCTTTAGGTATCGAAATAGCAGAAAAACATCAACTGCCTTTCGATATCATATTATCAAAAAAAATAGGCCATCCGACACATTCCGAATATGCGATCGGAGCATTATCTGAACACGGTGATCCGATACTAGACGAGACTTCAGCTGAATTACTGGGCCCGGAATGGCTGACGACAGAGCTTAAACGTATCCGGAATGAAATGGCCCGGCGACAGCGGACCTATTCAAAAGAACTGACAAAACAAACACTAAAAGGAAAAACCGTCATTCTTGTGGATGACGGTATCGCTACTGGCATGACGATGAAAGCGGCCATTAAAGCAGTGGAAGCTCAAGAAGCGGAAACCGTCATCGTTGCAGTGCCGGTCATTCCTAAAGACACATACCAGGAGCTGGAGAGACTGGTGGATGATGTGGTCGTCATTGAGGTGCCGGATATTTTTCAGGGAGCAGTCGGCGCCTACTATATGAGTTTTCCGCAAGTGGATGATGAGGAAGTACTGGATATGCTGCATTCTCTTGATTAAATGAATGAACCCAGACATTGAAATGCTGCTTGAATGAAACTGACAGAATTTCTCAGGCAAGTTTTCCAACGGTCTTTAAAGAGGCAGATCAGCAACCATCTCGATTTATATATGATAAAATCATAGAGACGTAACATGAGGAGGCATATAAAATGAAAGCAATAGTAATTGAGTCCTTCGGTGGAGTAAACGAATTAAAAATGAAAGAGATCGACAAACCTGAATTAAAACCCGACCGTCTGCTGGTCGAAGTATGCGCGACGAGTGTCAATCCTGTGGATACGAAACGAAGAAGTGGTTCGTTTGGAGGAAGTCTTCCGATGATCGTAGGGAATGATGTGGCGGGTAAAGTCCTGGAAGTCGGGAAAGAGGTCACAGGTTTTGAAGTTGGAGACCGTGTGATGGCCAACGGATCTAGAACGTATGCGGAAATCGTTTCCGTTCGCCCGGACAGAACGGTGAAGCTGGATGCATCTGTTTCTTTTGAAGCAGCGGCAGCTTTGCCATTGACCGGACAAACAGCCTATGAAGCACTCGTTAGACGCGGGAATATAAAAAGTGGCGAAAAAGTGCTGATCCACGCCGGTTCAGGTGGCGTCGGATCTCTGGCTGTTCAGATAGCCAAAATAAAAGGTGCCTGGGTAGCGGCCACTGCAAGCGGAAGTAATCAGGAGCTGCTGAAGTCATTAGGTGCCGATCGTCCTGTCAATTATGAAGAGGAAAACTTTGACGAGGTCTTGGAGGATATCGACTTTGTGCTGGACACCTTAGGCGGCGATGTCCTGGAAAAAAGTCTTCTGCTTATAGAAAATAAGGGAAGACTGCTGTCGATCGCCGGGGATCCCAGCGAATATGTCAATACAGATGACGTTGATGCCGACTTTTTCTCAATGAGCCCCACACAGGAAGCGCTCAGTCAGCTGCATGAGTGGCTGGTCGAAGGCAAGCTGAACCCGGTCGTTTCTGAGGTCTTTCCTTTTACAGAAAAATCTGTCAGAGAGGCCCATAAAAAAAGTGAAACGGGTCATGTCCAAGGTAAACTGATCATTAAATTAAAGGATTAAAGCATTTCTTAATTCTTTTTTAAAGAAGCTTGGGTATACTTAAAAAAGAATAAATAAACGTAAGCTGCAAATAGGAGGATTAGCGATTGAATATCGGAATAGATAAAATAGGTTTTTATACACCTGATCAATATGTAGATATGGAGAAACTGGCTGAAAAAAGAGGTGTCGAGCCTGCCAAATACACCATAGGTATCGGACAGGAAAGAATGGCCGTCGCTCCCCTTCATGAAGATGCTGTGAGTATGGCGGCGAATGCGGCACTTTCTATACTGGATGATGAAGATAGAAAAAATATCGATCTGGTCTTATTTGGAACGGAATCCGGAGTCGACCACTCTAAATCCGGTGCTGTCTGGGTCCATCATCTGACGGATATCCAGGAAAACGCCGGTTCATTTGAACTGAAACAAGCCTGTTACGGTGCGACAGCCGGTATAAAAATGGCGATGGGACATATTGCCCTGAACCCTGAGAGCAAGGCACTCATTTTAGGAGCAGATATCGCGAAATACGGTCTGAATACATCTGGCGAACCGACGCAAGGTGCCGGTGCAGTAGCTATGGTCCTTTCAAGTGATCCACGCATCCTGGCCCTGGATAACGATAGTGCCTCGCTGACGAAAGATATTTCGGATTTCTGGCGCCCGCTTTATTCAGATTATGCCTTTGTGGACGGAAAGTATTCTAACGAAGCCTATCTCTCGTTCCTAAAAGATGTATGGGGAAAATATAAAGAAAAAACGGCTAGAGACCTGAAAGATTTTGAAGCGGTCTGTTTCCATCTGCCGTACACGAAAATGGCGAAAAAAGCCCTGCTCAGTCTGACTGAGAATGCGCCGGAAGAGGATGCAGAACGACTGATGGGTCACTATCAGAACAGTATCGCCTACAACAAGCAAGTCGGCAACGTCTATACGGGATCCTTGTACTTGAGCATGCTTTCCCTGCTGGAACAGTCAGAAGAGCTGGCTGAAGGCTCGCGTATTGGTCTGTTCAGCTATGGATCAGGTGCCGTCGGTGAATTTTTCAGCGGCGTCGTTCAGCCGGGCTATAAAGCCTATCTCAACCAGGAGACGCATGAAGCTCTTCTGAGTTCGCGTCGCGAGCTGACGATCGATGAGTATGAAGAGCTCCTGGAAAAATCTTTACCTAAAGATGGTTCTGATAGTGAAACAGATACTGATAAAATGAAAAAGGGTAAAGCTTATCTAACTGGTATAAAGGATAACCTCAGAAAATACGAAGTGAAGTAACGATCAGATAAATAAAAAGACTGAGACTGAAGGAGACGTAAGGGCGGATATTTCGATCCGTTTGCTGAACGCCTGCAGAACTCAGTCTTTTTTTGTGCTGCATCACTATTGTCTGTCGAAACAAAGCTAACTATAAATCAAAATAGTACAAGACTCATGAAAAAAGATGAAAAGGGTGCATGAATAGAAATATTCTAAGAAGTGAACATCCTGCAGCCGGCACTGGTTGTCCTTGCGGGTTGCTGGGCTGATAATACTAAAGAAACGCATACGATGTAAATGACAGAACCGGAGATCGGAGAAGCCGTCTGGGTGATCAAAGAAATTGACGAGATGCTTGTAGTCCTTTTAGAGGTCCTATAACGAAGAAGGAATCTCTCAGGCTGAATCAAAGGACTGTGATATCGCGAAAAAAGTTTATGAGAATTTAAGGATTCGATCGAATTAAAAAGAACTGTCAGCCAAGACACACCGACCCAAAGTCATTGGGAAGGCAGTTGTCTATGACTGACAGTTTTTTTAATAGAAAAGAAAGAATAAAATGGGAATGAAGATCGCCGGTACAAAATTCATGACTTTGATCCGGGTAACCTCGAGTATATTAAGTCCGAGAGCCAAAATAATCAGAGAACCGACCGCATTGATGTCATTGATCATCGGATCAGTCAAAATACTGTCGAGCCCGCTGGCGAAGAGAGTGATCACACCTTGATACACAAAAACGATAACTCCGGAAAAGAGCACACCGATGCCCATACTGGAAGCGAGGATGATACTGGTCAAACCGTCCATGACTGATTTTGTCAAGAGGATAGTATGTGTGCCAGTGAGGCCACTCTCCAGCGGTCCAACGATCGACATGGCTCCCACAGCCATGATCAGACTGCTCATCACAAATCCTTTAGATAAAGAGGCAGCGCCGTTTTTTCCAGGAAAGTGACTCTCCAGCCGGTCGCCCATCTGATTGATTTTCTTATCTAAATCAATGAGCTCGCCGATCGTCACACCGATAACCATGGAAAGGATGATATAGATCGTATTCTCTCCAGACGAGAGCCCCGTGATCCCGATATACATTGCAGAAAGAGCCAGCGCTTTCATCAACGCCTTTTCAATGTGCATGGGAATGCCTTTATTAACGAATAAACCGATGATACTTCCTGTAAAAATAGCTAGGGTATTGATGATCACTCCAAAAAACATAACATGTACTCCTTTAACTAAGCCGATAGTCTGTGTCTTTTTATTATAAATGGGATAGCGAGACTATACAAATAAGAATTAAAGGTGAGTCTATGAGAAAAATTCCATTATAATGATAGAAGAAACTGACTGGGGGTCAGTTTCACCACTTCTATACAAACTTTATGCAGTTTTCGAACGCCTATCTGCTGCTTTTGAATAACGGGCGTGCCTTTAAGGGAAGAAAAAGCCAGGCGAAGGGCACGCAAATGGCACGTGCGTGCCTTCCACGGAAGAAAAAGCCAGCTGAAGGGCACGCAA
>NZ_FOBL01000064.1 GCF_900109825.1 Alkalibacterium putridalgicola | reverse complement strand
CTGAGGCTACATGGCTTCGTTTACCAATATCAATGCCTAAGAAGAACATAACGACACCTTCTTCATTTAATTTTGGATTGAACAGCCACTCGTCTGAAAAGCGTCACTACCTTGTTATAGATACGGAGTAAAGCACGAAGCTTTCAACATCTAACTCATTCGCAATCAGCTTATCAGAGAGAGGAACCAGTCTTTCGATTACGAGTTCAAGGACTCAAGGAGTAAACGGCTAACCTCTCAATCCAATAAACTAATTATCTCATATCTAATGAGATGAGGTAATCGAAAAGAGGTTCATAGGGTTATCCAGTAAAAACCGGAAGGTTAAAACCCTAAATATAATATACAAGGAGTGAAGGCAGGCATCAGACTGTTTCACCTGAGTGATTTAAGTAAGTTTTAAACCAACCAATAAGGAAAGAAGGGGTTAGAAATGATCAATTATTTAACTAAAAGCAGACAAGGACAGTTTTTAGTCGTAGGTATTTTATTCGCTGTACTGGGCTTTGTCTTTCTATCTATCAATGACAGGTACAGTACCGGGCTGTTTTATGCAGCGATTTTCTTCTTAGGCTTCTATGCGGCCAAGGACGCGGTCGTGGAAACGATCAGGGAGAAGTCGCCGAACGTGGACCTTTTGATGATCCTGGCAGCTTTAGGGGCCGTCATCATCAACTATGAATCAGAAGGGGCCGCTCTGCTGCTCATTTTTGCAACGGCCGAGGTGCTGGAAGACTACGCCAACAACAAGTCGACGTCAGCTATTTCAGAACTGATGGCTCAAGTCCCGGAGACTGCTCAAGTCTTGAAGGCGAACGGAGAAGTCGTCACTGTTCCGACAGAAGAGCTTGAAATAGGCGATACCGTCGTGGTCACCAAAGGCGCGCAGATCCCTATCGATGGGGTCATCGACCGTAAAGCGGTGGTGAATGAAGCAGCTCTGACGGGAGAAGCCGTACCTGTAGAAAAGGATCAGACAGATGAAGTCTTCGCGGGGACGATCAATGAAGGCAATGTGTTCCATATAAAAGTGACAAAAGCGAACGACGAAACGGTCTTCTCGAATATCATCCGAATGGTCGAAGAAGCTCAGAGCCGACCGTCGCGCATCTCAAAGTTCATTGACCGCATCGAAAGCAAGTACGTGATCTCTGTCCTGGTCATCGTTCCTATCTTTATCTTTGTCTTATACACGATGGTGTCTATTCCTTTTGAAGAAGCTTTCTACCGCGGGATGGTCTTTCTGACCGTCGCAAGCCCCTGCGCACTCGTTGCTTCAGCAACACCGGCGACATTGAGTGCGATCAGCAATGGAGCGAAACACGGGATCCTCTTCAAAGGCGGAGCAGCGATGGAAGCCTTGAGCACGATGGACACCTTGTATACAGACAAGACAGGCACGCTGACTTACGGCGAATTCAAAGTCGATGACTACAGCGCGCCGGAAGATGTATTGAAAGAAGTCATCTATATGGAACAGCAGTCCAGTCATCCGATCGCCCAAGCCATCGTTTCGGCCTTCAAAGAGACTGATTTGAGTTCTGTGGACCATGAAGAACCGGTCAATGAGATAGCCGGTTCCGGCGTCGAAAAAGGCACGGTCAGAGTCGGAAAGCCCACTGCCTTCAGTGATTTCAAATATTACGACCGCTTCACGCAGTACTTCCAGAAAGGCAACACCATCATCCTGGCAGCGAAGGAAAAGGAAGTTGTCGGCTACTTCTCACTCAGTGATCAGATCCGCAGGCAGTCGGCTGATGCAGTAGCCAATTTTCAGAAAGAAGGCATCAAAGTCACACTTCTGACCGGTGATAATGAAGAAGTCACGGCCAATGTAGCGGAAGTCGTCGGGGTCGATGACTACAAAGCATCCATGCTTCCTGAAGACAAGATCGACTATGTCATGCAGAGTCAGGACAAGGAAGAAGTGGTCGGCATGATCGGTGACGGGATCAACGATGCCCCAGCCCTGGCGAATGCCGATATCGGGATCGCTATGGGGAGCGGTTCGTCTGTTGCAATGGAGTCGTCCGATGTCGTGGTCGTCAAGAACGACCTGTCAAAACTGTTTTACAGCTACAAACTGAGCAAGCGTCTCAACCGCATCATTTTCCAGAATGTCATTTTCTCGATCAGCGTGATCGTGACCCTGATCGTTCTGAACCTCTTTGGTGTTTTAGGCCTGCCGCTGGCGGTCCTGTTCCATGAAGGCTCAACGATCCTCGTTATCCTGAACGGTCTGCGCCTGATCGGTTCCAAACCTAAAAAGGAAGAAGTCGACCCCTCACTGGAGTCTGTAAAAGTATAAAAAAAGGCCCTTGAGACTATCTATCATACAGTCTCAGGGGCCTTCTCACATTTCTATTCAGCTGAGCATTGAAAAGAGGGTCTGGATGGTGCCGTTCTCCAGCATGATATAGATCCCCAGACCGATGAAAACGATAGGGACAATGATTCGTTCGTACTTTTCCAGTGTTTCTGAAACAAAAGAGATTTTGGCCAGCCGGTAGCTGATATAGCAGAGTATCGAGACCGACACGGCAAAGATAACGATGGCAAGGATGATCTCAGATATATCCAGTGCTGTGAAGTAGGGGATATAGATACCCAAGTTGTCACCGCCTGAAGCGACGGTGATCAGAGCAACGGTCCAGAACAAGCGTCTGGAACTGCCTGAACCGATTTTTTCTGCCAGTTCGTCCTCATCTTCTTCCTCTTCACCGTGCAGGGCGACCCGGATCCCTAAATAAAGCGGGACGAGTCCTAAGAGACCGATGATCCAGTCCTGAGGGATGAAATTCAGGACATAAGCAGCAAACAGACTGACGGCGACTAAAAAGCCGGTCCCTAGATACTGGCCCCAGTAGATATGGGTGATGCCTTTTTTCGTGGGACTTTGAGAAAAAATGACCAGCAGGATAAACAAATAGTCGATGCTGGTCGATATGTAAACGGCGATGGCCGATATGATGGTTTCTATCAAAATGATCTCCTCCAGTTATGATGACGTCGTGACTGTTTCAGTTAGATCGCTGAGTGAGTTGAAAACAGAAGCAGCTTTTTCCTTGATCAGCGAGTAATACACGACTTTTCCGTCTCGCTTTGATTCGAGCAGACCGTTCTGCTTCAGATAGCGCAGATGATGCGACGTCGAAGCAACGCTGGCTTCAAGTACAGCGGCCAGATCACAGACACATAATTCTTCGTAGGTCAAGAGTGCGTACATAATCTTGATCCTAGAAGGGTCTTTGATGCATTTGCTCAAGAGCAGGATATCAGAAAAGTCTTTGTCTGTAAGGCGATCTTTAACTGCATTTACTTTGTCTTCGTGGATGATTGTGGAACTGCAGACGTCCAGAGTCATGGTTTACTCCTTTCATTCAAATATATGTTTGAATGAAGTATAGCACGATTTTAAATAGCTTGTCAACAGGGTCAGAAACCGGACAGGAGAGTGAGATGAATAAAATTCAGTCAATTCGCTCAATCTAGTTTACTCAAAGGCATTAAAACAGATACAATAAGAAGGAGAGTACAGCTGGAGCCGGTTTTTAAAAGTATAAAATCAGGCAACAGCTAACTAATGGAGGTTAAAACATGCTAAATATTGCGTATATCGGTGACGGAAAAAGTACGAACCGCTATCATATCCCTTTTTCCAGTCAAGTAGAGAACATCAACATCAAGACCATTCAAGCCCGCTCGGGTCACAATGAAATGTGGGAAAAAGTCCCTGGAGCGGACTATGTAAAAGAGAAAAGCGCGATCTGGAACGATCCGGAAATCGATCTGGTCGTCATCTCCACACCGCCACAGACCCATTATACGCTGGCGAAAGAAGCCCTTTTGAATGGCAAAAATGCTTTGGTTGAAAAGCCTTTTGCCGAAACTGCTGAAGAAGCTAGAGAACTTTTTGCACTGGCTGAAGAAAAAGGTCTGTTCATCCAATGCTACCAGAACCGCCGCTTCGACTCGGATTTCCTGACCGTTCAGAAAGTGATCGAGAGCGGAGTCCTGGGAGATATCCTGGAAGTGGAAATGCATTTTGACTACTTCAGACCTGAAGTGCCGAAAAGTGCGGAATCATTTGAGAAGTTGAACAGCTTCATGTACACGCATGCCTGTCACACGGTGGACCAGGTGCTGTCTTACTTTGGCGACCCGAAAGCGATCCATTACGACGTGCGCCAGCTCCTAGGCGACGGTCGCATGAATGACTACTTCGACTTGGATTTCAACTATGAAAACAATCTGAAAGTTGCTGTCAAATCCAGCTACTTCCGTCTGAAGAGCCGTCCAAGCTTTGTCGTTTACGGTAAGAAAGGCACCTTTGTCAAAGAGACGAAAGACCGTCAGGAAGAACATCTGAAGCTGTTCTACATGCCGACGAATGATGATTTCGGCGTCGACCTGCCGGAACACTACGGTACGCTTTACTATATGGACGAAAACGGTCAGTATCACGAAGAAAAAGTGGTGTCAGAAGTGGGCGACTACAGCCGCATCTATGTAGGCGTCTATGAATCGATCGTGAAGGACAAGGAGAAAATCGTCAAAGACGAAGAAACCATCCGTCAGATCGAAATTTTAGAGCAAGGCATCAAGGAAATGAAGAACTACTAAATGAGTGTAGACAGTTAATTGCCTTTCACGAGAACAGGCAGCAGCT
>NZ_FOBL01000065.1 GCF_900109825.1 Alkalibacterium putridalgicola | reverse complement strand
GTCCATTACATCCTTCATTCAGCGTACTCACCATGTCATTGGCTTGAGTAATGCCTTTGAGCCGTTCATTGGACGTACTCATAGAAAAATCCATTCGAGCGCGTCCAATTGTGAGCTTCATTCAGCGTACTCACCACAACACCTGCTTGAGTATTCCCTATAAGATGCAGCGTCCTGTTTCAGCTGTTTTTCCAAAGTAAACCAAACGATCGCGAGTGCCGATCTCCTAAAAAAAAGAATAGCCATGGCAGTCATGACTATTCTTTCCGTGTTTCTTTTTATAATGTAAAAGATTTTGCGTCGAAGAGAAACTCTTCGCGGTCTTTCGCAGGGACCATGGAGCCGCCGGTCGCCCAGGCAATATGTGTCGCCTGATCCATTTTGTCGGTCAGTCCTTTTTCACGAAGGTAAGCCTGACCGTCTTCGGACTGCATCAGACGATACGGACCAACGATCCCGGCAACTGCAGCCGGTTCAAGGAAGATGCCTTCTATTCCGTATAATCTTGATAACAGAGCTTTAAAGACGTCATCATCCACCGTGTAGCCACCACTAAAGAAAGTGCGCATCAGCTTAGCCACTAAACCGGACGTTCTTGGAACAGCCAGTCCGTCCGCGACGGTCAAACCACCTAAACCTAAATCAAAGACAGAGACTTCATCGAATTTCTGACTCAGTAAACCGACCATCATGCTTGGCATTTTTGTCGGTTCAGCGAAGAAACAGTGGACATGATCACCAAAGGCTTGCTTGAGTCCGAATGTGATGCCGCCGGGTGAGCCGCCGATACCGCAGGGAAGATAGACGAACAGCGGATGATCTTCATCGACCTGGATACCTGCTATATCCAACTGTACTTTCATGCGTAAGCCGCCCGCCGTGTAACCCAAAAACAGTTCCACAGAATGCTCATCATCCACAAAGTAGCTGTTCGGATCTGCTTCAGATTGCGCACGACCATTTTCAACAGCTTTGGAGAAGTCGGTATCATGTTCGATCACTTCCACACCGATATTTCTTAAGTATTCCTTTTTCCAGCGTTTGGCTTCGACTGACATATGCACGGTGACTTCAAAACCTAACTTACGTCCCATCGTCCCGACACTGATACCCAGATTTCCTGTGGTTCCTACAGTAATATTATGTTTTGAGAAAAAGGATTTGAATTCGTCACTCGCGAAAACTGCATAATCCTCATCCGTATTCTTAAGCAGCCCATGCTCCAATGCCAATGTTTCCGCATGTTTGAGCACTTCATAAATCGCTCCTCTGGCTTTAATGGTACCTGAAATCGGAAGCAGATCATCGCGTTTCAACCAGAGACGTCCGTCTAAGTCTTCATCCATTGCTTCATCCAGATAGTTTTTCATTTCAGTTATCTCTGATAAAGGCGATTCAATAATGCCGGCTGTTTCTTCTGTCTCCGGAAAAGCCACTCGGATAAAAGCGGCGAAACGCTGCAGACGCGCTTCCGCATCAAGGATATCAGCTTTGGAGTACTTGGTTTGAGCTGTCGCTTCTTCTGCCGGCAGCGCCATGGTATTCTTCCAGAAAACCTCTTCCCCTTTTTTTATATTCTTCAATAAGGGTGTCTGTTCAATCATTTCAACTATGTTTTTATCTGTCATCACTGTCTCCCTTTCTTTATTTGATCGACTTCTATCTCCTGTTCAGCGTTATCATTATAGCATACTAAACAAAGCAGAAAAATGAATGAAAGGGCCTTCTAATCAGAAGATAATCTTTAGCATCTTTGTTCTAAAAATTCACTTCCTGGTGATATTTTCTTCGCCGTATACTTCTGTTAAATAGCTGATGGACTGATCGATCAGTTTCTTCAAAACATCCGTATCGATGTCATCCAGTTTATTGACATACACACAGGCTTTACCGGTTTTATGCTTGCCGAAATCCCTTAACAGTTCCTGACGCTTTTCGTTACCTGTTGCAAAATACAGACTAAACCGTGCTTTCCGCGGTGAAAATCCGACCAGCATCGCGTCCCCTTCATGTCCGGATTCGTATTTATAATGATAAGCCCCATAACCGATGATGCTTTCTCCCCACATCTTAGGTTCCATCCCAGTTGTTTCCGAAAAAATATCCAGCAGTTGAAAGGCATCCTCACGCTTTTTAGTATTTTCAACTGATTCGATAAAGGCGACCACACTTTCATCAGTCGGCTGTGTTTTCAATTTGTACATGATGGCTCTCCCCCAGTTCAGTTTCTTTCTTGATACTACTTCCAGTTTACCATATCGTCTGATCTTTCAGATAAAGAGGTTACTTGTCGACTAATAATCCATTAGCAATTGGCTGAAATAATCGTTATACTAAGCGTATTGAACGTTTCTTGAGGAGTGATAGGAATGCAGCAGTACCCTGTAGCAGAAATTATGGATATCTGTGTTGAAGCTGGAAGAGTCATGCTGGAAAACGGCGCAGAAACCTACCGCGTGGAGGACACACTCTACCGCATAGCTAAAAGTTATCATCTTGAGAATATTAACGTCTTTGTTGTTCCTACAGCTCTGATTATTACAGTTCAGGGAAATGACGGATTGGATCACACCGAATTACTGCGTATGAATGATAGAAATACTAATCTGGAAAAAGTTTCCATGGTCAATGATCTCTCAAGACAGTTGGCTAAAAAAAATCTCCCTCCCAAAAAGGTCAGAGATAAACTGACGAATATCAAAAACACCCCTACGAATTTTACTCGTCTGCAGAGAAATGGGGCCATGGCTCTGGCCTGCGGCGGCTTTACTCTTTTATTCGGCGGGTCCTTCATGGAGGTCCTCCCGGCTTTTATTGCCGGCGGATTAGGACATTACTTATATGAAGTTGTGAACAATTGGACCAATGTCAGCTTCTTTGCTGAAATGATCGCTTCATTTTTCATTGGTCTTCTAGCAGTCTTGTTTATCACTCTTGGATTTGGTCAGGATCTCAACGTCATCATTATTGGCAGTGTAATGTCGCTTGTCCCCGGCATGGCTATTACAAACAGTTTCAGAGACCTGATGGCTGGTCATTTACTTGCCGGTGTGGCCGTCCTTGCTAAGGCATTGATCACGGCCGGTGCGATCGGGATCGGTATAGCGATCGTTCTCGCATTCTTATAAAAAGAAAGACTAACTATATAAAGTCAAGCAATAAAACCTAATATTTCTACAGTCTATTTTGGAATTTAAGGGCGCATCAAATAAACTTAAGCAAGCGTCATTTTTGAAATTATTTCAAACGCACTTCGTATGGTTCATTCTTTTTTAAAATAGCGTAAATAATGTAACAGAGTTTGCGTGACACAGCGCCCAGAGCTGTAAGGTGGTGTTTACCTTCGGATATTTTCTTTTCGTAAAATGCTTTTAATACAGGATCGTGTCTTGAGGCTACTAGTGCAGCGGAGAATAAGGCTTTTCTTAAATATGGAGAGCCCCGTTTACTCATGACGTTGTGTGTCCCTTCAAACTCACCCGATTGGG
>NZ_FOBL01000066.1 GCF_900109825.1 Alkalibacterium putridalgicola | reverse complement strand
CGAAGGTCACAAAAGAGCGGTATATGTGCCCTTCGCGAACCATCAGGAACAACGAAGGTCACGAAAAGGACGATTGTATTATATGGAAGAATACGAAGAGGGTCCTCAATATTCTTGAAATTCAAAGCATCTGTTAATACATTAATGATAACGGATACATCATTATTGAGTTAATAATGACAGAGTGATACGATTAAATAGTTAACAGACTTAACCAGAAGGTGATGAAGAGGGTTTTACAGCAGAAAAATATTCTAAGGAGGAAAGATCAAATGCAATATACTTATTTAGGACGAACAGGACTTAAAGTCAGCAGACTGTGTTTAGGAACGATGAACTTTGGATCTTACACCAGTGAAGAAGATGCTTTTGCCATAATGGACAGAGCGTTGGAAGCAGGAATCAACTTCTTCGATACAGCAAATGTTTACGGCGGCAGCGGTCAAAGAGGACGTACTGAAGAAATTATCGGTCGCTGGTTTGCACAAGGCGGAGGGCGCCGGGAAAAAGTCGTTCTGGCAACTAAAGTGTACGGCGGTATGGAAGATGAAACAGATGGACCGAATAAAGAAAGCGGACTGTCTGCTTACAAGATCCGCCGACATTTGGAAGCGTCCTTAAAACGTCTGCAGACGGATCATGTCGAGCTGTATCAGATGCATCATATCGAACGTCATGCACCGTGGGAAGAAATCTACGGGGTATTTGAAACATTAGTGAATAAAGGGAAAACGCATTATATTGGATCAAGCAACTTTGCAGGCTTCCACCTTGCCATGGCTCAGGCCGCGGCTGAGAAACGAAACTTTCTCGGTTTAGTATCTGAGCAGCACAAATATAATTTACTGTGCAGACTTCCGGAATTAGAAGTCCTGCCAGCTGCCAAAGAGCTGGGTATCGGTGTCATTCCATGGAGCCCATTAGGTGGCGGTCTACTGAGCGGGAAGATCTTAGATCCAGAACCCGGTTCAAGAAGTGAAAAACGGGCAGCTGAACTCTCAGACAAGGAGCGCAGTCAGCTGGAAGATTATTCCAAGTTATGTAAGGAACTGGGTGAGTCGGAACCAAACGTTGCTTTGGCCTGGCTGTTAGCTAACCCGGCTGTGACAGCGCCTATCATTGGTCCAAGAACGATGGACCAGCTGGAGCAGGCGCTCAAGGCTCTTGAAATAAATCTGACAGAAGATGTTATGGAGGAACTCGACCGAATCTTCCCAGGTCCGGGCGGGCGTGCTCCAGAAGCCTATGCGTGGTAAAGAGTGTCATCTCAACAACTATCAATATAAGAAGTGAAACCGGCGGTCGCATCTCATCTAATGAAGGGGAAGAGATCTCTATCGAAGGACAGAAACTCACAGAAATCAGACCGAATCACTGGGTCCTTCAGTAAACAGAAGATTATACTGTTCATACGCGCCCGCAGCGCGTATGTTCCACTTGAGAGTTTTATAATAGTTAAGAGCACCAGCTTCTGCGTCGTAAAGACCGGAAGCTGGTGCTCTTTTTCTTTTGGCGTATCATTCATTTTCAAATTGATCTGCTATCCAGAACAAACTATCATTAGACGCTTCAGACAAAATCTGATGGTACTCGGTACCGTTAGAATCTCTGATAATCGTATCACTTAACTTTTCGTACTCTTGACTGAAACCGTGAGCGGTCACAATATATTTATCTTTATCTACTTCTATACGAAGGTCTTCGTATTCATTGACTTCGTGGCCATCAGTGGCTGTCTCTCGGGGTCCGTAGTGATAGTAAACAGCTACACTGTTTCTATCAAATGAGACCATAGATTGTCGTATGTTTTGTGAAGATGCATAAGTCATTTCCCAAGTAGAGTAATGCAAGTCGCTGGGACTCAGACCCAACTCATTCGTTTGGGTTTTCTGACGTTCTCTTAGAATAAAAAACAAGCTGAAGCTACTTACAAGAGTCAAAACAATAATCAATGCGATGTTTAATATTTTTCTCCGCTCGCTTTTCTTGACCTTCTTAGTGATATCTTCCACCATAGTTGAATCGTCTTTTAATAAATCATCCAAAGGAATCGCGTAGAGTTCACTTACTGCAACCAGAACATCCAGGTCGGGATATGTACGTCCAACTTCCCAGCTGGAAATCGTTTGTCTTGAAACATGCAAGATCTCAGCCAGTTCTTTTTGGGTGAGATTTGCTTCTTGTCTTTTCTCTTTCAGTTTCTGTCCAATTTTCATCTTCTCGCCTCCGTAAATCAATCTTACCAGAATCCCTATCCATTAACCTAGCTACATTTTGTATATTAACGAAAAAGGCTGTTATAATAGGATGCTACAAAGCGTTGCCTGCCTTTTATGAGCTTGGAGGAATTGCGAAGGGCACGGAAAATCGGATTGCGTAACCTTCGTGAGGTGGGAAGAGCTGTGAAGGTAACGGAAAAGTGGATTGAGTGCCCTTCACGAGATTGGAAGAGCTGTGAAGGTAACGGGAAGATGAATTGTGTGCCCTTCGTAAGTTTGGAAGAGGTATGAAGGTAAAGGGAAGTTGGATTGCGTGCCTTTCACGAGGGGGAAAGGTGTCCGGAGGTAACGGAAAGTCAGTTTGTGTGCCCTTCATGAATCGGCAAGAGCTGCGAAGGTCACAAAAAGGATGTATATGTGCCCTTCGAGAATCAACCGGAGCTACGAAGGTCACAAAAGAGCAGTATATGAGCCCTTC
>NZ_FOBL01000067.1 GCF_900109825.1 Alkalibacterium putridalgicola | reverse complement strand
TGATCTAAGCATGCGCTATGATCACCTATGCGGTATTAGCACCCGTTTCCGGATGTTATCCCCCTCTTATGGGCAGGTTCCCCACGTGTTACTCACCCGTTCGCCACTCTTCCGCGCTCTGCAAGCAGAGTGCTTCATCGTTCGACTTGCATGTATTAGGCATGCCGCCAGCGTTCGTCCTGAGCCAGGATCAAACTCTCATTTTGGTTGTTTGATATAGCTCAATTTAAATATTGTGAGTTAAACATGTTAACTCGTTTGTGTTGTCCTGATCCGATAAATCGGATCGAAGACCCCTGCACATTTGGTTGTTTTACTTTGTTCAGTTTTCAAAGATCTCTTTCGTTCAGACGTTGACGATGTTTCGTGTCAACTCATATAATATTACAGGCTTTCGTTTTCGTTGTCAAGAACTTTTCGAAATTCTTTTTCGCTCATTTGACTGAGTGATCTGACGATCTAAAAAGCACTGCGTCGCTTTAAATCAGCAACACTAATAACTATACCAGTATTTGCTTTACACGTCAATGCTTTTATTCTATTTTATTGATTTTTTATTCTGATGTATTCCTTGTACAGGCTAAAACACCCACTTGTCAACAATTCTCCATTAAAATTCTTCCATATATCATGATCACGAGATATAACGATACACTCTTTCATGTTCGTGCCTAGTTACTATAGAAGGTTCTTCACCTTATTTAAACCATCTAATAACAGTACTTAGGTCTCTTTGTACAGATACGTTCATCAAGCCTGCGTCGGAAACCCCATAGGTTGATAGAGATTCTAAAAAATAAGTATTCTTCTCGACCCTTTCAATAAAATAATGTTCGTCCATTATAGCAAACGACGCTTTTTCATGACTTAATACGTGATCGTTTTTATAGTCATATCTTACCTTTAGATGATCATCAGGGTGATGTGTGAAACATCCACCCAGCATACTGACATAACCCTTATTTTCTTCATACCCTGCCAGACCTGAATGCCAGGCGAACCAGTTTCCGCCTTGTTTTACATAGTCGATGATTTGACGCTCTACAGATTCAGTTAACCATTTCTACTCTGGATCTCTTTCTGGATCCAGCCTGTTCTCTGAGGCTACTATCACCAAGTCCGGTTTTTCTCTTAACTTATCCACTAGCTCCAGACGACTGGCATACACTAATTCAATACCCTCTATTTCTCTGACAGCATCAGAAAGAGCGTTTTTCAACAGAGATTCCTTATGATAAAAATCCCCCAGCACTGCTACAATCTTCATTCCATGATCTCCTTTCAAGTTTTCCGGTACATTTCACTTCTTTTATCCACAGCACTAACTTCTCTTTTACTCCTACTTGGCTTAAGCCACACTTCTTGATCTATACATATTTACAGACTTTTTTTACTCATCTAATGGATGTTCCAGTATGATCTGACATCATTCGCATCGTCACAGTACAGTTCCTCTATTACAATAAAAGGCTATTTGCATATAAGGATCTTGCTTTAACGCACCAGCTAGAGGCGCCCATCATAACTCGTTTATCCACTTTTCAATATCAAAATACAGTTACGGAACGCTGCGCTTATCCCGGGGAACATCTTGGTCTCCCATCGCCTTTCATTTACTAACCATGATCTTATTGATTTAGTCACCTGTTAGCTTACCGATCACTAAACAGAAGAACATTACCACCCCGCAGAGGAACAACTTTTCCTGTTTTCGTGATAAAGGTACTATCCAGTCTTCAATACTAACCTGTTGTCGTCTGCTCCTCACATAACGATTTTACCATAATCAAATATGACTCTTTTAGTCATAGGCATCATACCCTCATCCAACTGACACTTCCAGGAACAACAAAAAGCTGATACATCTCTATAAAGAGACATATCAGCTTTTTCGTGATTTATACCGGCGGCCGGAGTCGAACCGGCACGCCCTAATGGGCACTGGATTTTGAGTCCAGCGCGTCTACCAATTCCGCCACGCCGGCATTATTTCAAATGAAGATAAGGCGGTAACCGGATTTGAACCGGTGATGAAGGTTTTGCAGACCTCTGCCTTACCACTTGGCTATACCGCCATTATTAAATTTAACTGGGCTACTAGGATTCGAACCTAGGAATGACAGGATCAAAACCTGCTGCCTTACCGCTTGGCTATAGCCCAATAAAAGGGCGACTGATGGGGTTCGAACCCACGCATGCCGAGACCACAACCCGGTGCGTTAACCACTTCGCCACAGTCGCCATATTACCATTTCCAATAAATAGTATAGCACAAATAACTAAAGTATTCATTATTCAATTTATTGAAACAGGGGTAGTAGGAATCGAACCCACATCGATGGTTTTGGAGACCATAGTTTTACCATTAAACTATACCCCTAACTAATGGAGGGAGTAGGATTTGAACCTACGAACCCGAAGGAACGGATTTACAGTCCGCTGCGTTTGGCCACTTCGCTATCCCTCCAGAATATTAAGTTGAATGGCGCAGGACAGAGTCGAACTGCCGACACACGGAGCTTCAATCCGTTGCTCTACCAACTGAGCTACTGCGCCAA
>NZ_FOBL01000068.1 GCF_900109825.1 Alkalibacterium putridalgicola | reverse complement strand
AGAAGTCGGATTGGTGTTTCCTGAGACCATTATAAAATAAAAAGATTTTTCTGTCCTGGTTTAGATTGCGGAGCAATCTTATTGTTTATTAAGATCTACTTCAAACATATAAAAATCATTTACAGAGTATGAATCAATACCGAAACCAGGAAAACTTTCTTTCCCATGAGTTTTATCACAGCCGTTTAAAGCTAACAATTTTCCATCTTGAGAAAAACCATAAATGCGATTCAAATGTTGAGATTCATACTTAAACCCATCATCAAAAGAATCAAACAATTCAAGAGTAATAGAATGATTTCTATAGTGCAAAACACCTTTAATTCCATTTTTGATTTCCTGATCTTCTTTATACCAGATAGCAAGAATGTCAAAATCTTCATTGAGCTTATACTTATTAAGTCTCATATTTAAGGACCTCTCTTTTGATATTAAAATATTATAAAATCTAAATTTTAACCTTCGAGTTTAATAATCGTAATTATTTTATTCTCTTTATCCAACTTAATTAAGCAGTTTAATTTCCTTGTTTGTTACATGGACTTCCATTTTCGCTTCATAATAGACTCTGGAATGGAAGAGTCTATTAAAAAAGAAGTTCACTCTTAATGCGGTACACCGTATCCCTTGTTACTCCCGTGTCTTCCGCAATCTGTTTAATCGGTTCTTCCTTCTTCAGTTTATTCACGATTACTTGGTATGTCATACGATCTTTTGGGTTCTTTGCAGTGGCGGAATACTTTACTGGCCGACCTTTATAATGTCCTTTTCGTTTAGCTATTTCGATTCCTTGTCGCTGCTTCCGTTTAATCTCCTCCCGCTCATTCTGAGCCGTCCAAGACAATAACTGCACAATCATGTTTCGAATCAACTTTTGAAGATTTGGGTCACCCATTTCTTGGTTTAGAATAGGCAGATTTAAAACAATTAACCCGATTTCTTTTTGATCTAGCTTCTGAACCATTTGGACAATATCATCGTAGTTCCGTCCCAACCGATCTAAAGACTCTACAATCAGAATATCTTTCTCACGCAGGAACTGAAGTGCTTTTTGTAGCTCCAATCGTTCGGTCATACTTTTTCCGGACATTTTTTCTTGAAAGATTTTCTCTGTTCCTGCTCTTTCCAAGGCTTCCATTTGTCGGTCTAAATTTTGGTCAGTGGTAGATACACGTGCATAGCCTACTTTCAACCTCTTCACTCCTTTTCTTAGTGCATTTAATAGACATTTATAATCTACACTAAAAAAAGCGAAAAGACAATGTCTTGCTCATGTCTATTTTGGGTACACTCATAATCGACAAAAAAGCTGAATCAAAAAGTCGTAAACTTTTTCTGATTCAGCTTTTGCGTTTAACCTAAAAAGGTCTTTATTCATTGGCTCTTCTTTTTTCATGATCTCCTGTGGAGTGATTTTGAGGTTTCGTTAGTGTGTATTGATCTGAAATCTCTTCAGGAGAGGACACATCCAATTCTTCCAGAATCTCTTGCAATGTTCCTTCCATTTCCACTTTGTCGGTCTCTCTGTTAATTAACTGCCATCTGTCTAGCATATTTTTACCTCCTCGTAATTAACTGCTTTGTGAAGATTAAGTTTACCCTATAGTAAGGTGCGGGTGGGTAACTATAATATCTGCGATACATCCAAACTCCAATTGCTGCTACAAACAAAATGAGGGACAAACCTTGTGAAACTCGTATGACATTTCCTATCCATAAGCTGTCTGTCCGCATACCTTCAATGAAAAATCTTCCGGCTGAATACCAGATGACATAGCTGAGGGCCACTTCTCCTTGACGAAGCAATTGGTTTTTGTTCCGCAAAAGAAGCAGCAATACGAACCCAGACAAGCTCCACAAAGACTCATAAAGAAAGGTCGGGTGATAATAGGTTCCATTGATATTCATTTGATTAATAATAAATTCTGGCAAGTATAGGTTTTCTAAAAATTGTCTGGTAACCGGACCGCCATGTGCCTCTTGATTAATAAAATTTCCCCAACGACCAATGGATTGTGCCAACAATACGCTAGGCGCCAGTATGTCTAACAGCAGCCAAATAGAAACCCCTTTTTTCTTGGTAAGTACATATACAGTTAGTCCTCCTGCAATCAATCCTCCGTAAATGGCAATCCCACCATTCCAGATTGCGATGATTTCACTCGGATTCTGTATATAGTAGTCCCATTTGAATAAAACGTAATAAAGTCGGGCACCGATAAAGCCAAT
>NZ_FOBL01000069.1 GCF_900109825.1 Alkalibacterium putridalgicola | reverse complement strand
AGAAAGACTAACTATATAAAGTCAAGCAATAAAACCTAATATTTCTACAGTCTATTTTGGAATTTAAGGGCGCATCAAATAAACTTAAGCAAGCGTCATTTTTGAAATTATTTCAAACGCACTTCGTATGGTTCATTCTTTTTTAAAATAGCGTAAATAATGTAACAGAGTTTGCGTGACACAGCGCCCAGAGCTGTAAGGTGGTGTTTACCTTCGGATATTTTCTTTTCGTAAAATGCTTTTAATACAGGATCGTGTCTTGAGGCTACTAGTGCAGCGGAGAATAAGGCTTTTCTTAAATATGGAGAGCCCCGTTTACTCATGACGTTGTGTGTCCCTTCAAACTCACCCGATTGGGTGACAGAAGCATCAATACCGGCATAGGCAACTAGTTTAGCTGGTGAGGAGAATTTGTTTATATCACCGATTTCTCCTAGTATCGTCGCACCGTTAATAGGACCGATACCCGGGATTGTTTCAATCACAGAATCAATATCATCCATGATCTTTTTAATTTCTTTTTCTGTATCGGTTATTTGCTTTTCAAGAAATTTTAACTGTTCAATCATTGAACGCAATTGAAAGGTGAATGTTTCCTGGGCGAATTTAACTCCAAAGGAGTGTGAGGCAGCGGTTTTTAGTTCTTCAGCTTTCTTCATACCCAGGCGATTTCTACTGGCTTCCCCCAATAAATCAGCTAGGGTACCCGCAGAAATATGGTTGATGGCATCAGGAGAACTCAGTTCTAACAAAACTTCCTTTGAGGCTTTGCCAAAAATACCCACTTTACTAAAAAGTGTATCGTATTCAGGAAAAACTTGGTCCAATACCGCAATGATTTTTCGTTTGAAGTCACTAGCGGTGCCCACAAGATAGGTTCGGTAGCGAGAGAGTTGTTTCAACGAAAAGATGTTTTCATCGGATAAAGACGTTTCTACAAAGGTTCCGTAGCGCATTAAATCAGCGATCAAGACAGAATCAATAATATCGTTTTTTCGTTTGCGAATTTCCGTTCCTTTCCGCCAACCATCGGTCTGAATCGGGTTAATGACGTGAATTAGAAAGTCGTGCTCATCCAAAAAGGAGAAAAGAGATAGCCAGTAATGGCCCGTTGCTTCCATTCCGACTTTATACTGATCAATCGGAGATAAAGAGATGATTTTTTGGAGAAGTTTTTCTCCACCTTCAGTTGAATTGGGGAATGAAAAGCCTTTTAGTATCACTTTTCCTTCTTCATTCATAACTGAGGCTACATGGCTTCGTTTACCAATATCAATGCCTAAGAAGAACATAACGACACCTTCTTCATTTAATTTTGGATTGAACAGCCACTCGTCTGAAAAGCGTCACTACCTTGTTATAGATACGGAGTAAAGCACGAAGCTTTCAACATCTAACTCATTCGCAATCAGCTTATCAGAGAGAGGAACCAGTCTTTCGATTACGAGTTCAAGGACTCAAGGAGTAAACGGCTAACCTCTCAATCCAATAAACTAATTATCTCATATCTAATGAGATGAGGTAATCGAAAAGAGGTTCATAGGGTTATCCAGTAAAAACCGGAAGGTTAAAACCCTAAATATAATATACAA
>NZ_FOBL01000070.1 GCF_900109825.1 Alkalibacterium putridalgicola | reverse complement strand
TATGTGTCAAGACTTTGGCGGAAACTTTTTTTTCTAGAGATGGTAACTCTTCAATTTTAATATTAAAATGGCTCATTCTGTGTGTTTCATTACCCAAACATTTTCTTCAGTTGTCCCATTGGACTTGATGTGGAACTATAATTAGCTATTTCTCCCATTTTAACGCCTATAGAAGGACGATTAATCTTTTTCAAAACAGCTCTAACAGCGCCTTTAAATTCAGGGACAATGGTTTGTTCAAATGCAGGTAGTTCGGCTCTTAAAGCTTCTAAAAGCGTTCCGTTTTTACGAGCTGAAATAATTGAAGCTAAGTTTCCAGCTCCTTTGGCTGAAAATCCACGCCCTTGACGTTTCATACGATAACTATAGGGACGATGATTACTTTCACAAATACCTATCCCATTTCTTACAGGTAAGTCTCGCATTTTCAATGGACGAATACTTTCCCAATTGCGGTCTAAATAAGCCCCTAATAGACGGAGGTGTTCTATGTTATCAGCTCTTTTCTCCTCATCTTCTATTCGACTCTCTGTCGTCGCCAATACGCTAAGTACACGCTCTTTATCATAGGCACTCACAGCTTTTTTCATTTCAAAAATCATAGGCTTATCAAAACTTAACCGTTGGTTTATTTTTTCATTCATGTGATAGGGATCTCTAAAGTGTTCATGTTTTTTGCATTTTCCAATAATCTGTTCAAATTTATCTTTTTCATACCCGCTGCCGCCATCACTGTTGGATACGACTATCGTTTCCCGAATATCATACGTCGCTTCTAACCACCGCCCAGCTCGTTTAAAGGCTTCTTTACTAGATACTGTACTTTCAAAAACCTGGGATTCGATAAGGACTGGTCGCTTTTGTTTTCCTACGTACGTCACACCTTCATGAAATTGAACACGATGAAGCTCAGGGTTTTTTTCGCCTCTTCCTTTTAGTAATAACCCGTCTCCTTCAATAAATAACACAGGCACTTTCTTTTTTTCTTTTTGAGGTGTTTCAATATGACTCGGAGCTTCATCTGTCCATTTTTGAACTTTCTCGCCTGTTTTTTGAACCATCTTATGAACCGTTGTATGGCTTACCTGAAGCGGAGTTAAGAGGTTAATGGCGTCAGCTGCCTTACGATACACACCATCGGAGGCAACCTTAGCGGCTTTCATTTCAACTAAAGGCGAAT
>NZ_FOBL01000071.1 GCF_900109825.1 Alkalibacterium putridalgicola | reverse complement strand
TTCCCAAGATTTAGCTTGATAATCAATCTTGAAATACTGTGATTCTTTATGTGTAAAGTCTGTATCTGGTCCGTAAAGGACCTTTTGTTGAGCCATGTTCTTCAGTCGTGCATTGACTTTTAAACGAATAATATACTTCACTTTTTCTTGCTCGCATAACTCATAGATCTCAGGTTTGGCAAAGCCACTGTCCCCTCGGACAGTTAAAAACATATCACATGAGTGCTGTTTGTGTTGAGAGATGATGTCTGCTAAAAAGACTTCTGCATTGTTAGACGTGTACACATTGCCCGGACGAAGTTCGGCACCCAGAAACAGACCAGTCAGTCCATCAAAAGCCACTAAGGGATGATAACCCGTTGTTCCGTAGTGAGTATTGAAATCAGTCTGTTCTTGTTTTCCGAAGGTGTCTGAGTGAGTAGAATCCACGTCAATGATCATATGCTGTGTATTTTTTTGGCCGATATAGATAGTGGTCAATGCCTTGGCAATTGATTGAAGTTGAACGATATTCTCCTCCGACAGTTGATGAATAAAACGAGAAACCATCGACTGTGAACCTAAGGTCGTTTTATTTAGCCCCTGCTGAAAAACTGGATCGTGACGTAGCCAATTGGCTGAAGAATCCGTTGAGTAACCGGCTATTAACTGCACAAGAACCTGCATAAATAAATCAATATAGTCATGTGTACAATAGTTTCTTGAATCGTCAATATGCAATAACTCGTTAACCAGCTCTTTGAACTTGATCTTATGAAAAAATTCAAAGAGTAAAAGGAGACCGGAATCATTGGATAATTGACCGCCATCGTTTGACATAACCAAATGGGGATTGAATTGTAGTTGCTTTTCTTGTAAAGTTGACATTGAGCACACCTCTTGTTTTTGTTGTTTTCGTCGACTTTACAATAACATAGAGTGTGCTCTTTTTGTATATTTTTTTCTTCACCCAACGGGTGAAGAAGGAATAGAGTGATAAACCTTATCAAAGCGGGATAAATGCCTGTTCTGACAAGGTACTATGAATTATTCAGGTT